>JAUYMY010000044.1 GCA_030699385.1 Methylobacter sp.
CCGGTGGCCGCTCCCACAGCTTTTATCTATTTGTACTTGCTCCCACGCCTAAAACGGTAAACCAGCGCATGATGAAAAGATCACGAGGCTTATTCTTCGTGCTCTCCGTGTACTTTGTGGTGAATAACCCGCTTTTAAAACATTTCTATTTGACCAAGCACTCCTATAAACTAGCGCGCTTTTACCTTACCGAGATTTAAATGACTGCTCCACATATTGGTTTTATTAGTTTGGGCTGCCCCAAAGCCTTGGTCGATAGCGAACGGATTTTAACCAAGCTGAGGTCAGAAGGTTACACCATCTCACCGACTTATCAGGACGCCGATCTGGTGGTGGTCAATACCTGCGGTTTTATCGATGCGGCGGTGGAAGAATCGCTGGACAGCATCGGCGAAGCGCTGGCGCAAAATGGCAAAGTCATTGTCACCGGTTGTTTAGGTTCCAGAGAAGCCGAAATTCGGGAGCGTCATCCGCAAGTATTAAAAGTCACCGGCGCTCATGCGCTGGAAGAAGTCGTTGCCGCAGTGCATGAGCATTTACCGCCGCCGCATGACCCGTTTATCAGCCTAGTGCCGCCGCAAGGCATTAAGCTGACGCCACGTCATTATGCTTATTTGAAGATTTCCGAAGGCTGCAATCATCGCTGCACCTTCTGCATCATTCCGTCGATGCGCGGCGATTTGGTCAGTCGGCCGGTTAATGACGTCATGCTGGAAGCCGAGCGCCTAGCTAATGCCGGGGTCAAGGAATTGCTGGTGGTGTCGCAAGATACCAGCGCCTATGGCCTGGATTTAAAGTATCAAAGCTACGACTGGAAAGGCCGTTCGGTCAGAACCCGTTTTTATGAGTTAGCCGAGGCGCTGGGCGATTTGGGTATCTGGGTTCGGATGCATTACGTTTATCCTTATCCCCATGTCGACGAAGTGATTCCGTTAATGGCGGCCGGCAAAATCCTGCCTTATCTGGACATCCCGTTTCAACACGCCAACAGCCGTATTTTGAAATTGATGAAACGTCCGGCGGCCAGCGAAAACAATCTGGAACGCATTAAAGCCTGGCGCGAAGTTTGCCCTGATATTACTTTGCGCAGCACTTTTATCGTCGGTTTTCCCGGTGAGACTGAGCAGGAATTCGAGCAGTTGCTGGATTTTCTAAGCGAGGCACAACTGGATAGGGTCGGCGCTTTTGCCTATTCGCCGGTTAAAGGTGCGGTTGCCAATGACTTGCCTGATCCGATACCGGAAGAAGTCAAACAGGAACGCTTGGCGCGGTTTATGGCGCATCAGGCTGAAATCAGCGCGGCGCGTTTGCAGCAACGGGTAGGCCGAATCGAAACCGTGCTGGTCGATGAAGTGGTCGAAGAAGGCGCGGTAGCCAGAAGCAAAGCCGATGCCCCGGAAATCGACGGGCAGGTGTTTATTGATGGCGCTACGCATCTTAAAGTCGGCGATTTTGTCGAGGTCGAACTGGAAGAAGCGGATGAATACGATTTGTGGGGGCGTTTGGTTTAGACGCTAGTAGTCAGTCAATTCAAAAGTAAAGCCGTTCGTCCTGAGCTCAGCACGAACGGCTTTCTCATTCTCCTGCTGCTTAAATATGCACCACGCGGTCATCGCTCAGGAAGCTGATGCCTGCATATTGGCACACGCCTTCTTCATGCTGAAAAAGACTGACGGCAATCAGCCAGACATTGACGATGTTGCCCGGCATTGTTCCGCCTATGGCGTTGACGTAGTCCTGGTAAACGTCCCTATCTTCATTAAACCATTCGCCCAAGCCTTGCGAGCCGGAACGGATCACGACATGGGTTTCGCGGTGAGTCCAGGTCGGTATCGGACAGCGATAGACCGTTTCCGGCGGCAGCTCGGCGCTCCAGTAATAGGTGATGTCCTGGCCATTATCGAATTCGACCGCGATGCTTAAATAGTCGTGGGTGGGCAGGGTGTCTTCCCGCACGGATGAGGGCAAGACATCCATTTTCCAAGACCAGCGCAAGCGGGTATCCGGTTTAAAGGGCAGTGAAACCGGTTTTATTAACAGGCCGCCGTCATTGTGGGTATGACAGCAGATGGCCGATTCTTTCAACGGCACTGCACGGGACTGGTAAACTTCCGCAGATCCGGTAAACCACAGATAATCCCAGCCTTCCGGCGTAATGACAGGCGAAACCAAGCGGTCGATTTCCATAGCGATCAGGTTGTTTGCATCCCCGCATTCGGCAAGCGTTTTTAAGCCATCCAACGTATCGACCTGCCAGCGGATAAGCAGTACGGCAAGGTTGCCGGTGACCATGTCGTACACTTCATCCGGGGTTGCCAGCTCGCCGGTTTTGCTGGACCATTCCCCCGGAAAATAGCTGGCCAGATAAAGCCGTCCCGATTGCGCTACGGTAAAGCTATGGCTGTCGCGGGTGCCGCGAAATATCTCGCCGTCTTGGCCGATACGAAACCACAGCTGGAAGTTGGGTTCCAGGGTAATCGGCAGGTCTTTGAATCGGGTTTTCCCTGCTGCGAAAGAGGTAAGATTATCGCCTGCTTCAACATCAAGGCCGGTATCGAACCAGGGTTTTTGCTCGGAAGGCAGCTCATAAAAGCGATGTTCGCAAATAATGTCCGCTGCAACATTGCCCAGCAATTGGGTAAAGCGCGATTTAAATTCAATAATATTCATAGCGTGTTCCTTGTTGGTAAAGCCCATAAAAATCAGCTGGAAGGATTATAATCAGGTCACTACCATTAAATCTTGTACGAACTGGCTATGCTGAAACTTTATCCTGCTTATATGCGCTTGTTTATCTGGCGAGGTCGGTCGCTTTATTTCGGCCCGTCGGTCAAATTGGATGCGCATGCCTATGCAACAGTGGCTTTGCATGTGGGCATTTACCGGTCTTTCAGGATAAAAATCGCCAACGGTGCATGGCAAAGCTGTCGCTGTGCAATTGTGCCGGCCGGAGTGCCGCATGAGCTTGATTTTGAAGGGGGCATACACGGCAAGTTATTTATTGAGCGGGACAGTTCCGACTTTTTGTATTTCAAGCGCCGGTTTGCCGGTTCGGAGCAAGCGTCGGCATTATTCCAGGACGATGAGCTGATCGGGCAATTGCGCTGGATGTATGAAATGGATCCCGATAAAGCCGTGATCGAAAGCTGTTTAGACGATTTGCTGCGCTGTGACGGAGAGCTGAACTTAGTCATCGATCCGCGCGTACAGACCGCTATCGACCTGATCTGCGACGAGCCGGATTGCAATTTTTCGCAGGAGTATCTGGCCGATAGGGCGGATCTTTCGCCGTCCCGGTTTTTGCATTTGTTTAAACAGCATACCGATGTCCCTTATCGGCGTTTCAGGACATGGAAACGCTTGTTTTTAGCATTGGAAAGTTTAAACGTCGTTGATAATATGACCATAGCCGCGCTGGATGCCGGGTTTGCCGATGCGACCCATTTTAGCCACAGCTTCCGCGATAACTTCGGCATAAATCCGGCGTACGTATTCCGGGGCATTAACCGGTTTGAGGATTGAGCACTCAACTTATCGGGATTAATCGGCGATAATACCCACTTGATAATAAACAACAGGAACAATGCTTTATGTCCACATGGATAGACTCATCCTTTTTATCGAAAGACAGAATTATTGCCAAACCCTGATTTAACCGCTGGCTGGCGGCTCCGGCTGCATTGGCGGTGCATCTGATACGATTTGTGGGGGCGTTTGGTTTAAGGCTATTTTTGAGAAATAATGCCCCTGAATGATCAAAATAAAGTCCACGAAAGGCACGAAAATTTCGTGCCTTTCGTGGATAATCTTTTTACCTGTCATTAATCAAAAACTACTCGATGTCCAAACTTTCTTCGGCAGTTGCCGGCAAAATCAACTTGCGCTTCGGCTTCGTGTTGCTATTCATTCTGCTGGGATTGTTGGCAGGCGGGTTTTACTGGCTTTCGGCCAAGCCAAGCACACAGACGGCGCCGATTTTACCCGTTAAAAAAATCGCGCTGCCCGTTGCAGAGAAAACCTTTGTCGGTGCGGGCGAATGCAAGCAATGCCATCAGGCTGAATCGGCTGCGTGGCAAGACTCTCATCATGCGTTGGCGATGCAGGAGGCCAACGATCAGACCGTGTTGGGCGATTTTAATAATGCTAAATTTCACTATCACGCAGTTGAATCAACCTTTTTTAAACGTGATGGAAAATTCATGGTGCGCACTGAGGGCCCGGACGGCAGTTTGACCGATTATCCCGTCGTCTACACTTTTGGCGTGACGCCGCTGCAACAATATCTGATTGAATTTCCCGGTGGCCGTTATCAATCGCTCGGTATCGCCTGGGACAGCAGGCCCAAAGCCGAGGGCGGGCAGCGTTGGTTTCATCTTTACCCCAATGAAAATGTCGATCATAGCGATCAGTTGCACTGGACTGGACGCTATCAAAACTGGAATATGCAGTGCGCGGAATGTCATTCCACGAACCTGAAAAAAGGCTACGATGCCGCGACTGATAGTTATAAAACCACCTTCAACGAAATCAACGTCGCCTGTGAATCTTGTCACGGCCCGGCGTCTCAGCATCTGACTTGGGCGAAGCAAGCCCAGCCACCTTATTCGGATGAGGACAAAGGCCTAAGCATCAAGTTGCAAGGTCATAGCCCGGATGCCTGGAAGTTTCCGGTCAGCGATGCTGCTGTTGCACAGCATGAGCAACCTGCCAATCAGGCGGCGATGAATACTTGCGGGGCCTGTCATGCGCGCCGTTCAACGCTGATAGAAGGCGGTACGCCTGGCTTTCCGCTGGAAGATAGCCATCGGCCTGCTTTATTGACGCAACCCACCTACCATGCTGACGGTCAACAGCGCGATGAGGACTATACCTGGGGTTCATTCCGCCAAAGCAAGATGTTTCAAAATGGCGTGACCTGTATGGATTGCCATGAGCCGCATGGGCTTAAACTTCGCGCCGAAGGTAACGCCTTATGCACGCGCTGCCACGCTGCGAAAACCTTTGATAGCGAACAGCATCATTTCCATCGACCAAACTCCAAAGGCGCACAGTGCATGGCCTGCCATGCGCCGGAACAGAATTACATGGTGGTCGATGGCCGGCATGACCATAGCTTCCGATTGCCGCGCCCCGATTTGTCGCAAACGTTAGCCAGCCCCAACGCTTGTACGCTGTGCCATCAGGATCGTAAACCCGCATGGGCGGCCGCCGCTCTGGATAATTG
This sequence comes from Methylobacter sp., assembly GCA_030699385.1. Lineage (GTDB taxonomy): Bacteria > Pseudomonadota > Gammaproteobacteria > Methylococcales > Methylomonadaceae > Methylobacter_A. Next base: position 5,225 of record JAUYMY010000044.1, read on the forward strand.
GTACGGTAAACAATGGCGTGAACGGCCGCATTACGGCACGGTGTTGCATAACGGCGTCAGCCAAGGTGTCAAGGCATTACCGGCGTTGGTCGAACTGGCGCAAGATGCCGGCAAACCGGCCATTGTCAGGGCCACGGCTATCGAGCTGACTAAGCCGTTGATGAATCCTGACTTGTTGCTTGCGGTTAGAGAATGGTTAAAGGACAGTGACCCGTCTGTGCGCACGGCGGCGTTAGGTTTAATGGAATCGGTCGATCCAGTGAATCGGGTGTTGGCCGCTGCCCCGTTGTTAAGCGATAGCACACGCGGCGTGCGTATCGAAGCGGCGCGCATTTTGGCCGACGTGCCGGATAGCCAGTTGGCTGGCGACCGTCTTACCGCACGATCCAAAGCCTTGCAGGAGTACTCAGATTATTTGAGCCTCAATGCGGATTGGCCATCGGAAAACGTCAATCTGGGTAACCTTGCCATGAGGCAAAATCAGACCGCTGCCGCCATTGCCGCCTATCAGCGCGCGTTACAGCTTGATGCGCAATTTGCCGGTGCTTATGTCAATCTCGCCGATGCTTACCGGCAATTAGGACAAGATGATGACGCCGAAAAAACCTTGCGCCAAGGTTTGACGCTGCTGCCCAAGGTGGCCGATTTACATCACGCATTAGGCTTAACATTGGTGCGCAAAGCCGACAAAGCTGCCGCATTGATTGAACTGGCTGAAGCCGCCAAACTTGCGCCGGAAAATGCCCGCTACGCTTATGTTTATGCCGTCGGCTTACATTCGGCCGACAACATTAAGCAAGCATTGGCGGTATTAAAAGACGCCGATGCCCAGCATCCGTTTAATTTGGAGATTCTAAATTCATTAATCTCGATGCATCTGGAAGTACAGGACAACAAAGCTGCATTGGTTTATGCGAAAAAAGCGCTGGAAGCCCTACCGGGCAATGCACAGATAAAACAATTAGTCGACGAGCTTTCGGCTGGACGCTAAGGCTATTTCCGGGAAATAACATGCCTTAATAATCATGGCATGTCAGTAAATCTCATTAATGACAGGTAAAAATGAAAATGGTGCAAAACTTACCTGAAATACCCAATACCGTCGTCATTATCGGCGGCGGCCCTGCTGGTTTAATGGCGGCGGAGGTATTAAGTCAGGCGGGCGTGAAAGTCGATCTTTATGATGCGATGCCGTCGGTGGGGCGTAAGTTTTTGATGGCTGGAAAAGGCGGGATGAATATCACCCATTCCGAGCCGTTGGAAGCGTTTTTGTCCCGCTACGGTGCCCGTCAGGCTTATATCAAGCCGCTGCTGGATGCGTTTGGGCCTGAGACCTTACGTGCATGGTTGCAAGGCTTGGGGGTTGAGACCTTTGTCGGTTCGTCAGGCAAGGTGTTTCCTGTCGATATGAAGGCAGCGCCGTTGTTGCGCGCTTGGCTGCAGCGCTTGCGCGCAAACGGCGTGCGTTTTTATATGCGCCATCAATGGCTGGGTTGGGAGACGGGCGGTCTGCGTTTTTTAACGCCGGATGGGGAAAAAACCGTCAATGCTGATGCTGTGGTGCTGGCTTTAGGTGGCGGCAGTTGGGCGCGGCTGGGTTCTACCGGCGCATGGCTGCCGTTGCTGGTAGAGCAGGGCGTTTCGGTGACGCCGCTACAGCCGTCAAATTGCGGTTTTGATGTCGCTTGGAGCGACTTTTTTCGTAGCCGTTTTGCCGGGCAGCCGTTGAAGTCGGTACTGGCATCTTTTAGCGGTTTGGCGGGTGATGAATTTTGCCAGCGTGGCGAGCTGCTGGTCACGGCTGATGGAGTTGAGGGCAGTTTGATTTATAAGCTGTCGGCGATGTTGCGCGATCATATTACGGCAAGCGGGTCGGCGTGGCTTTATCTCGATCTTGCGCCGGGCAAAGACCAGGCGTTTTTGTTTGAGAAGTTGTCCAAGCCGCGCGGCAAGCTGACGATGGCAAATCATTTGCGTAAGCGTGTCGGCATTGACGGCATTAAAGCGGCGTTGCTGCGGGAAGTTTTGGCGAAGGCGGATTTTGACGATCCAGAGCGCCTTGCGTCGGCTATCAAGGCCTTGCCGCTTAAACTGCTGGCGACAAGGCCGATTGATGAAGCTATTAGCACAGCCGGCGGCGTTAGTTTTGAGGCGTTGGATCAGCGTTTAATGTTGCGCGCCATGCCGGGAGTATTTTGCGCCGGTGAAATGTTGGATTGGGAAGCCCCGACCGGCGGTTATTTGTTGACCGCCTGTTTTGCCAGCGGCCATGTTGCCGGGGCAGGGGTGTTGGCCTGGTTGCAGCAGCACAGCGTTCATCAGCCTAATAAAGCCAGCTAAACCGTTACGCTGAACCAGCCAATATTATTAGTTATCAAGTAAAAATTCAGGGTGTTTTTCAGCGACTCGTAATAGAGTTTTTGCCGCACCAGAGGGTGCGCGCCGCCCTTGCTCCCATTCTTGTAACGTGCGAACTGATACGCCCAACAGCGCGGCAAACTGCGATTGTGTTAGGCGAGCGGCTACGCGGGTCTTAGCAATGGGCGATTCAATGACCCGCCCATTGCGAGCCAGTAGAGAGACTCGGCCTATTTGACCGCTCTGCATTTGGCTTATAGATTCAAGCAATTCAGTATTTAAATCCCGTTTTGCATCACGTTCAAGCAATTCAGTTTCAGATAATGTCGGCATAATCAACCATCTCGCGTAAAGCGTTTAAAGTGGATGTGGCGATATTTTCACGCGCACTTTTAGCATAGACCGTTAATAACCAAATTCTGCCGTGATTATCTTGCACATAATACAGAACCCGCACACCGCCACGCTTCCCCGTCCCAGAGCGAGACCAGCGCAACTTTCTCACGCCTTGTGTGCCTTGTACGACATCGCCTTGTTTTGGGTTTTTAACAAGGGATTTTTGTAAATCAGCAAGCTCATCATCACTGAAATAATCAGCGGCATAGCGGCTAAAAATGGGTAATTCAACGAACATATACATGGATTTATTCTACGTCAATGCCGTATTGAGGCGCAATATTATCAGCGGATGTTTTCATGGTTTTAAAGGTGGCTTGCCCCAATAAGGCCTTAAACGCTGTTGCTTTTTTGCTTTAGCCAGTCAAAAAACGCATGTACCCCTAACGCGCTGATGATCAGCGCGGTACCGGTGGCTATTTTTAGGGTTAAGGGTTCCTGATTGACTGCGTGGCCCAAGAACAAGGCAATGACCGGTGAGGCCAGGGTCACCAAGGCGACTTTGTTGGCGCTTTGATGGAGCAGCAGGTAGTAATAAAGCACAAAACCCAGCGTTGTGGCGATGACGCCTAAATAGACGGTCGAGGCCAACGCTAGCGGCGGAATTTCGCTTGGCCACTGGCCGTCAAATATCGCCCAAGTCGCCAGATACAGCGGCATCGACAGCAGCAGGCCGCCGCTTACTTGAGCTAAGGCCGGTATTTCGGCATTGATGCGTTTGATCCAAACCGAGCTGGCGGCATGTAACAAGGTTGATGTTAACGCGCCGATAATGCCCAGCGCCGCTTCATAGCCCATTTGCAAGGCCGAACCAAACAAGATCCATAAACCGCCGAGGCCCAGCGAGTAGGCCAGCAGCTTGCCCAGTGTCAGGTTGTTTTCCCGCAACCAGATTGCGCCTAAAAGCGCTGTCATGAGCGGCAATAGCCCAAATATCACCGAAATCCAGCCGGAAGGGATAAATTGCGCCGCCCAATAAATGACCAGCATGGAGGCGTAAATTTGTACGGACACCGCCAGATAGGTTTGACGGGCTTTACTATGCCAGGGCAGGCGTTGCCTCGACAGCGCCAATATCATCAGGATACAGGCCAAACCAATGGCCATGCGCAAAGTTACGCTGAACAAAAAACTGAAGTCTTTAACGCTCCATTTGATCGCCAGCGGTGTGGTCGCCCACAGTAAAACAATGCTGAGGTAGGCTAGATAAATGCGCATTTAGTTAAATCGGGGTGATCACAAACCGGGCCATTTACTTGACCGGCGCCAATTCAAAAATAATCAATTCCGCTTCGGCGTCGCCGACATTTTCGACCGACATCAGTGCGCCGGTTTCCCAAAAAACCTCGCCGGCTGAATAGGTGTTCTCCTTACCATTTTCGATGACTTTCAACTGTCCTTTGACCATATAACGCGGCCCCGGCCCTTCGTGGGTGTGCCACGGTGTTTTAAAGCCCAACGGAAAAGTAACCCGTATGACTTTGGCGTCTACGTTAGGGCTGGGCAGTTCCAGCTTTTTTTCTAACAGCACCGCTCTATTTAGCCCCTGTTTTTCCTGGGCTGCAACCGGCGCTATGGGGCTCAGTAATAGCGTGGCAAGCGCCACCTGCATCATTTTTGTTGATTGAAGTTTAAACATTTATTGCCTCTCGAATTTAAATTTTAGTGGGTAGCGGCATCGTGCGGTTACCCAATTGATGGCTGAAAACACCATTCTACCTAAATCCCACCCGGCAGCGCTTAAAAAACCGCGTTGAGGTTTTGTCTTAAAGGGGTGATATTATTGCCGCACTAAACCGACATTTAAAAGATAACGCATGAATATTGACAACATTAACCAAGTAAAAAACTATCTGCTTCAGCTGCAAGACCAAATTTGCGCCGCGCTGGAATCGACAGAAGATGAAGCCCGCTTTGTTGAAGACCTGTGGGACAGGGCGGAAGGCGGTGGCGGCAGAACCCGCGTTTTGGCTAAGGGCCGGGTGATTGAGCAAGGCGGCGTTAATTTTTCGCATGTATCCGGCTTTAAACTGCCGCCTTCGGCCACGGCCAAGCGCCCGGAACTGACCGACCGGCAATTTCAGGCGATGGGCGTGTCGTTGGTGATTCATCCCAACAATCCTTACGTGCCGACCTCGCACGCCAATGTGCGCTTTTTAATGGCGGAAAAACCAGGTGAGCCGACGATTTGGTGGTTTGGCGGCGGCTTTGATTTGACGCCGTTTTATCCGTTTAAAGAGGATGTGCTGCATTGGCACCAAACCGCCCGCGCTGCCTGTCAGCCGTTCGGCGAGGACATTTATCCCGCTTATAAAAAATGGTGCGACGAATATTTTTTCCTTAAACACCGGAATGAAACGCGGGGCGTTGGCGGCTTGTTTTTTGATGACTTGAACGAATGGGGTTTTGAGCGTTCTTTCGCGTTCATGCAAAGCATCGGCAATCATTATATCGATGCCTATTTGCCTATCGTGCAAAAACGTAAAGACACGGTTTACGGCGAGCGCGAACGCGATTTCCAGTTGTACCGCCGTGGCCGTTATGTGGAATTCAACCTGGTTTATGATCGCGGCACCTTATTCGGCCTGCAATCGGGCGGCCGCACCGAATCGATTTTAATGTCGATGCCGCCGCTGGCGCAGTGGAAATACAACTGGCAGCCGGAGCCGGGCAGTGCCGAAGCGTTGCTTTACAATGAGTATTTAAAGCCGCAAAACTGGCTGGGCGATTAAAAACGGAACACGGATAGGACGGATTTACACGGGGTTTTTAAAATAGGCCATGCTTTTAATCAGTGATTATCCGTTTCATCAGTGCCGTCCGTGTTCTATTTCTTTTTTCGCTGAGTAGTTAGTTTGTACCGCCAGCCTATCGAACTTTCAAAAAACACCTTGCTGAGAATATGAATATCCCGACCGTTCAAACCCTTGCCAAACAAAGTCAAATTGCCGCGCGCCAATTAGCGTCAACGTCCGAAGCATTGCGCAATCTTGCTCTTGCCAACATGGCCGACTCGCTGGAGTCGGTTAAGCAGCAAGTGCTGGACATTAATGCCCAAGAAGTGATGCAAGCCAGGCTAAATGGGCAGTCGGATGCCATGATTAAACGCTTGACCCTTGACGATAAAGTCTTTCAATACATGCTGTCGAGGTTAAGAAAAGTGGCGCTACAACCCGACCCGCTAAATCGCGTGTTGTCAGGCCATACTAATCCGGCCGGATTGCAGGTTTATAAAAAATCGGTGCCGCTTGGTGTCATTGGCATCATTTATGAGTCCAGGCCCAATGTCACCACCGATGCCGCCGGCGTCTGTATAAAAAGCGGTAATGCCGTGATCTTGCGCGGCGGCTCGGAAGCGTTGCAAACCAATACGCTGTTAGCCGATGCGATGATTGCAGGCGCGGTTAACGCCGGATTGCCGCAACATGCCCTGCAAATCATTCGCAGCCCCGGTCATGAAGCGGTGAGCGAACTGCTCAGCATGGATGGCTATATCGACGTATTGATTCCACGCGGGGGAAAAGGCTTGATTAAGCGCATTGCCGAGGGCACTCGAATTCCTGTGATTAAACATTACGACGGCATCTGTCATCTGTATCTGGCGGAAGACGCCGACCCGGTGCAAGCCATTGATTTGGCGATTAACTCGAAATGCCAAAGTATTCAGGTGTGCAATGCGCTCGAGACGTTATTAATCGATAAAAACTGTGCTGAACAATTATTGCCGCCGCTCAAGGCGGCATTTGATGCAAAGGCTATCGAATTGCGTGGTTGTGAGCAGACACAACAGATAGTGCCGGGTATTTTTCCGGCGTCAGAAGACGATTGGCATACCGAATATCTGGCGCCTATCCTTTCAATCAAAATCGTCAACGGCATTGACGAGGCTATTGCCCATATCAATCATTATGGCTCTGGGCATACCGATGGCATCGTTACCCAAAGCCTGAGCCGGGCGCAAAAATTTGAGCAGCAGATTGATTCGGCATCGGTCTTGATCAATGCGTCAACGCGCCTGTCAGGCGGCGGCGATTATGGCTTGGGCTCGGTTATCGGCATCAGCACGGACAAGCTTCATGCCCGAGGCCCAGTCGGCCCAGATGAACTGACAACCTACAAGTGGGTGGTCTATGGAAACGGTCATTTGCGAGGATAGGGCAGTATTGAGCTAAGTCTCACCTTAACCGAAAAATTTCCGGCGCACACTTTTTTCCAGTTCCAATAAGCCGAACAAGCTTAGGCCAATGGCCAGGATTTCAAGGCCGTGTACAAAGTCGATGGGTCGTGTGTCGAAAAATCGCTCCATAAACGGCGCATAGGTAAAAATAAGCTGCAGCGTGATCACCGTGCCTATGGCATAAATAATCGCACGGGAATTAAATAAGCGTTTAAAACTCAATGAAGAAATCCGTAAATAGCGGACGCTTAGCAAATAAAATACTTCCATCAGCACCAGTGTGTTGACGGCGTAAGTGCGCGCCTCCTCCAGACTGGAACCTTGTTCTTGGCTCCAATAAAAAATGCCGAATACGCCCAGCGCAAACAAGACCGATACCAGCGCGATACGCCACGCCAAAAAGCCGGACAAAATCGGCTCTTTGGCCGGGCGCGGCGGGCGCGTCATCAGGTCGGGTTCGGACGGGTCAAAGGCCAGCGCCATCGCCAATGCCACCGAACTAACCATGTTGACCCACAGAATTTGCAGCGGGGTAATCGGCAGGATATGGCCGAATAAAATGGCCACGATGATGCTCATGGATTCACCGCCATTGACCGGCAACAAAAACACAATCGCTTTTTTCAGATTTTCATAAACGGTGCGGCCTTGCTCGATGGCATGGACAATGGTTGCAAAATTATCGTCGGTAATGACCATTTCCGATGCGTCTTTGGCCGCCTCGGTACCTTTATGCCCCATGGCAATGCCGACATCGGCGCGGCGCAATGCAGGCGCATCATTAACACCGTCGCCGGTCATCGCGACAATGGCGCCGCCGGTTTGCAACAAACTGACCAGGCGCAATTTATGTTCGGGGCTGACCCTGGCAAACACATCGACGTCCTGCACCCGCGCCAACAAATCCTCATCGCTGTAAGTATCGATCATCCGGCCGGTAATCGCCTCGCTGCTGTTATGCAAATTCAACTGCGCGGCGATGCTGCAGGCGGTCACTTCATGGTCGCCGGTAATCATTTTGACCCGGATACCGGCGGTGATACATTCTTTGACCGCAGCAATGGCCTCCGTGCGCGGCGGGTCGATTAAGCCGAACAGGCCTAACAGAACCAAGCCTTCGTTAAGGTCATTCACCTCCAGTTCGACTTGATGCCCCTGCGCCGGTTTGCAGGCGACACCTAACACCCGTTGCCCCTCTTTGGCCAGCGTTTCTATCGCCGTCTTCCAGTTATCCGGCTGGATTGGCCGGTCGCCCTCCGCCGTGCGTTCGAGCGGGCATAAGTCCAGCAGGCGTTCGGGCGCGCCTTTGACGTAAATGATGGCCTCGCCTTGGTGATTATGGTGCAGCGTCGCCATAAATTTATGTTCCGACTCAAAAGGGATGATGTCCACACGCGGCCATGCTTTTAAGGCTTCCGCCGCCTGTAAATCCGCTTTAAGGCCGGCAATCAGCAACGCCGCTTCCATCGGGTCGCCGTGTACTTTCCAGGTTTCGTGTTTTTGCTCAACGTTGGCGTCATTGCAATAGATTGCGGTTTGCAGTGCCTGCATCAACACCGTATCGCTATTGGGATCGAGTGCTTGCCCGTCGAATAAAAATTCGCCGACCGGCTCATAGCCGGTTCCGGTAATTTCCAGTTGCCGCTCGGCAGTCACCACCGAGCGCACGGTCATTTCATTGCGGGTCAGCGTGCCGGTCTTGTCGGAACAAATAATGCTCACCGCGCCCAGCGTTTCAACTGCAGGCAGCCGCCGGATAATGGCGTTACGGTAAGCCAAACTTTGTACGCCAATGGCCAGCGTCACCGTTAAAATAGCGGGCAGGCCTTCCGGTATCGCGGCAACCGCAAGCCCCACCACGGTCATAAACATATCCACCGCATTGCCGCCGTGGACCATCATGCCGAACGCAAAAATCAGACCGGACAAAATAATGACGGCGGCGGTAATCCAGCGGGCGAACACTTCCATTTGCAGCAGCAACGGGGTGGTCAGCGTTTCAACACCCGCCACCATCTGGCTGATATGGCCGATTTGGGTGTTGGCGCCGGTGGCAATAACCAGGCCTTTGGCCTGGCCTGAAGTGACCAAAGTCCCGGAATAAGCCAGATTAACCCGGTCGCCGATGACTGCATTAACATCGACCGGAGCGGTCTTTTTTTCTACCGGCACCGATTCGCCGGTCAGGGCGGCCTCTTGCACCTGAAGGTTTTTAACCGTAAGCAGACGCATATCGGCAGGCACTTTATCGCCCGATTGCAGCGTGACAATATCGCCGGGAACCAGCTCGGCAGCAGCCAGGGTTATTTTTTTGCCGTTACGCAGCACGATGGCGTGCGAGGACAGCATTTGCCTGATCGCCCGCAAGGCATCTTCAGCTTTGCCTTCCTGCACATAGCCAATGATCGAGTTGACTAGAACCACGCCCAGAATGACCAGCGTGTCAGTCCAGTGATCCAGAAATGCGGTAATGACGGCAGTGACCAACAGCACATAAATCAACAGGTTATGGAATTGGCTAATAAAGCGCACCAGCGCGCTGGGCGGTTTTTTTTCGGGCAAATGGTTCGGCCCGTGCAGCGCAAGGCGCTGTTCCACATCCGCGTCACTGAGTCCGTGTTCGGCATTGGCAGCCAATGCTTTTTGCGCGTCTTCAACCGTCAGTGTATGCCAATGCGGGGTGTCGGCTGTGGCTTCAATGCCGGTTGCGGCTTGGGCATTACGTTTTTGGTGCAGTCTTAACATCAGCCAAAGCAGCAGGATTAAGGCGCTTAAGCCCAAAACCAGTGGTAACAAGAGATCGTCCAAGGTAAGCGAGGTTAAATAATGCCAAACATTCATAATGTTATCCTGTGTTTTGTCTATTCCAGGGGAGGGCGAAAAAATCGCACAATGCGTTAAGATTATCACCACGAAAGCACGAAAACCACGAAGTTTTAATGTTACCCGCACTGAATATCTAAGTGGCGTAACGTACAGACGCTGCCTGATTTTGCCATTAAGCTGATTCCAATGACTAAAACGACGAGTCAATGATAGCCATAAATCCCTGATTGAGACAGTGGCACCGGACGATTTACCCAGCAGGTCGCGCTACCGATCTATGGCGGGAAATCCGGCTGCAAAACAGACGTCAATTGTTGACCACGCAGTAGCCCCAACTTAGGAATAGAGATGATGAAATTGCGCGATCATAGGCGTAAAGCCAGGCTTGCCGATCCCGGCGGTGAAGATAATCCCATTAGATTTGAGTTGTTTAGCAATGAACGATTGCAGCAACACGCAGTTAGTTTGGCAACAGCACAAAAAGCCAGTGTTCAACCTAACGGTTTCAAGTTAATGCCGCGGGTGCGTGAAAATTCCCGTGTGTTATTCGAGGCTTACAAAGTCATCGGCAAAGCGGCGCGAGAGCGCCGTGCCATTACTCCGGCCGCAGAATGGTTGCTCGATAATTTCCATGTGATTGAAGAGCAGATTAATGAGATTAATCTGTATCTGCCGGAAAAATTTTATCGGCAATTGCCTAAATTAACCGGTGGCTTTCTGGTCGGTTATCCACGCGTCTATGGCATTGCCTGGGCGATGGTTGCGCATACCGACAGCCGTTTTTCGCCTGAACAACTGACGCTGTTTATTCGCGCCTACCAAGGCGTTCAGCCGCTGACCATTGGCGAACTTTGGGCGATACCGATTTCACTGCGTATCGTCATGATAGAAAATTTACGGCGACTGGCGTTAAAAATTATGCGCTCCCAAGCCGGTCGGCAGTGGGCTGATGATTTTATCGATCAAACAGATCAAGCTAATTTTGCAGCGCCGACCGAGGTGCTGCCGCCAGAGCTGTTGCGCCAGTCTTTTGCGGTGCAATTGGTACAACGATTACATGATCCGCATCCAGGAGTTGCCGCGCCTACGCTTGATTTTTTGAATGAATGGCTAAGCGAGCAGGGCGTGACTCTTGATGAAATTGTGCATCGTGAACACGCGGTACAGATTGCCTCCAATTTGACGGTGCGCAATATTATCACCAGTATGCGCACCATTTCGGCCTTTGATTGGCCGCAATTTGTTGAAGAAGTGAGTCTGGTTGATGAATGTTTGCGCACTCATCCCACTTACAGCGCGATGGATTTTCTCACCCGCGATCGTTACCGTCATGCGATTGAGGATCTTGCCAAACATTCAGCGTATACCGAGTTGGACATTGCCCATAAAGTCATCGACAAGATTGAGGGCATTGCTGAAGAACCCGGCGTTAACCCAAAAAAACTGGAGCCCGGTTATTATCTGATTGGTTCGGGTCGGCGCGAGTTTGAACAAGAAGTGGAATTTCGTCCTACGCTCTGTAAAAAGTTGCTGCGACTTTATGTCGACCAGGCCACGCTCGCTTATCTGATCAGTATGGGCGTGGTGACGCTGGGCTTGCTGGCGCTGCCGTTAGCGGGCGCTTTTGAAGCCGGGCTCGACGGATTTTCTATCGCCCTGATTGCGCTGTTTGCATTATTTCCTGCGTCCGATATTGCCACCGGTTTGGTCAATCGCTTGGTGATTGCGCTGGTGCCGCCACGGCATTTACCGCGACTGGAGTTAAAAGGAGGCATCCCGGATAGCTTGCGCACGTTTGTCGTGGTGCCGACGATGTTTGCCAGTGCCCAGGATATAAAAAAGCAAATCGACGAAATGGAAGTGCATTATTTGACCAATCCGGTTGGTGATGCCCGTTTTGCGCTGTTATCCGATTGGCTGGATGCGGATCAGGAAATCCTGCCGGAAGATGAAATGTTGCTGAGTATCGCCATCGACGGGGTGGACGCGTTGAATGCCCGCTATGGTCAGCAGCGCTTTTTCTTGTATCACCGCAAACGGGTCTGGAACCCCAGTGAAAATAAATGGATGGGCTGGGAACGTAAACGCGGCAAGCTGCACGAGTTTAACCGCTTGTTGCGGGGAGCCGACAACACTTCTTTTATGCCGGTTCACGGCCTGCCTGCGTTTGCCCCGTCCGGTGTCCGTTATGTGATTACTTTGGATGCCGACACCAAACTGCCTATCGACTCGATACGCCAGTTAGTCGGTACTGCCGCGCATCCACTCAATTGGCCGGTGCTCGATCCTCTGACGCGCCGCGTGGTCAGCGGCTACAGCATTTTGCAGCCTAGAGTGACGCCGACTCTGCCGCAGCGCCGCGAACATTCATTGTTTCATCAGCTGTTTTCCGGCGCCTGCGGTATGGATGCTTATTCCAGCGCGGTATCCGAAGTCTATCAGGATCTGTTTGGGCACGGCACTTACAGCGGCAAAGGCTTGTACGAAGTCGATTCATTTGAAGCCTCGTTGGCCGGCCGCGTACCTGAAAACACCTTGCTCAGCCACGACTTATTTGAAAGCGTATTCGCGCGCTGTGCCTTTGTCAGTGATATTGAGTTGTACGAAGAATTTCCCTCCCATACCGACGTTGCCGCGTCGCGCTCACACCGCTGGGCGCGTGGCGACTGGCAATTATTGCCGTGGATTTTTGGTGCTCTCGGTAAAGATATACCGCTGATTGGGCGCTGGAAAATGCTCGATAATTTGCGCCGGACGTTATCGGCACCGGGCGCTTTTATGACGCTGTTAGTGGCCTGGTCTATGCCCGATGCACCTTTGGCTACGCTGATGGCGCTGGTCTTGGTCGCGTTGACGTTGCCAACCTTTTTCGCCATTGCCGGATTCCGGCTGCGTAACAATATGCCGTGGCGTAACCAACTGCGCACGGAGGCAGAAAATGTGCTGCTGGGCTTGGGTAATAGTCTGGTTACTCTAGCGCTGCTGGCGCAACAGGCCTGGCTGATGGTTGATGCCATTGTAAGCACACTGGTGCGGCTATTTATCACCCGCAAAAAATTGCTGCGCTGGGTTACCGCGCTGCAAGCCAAGACTACGGCGAAGCATTCTGTGAGCAGCCTGATCAAGCCGATGGGCAGCGTGACGGTAGTCGTGGTGTGCGTCGGTTTCGTGGTGCTGCTGTTCAATCCTGCTGCCGTCTTTGTTGCCGCGCCGTTCTTGCTGTTATGGCTGCTGTCGCCGATTATCGGCCATATTTTGAGTTTGCCGCCGCGACTGGACCCGGCTGAATCCTTGCTGCCCGAAGATGCCTTGCAGTTACGCCAGGTTGCCCGGCGTACCTGGCGTTTTTTTACCACTTTTGTCACCGACCAGGAAAATTATCTGCCGCCGGATAATTTTCAGGAAGACCCGCAGCCGATTATCGCTCATCGCAGTTCGCCGACTAATTTTGGCCTTTATTTGTTATCGGTATTCGCCGCGCACGATTTTGGCTGGTTAGGCTTGATTGATACGGTAGACCGGCTGGAAGCTACGTTAAACACGCTGAACAAGCTGCCGCGATTGCAGGGCCATTTTTACAACTGGTATGACACGCGTACCTTGTATCCTCTGGAACCTAAGTATGTCTCGACCGTCGATAGCGGCAATTTGGCCGGGCATTTGCTGGTCGTGGTGCAGGGCTGTAAAGAATTGACGCAACAGCCCTATGCGTTTTCTGGGGTGCTGGACGGTATTGCCGATAGCCATCGATTGTTGCTGGCGGCGCTGGTCAAGATCAACAATGACAGGCGTATGTTGATCGTGACTCAGGATGATATACAGAAAAAAGCCGATAAATTGGGCGATTTGTTGGCGAGTACACCGGCAGGGAATGCTAACGAATCAGCGCTGTTGTGGCGGCAAATTGTCATCTGCGCCGACAGTCTGCTGGATCTGGCGCTGACTTTTGCTGCCGAGCGCGGCGAATTGATTGATGACAGCGAGGTGTTGGCTTGGGCCACGCTGTTGCACAGCGACGTACATTCTCATCAGCGCGATGTGCAAAATCTGGGCGTGTCGATATATTTTCGGTTGCCTCTGGCTGATCAGCCGCAATCGGAAGCCCAACGCTGGCAAGTCTTGACCCGGCGTCTGGAGACACTGGCGGAACAGGCCCAGCAGTTGTTCGTCGAGATGAGTTTCAGTTTTCTCTATGATACAAACAGGCACTTGTTTGCACTGGGTTACCGCGTTGATGACGGCGTTATTGACGACAGCTATTATGATTTGCTTGCCTCGGAGGCGCGTTTGACCAGCTTAATTGCGATTGCCAAACGTGAAGTGCCGAGTACGCACTGGTTTCATTTAGGGCGGCGGGTGACACGCACCAGCAAAGGCACGGTGTTGCTGTCCTGGTCGGGTTCGATGTTTGAATACCTGATGCCGTCGTTAGTGACCTATACGCCGCGTTATAGCCTGCTTGACCAAACCTGCCGTTTGGCGGTGGACAGTCAGATCGAATACGGCGAAGAATGCGATGTGCCGTGGGGTGTCTCTGAGTCGGCGTTTAACGGCCGCGATTATTGGTTCACTTATCAGTATTCCGCTTTTGGCGTTCCCGGTCTGGGCATGAAACGCGGACTCGCCTTTGATTTGGTGATTGCTCCTTATGCGACCGCATTGGCGGCGATGTATCACAACCATGCCGCTGCGGTAAATTTTGCCCGCTTGGAAAAACTGGGCGCATTGGGGCGTTACGGTTTTTTTGAAGCACTTGATTTCACCCCGACACGGTTGGCGGAAAACCAAAAAGTGGCCTTTGTGCGCTGTTATATGGCGCATCATCAGGGCATGTCATTAGTAGCCTTAGCCAATGTTGTCTACGATGGCATTATGCGCCGCCGCTTCCACCGCACACCTATTATTCAGGGTGCGGAAATGCTGTTGCAGGAGCGGGTTCCACAAGGCGCCGATAGCGCCATTCCCGACTTCACTCAGGCCGAAGCCGAAGTCAAGGAAATCGTACAGCCCTCGGTACGGCGTGAACCTTCGCCGATGTCGCCGGTGCCTTCGGCGCATTTGTTGTCCAATGGCCGTTACGGGGTGATGATTACCGCCGCAGGATCGGGCTACAGTGTTTGTGAAAAGCTGGCCGTGACGCGCTGGCGTGAAGATGTGACCCGCGATTGCTGGGGCAGTTATCTTTATTTGCGTGATGTTGCCAACGGCAATGTTTGGTCAGCGGGCTATCAGCCGACAACGGCTAAGCCTGATCGCTACGAGGTGGTTTTTCTCGAAGATCGGGCGCGTATTTCTCGTCAGGATGGCGCTATTGCCAGCCGTCTTGAAATCATTGTGTCGCCCGAAGATGATGCAGAAATCAGGCAGTTAAGTTTGACCAATAACGGCTCCTATACCAAAGTCATTGAGGTGACTTCCTACGCTGAAATTGTGCTCGCACCCACGTTGGCCGATAGCGCCCATCCTGCATTTTCAAACCTGTTCATTCAGACCGAATATTTGCCGCAGGCCTCTGCGTTAATCGCGCAACGGCGGCCCCGGTCAGGTAATGAAGCACAGCTTTGGGCCGCTCATGTGCTGGCCGGTAGCGACAGTGATAACGGCGTTCAATATGAAACCGACCGGGCGCGTTTTCTAGGCCGGGGGCAAACTTTGCGTACACCGGTGGCTGTGGTCGATGGCCGCCCGCTCACGAATACCGTCGGCGCGGTGCTGGACCCGATTTTCAGTTTGCGCACGCGGGTCAGCATCGAAGCAGGCGAGACGGTTCATTTGACCTTTACCACTTTAGTTGCACCGTCGCGGCTGGCGGTTGAAGATTTGGTGGATAAATATCATAGCGCGGCTACCTTTGAGCGTGTTTCCGATTTGGCCTGGACGCATGCGCATATACAGTTACGCCATCTGCGTATCAAGCCTGATGAAGCCCATTTATTTCAAGTCTTGGCGAACCGCTTGCTGTATGCCGATCCGTCGCTACGCGCAAGTAACGAGCTGATGCAGATGAATCAGCTAAATGTGACTGGTTTATGGCGGCTAAGCATTTCCGGCGATCGTCCTATCGTGTTGCTGCGCTTATCGTCAATAGAAGATAGAGGTATTGTCGATCAGTTATTGCGCGCTCACGAGTATTGGCGCATGAAGCGCTTATCGGTGGATTTGGTGATTTTGAATGAAAAAGAAATTACTTACGCCAATGATTTGCAGGTTTTATTGGAATCTATGGTGAGTGAAAATAAAGCGATTGCAACCAGCCATGAGTACAGCGGTCAGGGCGATGTGTTTGTGCTGCGTGCCGATCAGCTTTCGGAACAAGAGAACCTGCTGTTGCAAACCAGGGCGCGTGTCGTGCTGTTGAGCAGTCGCGGCACTTTGTCCGAACAATTGCAACGGCGTCCCCAGCCTGCGCTGGAGTTTATCCAGTCCAAAGCGCTGTCTACCGCTTACGTCGACAAAGAGGCGCTCAGTACGCCGGCCGATCTCGAATATTTTAACGGTCTGGGCGGCTTTGCCGACGACGGGCGCGAATATGTGATTGTGCTCGGCAATGGACAATGGACGCCGGCACCCTGGATTAACGTGATTGCCAATGCCCAATTTGGCTTTACCGTGTCCGAACTCGGCGGCGGTTGCACCTGGAGCCTGAACAGCCGCATGAACCAGTTGACGCCGTGGTCGAATGATCCGGTCAGCGATACGCCGGGCGAAATATTTTATTTGCAGGACAACGACAGCGGCGAAGTGTGGACGCCGACCGCGTTACCTGTTCGGGTCGATAATGCCCGCTATATGATTCGCCACGGCCAGGGTTACAGCAGTTTCGAGCATGTGTCTCACGGCATTCACAGCAGCTTGCGGCAATTTGTCAGCATCGATGATCCGGTTAAGATTTCCACGCTAACCTTGAAAAACACCACCGGCCGCAATCGTCAATTAACGGTGACGTCTTATGTGGAATGGGTGCTTGGTGCCACCCGCACCAACACCGCGCCTTATATTGTGACCGAGCTGGATCAAGCCACCGGCGCGCTGTTTGCCTACAATCCTCTGGATATGGATTTTGGTCAGCGTATTGCTTTTGTCGATTTTGCCGGACGGCAAACGGCGTGGACTTGCAGTCGAGCCGAGTTTATCGGCCGCAACGGCAGTCTGGGTGCGCCCATTGCCTTGAGCCAAGCTAAAACATTGAAAAAGCGCGCAGGTGCAGGGCTTGATCCGTGTGCCGTGTTGGCGACCCAGGTCGAACTTGCGCCCGGTGAAAGCATTGAGCTGGTGTTTTTGTTAGGGCAGGGCAGTGACCGCAATCATGCCGGAGAACTGATACAGCGTTATCGGGCGGCAAATAGCCAGGAAACTTTTGCCGCTGTAAAGCAATCATGGGTCAAGACGCTGGGAAAAGTTCAGGTTAAAACACCGGACAGAGGGCTGGATATGATGCTGAACGGTTGGCTGTTGTATCAAACCCTGAGTTGCCGGATGTGGGCGCGCGCCGCCTTTTATCAGGCGGGCGGCGCTTTTGGTTTCCGTGATCAATTGCAGGACAGCATGGCGCTGGCGCTGGCGCGTCCCGATATTGCCCGCGCTCATATTTTGCGCGCGGCGCGGCATCAGTTTGTCGAGGGCGACGTGCAGCATTGGTGGCATCCGCCGTCCAATCGGGGCGTGCGCACCCATTTTTCCGATGACCTGATTTGGCTGCCCTATGTGGTGTCGCATTATTTGAAAGTCAGTGGCGATAACGCGGTGCTCGATGAAATGACGCCGTTTCTGGAAGGATCGTTACTGGCACCGGAACAGGAAGACGCTTATTTCGAGCCGACGCCATCGGCGCAACAAGCCAGCCTGTTCGAGCATTGTGCCAGGACGCTGGATTTGAGTTTAAAAACCGGCGCGCATGGCCTACCGCTGATGGGCAGCGGCGATTGGAATGACGGCATGAACCGGGTCGGCCATCAAGGCAAAGGCGAGAGCGTGTGGCTGGCTTGGTTTCTGATCAGCACCTTGTCGGAATTTATTGAGGTGGCAAACGCGCGCGGCGACACCGAGCGGGCTGAGCGCTGGCGCGAACATGCGGACAAATTAAAAGTTGCGGTCGAAGCCGAAGGTTGGGATGTGTCCTGGTACCGGCGTGCCTATTACGATGACGGGACGCCATTGGGATCGGCGACCAACACCGAATGCCGTATTGACTCACTGGCTCAGACTTGGGCCGTCATTTCCGGTGCCGGCGATCCTGAGCGGGCGCAGCAGGCGATGAATTCGGTGGCTGAATATTTGATTCATTACGGCGATGATTTGGTGTTGCTGTTTACGCCGCCGTTCGACAAAACCACGCTCGACCCCGGCTACATTAAAGGCTATTTGCCGGGCGTCCGGGAAAATGGCGGTCAATATACCCACGCTGCGGTCTGGTGCGTTATCGCTTACGCGATGTTGGGCGACGGCGATCAGGCGGCAGAACTGCTGCACATGCTGAACCCGATTAATCGCACGGCAAGCCGCACTGGGGTTTATGCCTACAAAGTCGAGCCTTATGTGCTGGCAGCCGATATTTATGCGGTGCCGCCGCATACGCAGCGCGGCGGTTGGACTTGGTACACCGGCGCTGCCGGCTGGTTTTACCGTGCCGGCGTGGAATCGCTGTTGGGGCTAAATGTGCGAGGCGACAGTCTGCAGTTCAATCCGTGTATTCCGCATGACTGGCACAGTTACAGCATCCGCTATCAACACGGAGAAACTCACTATGACATCACCGTCAATAATCCTGATGGCGTATCGAAAGGCATTGTGTCGATTGAGCTGGATGGCATCCTGCAGACGGAAGAAGGCATCCTGCTGCTGCACGACGGGCAGAACCATCGGGTATTGGTGGTGATGGGCTGACAGCTGCGCCCTCGTTTCCCACGCCGAGTGAATTCATGGGATATGGCAGGATTTTGCTGTGTTTGATATTTTTCGGGACGCAGCGTGCTCATGTTTATACACAAGTATTTCGGTTCACAATTTTAGGCGTTTGGGAACGGGTGAAAATAGATGAAATTTGTGGGAGCGGCCACCCGGCCGCGAACAATCGCGCACTATTCGCGGCCGGGTGGCCGCTC
>JAUYMY010000076.1 GCA_030699385.1 Methylobacter sp.
AAATGAGCTGCATATGAGAAAAAACTGTATTTTCGAAAAAAATGCCACGCCGGACGACTTGAGAATCGCTTGGATTCGGAATATTTTCACAGTCTCTCCGGCGTGGGAATTCAGTACGCAACGCTCCAGCGTTGCGGGACGCTGGAGCGTCTGACACTGCATTCCCACGCCGGAGCGTGGGAACGATAAATCTTAAGGCGCGCACGGCACGCCCTACAACAGCAGACATTTCCGCGAGTTCCCAAGCTGGAACGTGGAAACAAACAAAATAACCAACGGAGCGATTTTATGCTAAGCCCTTCCGATCTCGGCGCATTGTTTTTAACCTTCAAGGTCGCCGGCATCGCGACCGTGTTGATGCTGCTGTTCGGCACGCCGTTGGCCTGGTGGCTGGCCCGGACGCGTTCTTCGTGGAAAGGCATTATCAATGCCGTTGTTGCATTGCCGCTGGTACTGCCGCCGACGGTGTTGGGCTTTTATTTGCTGGTGCTGATGGGCCCGGCCGGAGCGGTTGGTAAATTCACAACCTGGCTGGGTCTGGGTACATTGCCGTTTACTTTTTCAGGCCTTGTCATCGCCTCGGTGTTGTACTCGCTGCCGTTTGTCGTGCAACCGCTGCAAGCCTCGTTTACCGCCATCGGTGAACAGCCTTTGGAAGCCGCCGCTACTTTGCGCGCGAGTCCATTGGATACCTTTTTCAGCGTGGTCATGCCGCTGGCGAAACCCGGCTTTTTGACCGCGGCTATTTTAGGTTTTGCGCATACGGTCGGGGAATTCGGCGTGGTGCTGATGGTCGGCGGCAATATTCCAGACAAGACCCGCGTGGTGTCGGTGCAAATCTACAACCATGTCGAGGCGCTGGAATACAGCGAAGCGCACTGGCTGGCGGGGGGCTTGCTGTTGTTCTCGTTCAGCGTGCTGCTGGTGCTGTACACTGCGCTGAAAACACAGCCGGTCGCGCATCCGCTTAAATAATCGAGTTACGAATATGACTACAATCCAAGCCCGCTTCCAACTCGACTACGGCGACTTTAAACTGGACGTCGATTTAAAACTGCCCGGCACCGGCATTACCGTGTTGTTCGGCCATTCAGGCTCCGGCAAAACCACGTTGCTGCGCTGTATTGCCGGGCTGCAACGCGCGCCGCAAGGTAAGCTGGAAATCAACGGCCATGTCTGGCAGGACAGCGAACGCAATATCTTTTTACCAACTCATCAACGATCATTAGGCTATGTGTTCCAGGAAGCCAACCTGTTTCCGCATTTGACGGTGCGGGATAACCTGAATTACGGCTTGAAACGAATCAAACAAAACTCGGGCATGGTTAAGCTGGAGCAAACCCTTGAATTGCTCGGCATCGGTCATTTACTTGAGCGCATGCCCGGCCACTTGTCCGGCGGCGAACGGCAGCGGGTCGCCATCGCTCGTGCCTTGGCGCTGAATCCCGAAGTCCTGCTGATGGACGAACCGCTGGCGTCGCTGGACTACAAGCGCAAACAGGAAATCCTGCCGTTTTTAAGCCGCCTGCACCAGCAGTTGGATATTCCGGTGCTGTACGTCACCCACTCCCAGCAAGAAGTCGCGCAACTGGCCGACACGCTGGTAATCATGGAAGACGGCCGGGCGCTGGCTTCGGGGCCGCTGTCGGAAACGCAAAGCCGTCTCGACGTGCCGCTGGCGCAAGACCGCGAGGCCGCCACCGTTTGGCAGGCGACCGTCGCCGAACATGAAACCGACTATCATCTGACGCGCGTCGATGTTGTCGGCGGCTCGCTGAGCCTGCCGGCGGTTGATGCCCCGGTCGGTACGCGATTACGGGTACAGATTTATGCCCGTGATGTCAGCATCGCGCTGGAAACGCCGATTGCGACCAGCATCCTGAATGTGCTGCCCGCCACCGTCACCGGCATCGCCGATGGCCGGGAAGGCCAAACTGTTGTTCAAGTTCAGATCGGCAATCAGGCGCTGCTGACGCACATCACCCGCAAATCGGCGCTGATGCTGGATTTGCAGATCGGCATGGCGGTTTACGTGCAGATCAAGGGTACATCGATATTAAATTAATCCAGGAGTTCATCATGAAAGCAAGCGCACGCAATCAATTTACCGGTACCGTCAACGAAGTGCTTATCGGCGCGGTCAACGCCGAAGTCCACGTCGTTTTAAAAGGCGGAGACACTATTGTCGCCTCGATTACCAAGGAATCCGTCGAAACCTTGGGCATCAAGATCGGCATTGAAGTTGTCGCCCTGGTCAAAGCTCCGCAAATCATCATCGTTACCGATTTCGGCGGCTACCGGCTGTCGGCGCGTAACCAGTTGCAAGGCACGGTCACCCAAGTTAAACCGGGCGTAGTTAATGCCGAAGTCGATATTGAGCTGAAAGGCGGCGAGCAGGTTGCCGCCACCGTCACCAACGATAGCGTCGAAGCCTTGGGCCTGGGCAAAGGCAAACCGGCCACGGCGGCGTTCAAGGCCGGCGCGGTGATTTTGGCTGTTGCGGGTGGCGGATTCAACTCCGAAATGCAATCCTAGTGCTCATGCGGCTTCCAACTCGATGAAGACGACTTTAAACTGAACGTCGATTTAAAACTGTCCGGCCTGCATTACCGTGTTGTTCGGCCATTTCGGCAAAACCACGCTGCTACGCTGTATTGCTGGCCTCCAACACGCGCAGCAAGGTAAGCTTGAAATCAACGGCCAACGCTGGCAAGACAGCGAACACGGCCTGTTTTTGCCCACTTATAAGCGCCCCTTGGGCTATATGTTCCAAGAAGCCAATCTGTTTTCGCATTTGACGGTGAAAGATAACCTCACTACGGCCTGAAGCGGATCAAACAAAATTCGGGCAAGGTCAAACTGGAACAGGCCGTTGAGCAACCCATATAAAAACTCCCACAGCTCTCCCATTACAGCTTAATTTCATTACCTGATAATACACAACATGCCGCAGAGAGTGGTTTCAAGGTTAAGTATTTCAATATTTGAACAAGTTTTGCGCATAACCGAGTTTCAAAATTAACAAGGTATTACGCAAATGGCGTATCAAAAATCAGGAGAAGTCTAATGCCAGCTGTCATCAAATTTTCTACATGCTTACCGGCAGATATTTACCGCAAACTGGCAGAAACCATCCGAACTCCCTATAGCGCTGCACCTAAAGGAAAGTTTGATAGAGGGGCAATGGCTGATTGGGTAAAACATTCAGCGATTGCCACCATCGAAGGCAAGGCAAAACAGGATGCGATGAGACAATTTCTTGTCGCCAACGGACTGCAAGCCGAATTCGAACAATTTAATCAGCGACTTCAACAAGAAGCTTTGACGCAGTTATTGGGTTATTCAAGTGCTGAAAACGAATAATCATAGCGCCATAGTATTACAAAATATCCCAGACTCAACCGGCTACGAGGACACCATCATGATTGATGAAAACCAAAAAAATGCAAAAATGGAAAACCCTGTTGTAATGCAGGATGACAGTATCCGTGATTTTGGCAAGAGAGGCCAAATTCAAAAAGAAACAACTTTTAACGGCAACGGTTTTCATATTAAATTTTTCCTGATAACCGGAAAAATCCTGGAGGTTGCTGTTGTCCGGAGCAGTCCTATCTATGACCAACTGGCTTCGCGTGGTGCTATTGAATATGTTGGCAACAGTGTGGCCGGTGTTTACAGTGATAAAGAAGGGCTACACCCGGAAGATTTTGAATTGGGTATTGAAAACGCCTTGGCGCAACTGGCTAGCGCTCAACTGAATACGCGCAAAGTCGCTGATAATCTAAAAGGATACGGAGATTTGATTCGTGCCATACAGCACCTGCGTTCGTTACAGGTCGATGAAGATGGCCGACGTAAGTTTTCTGACGAAGAATGTAGCTACGAAACCGTAAAAGCCTTCGTATTGAACAGTGATGAAGAAACCAACAAAACCCGTATGGGCAATGAAGCCATCAAAGCCTTAATTGAAGAGTATAAGCTTGAACGGCAACGGGCCAGAACGGAAAAAGCCAAAGCCCGTTCAGCCGAAAGCAATCTGGATGGCTTACTTTAAAAAACGTAGTAATCTGGGTGCTGGACGCCCGTTATCGACGGGCAACATTTCCCACAGTGCTCCCATTACAAGCCAAACCCGCCAAGGCAAAATGGCTAACAGAAAAAACAACAAGCGTTGATCGACAACGCCAAACTTACCTAAACAACTCAACAGGCAGGTCAAACCATGCAACAAAATTCAACTACTTCAACCGCTGCTTTACAACAACTGGCCGACAATGGTGATGCACAAGTGCAATTCGATCTTGCTCATCGCTATGCCTGCGGAATCGATGTTGTACCGGATGTGGCGCAAGCCCTGTACTGGCTGAATCAATCTGCAGAACATGGTTTGGTTGAGGCGCAGTTGTTTTTGGGGATTTATCACGCAACATCGAGTGACCTTTTCAGTGAACCACTTCTGGGCAAAGAAAAAAATTATTATCAGATAATTTATAACTGGGTTACCGCCGGAAAACTCGGATTTGTTGAACCTAGTGCTGACCTAGATTTTAATCATTTTAAAGGTGAACCCTCTCCCAGTAAAACACACACCTTAACTTTTGCATGGTTCACCAAAGCCGCCAGCCAATATTGCGCCGAAGCGCAATATTGGCTGGCGCGTTGTTATGTCGCAGGCCTGGGGTGTGAGCAAAGCGATAAACTTGCTTTTGACTGGTTTAAAAAAGCAGCTGAACAAGAATTTGCTGACGCCTATTATCCTTTGGCATGTTGTTACCGTGATGGCAAAGGTGTGGAGCTAAATGAGCATTTGGCTTTTGAGTGGATCACAAAAGCGGTTGAATTGGCCGATACGTATTTTGCAGAGAACAAAACTAAAATTGGATATAGCGTTCAGGTAGCCGAAGTGTATTACTTCTTGGGCGATCTATATGCGCAGGGCAAAGGTATTGCGCAGGACGATGAACGAGCGTTTAAGTTCTATAAACTTGCAGCGAATCGTGGCGTTCCCCGTGCTTATCTCTTAGTGGGCAATTTAGCGGCTCAAGGCAAAGGCTGTGAAAAAAATGAAGAATTAGCGTTTAAGGCTTATAAATTGGCAGCCGAACGCGATGAGGATAATCAAGCTGATGCGGCATGTCGTCTAGCACTATGCTATTTGCATGGATTAGGTACTAAGCAAAATGATGAATTTGCTGATGAATGGTTTAAGAAATCTGCTGCTCAAGGAAAAGCGGAAGCTTCCTATTGGTTAGGTTATATGAGTGAGCATGGATTTGATCCTTACAATAACGAGAGGGATGAAGATGAAATAGATGTTTGGACTTTCGAGTATTACCGTACTGCTGTCGAACGGTTTGAACACGCCCAAGAAGAAAGTGAAATCAAATATCGTGCTTTTAAAGCTTTAGCCGATTGCTTTGAGGCCGGTAGAGGTACTTGGAAATACCAACAGGAAGGCAATAATCCTACTGATTTCAAACAAAAAGCGGAGCAACTTTATCAAAAAATAGGTCGAGAAAAATTGGCCCAACTCGATGAAGAAGAAATTCTTACTATTTCACCGCACTCACGAAAAGCGATTGAGCTTTTACATCAAAGGATCGCAATCCATATTTCAAAAGGAGAATTTGATTTGGCAAAACAATTTGTTAAAGAAGTATTCGTAAATTCGGATTACAAAGAAACAAGCATGAAAGAAATTGCTCTGGCGACTATTAAAAAATCAGAGGAAAATCTGTTACTTTACAAAGTCTTGCACGAAAAAGAAAAAGAAATGCTGTCTTTCTTTACCCACACCATGCGCAATGCCCTCGCCACCGCCCCAGAATCCTTAAGACAAGCCATCCGCTTACTGGGTAGCGAAGACTACGAAAAAAATCAAAAACACTACGAAGCTATTAACGAAATCACTGCGCTCTTCTCCACTATCACCTTAACCGATTGCTTAATAGACACCTTTAAACAATCCATTTACGACACCGAAGAATTTCAACGCGCCTGGCAACAAGACCACACCGGCGACGCAACCCCCGAATGGTTTATCGCCGCCGCATTGCGCCAATCCCTCAACCGCATCATCTTTATGGAAGATGCCACAGGCTTACGCAAACTCATCAACAATCAAGGCGAATTAATCAAACCCACCCGCAAAGCCTTTATTGAACAGGTTTTGCCGTTGGACACAAATCAACGTGATGTCGAAAAATTCTACCACTGGCTGCAATCCATCACCGCGCTTGAAGTCAACATCGAAAAAAGCAGCGTGCAATTTGGCGCAAATCAAATTAAATTCTCGCTCATGTTTGCCATTAGCTCAGAATTAATCCTCAATGCGTTAAAATACTGGAGTGGCACAGGAAAAATTCAAATTGATTGGCGTGTAGAATCAGAATACTATCTTTTTAGCGTTAAAAACGCCTGCAAAGCTAACGCCAGCAGCCAATTAGCCGGCACACATAAAGGACTCGCTTTTATTAATCGCCTGATTGAATTATTAGGCGAACAAGCGCAATTTAATTGCTCTGCCAATGAACAACTGTTTAGCGCAGAATTAAAACTCCATAAAACCTTATTAGAAGGCTAAAACATGAATGTGCTTTGGATTGAAGACTTTGGTGGTTTACAAGCAGGGAAAAATATTTTAAATCAAATGTTTGGCGATTTATTAAGTTTTGATGTGTGGGATAATGATTTATTTAGCCTGAAAACGAGGCCATCCGATTTAAACGAATTTTGCACCCAACAAAAAAGCCTGCATACCGTTTATTTATGCCGTAATTACTTTGATTATGCCGAATTTAAAGAAAATCATGCCATTCTCAATAAAATTGATACCGTTATTATTGATGTTCGTTTAGATAATGGTGAACATGTTGATTTAGATAAAGACATTCCAGAATCCTACACTGATAAAAGTAAATTTCACGAAAATGGCGGATTTTATGTTTTTAATGATTTAATTCATTTAGGTGTACCTGCTGAAAGAATGTGTTTTATGACGGGTGAAAAAAACTCAATTGATGCTTTTAAGAAAAAATGCAGCGAAATTTATATTCCTGAAGTGAAGGCTTTTGAGAAAAAAGATATTGAGTATGAAAATTTAAGAGAGTGGATCAAAAAACAGGAATCGGATTATATTAAATTGCGGCGTGGCGTTATTAAATCCTGTGATTTTTTGAAATCCTATATTGAAAAAGACGACCATAATATTCAGTTCAGAGATTTTATAAAAAAAGAAAACAGTCACGAAATAGCCACAACGGATATAAACAATTATCTCGATACGTTAGCGCAATTTTTCCCGATAAAACAACCAAATGACCAAGCAGCCCTCAATGCACAATATCGACTATTTTTAAGAACGCTGGTGCATGAATGGGAAGAAAATATTGAACCCAACAGCTTAAAAGAAAAATATGCCGGTGATTTAAGCAAAATCCGTGATATTTATACTTTTGCATGGCTAATGAAAATGACCCGCAACTGGGTATCTCACGCTAATTTACTTGAACCGTTAGACCATCAAACCATTGCTTTTTTATTCTTGGTTAATATGCGAGCCATGTTTAAATTACCAAAAGCAAATCAACCTTATGAAGAAATTTTATTAAGCTGTATTTCGCCATCACCCGCCGATAATCTGCAAAATTTAGATGACGATATTAAATACGCAGAAGAATGTGTTGATGGAATTTTAACGGGGTTAAATAAAAATGAAACGGGGCATTTTGGCAATAAAATTAATGCCATTTATAAGCAAAATACCGGCAATACCGATGCTGAACTACATGATTTTAAAAAGTTTTTATTGCAATACTTTTGGATTAATCAGAAATTCAATTCAAGAAATTTAACCTCGCCTTCCAACGATTTTTTACCGACACTGGCGCGGCATATCTATAACCGCAGTTTTTCTTAATAGGGCGAAAATCATGCAAACATTACAACTCACTACCCACATAAGCCAAAACGCACAACTTCATTTAACCCTGCCGCCTGAATATGCCAACCAAGAAGTCGAACTCGTTGTTATTATTCAACCCAGCCCAAACACACGCGAAAAACAAAACTGGTTAGCGTTTATTAATCAAACGTATGGCTGTTTAGCCGACGACCCGATAGATCGCCCGCCGCAACCGGCACTCAATGAAATTGAAGCGATACTATGAACTATTTATTGGACAGCAACGCCTGCATCGTCTTTTTAAACAAACGCTCTGATAAATTAAAACATCGCCTGGAATTATGCCAGCCTGAGCAAATCCTTCTTTGCTCGGTTGTCAAAGCCGAATTATTTTACGGCGCAATGAAAAGCCAAAATCCAATCTCCAGTTTAGCGAAAGTCGAAAATTTTTGTGCGCATTTTCATTCGCTGCCTTTTGATGATAAGGCCGCTTTAGAGTATGGCAAGATTCGCGCTGAACTGAGTGCAAAAGGTCAGCCGATTGGCGCAAATGATTTTATGATTGCGGCTATCGCGTTAGCAAATCAAGTGACCTTGATTACCCATAACACCCGCGAATTTAGCAAAGTGAGCGGTTTACTATTGGAAGATTGGGAGCTTTGAAAGGTAAAAATCATGCCGATCACCCTTGAACTCGACCAAAACACTGAGGTATAAAAAATGCAATGGTCAGAAGTCTTAACCGATAAAAGCTTAAGCAATTTGCCTTACAAAATCGAACTCAATGAATACGGACAAATTGTGATGTCTCCCGCTTCCAATCAACACGGATTTTTACAAGTTGAAATCGCTTTCTTTTTACGCGCTAACAAAACCGGCAAGGTCATCACTGAATGCTCAATTGATACGCCCAAAGGGGTAAAGGTCGCTGATGTGGCCTGGGGTACGGATGAGTTTTTCTTAAAAAATGGCTTAGTTACACCTTATCAGGCTGCACCTGAGTTATGTGTTGATATTCTGTCGCCATCTAATTCAATGCAGGAAATGGCTGAAAAAATCAGTCTCTATCTGCAACAAGGCGCCGAAGAAGTTTGGATTTGCAGTCAAGATGGCAAGGTAACGATTTATGACACTACCGGCATAATGCCGAACTCTACATTTTTCCCCGATGTTCCTGAAAAATTTCAGTGTTAATCCTGCCTATTTATTCATAAGGAGAAAATCATGCAAATTACCCTTGAACTCGACAACCAACATATTGAAAAACTCCATGCGTTGGAAAATCAATTGAAAATCAATGCCTCTGAACTGGTCGCCGTTGCAATTGATAAAATTTTTAACGAAAACAAAATGCCAAATGAAGGACAGGCAGCCTATCAATTAATGCTGCAATCGGGGTTTATTGGTTGTGTAGAACTCGATGAAAATCTTTCTGAAAATTATAAAGACTATCTTGATTGGAGTCATAAATTGTGATTATTGCCGATACCGGCTTTTGGATTGCCTTGTCTGACAAAAAAGATAAACATCACCGAGCCGCCAATGCGTTTGTAAAAACCAGTGCAGAAAGACTGATTACCACTTACCCCGTTATTACCGAAGTTTGTCATATTTCATTAGCGCGACAAGGCATAAAAGCACAACTCAATTTTGTCAAAATGTATCAACTTGAAGCGTTTGATCTATTTGAAATTCCTAAGAAAGATAAAGAGCGCCTATTTGTGCTGATGCAACAATACGCCGATTTACCGATGGATTTTGCCGACGCATCTTTGGTTTTATTGGCGGAACATTTGGGGCACGGGCGAATTTTAAGCACCGATAAACGTGATTTTCATACCTACCGCTGGAAAAATACCCAGCCGTTTTCTAATTTGCTATCCCTTTAGCGTGTCGAAACACCCATGTCAGCACAATTAATCCAGTCTTTAATTCCCCACCTTCCCCGTTACGCCGAAGAAGAAGGCGATTTTTACGGTGTTCCGCGTGAAGTGTTGATTAACGCGCTTTGTCATCAGCACCCGCTTGATCGCGCTATTGCTGAAAATACCGTTGGGTTAATGGAAACGCTGCTCGATACCTTGGCGGTGTTAAATACGATTTATCTGCAAAAGGGCGAATGGTGTTTTGTGTCATTCCCGGCGCAATTATTGGCGATGTCAGTATTAACGGCACTTAGTGACAATGAGTCGCGCTTTTTTGCCGACAATTTTTGGAACACGCAAGGCATCGCCGATGCCAAGAAAAATGAGCAACGCGAGGTGTTGAGTGTTGTTGAAAACAGGCGCGTTGAACACCACGCCAGCGCTAACGCTAAAGTTATCCGTTATATTTATGCGGCGTGGGGCGTGATCAAACTGGACGGCGCTCTGTTGTTTTATCAACGCGAAGATACCCAAAAGCGCTTTGATAAAAAGGCCGGGGATTATGGCTTGATCGGTGGGCGGTTGAATCAACGCGATGTGCCCGGGGATATGGAGATGCCTGTTTTATTGGCTGAACTGCAATCGGCAAATTCGGCTTTAATGAAACAAGCCTTGCCGGATACCTTAAAGCGGGAACTGCACGAAGAAGCGGGGCTTATTTTTGAACAGCATTATCAATTCAAGCCTTGGCGTAGCTTAAAGCCTTATCGGCAAGTTCAAGGTTCTGCGCCTAATCACGCTTTGACTGAATATTATCTGGACATATTTCAGGTGGTATTGACGCTGGAAGGCTATTTATTTTTGCAACAACAAGTCCAGCGCGATGAGCGTCTGGTTTGGTTTGCGCTTGATGACACGGTAAAAGGCGAAACGGCGGACGGCAAAATAGCTTATATCAAAGCCTTGCTTGATGATTTTGGGGGTGACCGTTTGGCGCTAAAAACAGAATTACAGGCGCTGCCGGATAGTTTTGCGGCGGGTTATTTGTTTGACCCGCAAAAATACGGTTTGACTTTGCCTATTGATAGCAAAAAGCCGCTGTTGGCCGGTGTTTTGGGCAAGGAAAAACCGCTGGATGTGGCTTTAACATCGAGGCAATTGGCTGTTTTATTGGGCTTGGCCGCACATGCGCGCGGTTTTAACTTTGCATCGGTTGAACAAAATATTGTCTTCCATCCTTATGGTTGGATTGATGTTAAAAATAATCCGCTGTTGCAGGGCGAATTAAAACAATTGGCTGAATGCCTCAAAGGTACTGATTTGATTATTGAAAACAGCCGTGATGTGTTGTTTCGCTTATCGGTCAATCCTGCTGTGCTTTATTTTGATGAAGCGCTGTTTAGTTATTCGGTGCATAAAAGCGACTTGGACAGCACGAAAATAAAAATACCGGTGAGCATTGAAAGAAAAGCGCTCGCGACAGCATTAGGCATGACTTCAGTTAAAACGGAAGCGTTTAAATTGACATTGGAATTTGCGCATAAGTTACAGCAATTATCCGGGCGGCCCTTTTCGTCAGACAACGAAGACGGTGTAAAAATTGAAGACACGTATAAAAAAGGCTTGCATAAAGAACCCGGATTTTTGGCGCTGGGCTTAAGGGGTTTGATTCGCCGGGAGGCGGGGATGATAAGGTTTTGTTGTCGATTAGATGTTTTGTGAGTCTGTAATATTTTTTCGTGGTGGGAAGGTCAGACTATCTGACGAGAGCGGAAGCTTGGGAACGAGCCGATAGCATAAACATAGTGCCCATTCCATCACGCTTTCTGTACGGTGGATTTTGACATTCAGAACGTTATGGACTAGATTTTTTATCAGGCGATATGAGCTAACACCATCACCCATCTGATCTCGTTCTGAGATGTTTTCGCCAATTCATACACATTCGCGTCTTTGCTGGGACGCTTGATTACTAAGGAGTGGAATAATCATGAACACTAATTTCGTTGGTTCACACTTGAAAAGATACGCTCTCCAGAGACTGGCGCCACTATTAATGCTAATGGCGCTATTGTCGCCGAATGCAGCAGCCGAGGTTTACACCGGTAGTCTGGGCGGCGCGGATAACCTCTGGGAGCAATGGATACCGATCACTATCCCTAGCGACGGTACCTTTACGACTCAAATGACCGTCAGTGGCGATTTAACCGGCGGTAACTCCGGCCATTGCCTTTACGACAGCAGCAAAACCAATTCTTATCCCTACGCTTGCGCCTACACCTCACCACTTGGCCCTTGGGGACTCAAGGCGGGCAATTATTATCTCAAGGTATGGACTAATAATTCCTCGGGGCGCGGCACCTACATGGTTACCACCTCATTCACCGCGCAGCCGCTGGCGAACGATGCAGAACCCAATGATGCTTACGCGCAGTCCGGCACGCTATCGAGTTCCGGCTCAGTTACCGGCAGCTTGGGATATTGGAATATTGCAGGGAGCCAAGATTACCGAATCGACTTTGAAGATTGGTGGCGCATAACCCTGCCGACCGAAGGCAAGCTCAACATCAACTATATAGTTGATCAGGCGCTTGCAGGGGCAACCGGCGTTAATTTATATGCACAGGACGGCAACACAGAGATCTTGGACATGAGCTCAACCCTGGCGGCAGGAACTTATTATGTGCGGACTTGGCTTAACAACGGCAACAATTTTGGCGGCTACACACTCAGCTTGGCTTTTAGCGGCACCGCTACGCCTTGCACCTGGACGCTTACGCCCGACACATTAGCGCAGAGCCACGGCGCAGGAACCGGCAGCATCGAACTGACTGCATCGGCTGCCGAATGCAGTTGGAGCGCACACTCCGACCAACCCTGGCTGAACTTGATCACCGCCAGCGGCGAAGGCAGCAGCACATTAAACTACTCGATTTCGGTAAACACCGAGACCACGCCACGCAGCGCAACCATTACCGTCAACGATCAAATCATTACCGTTACTCAGGCCGGTGCCGCGCTATTACAGCCCTCCGGCACTATCATGGCGACCGGCTCCATCACCGCCCAAACCTTGACACTGCATAACATCGGCATTGTTAGCACAGAACTCGCACGCGGCATCACGCTTTACATAGCGGCCTATTTTAACGGTACTTATTATTTTTTCAGCACCGCCGGCTGGACAACGGAAATGCTGCCTTACCAATCTGCAATCACCGTGCTACCAAATGCCATAACCCTAGCGAATGGCGATTTGTCGGGCTTGGTCGGCACTCAGGTATTGCTGGGTTACGGTAGCGGAACGAACCCATTAGACGACATGCTGCAACAACATAAATATGCCCAAATTTACACCATTACCGGTACAGACAACGTGGGCAGTACCGATTTACAAAATCTCAGTCTATGGGATATTTACGGAAGCGGGCGGCTGCAAGCTAACGCGCTGGAGTTTGGCGATCAAATCGGTGGTGATTTTGGCGATGAGGATCATGACGGCAATCCGGTCAATGTATGGAGCACAGGCTTGGTATCGGATAGCGCCGGCTTCGGCTATGACATTGATTGGGCGGTTGCCAAACAAACATTCAGTGCACCCTTTACTGTAGTCTGGAACGGTTGTTTATCATACAGCGGCCCCGACACCCGGTTTGTGCTTGGCCGTAAAAACACGGCGTTCACCAATAAGGCAAATTCATCCGATCCGATAGTGCAAGACATCTACGTGCAGGCCGAATGGGAAACAAACAGCGCCTCATTGGTCGTTGGAACACTTGCCGGCGCGTCGGTACGTAGCCCAGCGATTGACACCACGCTGGTGACCCCAAATGCCAGTGTCGATGGCAGAACGCCTTATGCTTATCAAGCCGTCTGCGGCGACTTTAAGCTGGAATGGGGCAATCAGACTGCGACATTTTATTTCGACGACAGCAAAATTGGCGATTTGCCCTACGCATCCGGTTACGGCGAAGCCTTCGGAATAGCGTTCCGCTCATTCGCCAACCCGGTTTTAGTCAACAGCCTATTGGTGACGCAGCCGTAAAATTAGCCATGAAGCAGGCATTTTCGCGCTTACCCGATCAGGTAAGGCTATTTTGCAAAAAACGCCCTCTTCTTCGGCGTAACGGGGAAGATGGGAATCTTTTTACCTGTCATTAATGAGAATTTACAGAAAACCACCTTATTTGTTGATGACAGTCGAGTTTGCGCTGTACCATGCGGCTTTTGATTAATTGACCCGTGGCTATTATGAAAACAGACAGCAACGCGATTAGACAACGATACGACCGCATCGCCCCGTATTTTGAGGGTCTGGAAGCGGTCATGGAAGGGCTGTTTTTTAAAAGCTGGCGCAAACGCTTATGGGCCAAGGTTGACGGCCATCATATTCTTGAAATCGGCGTCGGAACCGGCAAAAATTTCGATTATTATCCTGCCGATGCCAGAATCACTGCGATTGATTTTAGCGAACAAATGCTCAAGCAGGCGGCGCAAAAACGCGAGCGGAAAAATATCAATGTCGAGCTGGAAGTCATGGATGTTCAGTCGCTGTACTTTGCTGACAATAGTTTTGACACGGTGATTTGCTCCTTTGTTTTTTGCTCGGTGCCCTCGGCGCTCAAAGGACTGAAAGAAGTTTATCGGGTGTGCAAACCCGGCGGGCAGGTGTTGTTGCTGGAACATGTGCTCAGTTCAAATGCCGTGCTGGCGGCGCTGATGAACCTGTTTAACCCTGTTGTTGTCGCCCTGGTCGGCGCCAACATCAACAGGAACACCGTTAAAAATGTTAAGGCCTGCGCTTTCAGTTCGGTGCATGTCGATCAGCGCAGCAGCGACATGATCAAGCTGATTGAAGCCAGAAAATAGCCGGTGTTTTACCCTACGGTAACTTATCATTACCCGCAGGCAACATTTAACATCTCAAACCAAACCAACTCAATACTGAATAGTCATCGAGAGTACTTTATTCACCACGAAGGCCACGGAGAGCGCGAAGAATGAAACTTCGTGTCCTCTGTGGTCTTCGTGGTTATATCTTTTTACCTGTCATTAATTAAGAAGTTACCTAAAATCAACCTATTTGACCACCAAGCGAGAACCTAATGACCGCTCCAGAAGCTCTATACCAATCATCACTGTCGTCTTTAAAACTGCGCGCGCGCGGTAAAGTGCGGGATATTTACGACATCGACGACCAGCACATGCTGATTGTGACCACAGACCGGCTGTCCGCCTTCGACGTGATTTTGCCCGACCCGATTCCGGGCAAGGGCCGTGTTTTAACTAATGTGTCCAATTTCTGGTTTGCCAAAATGCAGCATGTGATGCCCAACCATTTGGCCGACATTCCGCTGGAACAGGTGCTTCCTGATGCCGCTGAACGTGCCCAGATTGAAGGTCGCGCCATCGTGGTCAAGTTATTGAAACCGCTGCCGGTTGAAGCCATTGTGCGTGGTTATCTGATTGGCTCGGGCTGGAAAGATTACCAAAAATCCGGCGCGATTTGCGGCATCAAACTGCCTGAAGGTTTGCAGCAGGCGCAGCAATTGCCGGAACCGATTTATACACCCTCGACCAAAGCCGAAGTGGATCAACATGATGAGAATGTTTCTTTTGAAAAGACTGTTGAATTGATGGGGCAGGACTTGGCCGAAAAAGTGCGCGATGCCAGTCTGAAATTGTACAAAGAAGCCGCCGCCTACGCCAAAGAGCGCGGTATTATTATTGCCGATACCAAGTTTGAATTCGGCATTGATGATGACGGTGTTTTATATTTGATTGATGAAGCACTGACGCCGGATTCATCGCGTTTTTGGCCGGCCGATCAATATCAGGTCGGTATCAGTCCGCCAAGTTTTGACAAGCAATATATCCGCGATTATCTGGAAACATTGGATTGGGACAAAACTGCCCCGGGGCCGCATTTGCCCGCTGAAGTGGCGGAATACTGCGCGGCGAAATACCGCGAAGCGGAAGTCAGATTGACGCAGGGTTGATTTTTTTCCGTTCCCTGACGCAGCGCTTATCGTTATACAGCCGATAGGCAGACCTTCCAGGGTTTAAAAGCCTGGAAGGTCTAATTTGCCGATTTAGTGCTCAATCCAGCTTTTTATGGAAGCTTTTATCACCGCTAAATAGCGTCGAATTGCTTTGTTCAACCTCCAAATTTCGGCGCCTGCGGTCGCCCTTACGCTTGTTAAGCATCTCTTCAACCGGCTCCCGGTTTATCCTGGGGTCATTGTGCCAAAGCCGGGTTTGGTATTCATTGACGCCGATGTTTTTGTTTTTTAAGCGGGTGCAATTGAGTTTTGTAATCGCTTTTCTGGCAATCGGCTCTGGCGTTATGTCCACTAAGGCGTGGTGTTCAAAACCGGACATGCCGGGCGCCTTTTGCACCAGCATGGAGATGCGTTCGATACGCCCGCTTTTGCGCAAAAAGCCGCCGTTCAGTGCTGGCTTGACGAAATCTTCTATGTCTTTGCGCAGTGTATTGGCCGGTATATGTTTCAAAATAATAATCATCTAAATAGCCCCGTTTTCAATGACCGGCAATACCCAATAGTTAATCCCGGAGCCGGAAAAGTCGGCCCTCAGTTGCGCTAATAAAGGTTCCAATTCCTGCGCCGGCAGGTACATTTGAAAGCGCATTTTTTGCTGCCGCCCGGTTACCTGTTCGGCCAGCGACAAGCCTTCGTTCCGATGATCGTGGGCGTTGACCGGAAAACTGCTAAAGCCGTGCTCGGATTCCAGTGTTAACAGACAGTCGACCAATGCCTCTTCCAGACTCTGCGGCACATTGAGGGTGATTAAATATTGCTGGTTGCTCATTGTTTTACCTCCGGCCGCAGTCCAAATAATTTAAACAAAATCGGCAATAAAAATAGGGTTAAAAACGTCGATGATACCAGTCCGCCAATCACTACGATAGCCAAAGGACGCTGAATTTCAGAACCCGGCCCGGTGGCGAATAATAGCGGAATCAGACCGAAGGCGGCGATACCGGCTGTCATCAGCACCGGCCTTAAACGCCGCGAAGAGCCTAGCTGCACCACTTTCAGTACGTCCATGCCGGTCGCAATCAGTTGGTTAAAATAGCTGACCATGACCACGCCATTGAGTACGGCAATACCGAGCAGCGCGATAAAGCCGACCGAGGCCGGTACTGACAAATATTCGCCGGACAGCCATAAGGCGAACACGCCGCCGACCATCGCCAGCGGGATGTTGGACAACACCAGCACCGCTTGGCGCACTGAGCCGAAGGTTGAAAACAACAGTAAAAAAATCAAGCCTAATGAGACCGGAACCACCAGCGACAAGGTCGCCGCTGCGCGTTGCTGGTTTTCAAACTGACCGCCGAATTCAACCGTGTAGCCAATCGGCAAGTCGATTTTTTCGGCAACGGCCACGCGTGCTTCGTCGACAAAACTGACCAAATCGCGGTTCAGCACGTTGCTGGTGATAACGACAAAGCGCTGCCCGTGTTCCCTGCCTACAGACACCACGCCTTCGACTTTGTCTATTTTGGCGATGGCGGTGACCGGCACATGGCCGCCATCGGGCAGGGTAATTTGTAGGCTGTCAAAGGTCGCTGTATTGCTGTCGCCGCGCAAAATCAACGGCGTGCGTTTGATGCCTTCTTGCACCACGCCTAATTTTAAGCCCTCAATCTGGGCTCGCAGCAAGGTTTCAATGCTGTCGCTGTCCAACCCTAAGCGCCCTGCCGCCGATTTGTCGATGGTCAGCTGCAAAAACTGCATACCCGCATTTTGCTTGACGAACACATCGCTGGCACCGCTGATGGCCTTTAACACCTCGGTAATCTGCTGGGCTTTGTCATTGAGCACGGCCAGATCGCTGCCGAATAATTTGACCGCGACATCGCCGCGCGTGCCGGTCAGCATTTCCGAAACGCGCATTTCAATCGGCTGGGTAAATTGAAAGGCAATGCCCGGCGTTTGCGCCATCACGCTACGAATTTCATCGAGCAATTGTTCTTTGCTGTCCATGCGCCAGTCTTTTTTAGGCTTGAGGATCAAAAAAGTGTCGGTGTCGTTCAGGCTCATCGGGTCGAGCCCCAATTCATCGGAACCGACGCGGGCGACAATATCAATGATTTCGGGGATGTTTTTACGCAGATTTTTTTGCACCTGAATATCCAGCGCAACCGACTGTTCCAGCGTAATCGACGGCAATTTTTCCAGCTGCAAAATGATGTCGCCTTCATCTAGCGTCGGCATAAAGGTGCTGCCGATTTGGCTAAAAACCACTACCGTCGCCGCCAGCAAAACGCCCGCGCCGATAAACACTTTGTTGCTGTTAAACAGGCACCACGCCAACGCAGGCTGATACAATTTTTGCAATTGCCGGGGCAGCCAGGGTTCTGCGTGCGACACCTCTTTCAACAAATACGAGGCAATTACCGGAATCACTGTCAGCGACAACACCAGCGAACCGCTCAGCGCAAACACGATGGTCAGCGCCACCGGAGTAAATAATTTGCCTTCCAGACCCTGCAAGGTCAGCAGCGGCAAAAATACGATGATGATGATTAAAATGCCCGACACCACCGGCACGGCCACTTCGCGGGTGGCGCGGTAAAGTACGTGCAGGCGCGGCAGGCGCCGGGCTTTTTCGGTATGCGCCAGATGCGTGATCATGTTTTCGACCACCACCACGGCGGCATCAACCAACATGC
Source organism: Methylobacter sp. (assembly GCA_030699385.1). Lineage (GTDB taxonomy): Bacteria > Pseudomonadota > Gammaproteobacteria > Methylococcales > Methylomonadaceae > Methylobacter_A. The sequence continues at coordinate 18,470 of JAUYMY010000076.1, forward strand.
CGATGGCAATAGCCAAGCCGCCCAAGCTCATCAGGTTGGCCGACATGCCCATGTTGTACATCAGGATAAAAGTAAACGCGGCCGCCAGCGGCAAAGCCAAAGCCACCACCAATGCGGCGCGTAAATTGCCCAAAAATAACAGCAACAGCACCACAACCAGCGCAATGGCTTCGAGCAAGGCATGTAACACGGTATCGACTGCTTTATCGACCAGATTGCCGCGATTGTAGAAGACTTTGGTTTCAACACCTTTAGGAAAACCGGGGCTGATTTCGGCCAGTTTTTCCTCGATACCGGCAATGGTCTGGCGGGCATTGGCACCACGCAAGCTCAGCACCAAACCGGTCACAGCTTCGCCTTCGCCGTTTTTGCTGACCGCGCCGTAGCGGGTCAAGGCGCCGATTTTGAGGGTGGCGACATCACTGACGGTAATGGGCGTGCCGTTTTTACTGTCGATCACGATAAGGCCGACATCATCCAAGGTTTTAATGCGGCCCTCGGCGCGAACAATCAGGGCTTCTTCGCCGTCAGTAATGCGTCCGGCACCGTCGTTGCTGTTGTTGTTTTGCAAGGCGGCGCTCAGTTGGGCCATGCTGATGCCGCGCGCCGACAAGCGGGTGTTGTTGGGGATGACTTCAAAACTCCTGACCATGCCGCCCAGCGAATTGACATCGGCAACGCCGGACACGGTGCGCAAAGCCGGCCGTATCACCCAATCCAATAGGCTGCGGCGCTCCATTAATGATAAACCGCCGCCCTCGACGGTGAACATGAACATTTCGCCCAGCGGCGTGGTCATCGGTGCAATGCCGCCTTCAATGCCGCCCGGCAAATCGCCCCACAGCGTATTCAGGCGTTCGGCAATTTGCTGGCGCGCCCAGTAAATATCGGTGCCTTCTTCAAAATCAACGGTAATGTCGGTCAGCGCGTATTTGGCGATAGAGCGCAACATAGTTTGATGGGGAATACCCAGCAATTCGACTTCAATCGGCGCGGTGATGCGGGCTTCGACTTCTTCCGGGGTCATGCCCGGCGCTTTGACGATAATTTTGACCTGAGTCGGCGACACTTCAGGGAAGGCGTCAATCGGAATATGTTTAAACGCATAATAGCCGCCGCCGGACAACAGCCCAACCAGCAACATCATCAGCAGCCGCTGACCCAGCGCAAAGCTAATCAGCCTGGACATTATTCGTCACTCCCCAAACCCAACCAATTGGCTTTAAGCGCCACCGCGCCCTGAATCGCAATGTCTTCCGTGCCGGTCAAATCGCCCTTAATAATCGATTCACTCTCTTGTTTGCCGACGACGCTAATCGGCGTCACCACAAAACCTTGTTCATTGCGGATAAAAATAAACGCATGGCCTTCATTTTGGGCGATAGCCGCATTGGGAATTTTAAACGCCGCTTGTTGGCTGGACTGGATAATGCGGGTGTTAAGCCGTTGGCCGGGACGCAGCGCTATGCTTCCGCGTTGTTTGGCAACCACGGCTCTGGCTAATACGGTCTGATTTTCCGGATTGACGCTTTGCCCCAGCAAGGTGATGGTTGCGCCCGGCGCTGCCGAATCGGCTGCGGCGCCGTTATCAATCAGCACTCGGTCGCCTAATTTAACGCTGTCCATGCGTTCTTGCGGAATGGCGATTTCCAGCCACAATTCATCCAGATTGGCGATGCGGTATAACGGCGCCATCATGTCAATACGGGTTCCGGCGACCGCCAAACGCTCCATCACCACGCCGGTAATCGGTGCATAGACATTGAGCTGGCGCGTCAGTTTATGGGTTTTGGCCAGTTGCCTGATTTCGTTGGCGCTCATTCCGGCCATTTCCAGCAGCTGTTTTTGCTCATTTGCTTCGGAGCCTAAAGACTGATATTCGATGCGTGTTTCCTGCCAGCGGCGGTCGGCAATGACGCCTTCATCCAGCAGTTTTTTATCGCGCTGGAACGTCGCTTCGGCCAGTTGCAGCGTGCTGGCGGCTTTAAGGTATTCGCGTTGCAAGGTCAATAATTCAGGGCTGTTCAGTTGCGCCAACAGCTGGCCTTTAACGACTTTATCGCCGGCTGCCACGGTCAATTTATCAATAACACCGGTCTGCGCCGCGCTGACAATATATTCCTGGGTCGGCGGCACCACCACTTTGGCCGGTGCCGACAACAGCGGGATTTGTGTGGCGGGCTCCAATTTGCCGAGTTTTACGCCCAGATTGGCGCTGTGTTCCTCAGAAATTTTAATCGTATTTTCAGTGGCGTAGCTGTTTAGGCTCAACAGCAAAAGGATGGCAATAATAAAGGTTCTCATGGCGCAACTCCTACGGCTTGGTTATACAGCGCAATATCGCGCTGTAGCATGACCTCCCGCTGTTTGGCGTTTAACACCGCCTGCTGGGTTCTGGACTGGATTTTCAACAAATCCATCAGGTTGATTTCACCGACCGAAAAACTCAATTCGGTCATTTTCAAATGCGCCTCGGCGACTTGTTGCAACTCGTTGGCAATGGCTAATTGGGCGCGATTGACTTCCAAACTGTGTTCGGCCTCGTGGTGCGCCTGTTCCAACTCGCGGTTCATGTGTTCGCGTTCTGCTATCAGCTTGTTTAATTCGACATTGACCGCTGCCACTTGCGGCGCCAAATGCGCGCTGCCGCCGAACGGCACGGTGACGCCAATGATGAAACTTTCGGTTTGATTACTGCGCTCATCGTTATTGCCCCGGTCGCTGTTGATGCCGACCGCAACATGGGTCTGGCCGGAACCGACCAATTTGACCGCATTGAGTTCTGCCTGTTTGCGCTGTATCTGGCTGTTAATCGCCACTAGAGCCGGATGGTTTTGCGCAATTTCGGTGAGTGCCGCCAACGGCTCGTGAAAATTGGCGGGGATTTTGGTCATTTGTGTGATGCTGGTATAACGTTTGCGGGTGTGCATTAATTCTGCTTCGGCCAAGGTGAGCAACGAGCGTTTTTGCAACGACTCGGATTGCGTCAGCAAAAAATCGGCTCGGGGCAAGTCGCCCAGCTCCACCCGCCGCTGCACTTTAGCCTGTAACTGCTCGGTAATATCCAGCTCGATTTTGCCCTGTTCATAGCTGATGTTGGCCAACGCCATATCCCACAACGCCGCCCTGACTAAACCGGCCACCCGTAATTTAACCGCCGCCGCCTGCGACTGCGCACTGGTTTCGGCTTGTTTTGCGGTTTGTTGTTCGGCATCGCGCTGGCCGAGATTCCATAACGGCACTTGTACCGAGGTGTTCAGATAATGCAAGGTGCCGCTGGTGGCTTCCTCAAAACTAAGCCCCGCTTGCGCGGCGCCCGCTGTCCAGCTATTGCCGCGTTGCGCCAGTGCGGTCGCTTCTTGTTCCAGCGCATTAAGCCAACTGCTGTCGGGATATTTTTCCAGCGTCAATTCAACCACCTTGGCTAAATTCAAACTGGCATCGGGGGTAATCGGGTCGTGGTGTTCGACAGCAGGAGGCGAAGCGGCAAAGCTCAGCGCTGTGCTTAGTACATAAACCAAGCTAAAGGCGCTGAAAAAATTCAGTAAAAACATAGAAATAAGCTCAATGCGGCGTGAGTACCGCGCTAAATAAAATCAACAAAGCTCCTTAACGGAAGCGAAATATGAATTGAATTTAGTGAGCAGGCGGTGCGCGAGGGGAGAGCGAAGGGGACAGTACGCGGCAGACAAACGACTGCGATTGCGGTGAAAAATTAATGTCAAAAGGGAAAATTGCGGCGTTAACAAGCGGGATGTGTTGAGGCAGATAAGGGCTGTCAGTTACATCCGCATTAACTTGTTTATCCTGTATGCCGGCATCGATGCCGACCATGATGCCATCAGCGCTAAAATCAGGCTGTTGCGCATGAACCATCAGCGTACCCTGTTCCGCGCCATAGCTTTCAAGACCGGGCACATGTAGACCCAAGTAGGAACTTTTCTCACCGGTATGCGCATGTACCAGCGGTGCAATCAATTGCACGATGGCCAGAAAAATAAAGGTGAATTTGCGAAGAGTCGTCAACATGGCGCGAATGCTATGCTATTAAAAAGTAATTAACAAGCTTGTCGGTTATTTTTTATTGAAAGCATTTTATTCGCCACGAAAACACAAAGTCGGCGCTTTAGGTGGCCGACGTTTGGTGTGTTTGGTCGATTCGGCTTACTTTAACGATCATAAAAGCAGTCATTTTGGATAATCAAGCCAATGCGCTCATGCCGTGGCGCTTTACGATATTCAGTAATTTCAGTGATGGGCCACTCGGATGTTTATCACCTATTTCCCACTTTTGTACGGTTGAAATACTGGTATTTAGTAATACGGCAAATACGGATTGACTGACATTAAGACTTTCACGCAAGGCTTTTATATCGTTGGGTGAAATGGGCTCAACCGTCGGCTGACACAGCGCCTGTATTTCCGACATTCGGCGTTTATCAATCAAACCTGAGTGATGCAGTCCTTCGGCAGTTTCCAGCATTTCTGCTAATAAACGACTTTGCTTATGTGCCATTTTTCTTTACCTCTTTCAATTCACCGGCTTCAATTGCGCGTTGCAACTGATGTTGTTCTTGTTCTAGCCAACTTCCAGCAACGGCTTGCAAGACTCTGAGTTCTTGATCAGAAATACTATCACGCTCATTCTTGGCAAAACCGTACAGAAAGAACCATTGACCTTTAATTTTACTGGCCACCAAAGTACGCACGCCAGAGAGTTTACCTCGACCTGGCAGTGCAATACGCTTTTTGAACACATGCTCACCCAGATCAGCATCAATCAAACCGTTATTCATTTCATCAACAGCCTGTATCAAGTCACTATCGGTAAGCTCTGTCTTCTTTAGCCAGCGGTCAAATACTTTGGTTTTGTAAATGTGTAACATGGCATAATCATATCATTAAGTGATACAAAACAACATGGATTTACAGCAAGCATTGTGCTCAGCGAGAGGAGGGCGGGAGAATTAAACTGCGTGCTTTTCGTGGTGATTTTAATGGCCATTTCAATTTAAGCCTCTCTGATGTCGCCTATCGGTAATGAGAAGTAATTTTTCTAGGAAATCATCTAAGCAATTTTTTACAGTTGGACTATAGTTGAAAAACTCGCCTATCTACAATGCGCCCACGACTATGACACAACAAAATACCCCCCATTCGTTCGAACAAAAATCCTCCTTTGCCATTGATGTTGTCAATGAACTATCTGCCGATGTGCAAAAAATTATCGGCCAAGTTGAAAAATTAACCGAAATCGGCATTGCGCTTTCCGCCGAAAAAGACACTACTCGCTTATTGGAAAAAATCCTGGTCGGTGCAAAATCCATCACCAACGCGGATGGCGGCACCATCTACCGGGTTTACGGCGACATTATTAAAATAGAAATCATTCGTTCCGACAGCTTAGGAATTTATCTCGGCGGCGAAGGCAATGCCATCAACTTTCCCAACATTCCGCTGTACGACGAAAATGGTCAACCCAACCTCAAAAACGTGGTCTGTTATTCGTACCACAACAACAAAACCATCAACATTGACGACGCTTACGATGCCGTCCATTTCGATTTTGTCGGCACTAAAGCCTTCGACCAAAAAAATAATTACCGTTCAAAATCTTTCCTGTCGATTCCGCTGACCAATCATCAGGGCGAAATCATCGGTATTTTGCAGCTGATTAACGCCATTGATCCTGAAACCCAAGAAATTACCACGTTCGATTCGGTAGCACAGCGCTTCGCTGAGGCGCTGGCATCACAAGCGGCAACGGTGTTGACCAAGCAGCAGTTGATTATCGATCTGGAAAATATGTTCGAATCGCTGGTCAAATTAATCGCGACCGCCGTTGACGAAAAATCGCCGTACACCGGAGGCCATTGTCGCCGCGTTCCCGAACTGACCTCGATGCTGACGGAAGCGGCGCATGAGACCGATCACGGTTATTTGCAGAATTTTACCCTAGATGAGGCCGACCGCTACGAACTCACAATCGCCAGTTGGTTGCACGATTGCGGCAAAATCATTACCCCCGAAAACGTCATCGACAAGGCGACTAAACTGGAAGCCATTTTCGACCGCATTCATTTGGTCGAAGCGCGTTTTGAAGTGTTAAAACGCGACCAGGAAATTGCCTATCTGAAACAGCAGCTAGCCGACACCTCACCGCAAGCCGAATTGGAGCAAACTTTCCATGCTAATATCGCGCAACTGGATGCCGATTTGGCCTTTATTCGCGGCTGCAATACCGGCGGCGAAGCGATGTCGGATGCCGACATTAACCGCCTGCACAGTCTAAAACAGCAAACCTGGACGCTTAATAATACCGAACTGCCGTTATTAAGCGACGAAGAAATCTACAACCTGAGCATCTTCCGAGGCACGTTGACACCGGAAGAGCGGAAAATTATCAACAACCATATTAACGTCACCATTGCTATGCTCGAAACCATCAAATTCCCCAAACATCTGCAAAATGTCGTCGAAATTGCCGGCGGCCACCATGAACGCATGGACGGCAAAGGTTATCCTAAAGGCCTGACCCGCGAACAAATGTCCATCCCGGCCAGAGCTATGGCCATCGCCGATGTATTTGAGGCATTGACCGCAAAAGACCGGCCTTATAAATCCGGTAAAAAACTGTCTGAAGCCTTGTTTATTCTGAAGAAAATGAAAGAAGAAGGCCATGTAGACCCGGATTTATACGACGCTTTTATCGAGCGCAAAGTATATAAAAAATACGCCGAAAAATTTCTTGATGCCGAGCAAATTGATGTTGATTAGAGATGAAATAACTTAGGCAATCTGCCCATAGCCGGTTACGGCTAAAAACACGGAGGGCACGAGGAACGAAACTTCGCGTTCTTCGTGCCCTCCGTGGTGATAGTCTTTTACCTGTTAATTAGTGGTTGGCTGCGTACAGCTGTTTAATTTCTTTGTAGCGGTTTAAAGCATCCGCTAATGATTCTTTCGCAGGTTCATGCTCATTGTTCGACAGCGCTGTGCGCGCCTGCTTCAACACGTTGCTGGCTTGATTACGTTTGACATCAAGCACGTTATTGGCAATGTCTTTTTGCAATTGGCGGGCATCGGAAACCATGTCGATAACCACTTCGTTGTTCGCGCCGTTGTCTAACGCCGCTTTCGCTTCTTCCACTTTAGCAAGTGTATTGTCGATGGCATCTCTGACGTCTTCATACGATGGATTCGCTACCGCAAAAGCGCTTGATGTCATTGCAGCCATAACAAGAGTAGCCAGGATTTTTTTAACTGTGTTCATTAGATAAACCTCGTAGTTGATAAATAAAGTAGGTCTACCTGACGATTCATGAGCTTCTGTATTCAGAAGGATTCACGTTATTCGCTAGGTATGGTTATAGTCTAGCAGATATAGTTCTGATTAGTACAATTATTTGTTCTAATCAGAACTATTTTGTATCGGCACGATAATAGCGATCCCGGCAAGAGGGAACATTGGCGGCATCAAACTACGCTGGAACCATTAAAAATCTTGAGGTTAAGGTGAGTCAGGGTTATGATTTGGTACTAACTAAAACAATTAATAAGGGCAATATGACTTCCACTTCAACCTTCCCAACCGTACTGCGCGAACTCTTGCGGACGCATCAAGCGTTTTTAGCCTATGCCGCCAGCCATGTTCACACGCTGGATCTGACGCTGCCGCAATTCGACATCATCATTACCTTAGGCGACACGCCCGGCATGAGCTTTAAAAATCTGGGCGAGAAAACTTTAATTACCAAGGGCACGTTAACCGGTGTCATCAGCCGTCTGGAAGATAAGGGTCTGGTGCAGCGGGTTGCTTCAGAAACGGATGGCCGCAGTCAGATTGTGCGGCTGAGCGCTGCGGGCGAGGCCTTGTATCAACGCACTTATCCCGAGCATCTGGTGTTTATTAACCGAATATTTACCGATTATGCCCCGGAAGAGGTAGAGAATCTCGAAGCCGCTCTATTGCGTTTACAGCAAACGGTCAGCGCATTGCGTAGTGAAGGAAACGGAAAGCCGGCTGATGAAGCCGATGAATAAGCCTTAATCTCAAATAGATAGCCCTTGCAGTTTTGTTAGCATGGGGTGCAGGCAAGTTTGAATGATTGTGCCTTTCGTAACCTCGTGCCAATAATCTATTACATAACACCGGTCGAATTGGTTAAAATACAGAAAAATTTTTGGATTAGTTATTTACGTGAAGCCACAATTAGAAAACTTGGTACAAACACCGATTCCGACCAAACACGGCGAATTTATTCTGCATTATTACAGCAACAGCCTTGATGATAAGGAGCATGTTGCCTTGGTTAAAGGCGCTGTTGCCGGCCAAGAAAAGGTGCCGGTACGCATTCATTCCGAGTGCTTTACCGGCGATGTGTTAGGTTCAAGGCGTTGCGATTGCGGCGAACAACTGGATATGGCGCTGCAAATTATTGCTAAGGCCGGTTTCGGCGTATTGATTTATTTGCGTCAGGAAGGGCGGGGCATCGGTTTATTGAAAAAGCTCCAGGCTTATAATTTGCAAGATCAGGGCATGGATACCGTAGACGCCAACATCCATTTAGGTCATCTCGCCGACGAAAGGGAATACAGCATTGCCGCGCTGATGTTGGAAAATCTGAATATAAAATCGATAGAATTGATTACCAACAATCCCAAGAAAATAGAAGAGCTGAAAGCACTCGGCATCAACGTCGCCGGCCGCATTCCAGTCGAATCCGTGGCTCATGATGACAATGTCGGCTATTTAAAAACCAAAGCAAAAAAAATGGCGCACATGCTGTTTGAGAGCAAAAAAGACTTTTGAAAGCCCAGCGGGGTTTTAGCTATTAGCCGGGGGTTGCGCAAAGCGACACCCCGGCTTGGCGCATTGAATTAGTTGATTTCTAATAAAAAATGTCCCTGATAGTCGAAAGCTGTAGAAAAACAGAGTCCACGAAAATCACGAAAGCCACGAAAAAAAAGCAGTCAGAATAATAGCTTTGTTTATTTTCGTATCGCCTGGAAATGCCTACTTTTGGCCTTTCGTGCTTTTTGTGTTTTTCGTGGACAATTATTTGGGGCTGTTTTTTTCAGGAAATCGCTTTACCCGGAAAATACCCTATCAAAATCTTGCATCAATCCGGCAATGTCTCGGCGGCACAAGGTCTGCAGTGGCAAGCACAAATCGTCAACCGTTAAACCGCGTTCCTGCAACGACTCCATTTCGACGTAAATATCGTTTACATCGTAGATTTCCAGCGCTTTAAAAATAGCCGCCGTATCTTTCATGCCGGCACAGTCAGGATTTTGGCCGTTTTTCAGCTGAAATACCGCATCGTCCAGCAACAACAGGCTGACGTGCTGATCGAACGCGGCAGTAGTCAAAATAATATCCAACAGCTCCTGAACGTATGCACCGCTGTGCGGCGGTTTGCGCAGCACAAATAAATAACGTTTCATTTCATCACCCGAACACGATAAAGCGGTCGGCTTCCAAGGTCGCCTCGACCCACTGCCCTAAACCGGAAATACGAAAGCCCTCGGCCAAATCATTATCCTGCTTGCCCTGCCGCTTGCCCTCATCGCCATGCAGCAAACCGCGCCGTTGTGCAGCGGAAATGCACACCACTAAATCAAGCTGATGCAGTCGTGCCAACGCACTCCATTGCGCGGTGAACTGCAGTTCATCATCCGGTGGCGTGGCGTATTTGAATGCATGGTAAACGCCGTCGTAGTAGAAAAATACCCGGAATATTTCATGTCCTTGAGACAAGGCCGCTTTGATAAACTGATAGGCGCTGTAGCCGGCATTCGATTGATACGGGCTGGCGTTAATTTGAATGGCGAATTTCATTGGACTAAAAATTCTCGATTAATGTTGAAATTTTATGCCGCTGCGAGGGAAGGGAGAATGATTTTTACAGCGCTATTTGTTGGCTAAACAATAATTGGAGCCGCTGGAGCTGTAACCTCGGGGGCAACTCGTACCTTGTTTGGCTATCGCGGCTCGGCTATTGCTGTTAGATGCCAAGCAATAATTACGGCCGCTTGAGCTATAGCCACTCGGACAGCTGCCATTAAGCTTTTCCAGCTGCTCCGGCAATGGTGCGGCGCTTACGCTGTAGCTCGTTATCATGGCGATCAATAAAATCGATTTTTTCATGCGCGCCTACCGACGGTAAAATAATAGGGGCTGCGCTAACGAACGACAAAAGTCGCCAATTTAGCGCAGGTTTTTTAAATCAGTAACCTTTTATTCGGCAACCGGCTTGTCGGCATTCAACGCATTCCAGCCGATGACGATTCTGTAGATTAGCAGTATCAGCGTTGAAATCAGAATAAACACGCCGATACCAAATTCAAAGGTCAAGCCGGACAAGGCCAGACCGGCTAAGGCTATCCATACCGTTTGAATCTGCCAATCAAAGTGGGATTCGAGCCATGTGCCTTGGGCATCATTGCGATTGAGGAAGTTGATAACGACGCCAATCAGCAACGGCAAGCCGGCAAAAGCGAAGGCTAATACCTGACATAAATATACAATTGCGGTTAATCGCTTTAATGAGCGTAAGGTGTCATTATCCACATCATCAATGGGTTTGCTTGTCTCTTCATTCATTATGCACCTACCTGTTTTTACGATGGCAAACGCGAAGCTGCGCTGCCTCTCGGTCAAATAGTAAGCCTTATTGCCGGTAAATCAAACTGCAGCCAAACTTATTTTAAGCTCAAAATCCAAATTCAGACAGGCCGGGATGATCGTCGGGTCTTGGGCCTTGCGGCCAATGAAATTTGCGTTCGGTTTCGGCAATCGGCAAATCGTTAATGCTGGCATGACGTTGTTTCATCAAGCTATTTTTGTCGAATTCCCAATTCTCATTGCCGTAGGAGCGAAACCAGTTGCCGGCCGCATCGTGCCATTCATAGGCAAAGCGCACGGCAATACGCGCTTCGTGAAAGGCCGCAGAGCTCTTTAATTAGGCGGTAGTCGAGCTCCTTCGCCCATTTTTGTTGTAAAAATTGCACAATGCGTTCGCGACCGTTAAAAAATTCGGCGCGGTTACGCCATTGGCTGTCAACGCTGTACGCCAGCGCTATTTTTTCCGGGTCATGGGTATTCCAGGCATTTTCAGCGGCGCGTACTTTTTGCGCTGCAGTTTCGGCCGTAAAGGGCGGCAAGGGTGGGCGGGCAGATTCAGTCATGGCTTATCCTCATTGAGTGTTAGTGACGCGTAAAATGTAGTAGCTACCGGCGTTCATTGCAATACAAATTTAAGTCCGATAATCATTAGAAGAAGCGCCAAAATCGGCCGTAAAAACCGTTCAGGAATTTTCGCGCTCAGATGGCTACCCACCCAGATGCCGGGCAACGAGCCAATCAATAGGCTGATTAATAATACCAGATCGACATTACCCAGACTGAGATGACCCAAGCCTGCAACGGCGGTCAGCGGGATAGCGTGCGCTAAATCAGTGCCGACAATTTTCAGCGTGGTCATTTTAGGATAAAGAAATAACAGCGCAACCGTACCCAGCGCCCCAGCGCCTACCGAAGACAGTGTTACCAATACACCCAGCACCGCGCCAATCAGTACCGTGGCAGGGATTTGCAGATGTTTAAAACGCCCGGCATTTTCAGGATTACTATGTTCATCATCAATAGGATTAAGCTTTGCGGCGCGGCTTAACAGTACACTGCGCACGATCAGCGAGGACGCTGTCAGCAGCAAGGCAACGCCCAGGGTAAAGGTAATCGCGCCCGAGGTTTCCTTGCCGATTGACGCCAAATGCCTCAGCGTAAACAAGGTTGCCAGGGCAAAGGGAATGCTGCCCAGCGCCAGCCAGCCAACGATTCGCCAATCGACCGAGCTGTGTTTGTTGTGATGCACCCAGACGCCGCCAGTCTTGGTGATGGCGGCGAACAGCAGGTCAGTTCCTACTGCGACAGCGGGTTTAAAGCCGAACAGAAAAACCAGTAATGGCGTCATCAGCGAACCTCCGCCGACGCCGGTCAGTCCGACTAATATGCCCACGAAAAAGCCGGAAACCGTATATCCCCAATTCATAAAAAACTGCCCTTATTATCATGCGTTTAAAAAGCTGTGCATTATAACAGGCGGGTAGCGCTATTTTTTAAAGCTGTAGAAAAACAGAGTCCACGCTTATCACGAAAGACACGAAAAAAAGCAGTCAAAATAATGGCTTTGCTTATTTTCGTATCGCTTGGAGATGCCTGTTGTTGGCTTTTCGTGCTAAGCGTGGGCAATTATTTGAGGCTGTTTTTTTCAGGAAATCGCCTTAAATGGAAATCACCTTATTCCGGCAAATTATTATCGGCGGCTAAGGTAAAACTACGCTCGTTACCATGAATGGAGACTTGGTATGTCCCGGCTGCCAAGCCATAAACATCAAGGGGTACAGTCAGGTTAAACGGCACTAAGGCTTGTGTGCAAACCGCGAAAGTTTGCAATTGCACCTGAGTGACAACCACTTCAAATAAATCAACGTTACGGTGGCGCACATTGATTGCACCTAAGCCATAGCAGCCGTTTGGAAAATAGCCTGAAACCTTTGCAAACACCTGCACCGGCTTACTGTCGACCACTAAAATTTCACTACTTTCAACGGTGGCTGGCTGGGCTTCGGTTACTGCCTGCAAATCCCAGCGCCCATCTTCAGCCAGCCTGAGGTGAGCGTTCTGATAGCGCCCGGCTTGGTCTTCGGTATCGACGCGAGGAATCGTCAACACCTGATTTTGAAATCGTGGCGCGTCCTCGGCAAAAGCCGCCGTTGCCAGCATAAAAACAGCAATACCCAATAAGCTTTGAGATATTTTCATTACACCCTCCCGAAAATCAGTCAACTTGTTCGACATCAAACACGGTGCCGCGCACCGCAATCACTTTTACTTTGGCGTTAATATCGCAATCTTCGCCGTGGACTTTCCAAATCGAATCATCGACTTTTATTTTACCTTCGCCATTTTCTATCGGCTTATACAGGCTAAAAGTCCGGCCGATGTATTGTTGCCCACGCTTGTTTAACAAGGGATGGTCTGTCGTCACCGGATGTTTTTTGCCATAAAGCCGCCATAAGGTGATGGCGACAACAGACAACACGGAAAAGATCAGCACCTGCATTTCGACATCCATTGACGGTATCAGCAACAACAGGCATCCGGTGACAAAGCTTGATGCTGCCAGCCACATAAAGAAAAAACCGGGGGCTAACAGCTCTACCACCAGCAGCATGAGAGCCAATTCCCACCAGTTCCAAAAGAAAATCTCTAGCTCAGCCATATTAGTCTTTCCTAGTGCCCCGTGCGGGTATTAGTCAAGGCTTCTTTGGCCAGTTCGCCAATGCCGCCGATAGCGCCAATCACGCTGGAGGAATCCAACGGCATAAAAACCAGTTTGCTGTTGCTGGACGCGCCAATATCTTTCAGCGCTTCGATGTATTTTTGAGCGACAAAATAGTTGATGGCCTGAACATCACCTTTGCCGATCGCTTCCGACACCATCAGCGTCGCTCTGGCTTCCGCCTGCGCCAAACGTTCGCGGGCATCGGCATCGCGATAAGAGGCTTCTTTGCGGCCTTCGGCTTCCAAAATCGCCGCCTGTTGCGCGCCTTCTGCACGTAAAATTTCAGACTGCCTCAAACCTTCGGCCTCAAGAATCGACGCCCGTTTCAGCCGCTCGGCTTTCATTTGCCGGCCCATGGCTTCGACCAAATCCTTGGGCGGGGCGATGTCTTTTATTTCGATACGAGTGACTTTAATGCCCCAGGGCGTGGTGGCGTCATCGACAACCGACAATAGACGCGCATTGATGTCATCCCGGCGCGACAGCAGTTCGTCCAAATCCATCGAGCCCATGACAGTACGGATATTGGTCATCACCAGATTCAATATCGCCCAACCCAGCTGGCTGACTTCATAGGCGGCCTTGGCCGCATCCATGACCTGATAAAACACCACGCCATCGACGGTCACCATCGCATTATCTTTGGTGATCACTTCCTGCGACGGCACGTCCATCACCTGTTCCATCATGATCATTTTGGTGCCGATGCGGTCGATAATCGGCACGATAATATTCAAGCCGGGCGTCAAGGTATTGGTATATTTACCAAAGCGCTCAACCGTGTATTCCTTGCCCTGAGGCACCGACTTGACGCTCATGAACACCATCAAGACCGCGAAAATCAACAATGCTAAAACAAAACCACCCATACAACCCCCTGTATTTTTGGCACGGAATGCGCCAGACGTGAACCGCTAATAAATCCTGCGCTGTTAAATTGCTGCAAAACAATACAGGCTCCGACGCAGTAAAACCGTTAAAATAAGATCACGGTATATTGCAAACTGCCGTGCAACTAATAATAATATAAATCTATTTAAATGTAAGTTAACGAGTAATTATAATGCTGATAACCGCCGCTTTTCATACTGGAATTTGGACTTTGCTTTTTTTCATTGTCGGGATGATTAAGCCCAAATGGCCGTTGTTTTTTTTAAAAAAACCGGATCGGTTTTTGATTCTGATCATATCGACTATTTTGTTCATGGTGTCTGCCACGCTTTATGGCGAAGGCAACCGGCAAAGAGCCGCCGAGGAACAAACGGCTAAAGACGTTGCCGCCAAAATCGCTAAGCCTTCTGCCGTCATCGCGCCGGTACCTGAGATTCCCTCGACCCCAAGTTCACCGAAGCAATAAGTTGATTTCCAAGAAAGAATGTCCCCTGATCTGATGAATGCGGGCTGTAGACAAATAGAATCCACGAAAGGCACGAAAATTTCGTGTTTTTTCGTGCCTTTCATGGACAGTCTTCTTTTCAGAAAATCACCTATCGTCGCAGCTCCCTTCTTCTGAGCACATTAGGCAAAGCATTTTCTGCACAAGCGCTGGGCTTGGCGCTGGCGCTGGGTTTAAGCTGGCTGTTGCCCGCTTTATTGCACGGCGCAACCCGCTTGCTCTTGCTGCAAGGCGCGGCGGCCGCTATCTGCTCTGTCGTGTTGCGCCAGCGTTACTGGTGGCTTGTTATCCATTTACTGTTTTTGCCCAGCGCCATCGCTCTGCTCACAGTGCAGCTGCCGTCTTGGCTATATCTGATGCTTGTGTTGTTGCTGGCGCTGGTATTTTGGGGAACCATCAAGGGTGATGTGCCGTTGTTTTTGTCTTCCAACGCTGTAGCGGATGCGCTGGCAAACATGGTTGATAGCGAACAGGCCAAAACATTCGCCGATCTCGGTGCCGGCCTTGGCTCGGTGGCGGTGCCGCTGGCACGGCAGCGCGACATCAGCGTCGATGCTATAGAACATGCGCCGCTGCCTTGGCTGATTACCGCGTGGCGCTGTCGTAAACTGCCCCATACCACAGTAAAACGCAGCAGTTTATGGCAGCGCGATCTGGCTCGTTACGATCTGCTGTTTGCGTTTTTGTCACCGGCCGTCATGGTCGAGTTGGGTGAGAAAGTCAGACGCGAAATGCGCCCCGGCAGTTTGTTTGTCTCCTCATCCTTTGCTATCCCTGATTGGCAACCGGAAGCGGTGTTGCAGTTGGAAGACCGGCGCCGGACTAAGCTTTTTTGTTATCGGGTAACTTCTCACTAATGAATAGGTAAAAAGATTATCACCACGAAGGACACAAAGAGCGCGAAGTTTCATTCTTTGTGCTCTTCGTGGTAATTTTTAATCTGCTATTCAAACCCCGGCAATAAAGCCCACCGCCTCAATTCCGGCAATGGCGCAACGCTCGTCCTGATCCGAAATATCGCCGCTGATACCGACCGCGCCGATTAGGTTATTTTTGGTATCGCGAATCAACACGCCGCCCGGAACCGGCATTATTTTCCCATTCGCCATAGTGAGCAGGGCATTCATAAAATCGGGCCTATCTTCCGCGACGCTGGCCAGGCTGCGCGATGATATGCCCATGCTGACCGCGCCCCAAGCTTTGGCGGTGGCGATTTGTTCCCTAATCACGGTGGCGCCATCTTCCCGTTGCATGGCTTTTAAATGCCCCGCTGCATCCAGCACCACCACAGTGATTGGCTCCATGTTCAGTTTGCGGGCTTTATTGGTTGCGGCATTGATAATGATATTGGCTTTTTCGAGTGTTAATGTTTTCATGTAAGCTCTCTTTTTATTGACCTAGGGTCATTTTAATAACGGCAGTAGCTGCTGCCACACTTTGTCGGCGATGACCGGCTGGCCTTTGGCATTGGGATGCAGGCCGTCCAGTTGCATCATGTCTTTGCTCAGGGCGACATCTTCCATGATAAAAGGCACATAAGGCAGCCGCAGTTCGGTCGCCAGTTGCGGATAAATGGCGTAAAAAAGATCGACGTAGCGTTTGCCGTAATTGGGCGGAATTTTCATGCTTAACAGCAAAACCTTAGCGTCGGCCTGTTGTGCGCGCTGGATTATTTCGGCAAGATTGCGTTTGATTTCAACCGGCGGCAGGCCGCGCAAACCGTCATTAGCGCCCAGTTCAACAATAACTACAGTCGGCTTGTAGGTTAATGCCTGATCTAGCCGCGCCAAACCGCCCGCCGTGGTGTCGCCGCTGATACTGGTATTATGGACAACATAATCGCCGCCTGTTGCGTCCAGTTTTTGTTGCAATAACGCCACCCAGCCCTCTGACACTTCAATTCCGTAACCGGCGCTGATACTATCGCCCAATACAACAATGGATTTGGCCGTTGCGGTCATCGACATCAACAACATAAGCGTGGCACATAAAAATCGGGGCATCATGGAAACTCAATCATTAAACAGCATTATAGTAACGGAAAAACTGGGCAAAGCGGTCGCCACAGCCGACGGAATACTGCATATCTTGTCATCCATAGATTTGATAATCAAATCCGGTGAAAGCATTGCCATCGTCGGCGAATCCGGTTCCGGCAAATCCACCCTCATCAGCCTGCTGGCGGGACTGGACACGCCCAGTTCCGGCGCCATCAGCTTGAACGGGAAATTATTGACGGCCATGGATGAAGACGGCCGGGCGGCGCTGCGTAATGAGCTGATAGGCTTCGTGTTTCAGTCTTTTCAATTGCTGTCGGGTCTGACCGCGCTGGAAAACGTGATGCTGCCCTTGGAATTAAGCGGCGACAAAAACGCCAAAAGCTCAGCCGCCGCCTTATTGGACAGAGTCGGCCTGTCGCACCGCTTGTCGCACACGCCGCAGAAACTTTCCGGCGGTGAGCAGCAGCGTGTCGCCCTGGCGCGCGCCTTCGTCACCCAGCCCGCGATATTGTTCGCCGACGAACCGACCGGCAATCTGGACAGCAAAACCGGCGCGCACATCATTGATTTGCTGTTTGAACTTAATCTGGAACACCACACCACCTTGATTCTAGTGACGCATGATCCGGCTTTGGCGGCGCGCTGCCAACGCACGATTAAGCTGGATGCGGGGCGGATTGTGTAACGCATTAAAGCTTGACCGCAAAAATACCAACTATTACTATTTAATGGTATTAAAAATGGGAGTTAACGCGATGCAGCAAAAAAATACCAGCGTCACCTTGGCGCACACTTTGAGCAATTCATTGCCCAACAAATCCACCAAGGACGCTACGGCTCGACCAGCGAAACCGTTCGGGCAGGCTTACGATTGTTAGAAGAACACGAGCTAAAAATAGCGTTGTTGCAAAAAGCGCTGATAGCTGGCGAGGAGAGCGGCAGGGTGCAGTATTCTTTACAAAGCCTGATAAACGATCTTGATCTCGATCGGGAAAGTGCCAACTGATATGAATCGTTTTAATCTAGCTCTACGCCTGCTATGGCGCGACAGCCGTTCCGGGGAGTTGACCATACTGGTGCTGGCGCTGATTATCGCGGTGACCAGTTCGACCGCGATAGCGCTGTTTGCAGACCGCCTGCAACGCACCATGACCACGCAGGCGGCCGAATTTCTGGCGGCGGATTTGGTCATTGCCAGCCCGACCGAGATTGCCGCTGACTGGCTCGATAAAGCCGCACAACTGCAACTGGCGCAGGCGCAAACGCTGGAGTTTAGTAGCGTGTTGATGGAGCATGACGAGCTGTTATTGGCAAGCATCAAGGCAGTCAGTTCGAGCTATCCGTTACGCGGTTTTTTAAAGACCGCCAGCGCTGATGCCGCACTTGAAAGCGTCGAACACAGCGGCCCCAAACCTGGAACTGCCTGGGTTGAAAAGCGCATTTTATCGGCGCTAAAACTCCAGCTGGGCGATGCCTTGACCGTCGGCGAAAAACAACTGACCGTTAGCCGCATCCTCACTTACGAACCCGACAAGCGCGGCGATTTTTACAGTTTTTCCCCGCGTGTGATGATTAACAGCGACGATTTACCGGCTACCGGCATTTTGCAACCGGGCAGCCATGTCCATTATTTTTTCCAGTTCAGCGGCGACAGCAAGGCGTTAAGCCAATTCAGCCGCTGGCTCAAACCGCAGCTGAATCCGTCCCAGCGCATCATGGACATACACGAAGACCGCCCGGAGCTGGGTTCGGCTCTCGAACGCGCCGAGCGCTATTTGGGCTTGTCCAGCATCATCGTCATCCTGATTTCCGGCGTGGCCATTGCGATGGCGACGCGGCGTTATACCGAACGGCATTTTAACGCCACCGCCATTTTGCGCTGTCTGGGCTGCAAGCAAAACGAAATACTCTGGCTTTACGGCAGTCAGTTTGTGGTGCTGGGTTTGATCGCCAGCGCCATCGGCTGTGTGTTGGGCTGGTTTGCACAATTGGCGCTGTTCCGTTTGCTGAAGGATTTTTTGCCGCAACAGGTCGCCAATCCCGGTGTGTTGGCGGTTTTTTTCGGCTTCATCATCGGCATGGCGATTTTGCTGGGCTTTGCCTTGCCGCCGTTATTGCGCCTGAAAAAAGTGTCGCCATTAAGAGTCCTGCGCCGCGAACTGGAACCCATGCCCAGCAGCGCATGGCTGATTTACGGCTTGGCCATCGCCATCATCGGCGTGTTGATCTGGCGCTATACCGACGACCTTAAACTGACCGTGACTATCATCGGTGTCGGTCTCGGTGCCTTGTTGCTGCTCGGTTTATCGGTTTACGGCCTGCTGCGATTTAGCCGTAGATTATTGCCGCATCTCGGCCTGACTTGGCGTTTTGGTTTGCAAGGTTTGTTAAAAAACAGCCGAGGCAGTGCCTCACAAATTCTGGCCTTTTCCATTACCCTGGTGGCGATGGTGCTCAGTTTTTCGGTGCGCACCGAGCTGATCGATAACTGGCAAAAACAACTGCCGGATAATGCGCCCAATCATTTCGCGCTGAATATTTTTCCCGAGCAGCAAGCCGCTTTTGCACAAGACCTGCAACAGCATCAGATCAGCGGCAGCCGCTTTTATCCGGTGGTCAGAGGCCGTCTGGTCGAGATCAACAACAGCCCGGTGCAACAGGTCGTCAGCAAGGATAGCCAGGGTGAACGCGCCACGCAGCGCGAATTGAGCCTGACCTGGGCCGACGAACTGCCGGAAGACAACAAAATCAGCGCCGGACACTGGCGGCAAAATGCCCCGGCCGGCGAAGTTTCAATCGAGCGGAAACTGGCCGACAGCCTGAAAATCAAGCTGGCCGACCGGCTCACCTTTACCATCGGCAGCCAGCAAGTGAGCGCCCGCGTCACCAGCATCCGCGAGTTGAATTGGGATACCATGAGGCCGAATTTTTACATGATTTTCTCGCCGGGTACGCTGGACGCCTTCCCCAGCACCTTTATCACCAGCTTTTATCTGCCCGAACAGCAAAAAGAGCTGCTGAATACGCTGGTCAAAAAATACCCTAGTATCACCGTGCTGGAGGTTGATTTAATCCTGCAACAAATTAAAACCATCCTGCGCCAATTGACCGAAGCGATTAATTATCTGCTGTATTTTGCCTTGATGGCCGGCTTCACCGTGTTGTTCGCTGCCGTTTATGCGACGCTGGACAGCCGCATCCATGAAGGCGCATTGATGCGTACCTTGGGCGCCAAGCGTGGGTTTTTAAGGGCAACCCAGCTGATTGAATTTAGCCTGCTCGGGCTGATTTCCGGGCTGTTGGCGGTGGTCATATCGGAAATTATGTTGTACGCGCTGTACACTCAGGTCATGCATATCGATTATCAGGTTAATGTTTATTTATGGGCGATTGTGCCGCTTACCGGTGCCGTCTTTGTCAGCTTGGCCGGCTGTTGGGGCGTGCGGCATGTGGTTAATAAATCGCCGTTGCAGGTGTTAAGGGAGTTGTGATGTGCAAAAAATACGGCTGCATTTTTGTTGCAAAACCTGAAAGGTCTGCATATCGGTATCGCTCTCGTCTAACATGAACCGAAAACTTGACTGATAAAGCTGTACAGCGAGGAACTGAGTGATGTTACCTATTGCCTGGATTGCTTGGATTTTTTATCCTAAGCCCTCTGTTTTTTAGAATAACAGCCATGGCGTTCATGGCTTATTCACCAACAGCCCCGTATGCTGAAAGAACAACTTTTACCAGAGGCTATTACCATGAAAAAACTAACAACCTGTTTTATTGTTACCGGTAGCTTGCTGCTGTCGGCTTGCGCCACGCAAACCGGCTGGACGCCAACCGTCGACACTTATAATGATCCCAATGCTTATCGGCTAAGTCAGGACATGGCCGAATGCCGGGATCTTGCCAGTCAGGCATCTGGCGGCACGGTTAAGGAATCAGCCATCGGCGCCGGTGTCGGCGGTTTACTCGGCGCAGCCGGCGGTGCCGCTATCGGCGCCATCGCGGGCGGTGGTTCCGGCGCTGCCACGGGTGCGGCTATCGGTGGTGCCGCCGGCGGTATTGGCGGTGGTGCCAAACAGGGCATTGAGTCGGAATCGGCCTACAAAAGAGCCTATGCCAACTGCTTGCGCTATCGCGGTCATCGCGTTATTAATTGATTCTATGACCCGCAGGCAAGATCAAAATTGAACGTATTTTATTCACCACGAAGTTTCATTCTTCGCGCCCTTCGTGGTGATAATGAGAAGTTACAACCCGGAAGATTCGTATTTTCTATAGCCTGCTATGTTTAGCCACATGCGTGTGCGGCAACTCAACGTCGTTAATTACACCCGCTTCCGGGTCGTTAAAAATACTGTCGTCCAGTTCGTTTTCACTGCGCGCGACGATGCAGGTGACAACGGCATCGCCGGTCACGTTGACGACGGTGCGCAGCATATCCAGCAACCTGTCGACACCTAAAATCAAACCGATACCTTCCACCGGCAGGCCGACTTGGTTAAATACCATCGCCAGCATGATCAAACCAACGCCGGGCACGCCGGCTGTGCCGATGGATGCCAGAATGGACATGCCGACCACGGTGACATAATCAGCTAGACCCAAATTTATCGCATAGACATTGGCGATAAAAACCGTGGCAACGCCTTGCATAATCGCGGTGCCGTCCATGTTAACGGTAGCACCCAGCGGAATGGTAAAAGCGGCGGTGGCATTATTAACACCTAAACGCTGTTCAACCGCTTGCAAGGTGATGGGGATAGTGGCATTGGAGCTGGCGGTGCTGAAGGCGAAAATATGCACCGAGCGCATTTTTTTAATGAAGATGAGCGGGTTCAGTTTGGCGAAAAAAATCAGCAACAGACTGAATGTGCCGAAAGTATGCAGCAATAAAGCGGCGATAACGCAGCTAAAATAACCGATCATCGGCACGATTAAGCCGAAACCTTGCTCAGAAAAAGTTTTCGCCATCAAAAAAAATACCCCAACCGGCGCGACATCCATGACCAGTGTGACCACTTTCATTATCACTTCGTTGAGTTTTTCAGCCAATTGATTCAGTTCCCGGCCGATGTTGCCGCACATCAGCATGGCTATCGCAAACACAATCACGAAGAAAATGATTTGCAGCATATTGCCTTCAGCAAAGGCATTAACCGGATTGCTGGGCACGATGTTGATAAGCACATCGGTTAACGGCGGCGCGGGTGTCGGTGTAAAGCTACTTGCGGTTGCAGCTCGTTCAAAGCCCCGACCGGGTGCGACAATAATGGCGATCAACAAAGCCAGCACAATCGCCACGCCGGTGGTAAGAATATATAAAACAAAGGCCTTAACGCCAATCCGATCCAAAATACTGATATCGCCAATGCCGCAAACGCCGCAAATCAGCGAGAAAGTCACTAGCGGCACCACCAGCATTTTCAAGGCATTGATAAAAGCCGCGCCGATCACATAAAACAGGCCGTCAACCAGATAACTTTGCACCCAAGTGACATCGTTGAAAAAGACATTAATCACGCTGCCTGAAAGCAAACCGAGCGCCATCGCGATTAATATTTTGCTGGAAATGGAGGTTTTTTTTATCATTGTTGTTTTTGTTGTCATAGAGACTTTATTTCGACGAGCAGGGGCGGAAAAAGTTGTGGGAGCGGCCACCCGACCGCGAACAGTGCCATTATTCGCGGTCGGGTGGCCGCTCCCACAATAATTGTCGCTAACAACACCGATTAATCCCGTTCCATTTTTCATCTTGCCACTGCTTGAAAAAAGCGGCCTTAGTTAACGGCGTTTCGGCTTGATGATGCGCGGCGTGATGCTGTAAATAACGCTCGTAAGCATCGTCGCCGGAAAGATGGCGCACCCCACGCCAAAATGTTGTCAATTTTTCTAGCATCAATCCCGCACCCAATCTTCAACCAAACGGCTTGGGCTATGCGGCGATTCAGACAGCGGCAGCACCGGTTTTCCAGCTAGATAACGGCTGCACACGCGCAGCATATCGAACACAATCAGCCATAACAACGTCACAAAAAACAAGGTCAGCCAGCCGTCCAGATGCAAATTGAAAATCAGTTTCGGCGCAATGGCGGCTTTTTCGCTAGGCAACATGCCGGAGGCCAGCTTGTCTGCCAAATCATTGGCCGCCGCAAAAAAACCGATGCGGATGTTGTCGCTGGCGATTTTCTCCCAAGCGGCGCTGCTGGTAATCGTCACCAACCACACCAGCGGCAGGCCGGTCACCCAAGCGTATTTGAGTTTGCCCGATTTGACCAAAATTCCTGTCCCGACACACAAGGCAATGGCCGCCAGCATTTGATTGGCGATGCCGAACAGCGGCCATAAGATATTGACGCCGCCGTTCGGGTCGATCACGCCGATATAGAGAAAATAGCCCCAGCCAGCCACCACCAGCGCGCTGGTCAACACCACCGATGGCGTCCACGAGGTTTCGCCCAGTTTCGGCCAGATATTGCCGAGCATGTCCTGCAACATAAAGCGCCCGACGCGGGTGCCGGCATCCAGCGTGGTCAGGATGAAAATGGCCTCGAACATGATGGCGAAGTGATACCACAAGGCCAGCAGGCTTTCGCCGAACGCGCTGCCGAAAATGCTCGCCATGCCGACCGCAAGCGACGGCGCGCCGCCGGTTCTGGCAAACAGCGTGGCCTCGCCCATTTGGCTTGCCAGCAGCTGCATCTGTGCGACTGTGACCGGAAAGCCCCACGACGAAATTATCGCCACGGCTTCGGCGGCTTCCTTGCCGACCACGCCCGCCGGACTGTTGATCGCAAAAAACACGCCGGGGTCGAGTACGGTCGCGGCTATCATGGCCATGATGGCGACAAAGGATTCCAGCAACATGCCGCCGTAGCCGATCATGGCTATATCGCGTTCATTGCTGAGCAGTTTTGGTGTGGTGCCGGACGCAATCAGCGCATGGAAACCGGAAATCGCACCGCAAGCAATGGTGATGAACACGAACGGGAATAATTTTCCGCCGAAAATGGGTCCGGTGCCGTCGATGAACTGCGTCATAGCGGGCATTTTTACCGTTGGTTGCAGCATGATAATCGCCACCGCCAGTAGGCTGATGGTGCCCAGTTTGATGTAAGTTGACAGATAATCGCGCGGCGCCAGCAGCAACCAGACCGGCAAAATCGCGGCGGCAAAACCGTAAGCCATCACCCACCAGGCTAGCGTTAAGCCTTCGTGATCGAACCAAATGCGCAAACTAGGATTCTCATCAATCCAGCCGCCCGCCGCCACTGACAACAGCAATAAAGCCACGCCCAATGCAGACGCTTCCAGCACTTGGCCGGGGCGGAAACTGCGCATGTACAAACCGACAATCATCGCAATCGGGATGGTCGCCGACACCGTCGCCGTTGCCCACGGGCTGTGTTTCATCGCATTGACCACGACCAGCCCCAGCACTGCGATTAAAATAATCATAATCGCAAAGGTGCCGATCAGCGCCGCCGTGCCGCCCAATGCGCCCAGCTCGTCACGCGCCATTTGCCCTAGGCTTTTGGCATCGCGCCGGGTGGATAAAAACAGCGTCACCATATCCTGCACACAACCGCCCAGCACCGCGCCGAACAATATCCACAAGGTGCCCGGCAAATAGCCAAATTGCGCAGCCAGCGTCGGCCCGACCAAAGGCCCCGGCCCTGCAATCGCGGCAAAATGGTGGCCGAACACAATCCATTTATTGGTGGGGACAAAATCGCGGCCGTTATCCAGTCGTTCGGCCGGTGTCGCCCGCGTTTCATCAATTACCAACACGGTGGCGGCAATCCAGGCGGCATAAAAGCGGTAGGCAATGGCATAAACGCACAGCGCGGCGGTGATAAACCACAGCGCGTTAATGTCCTCGCCGCGATTTAACGCGATGCCGCCGACAGCAGCGGCTCCGAGCATGGCTATGACCAGCCAGACAGTGTTTTTTGACAGGTTATTCATGACGTTATTTTTTGTTAGACCTTGGCCGCAAAACTATGCACCCAAACCAGCGCATCCTCATTCCAATCCATGCCGGCGTGCATTTTCAAAATAATATCCCGGTATAGCTCTAAGCTGGGATAACCTTCGGCTCGCGCATCGTTATCGGTCATGTCGCCTAAACGCTGACGTTTTAAATCGGTCACCACAAACGTCATGCCCTCCAAATCAAAGGTTTCACCGGGCCAGCCGTAAACGCCATCGCGGCGTTGCTGTGTTTTCAGGCCGGCTTTGGTCGCTTCGACCAATTTTGCGTGCGTCACCAGACGGTCTATCGAACAGGTTTTTTCGGGGAAAGCGTCCATTATCAGATCCTAAATAAAAAAAGAATTTATTGTACACCAAGGCGTTGTCTCCTGAGCCGCTCGGTTCCGGTGATTTTTTAACAATCGCCTCAATTAATTGTGAGATTAGCCGATAGCCAAAGACGAGCCGATTTTTCTTTAAAGGGGTTACGCTAATGATCATTAAAAATTCCGCCATCCAATTAAACAGTCAGCATCAATCTATGAAGCATACGGAAAAATCCGAGTCGATGCGCTTTTGGAAAACCGAGGAGCCGTCGACCAACAGGGCGAATGCCAATAGAAAAGAGTTGTCGATAGATAAACTGAGCTTGAGCAACGCCGCTCAACCGGTTAAAACCGAGCCGCAAGAAGTGAACCTAGAGGAGTCGCTGGACGCCACCCAAAGCTTGAAACTGCAAATTATCAGGAACATGGTCAAATCGATGACCGGCCATGACTTCAAATTATTTTCTCCCACTGAGTTAAGCGCCATTGACGGTAGCAGTACTGCCGCTGTCGATATGCCGGCAGAGCCTCCTCAGCAGCAACAGCAAGGGCCCTCGGCCGGTTTTGGCTTTGTTTATGAGCAGCACACACTGCATCAGGAGTCAGAAAGCACTAGCTTTTCCGCCCAGGGTTTGATCCAGACCGCAGACGGGAAAAGCATCGATTTTTCCATACAGTTGGGCATGAGTCGTGAATTTCGCCTAGAAACCAGCCTGACCATCACCGGCGGCGCTCCGGAAAAGAAAATTGATCCTTTGGTGATCAATTTTAATGGCAATGCTGCCGAGCTGTCGGAAACACGTTTTGCCTTTGATATTGACGCCGACGGCACAACCGAACAAATCGCCTCGCTCAAATCCGGCAGCGGTTTTCTGGCGCTGGATAAAAATAACGACGGGACGATTAACGATGGTTCCGAATTATTTGGCCCGACTACTGGAAAAGGCTTTGCCGAATTGGCTCAACATGACAGCGACGGCAATGGCTTTATTGATGAAGCCGACCCGATTTATAGCAAGCTAAGAATCTGGCAGCGCCATGAAGACGGCAGTGAGCAACTGATGGCGCTGGGTGACAAAAATGTCGGTGCGATTTATTTAGGCCATGTCAGCACGCCATTTCAATTACGCACAGATGAAAACAAATCGCTAGGCGAAATCACCGATACCGGCATTTATTTAACCGAGGACGGCAGAACCGGCACCATTCAGCAAATTGATTTTAGCGTTTAGGCTGGCAACTTTAGTTTGGATAAAAGGTAGCTACTCAGATCTACCATTTAGCCCAACAGGAGCGGCGGGGATCATTTTCCCATTTCCGTCATCTCTTCGTTATTAAAGGCGCGGTTTACTCGCTCAAAGATAGCGCTATTTCGCGGCTTGAGTGCGGGTCTATTTTAAAGCCGCGCATTTCCAGTATGCCTTTGGTGTTCAGTGAAATAATCAGGTACAGCGCTTCGGGGTAGGCGGCTTGCGCTAAATCGGTGGCTGATGGCGTGGCTGGTGCGTTGGGGTGGGAATGGTAGATGGCAAATAGTTCTTCGCCCTGTTCGCGTATTGCAACCATTGCGGCAATTTGCTGGGTGGTGTCAAGCTGGAAACGTTGCTGGGGTTGATCTGCGCTATTCTTGACCGGGTAACAACTGCTTGGAACACCGTTTTTGCTGGCTATCAGTCCGCAGACTTCGGCACCCGGCGAGATTTGCGCAAGATGCAACAGTTGGTTGGTGAGTTTTCGGGGAATCTGGATGTGCTCTTGAGTTGTCATAATTTAGCTTTTAAAGTTGAGTTTAGGGCCATTGGCCATAGGTTGCCCGAGGCTGGCCCGATAGGTCGGAATAGGTTTGAACTTTAGCATAATGCAAGTCCTTAAACAGCGCTTGCACCGGCTGTTGCTGGTTGTAGCCGTGTTCAATCAGCAGGTGTCCGCCAGGGTTCAGGTAATCGCGGGCAGCGGTGGCGATCATTCTAATGTCGGCGAGCCCTTGTTCCGGCGCGGACAAGGCGGTTCGCGGTTCAAAACGAACGTCGCCTTGTTGTAAGTGGGCGTCATCTTCCGCGATATAAGGCGGGTTGCTGATAATTAGGTCGAATTTTGTCGCGGGGACGCTGGCAAACCAGTCGCTGCGGTAAAACTCAATGTTGCTTAGCTTGTGCCGGTCGGCATTAAGCTTGGCGATGTCCAAGGCGGCTAAGCTGAAATCGATGGCGCTGACCTGTGCCTGCGGACGTTCGGCGGCCAGAGTGATGGCAATAATGCCGGAGCCGGTGCCCAAGTCGAGGAGTGTGCAGGGCTGCTCGGCCGGTATCAATGCTAGGCTAAGCTCAATCAGCAGCTCGGTGTCGGGTCTTGGGATCAGCACATCTGGGCTGACCTGAAAGTCCCGCGACCAAAATTCCCGCTGGCCGGTGATGTAGGCGATAGGCTTGCCTTGCTGGCGCTGTTCAAGCAAGGCCTTAAAGATGGCGAGTTGCTTAGGCAGCAGTTGTTTGCCCGGCCAGGCGCGAAGATAGGAACGGGGTTTATCCAGCGCTTGGCAGAGTAGTATTTCGGCATCAAGCATGGCTGAATCGGAGACTGGAGCCAATGTGGCGGCGGCTTCATCCAGCACGGATTTTATGCTGTGCATTGCGTTTAGTCTTCGCCCAGCTGGGTTAGCAATTCGGCTTGATGTTCGCTGATTAGCGGCTGTATGACTTGTTCCAAGCCGCCCTGCATGATGTCGTCGAGTTTGTACAAGGTCAGGTTGATACGGTGGTCGGTCAAACGGCCTTGCGGGTAGTTGTAGGTGCGGATGCGTTCGGAACGGTCGCCGCTGCCGACTTGTAATTTGCGGGTGGCGGATTGCTCGGCATGATGCTTTTCCTGCTCAGCGGAGAGCAGGCGCGAGGCCAATAAGGACATGGCGCGGGCGCGGTTTTTATGTTGCGAACGCTCGTCCTGGCATTCGACTACCACGCCGGTCGGGACGTGGGTGATGCGTATCGCCGATTCGGTTTTATTGATGTGCTGGCCACCGGCGCCTGATGCGCGGAAAGTGTCGACTTTGAGGTCGGCGGGGTTGATGTCGATGGCATCGACTTCGTCGACTTCGGGCATGATGGCAACGGTGCAGGCCGAGGTGTGGATGCGGCCTTGCGATTCGGTTTCGGGCACGCGTTGCACCCGGTGCGCGCCGGATTCGAATTTGAGCTGCGAATACACATCCTTGCCGGTCACGCGCAGGATGACTTCTTTGTAACCGCCGTGGTCGCCGAGGCTTTCGTTGATGATTTCGGTTTGCCAGCCTTTGCGTTCGGCATAGCGCTGGTACATGCGTGCCAAGTCGCCGGAAAAAATAGCCGCTTCGTCGCCGCCGGTTCCGGCGCGCACTTCGATGAAAATGTTGCGGTTATCGTTGGGGTCTTTGGGCAATAATAATACTTGTAAGTCGTGTTCAATCGCTTCCAGCTGATGTTCGGCGTCGCTGACTTCTTCTTTGGCCATTTCCCTTAATTCCGGGTCGCTGTCGTTGGCCATTTCTTTGGCTGAAGCCAGTGATTCCAAGGTTTGTAGATAGCGTTTGTAGCAGTCGACCAGCGGGTTGATTTGCGCATATTCCTGGCTTAACGAGCGGAATTTGTTTTGGTTGCCTTGCACTTCGGGTTCGGATAATAAGGCGGCGATTTCGTCATAGCGTTCGCACAAGTTTTCGAGTTTGTGTTGTATGGATGGTTTCATTATTACTGTTCAGTAGTTGGGAAAATAGAACGCGGATTTGACGGGTAAGCGCGGATAAAAAATCCGTGTTTCATTATTTATTGGGCGTCGGTTAGTTTAAAAATTTCACGGGCGGCGGCAATCAAGTCATGACGTTCGTTTTCGGCGGCGGCTCTGATTTGGGTGCTGGGCGTATGAATCAGTTTGTTGGTCAGGCTGTGCGCCAGCCGGTTAAGCGCTTGTTCGGCGGGGACGCCGCTTTTTAATAAGGCTAGGGCTTTTTGTAAGGCGTCATCACGGGATTGTTCGGCTTGATGGCGATAATCCTGAATGGTCGATTGTGCGCCTTGGGCGCGTAGCCAGGCCAGAAAATGATCGACTTGGGTGTCGATGATTTCCTCGGCCTGTTCGGCGGCCAGGCGGCGGGAATTCATGTTTTGATCGATGGTGTTTTGCAGGTCGTCAATGGTGTAAAGATACACATCCCTGAGCTGCTCGACTTCGGCTTCAATGTCACGCGGCACCGCCAAATCGACCATGAACATCGGTTTGTGTTTGCGTTTTTTTAACGCACTTTCAACCCGGCCTTTACCCAATATCGGCAGTTGGCTGGCGGTTGATGAGATGACGATGTCGGCTTCGGCCAAATGCGCAGGCAATTCGGATAGGGCAATGGCGTAGCCGTTAAATTGCATGGCCAAAGCGTGGGCTTTGTCATAGGTGCGGTTAGCGATGATGATGCGGCCTATGCCTTGTTGCGACAGATGCCGGGCGGCCAATTCGATGGTTTCGCCAGCACCGATCAGCAGCGCGGTTTGTTCGCTGAGTTTGTCGAAGATTTGTTGCGCCAGTTGCACGGCGGCAAAAGCGACCGACACAGGGCTGGAACCGATGGCGGTATCGGTGCGGACTTTTTTGGCGGCGGTAAAGGTGTGTTGAAACAGCCGGCCCAGGCGCTTGCCTAAAGTGCCGGCTTCGTATGCAACTTGATAAGCGGTCTTCATTTGCCCTAGAATCTGCGGCTCGCCCAAAATCATTGAATCCAGGCCGCAAGCGACGCGGAACATGTGGCGGATCAGTTCGCTATCGGTATGGCAGTATAAATAAGGCGTAAAGTCGGCGGCGCTGATTTGTTTGCTTTCGGCAACCCAGTCGATCAGGATTTGTTTGTTGGCTGTGCTTGAGGTGCAGTAAAACTCGGTGCGGTTGCAGGTTGACAGGATCGCGGCCTCAGAGATTTCTTTGATGTGCCAGAGTTCCTGTAACGAGGATTCCAGTATGTCGGCCGGGAACGACAGGCGCTCGCGGATTGAAACCGGCGCGGTGTTGTAATTAATGCCTACGGCAAGAAGTGTCATGTGCTTTAGATTCAAGGTCAAAGGTGCAAGGTCAACGGTTCAAGGCATGAAGGCAGTCGGCCGATTTTTTAAATCATTAACCTTACGCCTTTAGCCTTTTACTTTGAGCTTTATTTGAGTCTATTCTAAGAAATATAATGGCTTTATCCAAATGGAATAAATCAGCTGTCTGAATCAACTGATTTTTCTGATAATCTATAACGAATGTGTATGAGACCTAAATAGGATTATGGTGTGTTAATTTTTAGATTTTTTTTGGTAGCAAGCTATGTTTTGCTTAATGGTTGCGGCAGTTCACTGGAAAAGCCGAGTGAGCAAGATAAGGTGGTTGAGCCCGCGGCAATAACTGTGCCTACGGAAAAACCGCAGCAAAGCAAAGTTGAAACGGCGATAGAGCCGGATGTGATGTATATGCTGATGGCGGCAGAGCTTGCCGGGCAAAGAGGGCAGTATGCGATTGCGTTGGAAGGCTATATGGAAGTGGCCAAACGCGTTAAAGATCCCCGTTTTGCAGAAAGAGCGGCAAAAATTGCTATGTACATGAAGGATGGCAATAAAGCGGATGAAGCGGTGTCTTTATGGTTAAAACAAGATCCGGGCAGTCTGACAGCGCGAAAAATTGCGGCCTTGTCGGCATTGGGGGCGGGTAATAAGCAAGCTGCCGTCGAGCATTTGGATGCTGTGCTGAAAATTGATCCGGCCGGATTTGAAAATACGGCGCTGGAATTGGCCGCTGTGTTGCAAAAGGATGGCAAGTCGGATTTTGTTTATGAAGTGCTGGATGCGTTGGCGGCAAAAAATCCTGATCAGGCGGTGGTTTATTTTGTGCAAGCGCTGTTGGCGATGGAAATAAAAAATACCGCATTGGCTGAACAAAAAGTGCAGCGCGCCTTGGACATTCAACCGGGCTGGGATAAGGCTTTGTTGTTTCAGGCGCAGATTGCGGTGTTCTCAGGCGATTTGAATAAGGCAAAAACCTTGTTGACTAATGCTTCGCTTAAATATCCTGATAATGACAAGCTTAAAAAGCTGTTGGCACAGGTGTTGATAAAGGCACAGGACTATGAGGTGGCGGCTGATATTTATCAGGCTATTGTTGCGGCTAATCCGAAAGATGGCGAGAGTCAGATTGCGCTGGCATTGGTGTATTTGCAAATGGAAAAGGACGATAAAGCCGAGGATATTTTTACCCAGTTGCTGGATCAGCCGGAATGGCAAAACCAAGCCCGTTTTTATTTGGGGAAAATAGAGGAAAAACACGAGCAGACGAAAAAAGCGCTGGCATGGTTTGATAAGGTCAGTGATGGGCCGTTTGTGTTTGAGTCAGCGCTTTCGGCGGTTTCATTATTGGCAAAAGATAAGCAATTTTATGAGGCGGGTGTGCGGTTAAATTTGTTGGCCAGTCAGTTTCCAAAACAAAAGCTACGTATTATTTTGATGCAGGCCGGGGTGTATGGTCAGCAAAAACAGTATGAAAAAGCCTTTCAGCTATTAAGTCATGCCTTGGCGGAACAGTCGGAGCAAAAGGATTTGTTATATGCCCGCGCCTTGATGGCCGAACGGATTAATCGATTGGATGTGCTGGAAACGGATCTGAAAAAAATATTGGCGAGTTATCCCGATGATGCCGAGGCTTTAAATGCATTGGGTTATAGTTTGCTGGCTAAGCCGGATCGTTATGCCGAGGCGGAGAAATATTTACAGCATGCGCTGAAGCTACAGCCCGATGAGGCGGTTATTATTGATAGTTTTGGTTGGCTGCAATTTAAGTTGGGCAGACTTGAGTCGGCGCTGACTTATCTTCAGCGAGCTTATGCCAAACAGCAGGAGGCTGAGATAGCGGCTCATCTTGCCGAAGTGCTGTGGGCTTTAGGCCGAAAAGAGGAGGCCGAAAAGTTGTTTGACACGGCTATTGAGAAAGCGCCGGATGACGAATATTTGTTGGATTTTAAAAAGAGAATATTGAGTGGCAAAGAATAAGGTGTTGCGTGTTGCGTCAGGATTGTGGGTTGGGTGTCTGTTATCTTTGTTGTCAGCGTGTTCTGTTGCCCCGGTTGAGCCGGGTATGCGTTACTCAAGGGTGGCAATGGGTCATCTTTATGACGTAGAGCATTGGTCGTTTGATGGTCGTTTGGCATTAACCGGGCAGGCTGATTCTTGGTCGGCCAGTATCAGTTGGGAGCACAGTCCTGAGGCTGAGAAAATAAAACTTTCTGGCCCATTAGGTCAGGGGGCGGTTGTTATTTCGTTAACGGGCAATAGGGTCACCATTGATCGCGGCGGCGATGATGTGCAAACATCAACGCAGCCGGAAGAATTTATTAATCAGCAATTGGGTATGTTTGTGCCGGTGCAGTCTCTACGGTATTGGGTGGTTGGTTTGCCTGAGCCGTCCAGCGCTTATAAGGATACCGATGCCGGCTTTAATCAGGATGGGTGGTTGAATGAATATAAGCAAATGCAAGCGGTTAATGACGGCGTTATGCCGCAGAAAATGACGGTGATGAATGATCGGGTCAAATTGAAATTAGTTATCGATCACTGGGCTTTGCAATGATACAAAAACAAGATATCAAGTCCGCATGGGCGGAAAAATGGCCGGCACCGGCAAAATTGAATTTGATGTTGCGGATTACCGGACAGCGCAGTGATGGCTACCATTTGCTGCAAACTGTGTTTCAGTTTATCGATTTGTGTGACTGGATAACCTTCCATCCAGTGAATGATGGGCGGGTAAGTTTGCAAAAAACTATGCCTGGCGTGCCTGAAGCTGATGACCTGACGGTAAGGGCTGCAAAGTTACTGAAGGCCGAAACGGGCTGCGAACAGGGCGTATGCATTGAAGTGGAGAAAAACCTGCCGATGGGCGGTGGCTTGGGCGGTGGCAGTTCTGATGCGGCAACGGTGTTGGTGGTATTAAATCAGCTGTGGGATTTGCAGTTATCAACAGAAAAATTGATGGCGCTAGGCTTGGCCTTAGGAGCCGATGTACCCGCTTTCGTGTATGGCTATTCTTCATGGGCGGAAGGCGTCGGCGAAAAGCTTGAGAGAATAGATATTCCAGAACAATGGGTTGTGGTAATAAAACCGGATTGTCATGTAGATACAAAAGAAATATTTTCAGCTAAAGATTTGACACGGAATAGTAAATCAATCAGAATAGCCGACTTTACAGCAGGCCAGCACCAAAACGATTGTCTTGGGGTGGTCAGCGAACGTTACCAATCTGTTAAAGATGCTTTGGTTGATTTGTCTGGATTTTCTGAGGCAAGGCTAACCGGGACAGGGGCTTGTGTTTTTGCACAGTTCGATTCAGAAAATGCCGCAGCCAATGCGTGCAAGTCACTTCAAAAGAAATGGCAAGCTTACTTGGCGAAAGGCGTTAATGAATCACCTTTGTTTTCAAAGCTGAAGAAAGGTTACATATCATAATTATTGGGCCGTCGCCAAGCGGTAAGGCACGGGGTTTTGATCTCCGCATACCAAGGTTCGAATCCTTGCGGCCCAGCCATTTACCTCCGTTAAGTTAAATTCGTGTGGGAGTGCTTGATGAGTGACACCTCTGTAATGGTGTTTTCTGGAAATGCCAACTTGGCTTTGTCAGAGGGTATAGTAAAAAAGCTCAACATGCGTCTCGGCATGGCAACTGTCGGGAGATTCAGTGATGGGGAGGTTGCGGTAGAAATTGAGGAAAATGTTCGCGGTAAGGATGTTTTCGTTATTCAGCCGACTTGCTCGCCCACAAATGAAAATTTAATGGAATTGTTGGTGATGATGGATGCTCTTCATAGGGCTTCTGCGTCACGAATAACTGCGGTCATGCCTTATTACGGTTATGCGCGACAGGATAGAAGATCGCGATCAGCCCGGGTGCCTATTAGCGCGAAGCTGGTTGCAAAAATGATTGAACAGGCGGGTGCGCATCGGGTTTTAACGGTCGATTTGCATGCTGATCAGATACAGGGTTTTTTTGATATACCTGTGGACAATGTTTACTCGTCGCCTATTCTTTTGGGTGATGTGTGGCGACAAAAATATAAAGATCTAATTGTTGTCTCGCCTGATGTGGGCGGGGTTGTCAGAGCGAGAGCGCTGGCGAAACGATTGGATGATGCTGATCTTGCCATTATAGATAAGCGCAGGCCAAAGGCTAATGTTGCTGAAATTATGCACATTATTGGCGATGTTGATGGTCGTAGTTGTGTGTTAATAGATGATTTGGTTGATACGGCAGGAACGTTGTGTCATGCCGCAGAAGCCTTAAAGAAGCATGGCGCAATTAAAGTGGTTGCTTATTGTACTCATGCTGTGTTGTCGGGTTCGGCTTTAAAAAATATAAATAGCTCTGAGCTTGATGAGTTGGTTGTTACAGATACCATTCCACTGAGTGATGAGGCTTTAAAAATGGGCAGAATAAGGCAGCTGAGTGTTGCGGAAATGCTGGCTGAAACCATACGTCGCATAGCCGTTGGCGAGTCGGTTAGTTCGCTCTATGTTGATTAATAGTTAATTGATAAAATTTAATTTGTTGTGCTCGATAGCACGGGGTTGAGAGAAAAATGTCTAACGTATTTGAGTTTGTTGCCGAAAGTCGTGGGCAATCAGGTAAGGGCGCTGCTAGAAGAGTGCGTCGTACAGGTAATGTGCCTGCGGTGATATACGGTGGGCATGGTGAGCCTCAAATGCTTTCGCTAAGCCATAATGAAGTGATTAAACACCTGTCTCACGAGGCGGTTTACTCGCACGTTTTGGATATTAACGTCGATGGTAAGGTTGAAAAAGCAATTTTGAAGGGTGTTCAGCGTCATCCTGCCAAGTTTCAGGTTTTGCACTTGGATTTTCTTCGTGTGAGTATGTCTGAAGCGGTAAAGGTGCATGTGCCCCTGCATTTTATCAACGAAGCTACTTCCGTTGGTGGTAAAAAAGGTGGCATTGTTACTCACTCAATGATTGATGTTGAGGTTTCTTGTTTGCCGACGGCGCTGCCTGATTATATCGAAGTCGATTTGAAAGGATTGGATATTGGTGATTCAGCTCATCTTTCCGATATTGTTTTGCCTGCTGGTGTTGAGATTGTAGCCCTGGCCCAAGGGTCTGAGCATGATCATCCTGTTGCATCAATGATGGCATCCAAGGCAAGTAAAGACGAAACTACTTCATAGCTTAAGCTTGATATGATTAAGTTAATAGTTGGTCTGGGTAATCCAGGTCGACAGTACGAAAAAACCCGGCATAATGCCGGGTTTTTGTTTTTAGATAGACTGGTTTCTCGGCTGAATTGTAGTTGGGTTGTAGAGTCGAGGTTTGATGGTGTGTTGGCGAGTCTTGATGTTGCCGGTAGTAAGGTAATGTTGCTAAAGCCGGCTACATTTATGAATCGAAGTGGGCAGGCCGTGGGTAAAGTTGCTCGGTATTATAAGTTGGCGCCCGAAGAGATTCTGGTTGTTCATGATGAGCTTGATTTTGATGTTGGTGTGATAAAGCTGAAAAAAGACGGCGGTCATGCTGGACATAACGGCTTGAGGGATATTATTGCGCACTTGGCCTCAAAAGATTTTTATCGTCTAAGGGTTGGTATTGGTCGGCCTTCGGCTGGAGCGGTAGTTGCCGATTTCGTGTTGTCGCCGCCCTCTAAAGCCGAGTTGGAGTTAATAGTATTCGCGTTTGATAGGGCTAGTGACTTTGTAGGGCAAATGGTCACGAGCGAGATGTCGGCTGTGATGAATAAATTGAATACCTAAAGAATTAATCTTGACAGCATTAGTTTAATAAGCGAGAATAGACAGCTTATCCGATAACGGAGGGGTTCCCGAGCGGCCAAAGGGATCAGACTGTAAATCTGCCGGCTCTGCCTTCGGAGGTTCGAATCCTCCCCCCTCCACCATCTAATTTATAAAGTATCCGCGGGTGTAGTTCAATGGTAGAACTCCAGCCTTCCAAGCTGATCACGTGGGTTCGATTCCCATCACCCGCTCCAAATTCAAAAATAATTAAGCTCATATAGCTCAGTAGGTAGAGCACTTCCTTGGTAAGGAAGAGGTCACCGGTTCAAATCCGGTTATGAGCTCCATGTTTTGTGTTGATTGTTAAGAGGTGTATTTTAATGGCCAAAGAAAAATTTTCACGTAGCAAGCCCCACGTAAACGTCGGCACCATCGGTCACGTCGATCATGGTAAGACTACCTTAACTGCTGCCTTAACCAAAGTAATGGCTGAGCTCCAAGGTGGAGAAGTTAAAGCGTTT
>JAUYMY010000077.1 GCA_030699385.1 Methylobacter sp.
TAATAGCTTTGCTTATTTTCGTATCGACTGGAGATCCCTGTTTTTGGCTTTTCGTGTTTTTCGTGTTTTTCGTGGACAAAATGATTTTCCCCATTTTATAACTCTTCTTTTTATGCTTTCTACCGAACAATCCCCCGCACACAGAATCCGCAGCTTTATTCGTCGCCAAGGCCGCATCACTCAAGGTCAACAATTGGCGCTGGACAATCATTGGCACAACTATTGCCTAGACCCCAACGCCGACTATGATTTTCATCAGGTTTTTGGCCGTGCCGCGCCATTGATTGTTGAAATAGGGTTCGGCGCCGGCGACAGCTTGGCAAAAATGGCGGCGGCCAATCCCGAAAACGATTATATCGGCATTGAAGTACACAAGCCGGGCGTCGGCCATTTAATGCTGCTGCTGGATCAGCAAAACATCACTAACGTCAGGATTTATTGCCACGATGCGATTGATATTATGGAGCACAAAATTAAAGACAATAGCCTAGCTGGCGTGCATTTGTTCTTTCCCGACCCGTGGCCGAAAAAGAAGCATCACAAACGGCGCATTGTCCGTCCCAGTTTTGTTGAATTATTAACGCGAAAATTACAGCCGGATGGCTATTTTCATGCTGCGACCGATTGGGAAAATTATGCGGAAAATATGCTTGAAGTGCTGTCCGAAGGCGTCGGCCTCAGCAATGCCAGTGCAAGCGGAGATTACTGCGAACGCCCCGAATACCGGCCACTGACAAAATTCGAGCAGCGCGGTATCCGTTTGGGACACGGTGTTTGGGACTTGATTTTTAGAAAAATTAAATAGGGCAGTCTGATATGACAAATAGTATTGATCTGGAAAACTACATCTGGGAGGGATTGGAAGAAACGTCTGAACCTGCAGTTTTAAGCATCATAGCCGAAATAATTTATCGGGATAAGCAGGTGTTGGCCGATTTTTTTTATAGCTATATGTTGAAAGATAAGATTGCAGCATCATTTTTATCGACAAAAACTGTTGAAGATCGTTTAAAACCGGGGCTTCAACTTTGGATGGAAACATTGTTTTGCCAGAGTAGCCAAGAAAGCTTAGAAACCGCTTTAGC
Source organism: Methylobacter sp. (assembly GCA_030699385.1). Lineage (GTDB taxonomy): Bacteria > Pseudomonadota > Gammaproteobacteria > Methylococcales > Methylomonadaceae > Methylobacter_A. The sequence continues at coordinate 1,086 of JAUYMY010000077.1, forward strand.
CATGCAACGCCATGTTGGCGAAGTCCATGCCAGAGCAGAAATACCTGTCCATGTGGTTGCAATGGGGTTTAGACAGTTAAAACGCGCCATACACCTGCGCATATTAGCGTCCCCCATTGATCGCGAAACCATGGTGAACGCCATTTTACGCATTGATGCATTAATGGATGTCGCGTTTGAAGAGATGAGCGTTGCTTATGTTCAGTCACATGAGAAAAGTGTTCGTAACGAAGAAGCTTTTCGGCTTTCCACCGCCGGGCATAATTTAACAGCTGAACGAGAACGGCAGTTTGGGGCTGTGCTCGAGTGGGAAAACCGGCTTTTTCGTGTCATCGCAACAAGTTCGCCATTAACCGATATCCCTTCTCTTCAATGCTCCGCTTTTGGGCTTTGGTTTCGGCATAAGGCGCCGTTGCTATTTGATGAGAACCGCGAATTGCCACTTATTGAGGAATGTATTTCGCGTATAGATCATTCCTTGTTTCCTCTGATTAAAATCAATACATCAGTTGAAGGCCGCACCTATGAATTGCAAAACATAATCAAGAGCATCACTACTGAGACAGAGCAAATAAAGTTTTTAATCAATAGCATGTTTGATCGATTAACCGATATGGAAATAGGTCGAGATCCACTCACGCAACTTTTCAACAGAAGATTTTTACCGACAATATTAAAGAAAGAAATTGAATTATCCCGAAGAAAAAGCGGGTCATTTGCCGTTTTAATGCTCGATGTTGATTTCTTTAAAAAAGTGAACGACACGTACGGCCATGAGTCTGGGGACAGAGTGTTACAACATGTGGCTGCGTTAGCAATGAACAAGGTTAGAGCCGGTGATTTTATATTTCGCTATGGGGGCGAAGAATTTCTTGTGCTGCTAACCGAAGTTGATGCTAATCAAGCGCTGGAGGTTGCTAATAAAATTAGGCAACATATTGAGTCTACCAACATTCTTTTAGCTAGGGAGCAAGCTGTTAAGGTGACGGCCAGCATCGGTATTGCTTTAAATGATGGTCATCCAGATTACCAGCGTGTCATTGATCGAGCTGATAAAGCGCTTTACACAGCCAAGAGCTCCGGTCGCAACTGTTGCATTCTAGCGCCTTAGGAAGGAAATTTATTAACTTTTACCAAAAAAGAATGCATAGGCTTTAGCCTTCCTGCAGTAATTGTTCGAGTTGTTTTATTTTTATTGCTAACCGTCTACATCCAGCTGCATCGCGTGAATAATGGTAGCCAATTCATCGCGCTGCCGTTTTAACGGCTCCAATTCCGCTTCAAGGCTGGCAATGTTTTCGATAACGCTGCCTTTTGACTCGTTAATTTTTCTCAGCATTTGCAGACGGCTTTCGATTTGTTTTTTGTGATCCTTGATCTGATGCATCAACGGCGTCAACACCCCGTTACTCCAGGTTGTCGCGTCGGCATGGGCCTGCCGCAGTATGTTTCTGGCCTTGGCTATCAACGTGCTGTATAGCCGGTTAATAACGATGCTTTGTTCCGACATCGTGGTTTTAGCGCTGGTACGGAACGCTTCGCCCTCATCGAAAATCTGCTCCAATTCAATTTGATATTGTTTGATTGAAAACAGCTGCGGCTCAATTTCCTTGAAGCCGTATTCATCTTTAAACTTTTTATGTATCGCCTTGACCAAGCGCCGGGTTTCGTTGGTAATATCGACCGAATCCTGCAACAGATCGCGCAAGTCATCGAACAATTTACGGATATTTTGTTTCATGCCGTAAGTGGTCAGACTTTTCGCCATGTCATGCTTGGTGGTCTTGATGATTTCATCGACTTTTTCCTTGGCGAACGAATCAATCAACGCCTGTGCCTGCACCGAAAAAACCCGGCGACTGGCCTGGAAGTTTTCGACATTCGCCAGGTAAAGGTTTTGTCTATCCCGTGTCTCGGCCATCAATTTTCCGGTCATATCCTGATTTTGGAAATCGATTTTTTTAAACTCCTCAAGCTGCGCCAACGCATTCGCCAATGAGGAACGGGTTAAGTTAGACGACTCATTAACCAGAAAGCCAATATCGCGATTAATAGTGCCCAGCAGAATATCTTTACGCTGATTTAAGATGTCATTGGCGAGATAATTTTCCAACGCTGCCAACCGGCTTTTTTCCAGCAAATTCGTATCGGTCTTCACTTTGGCCAGCAGCGCCTGTTTAGCGGAAACGGGGAAAATGACATCCTCGTTTATCTTTAAAGTAACCGCTGATGTTTTTATTTGCGAGCGAATGGAATCTTCATAGCCATTTTCGCTGGCAAGATCATCCCACATGGCATCGATTTTGTTCATCACCACGGCCAAGCCCTGCTTGTTGCCGCCACGATGAAGACAAACATGGTTATGCCACATATCCAAGTCGCTTTTGGTAACGCCGGTATCGGCAGCCAACACAAAAATAATGGCCTGAGCGCTGGGCAACATGCTTAAAGTCAGTTCAGGCTCGGTTCCCAGCGCATTTAAACCCGGCGTATCGAGTATCGACAAACCTTCTTTTAACAGCGGATGGGGAAAACTGATCAAGGCATGACGCCAGCAAGGTACTTCAATTTTTTCCGGATTGATAATGCCTTGCTCGGCGGCTTCGCGTTCATTCCATAAACCCAGTTTGTCGGCAACATCCCGGTCAACCAGCTTAGTTGCGACCAGCTCCTTGAAAGCTTCCTGCATTTGCGTTGGCGAGTTGCAGTCCAGGTCGATTTGGAACCAGCGCTCAGGATTTTTTTTAAGCTCAATCAGTGAAATGTCTTCGAGGCGGCTTTCGATATTCAGCAAGCGGATATAACTGCCACCCTGTTCATCATGAAATAGCTCCGTGGGCGACATCGTGGTGCGTCCCGGCGAAGAGGGCAGTAAGCGGATGCCGGTTTCAGCAAAAAACAACGCATTGATCAGCTCGGTTTTGCCACGCGAGAATTCGGCGACAAAGGCCAGCGTGATTTTGTCCGATTGCAGGCCATTAAGAATTGTTAGCAGGGTCTCAGTGCTATGCGGATCGCTGGTGCCATAACGATTGCGCCATTGATGATACATTTCTATCGACTGGATGAGTTTTGCACGCCATAACGAATATTCGTGCATTTGTTCTTTAAATTCCATATTCCTCATGGCACGCGCCCTTACTGCGTTTCCATGCGCTACATGAAAACGAGAATTTCATTAAGTTATCGAATGTCGGCACACCGCTACGTTACTCCTGTATTGCCTACCAACAGTAAGCGCTTTAGACGAAGCCCTTACTGTTGGCGCTCTACCTCCTGCATCCATGCAACTCTCAGGTGACGGTAATTTTTTTGGCTAATTGTAGTCTATATCTAAAGAACTGTTAGTTTAAGATACTTATTTTGCCACGCTTTACACATTTTTAAATGCCGTAAAGCCGCTGGTAGACTTTAATCGCATCCAGCAACGACGCATTACTTTGCACATCAGCAGACAAATAATCGATGATATTGGCTAAGGTAATGATAGCAACCACCGGCATCGCAAATTGCTCGGTCACTTCGGCGATAGCGGAAATATTATTTTGACCTTTCTCCTGTCTATCCAGCGCGATTAATACGCCGGCCGGTGTCGCCTCAGCGTTGTTTATAATCTCTACCGATTCCCTGACTGACGTACCGGCGGTAATCACATCATCCAATATCAGCACCCTGCCCTGTAGCGGCGCGCCCACTAAAGCGCCGCCCTCACCGTGATCTTTGGCTTCCTTGCGGTTGAAGGCAAAAGGAATATCCGCGCCGGTTAAGCGGGCATAGGCTATCGAGGTGGCACTAACCAGCGGAATGCCCTTATAAGCCGGGCCGTACAGAATATCCGGTTTAAGATCGGACTGAAGCAATGCCTGAGCATAAAATTCACCTAGTTTGCCCAGTTGGGCGCCGGTATTAAATAAGCCGGTGTTGAAAAAATAAGGGCTGGTGCGGCCTGATTTTAACTGGAATTCACCGAATTTTAGGACGCCGCAAGCCAACGCGTAGGAGATAAAGTCTTTTTGATAATCGAGCATAAGATTCAAGGGTCAAGGTTTAAAATTGTTGTTCAGCCGCCGTTTTCAGGCATGAATTTTTCCAAAATATTGTCCAGAAAGTTCCAGCCTTGTTCTGAGCAATAATAGTGATTATCGTGCCGGAGAAGCAAATTTTGTTTAAGGCAAACCGATAAAGCCGGTTCCAGCGTAGCTGCGGCAAGTCCGGTGCTGGCCTGATAGGCGTCCAAGTTAAAACCCCGTTTCAGGCGCAAATGGTTCATGACAAATTCCAACGGCAGCGCCGCTACATCAATGAATTCAGCGCCGCCGCTATGCCTGCTATCGGTTAAATACTGCTCCGGGCTTTTCGGCTTAACACTGCGCACAATCTGCTGCGGCAAAGCTTGGCTGATTTTGCCGTGCGCGCCCGCGCCTATGCCCAAATAATCGCCAAACTGCCAATAATTTACATTGTGCCGGCATTGTCGACCTTGTTTGCTGTAGGCGGAGACCTCATATTGGTCATAGCCGTGAGCGGCTAAGAGTTGCTGGCATTGCTGCTGGCTGCTAAAAATAGCGTCATCATCCGGCAATTTGGGCGGGAACTTATGAAACCAAGTATTCGGCTCCAGCGTTAATTGGTAAAAAGAAATATGGCTAGGTTCCAGGCTGATAGCGGTTTCCACGTCTATCCGGCTGCTGTCGGCTTTTGCCCCCGGCAAGCCGAACATCAAATCCAGATTAAAATTGTCAAAACCGGATTGATGGGCGATTTCAGCGGCCTGTATCGCTTCATGCGCCGAATGCACACGGCCCAATTCTTTCAGCAAAGGATCGTTAAAACTTTGAATGCCGATGGATAAGCGGTTGATGCCTAAGGCTCTGAACTCGGCGAATTTCTGGCTTTCAAAGGTGCCGGGATTGGCCTCAAGAGTAATTTCGAGCTCATCTTTTAACACCAGCTGTTGCCCTATGCCGCGCAACAGCCGATCGAACGATTCGGGTGAAAATAAACTAGGCGTGCCGCCGCCGATAAAAATGCTGCTGATGGGTCGGGTAATGGCGTAACGCTGTATATCGTGCGCCAAATCGTGCAGCAATGCCGTGATATAAGCCGCTTCAGGCGTGTCTGATTTAACCGCGTGCGAATTAAAATCGCAATACGGGCATTTTTTTATGCACCAGGGAATATGAATATAAAGACTAAGCGGCAGCAAGCGGTTTTTCAATGGATGGTTTAAAATGGCAGCCAGTTTAACATGTGAATCGCTGGGGAATAAGACATCTGCGCAGCTTTTTAAGCCAAAAACGAGCTTAATATTCTTCGTGCCCTTCATGGTGACAATCTTTTTACCTGCCATTAAATGAAAAGTTACAACTAACCCTATTTAAAGCGAGAACTTATGCGACTGTTACTGGTTGAAGACGATGAAATATTGGGCGAAGGACTGGTCGAAGGTTTGAAAATGGAAGGTTATGCCGTTGACTGGCTGACCAACGGCAAACTGGCCGATGAGGCGCTAAAGGTCAACAGCTATGAGCTGGTTGTGCTGGATTTGAACTTGCCGGACATGGAAGGTCTGGATATTTTAAAAGCGCTCAGAGCGCGTAAAGATGAAACGCCGGTAATGGTGTTGACCGCCAAAGACACAGTGCCTGACCGGGTGCGGGGGCTCGATAGCGGCGCCGACGATTTTGTCATCAAACCGTTTGAACTCGATGAAGTTTGCGCCCGCTTAAGGGCGTTGGCGAGAAGAAACGAAGGCCGCAGCGCGCCCAATATTGAGTACAAAGGCATCGTATTGGACCCTGCTTCGCACCAAGTCACCTGGAATGATGAAAAAGTTGACCTGTCGCAAAAAGAATTTGAAATACTGAGTTTTTTGATGAGCAATATCGGCCGGGTCATTTCCCGCGCCCGGCTTGAAGAAAGCCTGTATTCATGGGATTCCGATGTAGAAAGCAATACCGTCGAGGTGCATATCCATCATCTGAGAAAAAAACTCGACCCGTCGATTATCCGCACCGTCCGAGGTGTTGGTTATATTATTGATGAAGATTAAAGGCAGCGTCCACGAAAAAAAGCAACAAAGTGTTACAGATTTTTCGTGTTTTTCGTGGCTTTCGTGGACAAAAAATCACTGCCTATCAACCCGCCAAATGCCATTTTTCCAACGGCTAAAAATTAATGAATTATTCGCTACGCCAACTACTGTTATTCAGCCTGCTGTCCGCCTCCATGTTGATTTGGGGCGTGACCGCTTACATGAGTTATAAAGTCACCCGCGACGAGGTCGCCAGCTTGTTCGATGCGGAATTGGCGCAGTCGGCCAAAGTGCTGAATGTGTTTGTCGAAAGCCTGATACGGGAAGGCTCGCTGTCCAAACACTGGGTGCAAACACAAACCGATGAACGCCTGCATCCCTACACCGGGCGTAAAAACAAAAAGAAACAAAGTCCCTTTCAACTTTGGGCTAAAGGCAGTTCCGGCTTATTAGAGCGCTCAGAACATTCGCCTGAGTTTTCAGTGCATGGTTTTAGCAAAAAAAATATTGACGACCAGTTATGGGATGTTTTCGACGGCCTGTTAGAAGAAAGCACCTTGGGTCATAAATATGAACGCAAAGTCGCATTCCAGTTGTGGTCTAAAAACGACGGCCTGCTGCTGCGCTCGGAAAGCGCGCCGACCTTTGCCTTTTCCTCGGCTAATCATGGTTTTAGCGAAACCAATATCGACAAACATATCTGGCATGTATTCAGCATTTCCAGCTCGAACGGCGAATATATTATCCATGTCGGCCAAAAAGAAGAGATTCGCGCCGAATTAACCGATGAAATATCGGCGCAACTGGTCACGCAATTTCTGGTCGGCCTGCCAATTTTAGGCATTGTCATCTGGATTATTGTCGGCCATTCGTTAAAGCCGCTTAACCGTCTGGAAATAGCCTTATCCCGGCGCGAAGCCAGCTTTCTAAAACCGCTATCCAGCAAGAAACTGCCCAAAGAAATCATCCCCGTAGTCAATGAAATCAACAATTTATTTGCCCAATTGGAGCAGGCTTTTGAACATGAGCGCCAATTTACCGCCGATGCCTCGCACGAATTAAGGACGCCTTTAGCCGGGCTGCTAACGCAAGCGCAAGTTGCCATGCGCACCGGCGACGAAAATGTGCGCCATCAGGCACTCAAACGCATTGAACAGGGCGTTAACCGCATGACCTACATGGTTCAACAGCTGTTGACCTTCTCGCGCATAGAATCCGGCACCGAATATTTGGCCAAAGAAACTACCATACTCAATTACGAAGTACCGCGCATCATTGCAGAATTGGACCCGGAAGCGCATAAAAAGCGGATTCAGGTGGAATACGAGGAAATCAATGCCGCGCCCATCGTCGCCAACACCTTGTTGATCAACATTCTAGTCAGAAATATTATTGATAATGCCATCAAATACACGCCGATCAATGGCATGGTCAGGGTTAGCCTGACCGGAATGGAGCAGCATTTACAGCTCTGCGTTGAAGATTCCGGGCCGGGCATCGCGCCCGACCAATACGAAAACTCGCTCAAACGTTTTCACCGTTGTGTTGAAACCGCCAACAAAGCGCAAGGCACCGGCCTTGGTTTTTCCATCGTACAGCGCATTGCAACCCTGCACGGCGCCGAACTTGTGTTGGACGAATCCGAATTTGGCGGCTTAAAAGTTACGGTTATATTTATCCTGCCGGTAAAAGCCGCCGTTAAAAAGAACCCGAATAAATTGAATTTTTTCAACATCAAGAAACAATCCTGAATTATCCGGCGCCAAAGTGCCCGCACCCAGAAATTCAAGCGGCGCGGCCGGGATTTTAGTATTATTTTTGCCGTCAACAACGTCGCTCTCAACGCTACCGCTTTCATCGGCTGGATTTACCCGAATGATTTTAAATGTAGCGTTGGTAAACGTAAGAGTTTGGGCAAAAAAAAGATATAATCAGCGGTTTTTAACACAGAGGATCAGAAAATGAATGAAAACTGGATTGCACCTTCCATCCTGTCAGCTAATTTCGCCAAATTGGGTGAAGAAGTTGATAACGTTTTAAAAGCCGGTGCCGATGTGGTGCATTTCGATGTGATGGACAACCATTTCGTGCCCAACCTGACTATCGGGCCTTTAGTTTGCGAAGCGCTGAGAAAGCACGGAGTCACCGCACCGATTGACGTACATTTAATGGTTGAACCGGTTGACCGCCTTATTCCCGACTTTGCCAAAGCCGGCGCCAGCATCATTACCTTTCATCCTGAAGCCTCTGTGCATATCGACCGCACCTTGCAATTGATTAAAGATTGCGGCTGCCAAGCTGGATTGGTATTTAATCCCGGCACACCGCTGCATTATCTGGATTATGTGATGGACAAACTGGACATGATTTTATTGATGTCGGTGAACCCCGGTTTTGGCGGCCAGTCATTTATTCCTTCCGCACTGGACAAATTGCGTCAAGTCAGAAAACGTATCGACGACAGCGGCTTGAATATCCGCCTGGAAATCGACGGCGGCGTTAAAACCGACAACATCCGCGACATTAAAGCGGCGGGTGCCGATACTTTCGTCGCAGGTTCGGCGATTTTCAGCCAGCCGGATTATAAAAAAGTAATTGATGAAATGCGGGCTGAATTGGCTAAAGCGGTTTAAAAGCATCGCGTCGTTGTGGTGGTGGATTGGCTGTTAAGCGAATCCACCCTTACACGGTTTTTTCAAAGTCATCCGTGATGAATTACAAGGCATTCAACTATAACGAATAAAAAACTATGCGTTTAGATGAAATAATCCAGCAGCATACCCAAGCATTATCGCCGGCACAGCAAGCCGAGGTTTTCGATTTTGTATTATTTTTAGAACAAAAACAGACGCTGTTAATAACAGATCAAGAACAACGCAAACAGCGATTAAAAAAAGCTTTGGATAATGCGGTTAAGCTAGGTGTTTTCGCCGGTATCGATGGCGTAGCCTGGCAAAATGAACAACGACAAGACCGCAATATTGGCTATGACGAATGATACTGATTGACAGTAATCTAATTATTTATGCTGTTCAAGCTGAATACAAAAATTTGCGGGAGTGGATTATTACTAATGATCCCGTGTATTCGATTATTAGCCGGGTTGAAGTATTGGGTTTTGCGCGAATTCAGTCTATTGAAAAACAAGTTATTACCGAGTTATTGAATAGTCTGGAAATCATTTATCTCAATCCCGCTTGCTATGAGCTTGCCATTGCCCTAAAACAACAACGCAAAATGTCTTTAGGGGATGCACTGATTGCGGCAACCTGTATTGAGCATCATAAAACTCTAGCCACACGCAATACTGCCGATTTCGACTGGATTGAAAACATGCGAGTGATCAATCCCTTGTTATAAAAAATACGCTGTGCGTGTTTTTTAGTTAATTGAATTACAAAGGTTAATTTAACAATGGGTGTCCTACATGACTACACCTTGCGCATTTCAATTGTAATAATTACAGCATCATTCGGCGCATTTTATTTGGAGTAAGCTAATGACCACGGTAACTTTCGATACCCATGATTTTGTTAAAAGGCTCAAAGGCGTGGGCTTCAGTGAGGAACAAGCGAAAGTCCTGACTGATTTACAAAAAACCATAGTATCGAATATCCTCGAACAAGCCCGGCATGATTATAAGCTGGATGATTTGGCTACCAAGCGTGATTTAAAAGAACTGGAGCTAAAAATTGAATTGGTTAAATCAGAGTTAAAGCGCGAGATTGCAGAAACTAAAGCTGATTTAATCCGCTGGGTAGTGGGCGTGGGTTTGTTGCACATAACGATTATTGCCGGATTGTTGTTTAGATTAACTGGCAAGGTTTAGCCCGTGGTTGAATTGTAGGGTATGCTGCGCGTACCTTTTGTTTAATTAAGTAACTATTACAAATTTAAAAATGGTACGCACAGCGTACCCTACATGGCTAAAATTACGCACAACATTATGCTATCTGAATTAAAGAACATTTCCGAGGTAAACGAACAATCTCTTGTTGTATATGCCAGATTATGGCAATTGGAGAATTGGCTGAGAGAAATGTTATATGTTGAGCTAAAATCCAAGAAGGGAAGAAATTGGATAAAAGTTGATGATACAAAAAAAAACATATGACGCTGATAAAAAACTTCATCATATGCCGACACCTGATTGTAGCCCAGTAAGCTTCCTAACTTTTTCAGAATTAACGAGTCTAATAAAAAAAAATTGGGCTTTGTTTTCAATATATTTGCCCCCTTTAAACCAATGGGAAGCAAAATTAGAAGAAATAGTACAGATAAGAAATAGAATTGCTCATTATAGAAAAGGGCACTCTGATGATCTTGACAGGTTGTTGCAGCTAATGAGAGATATTGACGGGGGATTGTGGGAATTTTGCACAAGTTACAATGACTTAATTCCAATCCTTCCTCAAGATAAAGACCCAGTCACAAAGAAATACCTTGAACTAGATCCTTTTGCCTATAAGCAAATCAGTGAAAATGAGTGGGCGATGTGTGGCAGTGCTCCACGAGATATGCGTTATATCGTAAGCGTAAATACCATTAAGCGTAAATGGGCGGAGCAATCTGAAATAGTTGATGGGACACCCGGATACTTATACGACATAAGAATCGTGATACGTAATGGACGGCAGTATAATTACAAGAAATTTCTAGACCAAACAAAAACAATCCATTCGAATTTCGTGCATATATGTTTAGATACTTTCTCTAATTCGATAAGAGTTACATTACCCGCAATTCTAGGAAGTGACAAAGTAATTAAAATAATAGATGAACTTATAAGTACAACAGAATACACGATGGAAATTAGTCGCCAAATAAATGCGGATGACCTATCTGTGCAAAACCTATCAGAGAAATGGCCAGAATATGTTTTAGGCCCCAACAATCCGTTAACATTCCTAGGATCTGACATGCCCTGCTCATTCTTTAATGTTATAAAAAATGACTAACAAAAGAGCTACAAAAATGAAAACAACGCTTTACCCAACCGAAGAGTTATACAAGAAACCATGCAATTTACTGACATTAAAACAAAAACTAAAGTTATTGTATTGGCGTAGCAAGAGTTAATTAATAAAAATAAAGTTGCAGAGCTAAAATTTTATAAAGGTAAGGTAAATCTCAACATTAACCTTGAGTCGCTTAGAAAGCGCAATACCCATCCTGATGATAGCTCTTTATTTTAAAGCGGCCTCACTTGCCGAACTCTATACAGCTGAAAACAAAATGACCCCAGAACAATTCAATCACCTAGCCCTGCAGGGCTATAACCGCATCCCGGTTTGCCGTAAAGTGCTGGCCGATTTGGATACGCCTTTAAGCGCTTATCTAAAACTGGCCGACGGCGCTTATTCCTATTTATTTGAATCGGTGCATGGCGGCGAGCAGTGGGGGCGCTATTCAATCATCGGCCTGCCCTGCAAGACCATCGTCAAAATTACCGGCAATCAAATCCGCGTGGAACAAAATGGCGAACTGCTGGAATCGGTCACGCACGACAATCCGCTGATCTGGATTGAGCAATTTAAGGCGCGTTATAACGTTCCCGATATTGACACCCTGCCCCGCTTTAACGGCGGTCTGGTCGGCTATTTTGGTTATGAAACCATCGGCTATATCGAGCCAAAGTTGCGCAGCACAGGAAAGCCAGACCCGCTGGAAACCCCCGATATTCTGCTGATGGTGTCGGAAGAAATGCTGGTGTTCGACAACCTGTCCGGCAAAATGCTGCTGCTAACGCACGCCAATCCTGAAGAAGACGATGCCTATAATCGTGCGGTTGCGCGGATTGATAATTTGGCGGTCAAACTGCGCGAGGTGCAAGCTAAGCCGACCAAAAACCACAGCCATAATAAAGTCGAAGAAGCCGATTTTATCTCCGGCTTTACCCAGCAGGGTTTTGAAGAGGCGGTATTGAAAGCCAAGGAATACATCACCGACGGTGACATCATGCAGGTGGTGTTGTCGCAGCGCATGTCCATTCCCTACAGCGCCTCGCCGCTGAATTTATACCGGGCCTTGCGCTGTTTGAATCCTTCGCCGTACATGTTTTATTTGAATCTGGACGACTTCCATATCGTCGGCTCGTCGCCGGAAATCTTGGTCAGACTGGAAGACAATCTGGTCACGGTACGCCCGATTGCCGGCACACGTCGGCGCGGCGAAACACCGGAACAGGATATTGAGCTGGAACATGAGCTGCTGGCCGATCCCAAAGAGCTGGCCGAACATTTGATGCTGATTGATTTGGGGCGTAATGATGTCGGCCGGGTCGCGCAAATCGGCAGCGTGCAGTTGACCGATAAAATGATTGTCGAACGCTATTCGCACGTCATGCACATTGTGTCCAATGTCACAGGACAATTGCAGCAAGGCGACAATGCTTTTGATGTGTTGGCCGCGACTTTCCCCGCCGGCACTGTCAGCGGCGCGCCGAAAATTCGCGCCATGGAAATTATCGACGAGCTGGAACCCGTCAAACGCGGCGTTTATGCCGGCGCGGTCGGCTATATAGCTTGGTCGGGCAATTTGGATACCGCCATCGCGATCAGAACTGCAGTCATTAAAAACAACATGTTACATATACAAGCCGGTGCCGGTATCGTTTACGATTCGGTGCCCAGAAACGAATGGGATGAAACGATGAATAAAGGCCGCGCCATTTTTCGCGCTGTGACTATGGCCGAAGCAGGTTTGGAAGGGGAGCAATCATGAGCGCCATTAAAGTGGTCATGGTTGATAACTATGATTCGTTCACCTACAACTTGGTGCAATATTTTGGCGAGTTAGGCGCCGACGTGACCGTGGTGCGTAACGATCAAGTCAGCGTTGCCGACATCGAAAAACTCGCGCCCGATAAACTGGTGATTTCACCCGGCCCTTGCACGCCCAAAGAAGCGGGTATCTCGGTTGAAGCCATTTTAAAGTTTGCCGGGAAATTGCCTATTTTGGGTGTTTGCCTCGGCCATCAAAGCATCGGTTATGCGTTTGGCGGCAATATTATTCATGCCAAAAGCATCATGCACGGTAAAACTTCGCCGGTTTATCATCATAATCAAGGCGTGTTCAAAGGCCTGAATAACCCGTTTATCGCCACCCGTTATCATTCGCTGGTCATCGAACAAGCGACCATTCCCGATTGTTTGGAAATAACCGCCTGGACACAGGACGAAGCAGGCAAATTGGATGAAATTATGGGGGTCAGGCACAAACAGCTGGATATTGAAGGCGTACAATTTCATCCCGAGTCGATTTTGACTGAGCATGGGCATGATATGTTGAGGAACTTTTTGGAGCGATAATGGTTTCCGCATTCCAGCGTTGCGGAACTAAAGACCCTATCCCATATTGGGATAGGGTCGGCTACAGACAAGCAATGCCGATCTAACGAGCCTTTACAAAAATTGCCGCTATTTAGCGGCAGCTTCTTTCTCCGGCACATAAACGAAAGAACCGTCTTTTAGCTGGTAGGTGACTCCCGCCTTCATGCCTTCGCCCTGGCCGATTTTGCCGGTGGACTTGTACTTCTCCATTTTTTCGCCGTCCTTAATCGTCATTTCCATATTTGCCTCGCCCGGATTTTTAACGACGATCACTTTGTCTTCATTAAAAGGATTAAGCGGGTTTTCCATAACGATGATGAACAAAATAGCGATAATGACCAAAAACACATCCACGGCATTGACCACCGATAAAATCGGATCGTCCAATTCTTCATCTTCCAAAATGTGCAATTTACGGCGCTCAGACATCGAGATTCTCCGGCACGGACGTTAATTGGCATGCGCGCAATTCGCTCAATAACCAGCGGCGGCGCACAGTCAGCACCACAAAGGTAATGGCGGCCGCCAACAATGCGGTGATGACCGCAGAAAACGCGACCACTAAATTTTCGCTGACATTATGGCTGTTGCCTTCGGTCAGCGATAACAAGGCCGGCCCCATCGGAATCATCGTCGCAACCAAGCCCAGCATCGGCGCGGCGCGGGAAATAATGCGCAACGGTTCCAACTGTTTCAGGATGAACAATTCCAAGTCCTCGATGCCGCAATTTTCGGTTTGCCGGCGATAGTCATCGAGACGGTTGGGATAAGCTTGCTGCTTGCTGTTCGCCAACGAGCGCTGCCCGAGTTCCATCAAAAAGCCGCCGAGAATAAAAAACGCGTAGATGAACATCGCGATAATCAGCAATAACACGGGAGTTAAAAAATACTTGGTCACTTCGTAAATTGATAATTCGATAAATGACATGGTTAGAAAAATTCTCTTAGTAGTTATTAATATTGAGTAAATAGGGACGTAGGGTGTGGTGAGCTTGGCGAACCGCACCGGAACATTCCCGGATACCGTGGCGTCTCTCCGTGCGGTTCGTACCTCACCGCACGCTACAGCGCTACAGCTCTTTTCGTGTTTTTCGTGTATTTCGTGGACTATGCTTTTTATCCTCTGTATGCGTAACATCGGTCCTTAAAGCCTTTATTGCCTAGCCAGCGTCCGGTTTTTGAACGATAGCCATTGCCAAATCATGCCCGCAAACAAACTCAACAGCACAGGCAACAAATAAAGCAGACGCAGCCAATCCGGCTCTGCCGTTTTGGGTTGTTCCTGCTTTTGCAACTGCTGACCTTGTACCGATACGGTAGCCGCTGGTGACGGTGCAGCTTCGCTAGCCGCAGAGTCGGCGTTGGCGCTTATGCCATAGCCTTGAGCCAATTCAGCGACGTAGGCTTTGAACGTTTCATTGCTGGTCTGCACATCGTGCTGTTTAGCAATTTCCTGATAAACCTCGACCAATTCGCGTTTGGTCTGTTCGTCGGCTTGCCAGTAATCCTTGCGTATCGCTTCGATCATGCGTTCGGTGATTTGCGCCAACGCGGTCGGATTGGATTTCTCGAACCATTCCCTGGTGCCCAGTTTGTATTTGTCCTTGACATAGGTTTCATGAAACTCCTGCCATTGGTCGTTTCTGACAATGTTTTTATCCATGGTTTGCCAGCCCCAGAAGTTATTGACCACATCCAGCATTTTCAGCGTGCCGGAGTAACCTTCCTTCTGCATTTCCTTGACCCAGTTAGGATGGTGGTAAACGGCGCGCAGTTCCTTGGCCATGAACTTCTCCGCCGTTTCCAGCTTGGTTTTATTGGGATCGCGCATATTGGAAATGTAAAGCTGCGGCGCTTTGCCATCCAGGTGCTGCACGGCCAACGAAATGCCGCCCAGATACTCGAACGGATGGTCCATATCCAGCAAGCCGCGCAAATTGGAAGAGCGGGAAAAAACCGCCGCGCTGGTGCCTTTTAAATGCGTGGCGTAAGCATTCAGCTCCTTGCCCTGGCCGTCTTGCAGCTTTTTACTCCAGTTCGCGGTATTCGGTCCGTAAGCCCAGGACATCCGCGACAGGTACAGCTTTGCCAATTTGCCGTCGTCTTTTTCCCATTTATCGGAAGCCAACGTGGCTTTGGGCAATTTGGTGCCGTAATCGCCGCTTTCGGTGCCGAAAATCCGCGTTAGCGCGAACTCTTCCGCCTGTTCGGCGCTGACGCCTTGTTGCAATAACTCGGCTTTAATGCGCAAAGTGTTGCGGCGGATAAAATTCAGCTCGTCCGCTTCGTCCAGTTTCGCCACCATCGCAATGGCTTCGTTGAAGCGTTCCATGACATTAGGAAACTGATCCCGGTACAAGCCGGTCAGCGAAATCACCGTATCGATGCGCGGCCTGCCCAAGTCTTTTTGCGCAATCACTTCCATGCCGGTAACCCGTCCGCCTTTATCCCAGACCGGTTTTACGCCCATCGCATACATGATCTGGGCTTCCAGCATGCCCATGTGGCGCATGGTTTCGGTACTCCACATGGTAAAGGTCAGTTTTTCAGGAAATTGCCCCGCGTGGGTTTCCTTGTAATTGACGATCAACTCTTCAATGGCTTTTTTGCCCGCTTCATAAGCCGCGCGGGTCGGCACCCGCGAAGGATCGAAACCGTACATATTGCGGCCTGTCGGCAACGCGTCCGGGTTGCGGATCGGATCGCCGCCGTAGGAAGGGTCTATCCAGCGTGACGATAAGCCTTTGCCGACGCCTGTGATTTCGTGTTTGGCCTGTAAGTCGACCCGATACTTACGCCCTAATTCGGCTTGGGCGCGCAGTTTTTCGTCGCTGATGCCGGCCAGCGCCTTATCTGAAAACACCCACTCTTCGACGAATTGATAAGGCTTGGTTTGTTGCAGTTGCTTGTAATCGCCGCGGAACGTGGCCTTGGCATCAATGCCCAACAGCTCGTAAAGCGGCTGCCCCAACATTTGCATGACGTTATTGATTAAATGGCCGCGTTCGGCATCCTTGCCCAAGGTATGCAAGCCTAACGGCTGCATCGCCGAACCCAGCTCTTCCAGGTAATTTTCAATTTCGCGTAACGCATCATCGAATTTAAGCGCCAAATCCTCGGGCGTTATTTTCAAATCCTTGTCGATGTGCATGTTCAGCGCTTGTTCGATAATTGACTTGCGACTGCTGTCCTTGACAGGGCCTTGATCCAAGGCATGATATTCGCGAATGGTATCGTTGATTTTGACAAAATCGTCCGACAAGCCCGCCGGGGCAAAAGCCGGCGTTTGATAGCTGACGATGACGCCGCGCCCGCGCCGCTTGACGTGGATCGCTTCGCCGATGTTATCGACAATATAGGGATAGATAACAGGCGTGTTACCGACCAATAAATTGGGGTTGTCATACGCCCACAAGCCACGCTCTTTGCCCGGCGTCCACTCCTGCGAACCATGGGTGCCGAAATGCAGGATGGCATTGGCGGCGAATTGTTCGCGAATCCACAAGTAGCCCGCCAGGTAAGAATGATTCAGCGGGGCTTTGGTGTCGTGAAATAGTTTTTTCTCGGTTTCATCGTCCGCCATTTCAGCGCGGGCCGGTTGCGGCATCATCACCATATTACCGAGCTTCATGCGCGGAATCACAAAGCCGCGCACGCCGTCTTTATCGGACAGCCATTTGCTGGTTTCGGGTTCGCCAAAATGGCTGACAATGTCTTGCCGGACCGAAGCCGGCAAGGTAGCGAACCATGTTTTGTAAGCGGCTAACGGCAAAAAATCCCAATGCGGGGTTTTCATCAACGCCTCTATCTCGCCTTTGCGATAACGCGGCCTGAGCATTTGCGCGACCGCGTCGATGATTTGCTGTTCGTTGGCCTGATCAAAGGCGTAACCTTCGGCGCGCAGTTGCTCCAGCAAATATTCGATGGAGCGCGGCACGTTCATATTGGATGCGCCCTGGTTTTTTTCGCCCGGCGGATGGTTCCAAAACAACAGCGCGACTTTTTTATCGGCATTGTTCATCGTTTGCAGTTTGGCAAGATTCATCGCCTTGCCGGTCAGCATCGCCAATTGTTCCGGCATCGTGACCATTTCGCCGCCTTCGTTAGCGGCCAGCACCACCGGGTCTTGCATGCCGATGTATTCGGCGTTGGTCAACGTAAACGGCAGGTTGAAACTGCTAACCCCGGCTAAATCCTTGTAGTAATCGGCGCGGGTTCCTGAGCGATACGTGACGACATTAATGACGGGAATGCCCATCGCTTGATGCCAGACTTTCCTGCCGTCGGGATTATTGCCCAGGAAGGTGTTGACCATCATGACGTTGGCAATGATTTTGCCGTCCAGGGTCAGCAACGGTTCATCAACGGTAACGCTTTGCGCGGCTTTAGGATTCGGAAAGCCGCGATCTCCGGCATTAGCGGCAGCCGCTTCCGGGCGGCCGTTGCCGGGCATTGCCGCGGGTTTGCCGCCCGCTTTTTCGGCGTCGCTTCTGCCGACGCGGGTGGAACGGTAAAACACCAACGGCACGCCGCCCGCTTGTTCAATGCCTTGCACAGTCTCGTTCAGCATACGCAGCTGGCCGTCGGCGATATAACTCGAGGATATTTCCATCGCAATCATCGGCATTTGTTGCCAGTGTTTTCCCGATTGTTTTTCCCACCACGCCAGATAATCCGGCAGCTTGTCGAAAATTAAATCGGCGAATTGCGGGTGGTAAATGCCGCCGTTCGGCAGTTTCATCGGTTCGGGAATTTTACTGACGTCAGCCCCGGTCAGCATCGCATTGAGGTATTGGAACATCCGCTGATGGTTAACCGGCGTGCCGCCCGAATAATAGTCGAACAAGCGTTCGCCGATTGAGGGCTCGAGATTGACCGACTTGAGGCGCTCGGGCGGGTTCATCACGTTGATGTTCAGCATCGGCAGGCTGCCGCTACGCAGAGCCCCGGCGGTGACGCGCTCGATTTGCGCGATGTCGTCGCTGCGCGACGCGTCGATAATCAGCAGGTTTGCATCCTGCATGACCCGTTTAACGCCCGCATCGCCTTCGCGGTCGACTTGCGTCCAGGCCAAGTCAACGCCGGCATTTTCAGCCGCTTGCTCCATTAATTTGAACTTCTGCTCTAAAACAAACTGGGTCGATAAAATGCCGACTTTGACTTGCGCGGAGACCGACGGCGCTGAGAGTATCAGCGCCATTAGCCCGGCTAATTGAATCCAATAGCTTTTTTTCATAAGTACGATTTTGTATTAATTATTTTTATCAAAATGAAACGTTGTTCCCGATGTAGGCAAAACGGTCTCCTAGAATTTAATGGCGACGCCGCCGTAAACCGTCAACGGTTCTTCAATTGAACTGTAACTCCGGGTAACCGTTGCGCCGCGTGCTGCCGACGCAACCCGGGCCGCCCGTTCATCGGTCAGGTTGATCACATGCAACCACAGTTCGGCAGGGCCGAAATCGTAACTGGTTCTCAGGTTAAGCATGGCGGGGCGCTGGTAAGTGCCGCTTCGATCGAGGGTGTTATTACTGTTGGTGTAATAATCGGTCATCGCGTTGACTTCGAATTCGATATTCAACTTATCGATAGGCATGACTGTCATACGGCCGTTAACCATGTGTTCCGGCGATTGCGCGACGGTATTGCCGCTGTAATTATTGACGCCATCGATAAACTGGACATATTTATTGACCGAATAAGTGTGGGCGACTTCGAAGCGCAGGTATTTGATCGGGCTGTAACGCAAACTGGTTTCAAGACCTTGCAGATTGACCTTGCCGGCATTGGCCGAGCGGAAAATATCCCGACCGCCCTCCCTGCGTATAAACTCGTTGGTAATGTAGTTTTTTACATCGGTGTTGTAGTAAGCCACTTCGTAATCGAGCTTATTCTTTATTAATGAACCGCGCAGGCCGACTTCAAGATTTTCCGCCAGTTCAGGCTGTAAATTGGGATCGGGAATGCTATTGGTAAACAGCAGGCTTGGCGTAGGCGGTGCAAAGCCGAATGAATAGTTAAACCAGAGCTTTTGCTCGTAGGGCAGGTCAAACGTAATGCCCGACTTGGGTGAGAATCGGGCGAAATGACTGGTGGTATTTTGGCCGTTCAATACATTATGAGCATCGTAGCTAATGTCATCGTAGCGGGCGCCGCCGGTCAGATGCATCCAGGGTAACGGCGATACTTCCGCTTGCACAAACGGCGATGCCTGGAATTTATCGATCTTATAATGCTGGGTGATAGTGTTGCCCGGCGCTAAGGGGTTAATCAAGTTAGCGCTGTAGCTTTTGCTGTTGTCGTTGCCGTTGACGGTTTCCAGGCCGCCGGTCAGGTAGGAATCCAAAAAGTCGAAGTGGTGCCGATAGGTGATTTTGCCGTCCATATCCAAATAATCATTGTCGGCAGGACCGCTAAAACTGGCGAAATCGAAGCCGGTGTCATTTCGGGCACCGTAAGACGCTTTTAAAAATCCGTCTTCCCCAACCATCCGTTCATAATCAAGATAAAAAGTCAGCGCCTCTTTATTAGCATAAGACGAATAACCGGTGGCTTGCTGGGGATTTTCGTTGAACTGTTGTTCGGTTAAGGAATTGCCCTCGGATTTTTCCTCATGTTTATATTCGCCCCTGAATGTCAGCTTTGAATCATCATCCAACTGGTAAGTCAATTTTCCGCTGCCGACTTCCCGGCTTTTGCCGGTATTTTTACGCCACGACGGCACGTCCCAGATGTTGAAACTTAACCGGTAGCCCAAGTCGTCGAGCTTGCCTGCCGCACTACCGCCGCCGCGCAGGCGATTATTGGTATCATTGGCGCCGCCTTCAATCCAGACGCGGCGTACCGGTTTTTCAGGCGGTTCTTTGGTGATGACGTTGATAACCCCGCCAAACGCATTGCTCGGAAAAAGTGCCGACGCCGGGCCTTTAGTCACTTCGATGCGCTGAATTTCATCGGTATCGAAATTCTCGATATCGGAAACTTGCCCTCTCAGGGGGTCGCGGACGGAAATGCCGTCCATTAAATTAGCCGTATAACTTCTGCCGCCGTTCGGGAACCTGAGATTACGCGTCATCGACACGCCCGGAACACGGTTCAACACTTGATAAGCGTCGGTAAACTTAACATTATCCAAATCCTGCTGACTGATAGTATGCAGCGTGACCGGCTCTATTTTGACGAATTCGCTTTTGTAAGCAGGGTCGGATTGCGTATCGGCTAACAGATCTAATCTGTTGTCCGCTGTGGTTACCGTCATTACAGCCAGTTCTTTTGGAGCATCCGGCTCGTTTGGTTTTTGTTTTTTTATCCCGGAACTTGATTCCGCTTTTTTTTCAGTTTTGGATTTCTTAGG
This sequence comes from Methylobacter sp., assembly GCA_030699385.1. Lineage (GTDB taxonomy): Bacteria > Pseudomonadota > Gammaproteobacteria > Methylococcales > Methylomonadaceae > Methylobacter_A. The sequence goes on from JAUYMY010000077.1 coordinate 21,805, forward strand.
TACGGCTTCGGCTTGGGCATGATTTGTAATCGACAATGCCAGTATTGGAATCATCAAAGCCATCGTCGTCTTGGTTAAATCATTTTTAGCTTGTTTAATATCGGTCTTGGTTAACACCTTGTCGGGTGTCTGTTGTAATACCGGTTCGATGCATTCATGAATAATCGGGTCAGCACAGGTATTTTCGATCAATCCGTTATTCAGGAATGCCGGGTTAGCGGTTACCTGAATATCCTCCGCCGAAGCAATCGACGTATCTAAAAATACGCGACCAAGGACGTTAATATTAAGTCCCATTAAAAACTCCACTTTGTTTGTCATAAAACACTAGACAACGCAACATTTATGCCAACAAAATAGTTTATACTTAACAATAACCTACCAATTGATCAATAATTAGACTACGTGAAATCACCTATTCGCTTTCCGGGAACAAAGGGATATACCCTATTTTTTTCATAAATTGAAAATGACAAACGTCATCTGATGCTGACTTGAAATTAAGTTTTTGCTGATCAGAGAAAACAGCGATTCGGAACACTCAACTGCGTTTTTTTAGACTAATGACCGCCTTTATGCCGAATAGAACCCCGTTAATTTACAACTTCAATTAGGTGCTAATGCGTAAGTTCTACTATATTGTTAGTACGTTAGTTTCCTCTAACTCAGGCGCCAATTAACAATAAGGGCTTAATAGTCTTACCTGGCAAAGCACCGGTAAAAACCGGGGCGCTCACTTTATCCAGTACACAAAACCGGTTTTTATCAGGAGTGCATCATGAGTCGTATCGTCTGGCTATTTTTAAGTGCTGTATTATTTACCTCATCCACTCAGGCAAAGCCGTTAACGCCGGAACAGGTGCCGGAGCCGCTCAAGCCTTGGATAGCGTGGGCTTTGCAGGATAGTCCTGAGCCTGATTGCCCTTTCATCTACAACAGCTACGAGCAAAAACGCTGTAGCTGGCCGACGCAAACTCAACTGGATTTAACCGGTGCAAAAGGCGTGTTTTCGCTGAGTTGGACGGTGTACCAAGACAGCTGGATTAGCTTGCCGGGCGATAAAACCCATTGGCCGCTTAATGTTACGGTTAATGACAAGGCCGCGCTGGTGATGGATAAAAACGGCATTCCTTCGATTAAGCTGGCGGCGGGGTTGCCGTATCAAATTAAGGGCGAGTTCTTGTGGGACGCCATTCCTGATAATTTAAAAATACCGGATGACACCGGATTGATAGCTTTGCGTATTAATGGCGCGATTGTCCCGACACCGGCCATTAAAGACGGGCAATTATGGCTAAAGGAAAGCGAGATTGGCGTAAAAAAGCCGGAAAATGTGCAAAACAATCTGGATGTGCAGATATTCCGAAAAATAACCGATGAAGTGCCCGCAGAAGTGCTAACCCGGCTGGTGCTGGAAGTGTCCGGTGAGCAACGTGAGGTTAAATTGCCACGGCCTATTTTGGATGGCTTTATCCCGCTGAGTTTGCAAAGTCCGTTGCCCGCACGTTTGGAGCCCGACGGCCGCTTATTAGTACAACTGCGCCCCGGTCATTGGCAAATTGATCTCTTGGCGCGAAACAGCAAAGAACTCACTACGCTCACGCTCGCGCCCAAACCGGAAGGTGAAAACGAAGCCGCTATTCATTGGCCGGATGCGGAAATCTGGTCTTTTGAGGCGCGCCCGCACCTGCGCGTGGTTGAAATCGAACAGCTTAGCGCGATTGATCCGAGCATGAGCAATTTGCCGGACGAATGGAAAAATCTCCCTGCCTATAAAATCAGCCAAACGCAGGCGATGGGCTTTAAAACCATACGCCGTGGCGACCCCGAGCCTGAGCCGAATCAGCTCACTCTCAACCGAAAATTATGGCTGGATTTTGACGGCGAAGGCTATACCGTCAATGACACCATTTCCGGCACTATGACGCGAGGTTGGCGCCTTAATAGCCAAGCGCACACGCAATTAGGCAAAGTCACTTTAAACGGCAACAATCAGTTTATTACCCAGGACAACACCGGCAAACAAGGCGTGGAAGTGCGCACCGGCACTATCCTGCTGGATGCGGACAGCCGCGTTGTCGGTGCGGTCGGTTCAACCAGCGCAGTCGGTTGGGAGCAGGATTTTCACAGTGTTCGCGCCGAGCTGAATCTGCCGCCGGGCTGGCGTTTACTGGCGGCCAGTGGCGTCGATAATGTGCCGGATAGCTGGATGTCGCGCTGGACTTTGCTGGATTTGTTTGTAGTGCTCATTGCGGCGTTGGCAACAGGTCGGCTGTGGAATCCGTATTGGGGCGGTCTTGCTTTAGTGACGCTGGTTTTAATCTGGCATGAACCGGGCGCGCCGCAATTTGTCTGGCTGAATATTCTGGCCGCCACTGCGTTGATTAAGCTATTGCCACCCGGCCGGTTTTTGCGGTTTATCAGCGCTTATCGCAATGCTTTTTGGCTAGTGTTAATCATGACCAGCCTGCCTTTTATGGTGGCGCAAGTGCGCACCGGGCTTTATCCGCAACTGGAAAATCCTTGGCAGGCTATTACCATGCCAAGTTCTCAATATGCCGAAATGGGCGGGAATGTGGCGGAAATGGATACGCCGATGCCGGCCGCTCCGGCCATGGTCGAAAGAAAACAAAAGTCGTTAAAACGGTCGCTGTCATCTGAGTATTCGGCATTGGCTTATCAAGATATAGACGAGTCGGTTAATTTTGAACGCATTGATCCTAAAGCCAAAGTGCAGACCGGCCCCGGTTTGCCGCAATGGCAATGGCATAAAGTACAGTTGTCGTGGAACGGTGCGGTCGATGCCGGTCAGCAATTGCATTTGTGGTATTTAACGCCGACGCTGACGCTGTTGCTTAATTTTCTGCGGGTGATGTTAGTGGCGGTATTGGCCTTGTTGATGTTTGGCGTTGCTGAAAAATTTAACTTTAAAGGCTTTAAGACGGTTGCGCCGGTGTTGCTGTGGTTTTTGCTGTTGCCGATGTGGGTCATGCCGTCAGCCAATGCTTACGCTGAACTGCCGGACAAAGCGCTGTTAGATGAATTAAGAACGCGTTTATTAGAAAAACCGCTGCCGCCGGATTGCCTACCCAGTTGCGCACAAATTCAGCAAATGAAAATCACCATTACCGACAAAGAGCTGGCGATAGACTTGCAAATCCACGCGCATCAAGCGGTGGCAGTGCCCTTGCCCGCCGAATATGAACAATGGTTTCCTAACCAAATTCGGGTTAACGGTAACGCCGCCAGCGGGCTTTTTCGCGATAATAACGGCTTGTGGCTCAATCTGGATAAAGGCGAACACCGCGTTGTCATGGCCGGCGTTGCGCCTTTATTAAGCAAGTTTACCCTGCCGTTGCCGTTAAAACCAAACTGGGTCAGCGTGCAAAATAACGGCTGGCAAGTGATTGGCTTGCAAGAAAATGGTCAGGTTGACTCGCAATTGCAATTTAGCCGAATCAATCAGACTGCACAGCCGGAAAGCCGTTCGGAATTGGAACCGGGCGCGTTGCCGCCTTTTGTCAGAATTGAACGTACCTTGCAACTGGGCTTGGATTGGCGCGTATTGACTCAAATTATCCGGGTGTCACCGGCTGATTCTGCGGTGGTTTTGGCGGTGCCGTTGTTGCCGGGCGAGTCGGTCATCAGCGCCGGTATTCGGGTTAAAGACGGCAAAGTCGAAGTGAATATTCCGGCGCAGCAAACCGTGCTGCAATGGGAATCTACTTTGGCAAAAGCAGAAAGCCTGGAAATAATCGCCACTCAAACCGAGCAATGGATTGAGGTATTAAAAGCCGATGTCAGCCCGATATGGCATGTTGAAACCGCCGGCATCGCCATGATACATCTGAATAATACCGGACAATGGCTGCCGGAATGGCATCCTTGGCCGGGTGAAAAAATCACCTTACACATCACCCGCCCTGCCGCCGTGGAAGGGCAAACCTTGACCATCGACAGCAGCCGCTTAACGATTAGGCCGGGGCAACGCAGTCAGGAAGCGCAGTTAAATTTCAGCCTGAGAAGTTCGCAAGGTTCGCAGCATACCTTGATTTTGCCGGAACAGGCTGTGCTACAGAGCGTTGCTATTGATGGACAAGCCCAACCGCTCAGGCAGGAAGGCAACAAATTGACCGTGCCGGTTAATCCCGGCAAACAAGAGTTCGCTATCAGCTGGCGCGAAGCGAGCGGTATTGGCGCGGTAATGACCACGCCACAGGTCAATTTAGGTGGCGCCAGCGTTAATGCCAACTTAACCATTGGCTTGGGTCAAGATCGCTGGGTGTTATTTGCGCTGGGGCCGAAAATGGGGCCGGCGGTGTTATTTTGGGGCGTATTATTCGTTATTTTTATGCTGTCGCTGGGCCTGGGTAAAATCCCGCTGACACCGTTAAAAAACCGGCATTGGTTTTTATTGCTGATAGGTCTGAGCCAGATTCCTTTGCTGTCGGCGGGCATTGTCATCGCCTGGTTGATGCTATTGGGTTGGCGCAAAAGCCAGATGGTTGACGACTTGCGCTATTTTAATCTCGTGCAAATTGTGCTCGGCGGTTTAACCTTGCTGGCTCTGAGCCTGTTATTTTACGCCGTTGAGCAAGGTTTACTGGGTTCGCCCGATATGCAAATTACCGGCAATCAATCGTCGGCGTTCAATTTAAACTGGTATCAAGACAGAAGTCCCGCGCTATTGCCGACCGCGACGTTGATTTCAGTGCCGCTGATGGTTTATCGAGTATTGATGCTGGTCTGGTCGCTCTGGCTGGCGGTGTCGCTGCTCAACTGGCTGAAATGGGGCTGGATGTGTTTTTCTAATAATGGGCTTTGGCATAAAGCTGCACCTAAAAAGCCGGCGGTTGCGGTTGAAATTGAAGATAAATGCCTGGCCGAGCAGCCGGAAGAAAAATAAATTAGGCCATTTCCTGAAAAAGACATACCAAAAATTGTCCACGAAAAGCACGAAAGCCACGAAATTTTCGTGTTTTTCGTGCTTTTCGTGGACTTTATTTTTTACATACCATAATCATTAAGGGATGTTATTTCCCGGAAATAGCCTTATGTCCATTTTCCATTTCCAGCAGTTTTCGGTCTTACAACAACATTCAGGCATGAAAATATGCACCGATGCGGTGTTATTCGGCGCGATGGCACCGGTTAAGCGTGGCGATGAAGTGCTGGATATTGGCACCGGCACTGGGGTGCTGGCGCTAATGGCGGCACAACTGGGCGCGGCGAAAGTAACCGCAGTGGAATTGACTCAAGAGGCTTTTAACGAAGCGGCGATTAATTTTGATAACAGCCCGTGGACGGAGCGGCTTGAGGCGGTGCATCAGGCTATTCAAAGCTTTGCCGCACACCAACAATACGACCTGATTATCAGCAATCCGCCGTTTTTTGACAATCATCTCAAGACTAGCGATGCACTTAGAAATACCGCACGGCACACCGATCAACTGCCGTTTACCGATTTGCTTGGCGTTGTCGGCCAATCATTAGCGCCGCAGGGTTTATTTTATCTGTTGATTCCGGCTCATGCGGTGGCGAAATTTTCGGCGCTCGCTTTAACGGCGGGATTCTATTTGATTAGGCAAACCGATTTTAGGGGCTTTGCGCATAATGAAGCCAAAGTGTCGGCGTTGACTTTCAGCAGAACAGCGGCGGTGTTGACGGCTACCGTGTTGACGATTTATCAGTCTCACAATGTGTATAGCCCGGATAGCGCGGCCTATTTAGCGGATTTTTTATTGCGCTTTGCTAAAGCCAGCGATACACATGTTGGAACAGATCGCTAAGATTCGTAAACCAGTGGCTTATAAGTGGGCGGATTCACCACCAAGAGCACGAAGTTTCATTCTTCGTGTTCTTCGTGGTGAAAATTTTTTTGCCTGTGATTAAAGATAAACCACTGCCGCTTTGCCTTCTGCAGCGACCAATTCGCCAATAACAAAAGCCGTTTCGCCCAATTCAGCCAACGTTTCCAGCGTCGCTGACTCATCTTCTGCAGCCACACAAACAATCATGCCGATACCGCAATTAAAGGTAATCAACATGTCCGCCTGCGACACATTGCCCTTGTCTTGCAGCCAGTTAAAAATAGCGGGAAATTCCCAGCTAGCCAGGTTGATGTGCGCATGAATGCCATCCGGCAATACGCGCGGCAGATTTTCAGTCAAGCCGCCGCCGGTGATGTGCGCCAGCGCATGTACCGGAACTTTAGCCAACAATTGCAATAACGACTTCACATAAATTCGGGTCGGTTCCAACAAAGCCGCGCCCAAGGTTTTGCCGTTAAACAACTCGTTCAACTCGGCATGACTGTGTGTAATGATTTTTCGGATTAACGAGTAACCGTTAGAATGCGGACCGGAAGAGGCGATGCCAATCAGTTTATCGCCGACTTGAACCTTGCTGCCATCGAGCATTTTGTTTTTTTCAACGATGCCGACACAAAAACCGGCAAGATCGTATTCGCCATCTGCGTACATGCCCGGCATTTCTGCGGTTTCCCCGCCGACTAAGGCCGCGCCTGCAAGTTCGCAACCTTTGCCTATGCCTTCGACAACAGCAGCGGCGGTATCGACATCGAGTTTACCGGTGGCAAAATAGTCAAGAAAAAACAAAGGCTCGGCGCCCTGAACAATAATATCATTGACACACATTGCGACTAAATCGATGCCGATAGTGTCATGAATATCCAGTTCGTTAGCCAGTTTTAGCTTAGTGCCCACGCCATCGGTACCGGAAACCAGAACTGGCTGTTGATAACGGTCTAGCGGTAATTCAAAGAGTGAGCCGAAACCACCTAACCCTGCCATAACGCCTGCAGTTCTTGTTCTTGCCGCAATGGGTTTAATGCGCTCAACCAATGCGTTACCGGCTTCAATGTCAACGCCGGCGCTTTTATAATTAAGGCCTTTTTGATTTTGTTCGCTCAATGTGCTGTTCTCTTGCTAAAATTTAAAATTTCGATATTGTACAAGACATCCTCGATTTTGTCTGAAGGATGTGGATATGTTCTGTAAGATGTTGAAGAAGTAACCCGGCAGCTTGTTTAATGCCGAAACTGCTAATGGCAACACCGACGTTTTTTTAAGGAGTGAAGTATGAAAGCAATAAAAATATTTAGCCCTATCCTATTGATTGCAACAGTATTATTTAGCGCTACAGCCGCCGCTTATGATCCGGGCAAGGTCGACGAGATTTGTAAAAAACCCCAATTTAGAGAATTTAGCCTGCCTATCTATGAAGAACCGGACAAAATAGAAGTTCCGCCCGAATCGACGCTTTCTTTTATGATCTCACCCTGGACTAATCCAGATTCCATCAAATTAACGGCTAAAAATAAAAATCTCGACTTTACCGTTGAAAGTAATAGCAGTTTTCATCGGGTTAAAGCAAAACTGCCAGCCGAATTTAATGGCAGTTTTATCAGAATCAATGTCAAAGCGACTGCAGTATTAGGCTGCCATGATCAAGCCGGATGGCTGATTAAAGTAGCCGACAAATAACGCTTAAACCTCAAGCCTGATCGCCTTGTATCTTCCCGCCCTGCCCTGACTAAAAGTTGCAGTTTCGATAGTTAGGAATGAAATAACTTAGACAAGTTGCCAATAGTCGGGGTGCCGGCAGGAAAAATAATACCCTTTCGATAATAGCCAAAGATTATCACCATGGAGATCACGAGGTTTCATTCTTCGTGCTCTTCGTGATCATAATGTGTTTGATGTTGCCTGCGGGTAATGAGACATTACCCAATCTGATAGAAGACAAGCGAATAGACCAGCTCGACTTGTTTTAAAGCCCCCCGTTAAATAATCGAATTTCAGTATCGAGATTGAATTATTATCAAACCAATCCCCATCCAAATCAAAATGAACGCATGACCCACACGCACACTGGCGACCGCAATCCGTGGTCTGTTTTTCTCATCTTTCTGCGCCTTGGTCTGACCTCTTTTGGCGGCCCCATCGCGCACTTGGGCTACTTTCGCGACGAGTTCGTCACGCGGCGGCACTGGTTGTCCGAGCGCAGCTATGCCGATTTGGTGGCGCTGTGCCAATTTTTGCCGGGACCTGCAAGCAGTCAGGTCGGCATCGCCTTAGGCCTGTCCCGGGCGGGCTACGCCGGAGCACTGGCCGCCTGGGCCGGCTTCACACTGCCTTCGGCCATTGCCCTAATCCTGTTCGCGCTGGGCATTTCCAACTACGGCGATGCCATATCGCCGGGCGCGTTGCACGGACTGAAAGTGGTGGCAGTCGCGGTCGTCGCCCAGGCGGTATGGGGCATGGCATGCAAACTCTGTACTGACGTGCCGCGTGTCACTATCATGGCGATTGCGACTTGTGTGGTTTTGCTGGTACCGTCCGCATGGGGACAGGTCGGCATGATTGCTGCCGCCGGCATCGCTGGACTGCTGCTGTTCAAACCCAATCAGAACGGCGCACACGATCCGCTGCCGATCACGGTTAGCCACCGCGCCGGCCTGATCTGGTTAACACTGTTTTTTACGCTGCTGCTGGGTTTGCCGGTTTTGGCTCAACTGATGCCGGGGCAAACCGTGGCTCTGGTGGATGCCTTCTTCCGTGCCGGGGCACTGGTTTTCGGTGGCGGCCACGTCGTGCTGCCGCTGCTGCAAGCTGAGATCGTGCCCGCAGGCTGGGTCAGCAATGAAGCCTTCCTGGCGGGCTATGGTGCGACGCAGGCGATGCCTGGCCCCTTGTTCACGTTCGCTGCGTTTCTCGGAGCCTCCATGATCGCAACGCCTTCCGGCTGGATCGGCGGCCTAATCTGCCTGCTGACTATCTTTACGCCATCGTTTCTGCTGGTCGTTGGTGCTTTGCCCTTTTGGGAGCAGTTGCGCCATAGCCTGCGCACGCAAGCCGCACTCGCCGGCGTCAATGCAGCCGTGGTCGGTCTCCTGCTGGCAGCGCTCTATCAGCCGGTGTGGACAAGCGCCATTCATCAGCCGCAAGACTTTGGGCTGGCGCTGATAGCCCTTGTCGCACTGATGTTCTGGAAGCTCCCGCCCTGGTTGGTGGTCATCGGTAGCGGCGCGGTGGGCTGGTTGTTGAGTGTGGTTCTGTGAGACGGTGACAATGTGTTTTTAAAGTATTTCAATGAGCAATCTATTTCGAGAATCAAAATATTCAGTACGCTTGGGCTCCTACACCGCTTCCGTGCTAAGGTTTTGTTTGGCTCCTAAAAAATCAACGAGGAAAAATGATGATAGATAAAATTTTAGCTTACCGGCTTACCACTGATGCGCCGCGCTGGACGATTTTCATTCGCTTGGCGCTGGCAGGCGTGTTTATACCTGAGGGTATTCAAAAACTCATTTATCCCGAGATGCTCGGTGCGGGGCGTTTTATTAAGATGGGCATTCCATATCCTGAGTTCACGGGGCCCTTGGTGGGCTGGGTGGAAATCATCTGCGGTTCGCTGATTCTTTTGGGACTGTTTACCCGCTTGGCCGCTGTGCCCTTAATCATCACTATGCTGGTAGCCATTACCGCGACCAAAATCCCTATATGGATGGGTCAGGATTGGGTGGTGACAGATAGCATCACTTTTTATGTGCGCGAACTCAAGACTTATGGATTCTGGAGTTTCATGCACGAAGCTCGGCTGGATTGGGCTATGCTGATGGGCGCGTGTTATCTGTTCTTTGTTGGCGGTGGTCAATGGTCGCTAGATAAACGAGTCCGGTAGCGCGGCATAAGATTGAGTAGACCGGTTTCTCTCAATGAGACCTGCTCTATCCATTGCCGACACTTTTGTTGATACGCCTCACCGCACGCGGCTACTACGTAATCGCAAACGATTTCACTGTGCATCATTGATTGTCCCCAAACACCGGGTCATCGGAGGCGATCATCCGCCCCCGATTCCCACAAAACGTAGCGTGCGGATTTCCCGCACTACGCTCTTCAGTCATTGTTTCACAACACAGCAATAGCCTGTAACTTCGGATAAGGAAGTACAAGTTTCGGTCGCTGCAACGGATAGTGTGCTTTAATTTTCTGGAATATTTCCCATGTCACTCGGCCTTCTCTGTTGCGACTATTTAGCATTTTCCGCCAATAGCGCTCAACAATTCGGTGAACCCTTTGTTTCCAGCAATGCCCACGCAATACACGGTTAAGATTGAAAGCTTGTTCTTTTATCGTCAAGTTTCATCAGGTCGCGGTTGGTTAGACTGCGCTTAAGCCGAGATTTCTCGGTGCGAAAACCCACCTTGTAGTTGCCTTTTAGGTTGCGTGCGCAGTAGATTGTAAAACCCAGAAAATACAAAGTTTCCGGGCGATTTCTACCGTGTTTACCCGCATCCCGTTCGGCAAACCGACCAAATTCAACTAATTTGGTTTTATTCGGCTCCAGTTCAAGCCCAAACTTTATCAAGCGTTTGCGCAGTGCATTTTGCACTCTTAGGCTATTTCCGGGAAATAACATCACTTGATGATCATGGTATGTAAAAAATAAAGTCCACGCTTAACACGAAAATTTCGTGGCTTTCGTGTTAAGCGTGGACAATTTTTGGTATGTCTTTTTGGCTATCCACTTAAAACGGGACAAGAGGCAAGGCTTAACCTGGAGCTGTCCCGCCTTAAATTGGTAGCCGTCTTTTTCAGAAAACAGCCTAGGTACTTATACGAATTACGCATTCAATTCGAATTTTGTTACTTTGTCTTTTGCTTGCTATCGCATAAAAAAGGCAGCCGGATATGAATGAAAAAAATATTAAAGTCCTCACGGACCTGCAAAAAGCCAACATTGCATTGGAGGCGATGAAAAATGTTCCCGAGCTTAAACCTCAGGATCATCGGTTTCGTCAGGCGGTGGAATCGGCACCTAACGCGATAGTGATGGTCAATGAGTCGGGCATCATCCTGATGGTCAATTTACAAACGGAGGCCTCTTTCGGTTACCCGCGCACTGAATTAGTCGGACAACCGATTGAAATGCTGGTGCCGGAGCGCTTTCGCAGCGCCCATATCGGCTTTCGGCAGGCCTACCTTGCCGATCCCGTGTCCAGACCCATGGGTGCCGGACGGGATCTCTACGGATTACGCAAAGACGGGACTGAACTTCCCGTTGAAATCGGGCTCGGCTTCCTTAAGGATGAGAGTGGCGTTACCGTCATTGCCTCCATTGTCGACATCACCGAACGCAAGCGCCTGGAACATCGGTTTCGTCAGGCGGTGGAATCGGCGCCTAACGCAATAGTGATGGTCAATAAGGAAGGCGTCATCCTGATGGTCAATTTGCAAACAGAGACCTCTTTCGGTTACCCGCGCACTGAATTAATCGGACAACCGGTTGAAATGCTGGTGCCGGAACGCTTTCGCAGCGCCCATATCGGCTTTCGGCAGGCCTACCTTGCCGATCCCGTGTCCAGGCCCATGGGCGCCGGACGGGATCTCTACGGAGTGCGCAAAGACGGGACTGAATTTCCCGTTGAAATAGGACTCGGCCTAGCCTGTCGAAACGCCATCTACCAAGCCGCAAATATTATTAATATTCAATCACCTAAAAATCATACCGGATACAATATATCGACAAAAACGACAGCTTAAGCTGCTTTTATTTTTCTCATAAAACCACTTATCAATAA
>JAUYMY010000082.1 GCA_030699385.1 Methylobacter sp.
TGACCATTGGCGTCTTAAAAAACTCTACCGCAGTTTGGTCTCTTTGTTTAAGCGCGGATTACGCCGACTCATGCGCTGCTTGCAAAATGATCTGCCCTTGCCGGTATTTTGTGAGGTTATTAGAAACTGATAGGTGATGAGATAAGCCGCCTAAGATCAAAAATTTAACATAAGCGCCATTATGCGAGACAGCCAAAAACCGCCCATCCCCGAAGAAATGAGCGGTTGTTTCAGGTCATCCGTGACCCAGAGCCAATGTTAAACGCAGATTAGGCGTTTATGCGCGTGTACCCGAGGGCATAAAGGCACGAACAGCATGTGCCCACCCTACCCGGCTTATCCCGTGCTACCAAGCAGAGCTTGAAGGTAGACATTCCCAAGCCGGAGCTTCGGAACGAGACAAAGCATACCAGATAATTGAAGATCAGAATCAGCAGAATCAAACTTAACATAACACGTAACACGCACACTGCGAAACTGCCAAGTGTGCAAAATGCAAGACCTGACTCCGTCTTTTATTTTTTGTTGGGGTGAAAAATAATCAATGGGGTTTCTGGGCTAACAGGGCTTTTAGACGTTCGATTTCAGCCAAGGCTAGCTCTTTCTCCTGTAAGGCTGTTTCCTCTCTTTTCAAGGCCGCCTGTTTCTCTTGCCGTTCTTCAAGCAATGCTCTGCTGGTCTGCTCCAACTCCAGCTGAATAGTACGTTGCTCTCGCAGGTACTCTTGGCGGGATTGGTATTGGTGGTATTGGACTTCTTTTTCGGAAAAGGTGCTGAGTGTGTTCATGGCTTGTTTCATCTCCTGCGTGGTCATCCAGTCGGGTAGCGCGGTGTCGTTGAGTTGTTCGCCTTCTTTAAAAAACTTTAACCAACGCTGTTCTTCGCTTTCAATCGGATTGGCGTTAAATTTGTTCAATTCCAATAACCAAATGCCACCGTGTTGGTTGAAGGTTCTGCCTTGGTCGTCGCGTAGTTTGTAATGGTGGCTGTAGTCGTTGTCCCCAGTCAGCAGGTTTTCCGCCAATAGCCAAATGGAATAAGTGGGTTTGAGTTGGCCATAATCGTCACCGCTTTTGAGTTGCTGGCTGTAAATGTCAGCCCAGTTGTAGACGATGCGTGATGGTAGATGGCAGTAACTGGTCAGTTGGATTTCAATTTAGTAAACCTGCTCGTGGCGGTCTTTGGCTTTGACGTCAACAATGCTCAGTTTGTCGCTGAGAAATTCTTCGGCCTGTCCCCTATTGTTTTTGTTCTCAAGGCCGGACGGGGCATGTTGCCCCGTCCGAAACGTTTTATGGCTTAGATATAACTCGATACCACCGTCAAACATTGCAACGTGGTACATACCCCGTCGCGCGTTCGGTATAGCACAACCATTAGACGTGACATGCCACGAAAAACGGCAATTAATTTAACATAAACGCCATTATGTGCAGCGGGGCGGGAGATAGGGAAAGGGAGAAAAGAGGGGGAAATGGGGGATTTAATAGGGGTCTGTCCCCTATTGATTTTTTTTATTTTTGTTCCCGGCCGTCGATAGGAACGGAACTATCGTAAAGAGTTTCGGGGGCTATATCAATATTGCCAGGCCACACGACAGTGCCGTAATCCACATAAGCACAACTGAAAACGGGCGAGCCATTGAGTCGATTGAATGGTTTTTTGTCCATGTACAGAGACATATCGAAAATACGCTGCTCGCCATTCTCAAATTCTAGTTCCAGCCGATAGCCTGGCTTAACCTTTACGCTCACAACATCCAGTAAAATCTCCATGCAGTCCTTCTTATTGCAATGGTGCAATGCGAAATGGCTCTTCGCCATTGATAGCAAGATCCCAATCAGCAGAAAGCTCATCCCGATGCAATTCGACCCAAGCCTGCACCAATCTCAGCTGCTTAGGCGGCAAACTTCCCGCTAAAACACAACCATCCTCAATGGCTATGGATGCCTTGAAACCCTGATAACGCACGTGAAAGTGGGGTAAGTGATGGCGATTATTATCCTCATACAACAGCGTCACCAGAATGCCATAGAACATACTGATTGTGGGCATACAAACATCCTCCTTTTAAGTTGATTCAATTTATCATCCTATCATAATAAATCTAGTTAGTCCCCCTATTGACCACAAATATTCAATTTAACATAAACGCCATTATGTGCAGCGGGGTGGGAGGCGGGGAAAGGGAGGAAAAGAGGGGGGAATGGGGGATTTAATAGGGGTCTGTCCCCTATATGTCTATATGCCCACCGTTTGCATCGTGGCGGCGTTATTTTGCGCGCATAAAAAAACCGCCCATCCCCGAAGAAATGAGCGGTTGTTTCAGGTCATCCGTGACCCTGAGCCAGTGTTAAACGCGGATTAGGCGTTTATGCGCGTGGGCACGAACAGCATGTGCTCACCCTACCCGGCTATTGTTCATTGTTATGTGACACCGTGGACACCGCCGTGGGCAGCTTGCCGCAATACCCGCTCAGCCCATCGATTAAGACTTTGCCCGGCATGTGCCGCAGCCTTGAGCGCCGCCGCATGAACCACGGGATCGACACGCAGCATCAAGCGTCCGGATGCCGGTTTTTCGGGAGCCTGCCCCAACTTTTCGCAAGCGGCGACATAGTCATCGACAGCCTCTTGAAACGCCGCATTGAATGCAGCTACAGATTCGCCGTGAAAGGTGACGATGTCATCAATATCGAGTACGCGACCGACCAGGATATTGTCGTCTGGATCGAATTCCAGGCTAGCGATATAGCCGCGATAGGTCATGGTGTTTTTCATGGCGTTATCTCCAACTTGAGTAAAAATTCGCGCACCGCCTTGATGCGATAGACGAGTGCTTCTCGCTGTGGGTGCGGGCGGTGGAAATAGGCTCGCCGGCCATTCTTTTCGAACATCACCGAAGATCCGCTGCCCTCCACAACATTGCAACCGATAGCCAGCAACAGAGCCTCAATACGATCCCACGGCAGGTTTCCACTCACCGGTTCAGAAAAGATGGCTTCAAGTGTCTTACGCTGTTTGCTATTCATGTCGAAAATGATAGCACATTACGCCATGTGTGCAAGCATTAAAATCCAAACAAGATGGTGTTGAAACTTTTAACATAAACGCCATTATCGGAACATTAGTGTCGAATGAATCTTGTGTCGTCCGATACAGTTGATAAATCAGCCGTATCACCGCACCAATCGCGTGGCAAAATACCATCGGCAACATAACGATGAAACGTTGAATACGGCCAGTCGGAAACCCGTTGCACATAACCATGCTTCAGGGGGTTAACATGAACATAATCAATATGGCGAGTGTAATCTAAATCAGATGTCAGGGTATGTTCCCAATAACGCCGTTGCCAGATACCCCGTTCACCACGCCGTTGCCGGGTCGCCGACAATCGTTCGGTATGAGGCAAGCCTTTAGAAAACAGCAATTTAATTAAACGCCAGCGCATAGGAAAGTCATCGGTATCAGGCGGTAACGTCCAGATGCAATGCATGTGGTCGGGCAGTACCACCCAGGCATCAATCTGAAAGGGATGTAGACGACGTACCCGGCACACCGAATCACGCAATAAATCAATATGATCGGTCAACAGCGATCCTTTCCGCTCCAATAAGTTAACCGTGAAAAAATAACATCCTCCCGCCACAAAGTTCCGCCGATAGTTGGGCATAACCGCTCCAATCAATACCATAAAAGTGAAAGTAAATTGTAGCATGGCGTAGTGTGGCGGTTTCGCGATAGCAAACCGCCACACACGCACAACATCGAAAATAATCGACAATCATAAACAGACAGGCATAAAAACCCCCCGCTTGGATAATCCAAACGAGGGTCAATTGTCATCACCACGAGTGTGGCGGATTGCCTAGCGGCGAATCCGCCTTACGCGGGTTAATAGGGGTCTGTCCCCTATTTGCTATTATTCATTGTTTTATTATTATCGTATCGTGTCCCCTATTATCGAATAATGGCACCGAATCTTCATAGAGCGTTTCAGGAGCAACATCAATTTCTCCCGGCCAGACAACAGTACCATAATCAACCCGCACACGTTCAAACAAGACTGGCGTCGCAACCCGATTCCACGGCTTCATTAACAACAATGGTCGCATATCAAACTTACGTCGCTCGCCATTCTTGAATTCGAGATCAAGTTGAAACTCCGGGAGCGCACGAACAGAAATTACATCAATCAGCATTGACAGCCTCTCACTGAAGTGGTGCAATTCGGAAAGGTTCCTCACCGTTGACGGCCAACTCCCAGTCAACAAGCAAATCTTCCTTATGAATCTCAATCCATGCTTGCACCATTTTTAGTTGTTTGGGAGGAAGCCGACCATCGAAGACCGAACCATCATCAATTGATATCGCAGCCTCTTCTCCTTGATAACGAACATGAATGTGCGGAAGATGATGTCGTCGATTATCTCGAAAATACATCAAAACAAGAATACCGTAAAACATGCTAATAGTCGGCATGACCAAGAACCTCTAACAAAATAAGAAAGGCAATTGTAGCTCAAATCAACGAAGAATAACATGAGTCCCAAGGGCGGTTTGTTTCAGGTCATCCGTGACCTGGAGCCGTTGTTAAACGTTGCAACGGGGTACATACCCCGTCGCGCGTTCGAACGCCATTATGCGAGACAGCCAAGCCTGCAAAATGCAAGACCTGACCCCGTCTTTTTGAAAGGACTCATTTTGTTGATGGAAGCGGATTTTAAAGAGAGATATTCGGTCATGAGGGTGTTCCTTTAGTTAAAAAAAAGCCCCAATGAAGGGGCGGAGTGGATGTGAAACTGGTTAATGTTTTAAAAAACAGACATAAAAAAAACCGCCCATCCCCGAAGAAATGAGCGGTTGTTTTAGGTCATCCGTGACCCAGAGCCGTTGTTAAACGTTGCAACGGGGTACATACCCCGTCGCGCGTTCGACATACCCCGTCGCGCGTTCGGATGTAGCTTAGGCGTTTAATGTGTTTTTAGCACAGGATAAATTAATACTGCGGCAATCATTACAAATGCCATAATCATAAACAATGTAGCCATTACAATCCCTCCAATTCGTTAAAGTGGCGCTCAATTTTCTTACTGATATTCACGCAAACAGCGACCAATAAAGGTAACAGCAAACCACCCATATAAAATAGCACATCAATCGTATTATCTAAATACAACTTCGCCATGCCAGCAACATCAGCCACCATAACTGTAATTACAATCTTAAAAAGCTCTTTCAACCAATCAATTCGTGCCTTGACCTCATCAATCTTTGCCATATTTAATTTGTGCAATACATTAAAATTCGAAGTATAGCACAACCATTAGACGTGACATGCCACGAAAAACGGCAATTAATTTAACATAAACGCCATTATGCGAAAGCAGGCGGGCATAAAAAAACCGCCCATCCCCGAAGAAATGAGCGGTTGTTTTAGGTCATCCGTGACCCAGAGCCGTTGTTAAACGTTGCAACGGGGTACATACCCCGTCGCGCGTTCGGGCATAAAAAAACCGCCCCCAGTTTCCCAAGGGCGGTTTGTTTCAGGTCATCCGTGACCTGGAGCCGTTGTTAAACGTTGCAACGGGGTACATAC
>JAUYMY010000001.1 GCA_030699385.1 Methylobacter sp.
TCGCGGCCGGGTGGCCGCTCCCACAATTTTCTATTTATTGCCAGTTAGACCAAGTTTTTAAAACCTGGTCTGTATATCGGCTTATTTCTCGTCTAACATAGGCTGAAACTTGATTATTCAACGTGGCTATATCAGACCCCGCCGGGGTTTTATTTGTGAATTTGTTGAAATATCTCCAAAACAGCCGTCCCATTTTTTTAATCGCATCTTTAAATTTGTACTTTCTACATGACCTTAAAAATAGCCCTCGCCCAAACTAATTTCCTGGTTGGCAATATTGCCGCGAATGTGGATAACATCGTTCTGGCCGCCATTCATGCCCGTGATGAATTGGGCGCGGAGATGATTGTTTTTCCCGAACTGACTTTGACCGGCTATCCTGCTGAAGATTTGTTATTGCGCACCGATTTTATTACCACCGCTAATAATGCGCTGTATCAACTAGCCGACCGTGTGGCCGATATTGCACTGGTGGTCGGCTTTCCCGAGCGCGATGGCGATAAGCTCTACAACAGCGCGGCGGTGTTGCATCAGGGCGCGCTATTGGCTTGTTACCGCAAACGGGCGCTGCCTAATTACGGCGTGTTCGATGAGCAGCGTTATTTTACGGCGGGCAATCAGCCTTGCGTATTTGAATTTAACGGCACCTTTATCGGGCTGACCATTTGTGAAGATGTGTGGCGGCCGGGCATTATCGAGGACAACAAACAAGCGGGCGCTGAACTGCTGTTGACGTTGAATGCCTCGCCGTTCAATTCGGGCAAAATCCATCAGCGCGAAGACGTTGTTTGCAGACAGGTTAAAGCGGCGCAGATTCCGTTGGTTTATGTTAATCAAATTGGCGGCCAGGATGAATTGATTTTCGACGGCGCGTCTTTTGTCGCTGATGCCGATGGGAACATTGTGTTTCGTGCCGAGGAGTTTAAAGAACAAATTACTGTGGTTGAGTTTGAGGGCTGTCATCCGCTAAAAAACAGCTGCGCGCCGCTGTATGCCGAAGTCTCCAGCGAATATCAGGCGCTGGTGCTGGGCATTAAGGATTATGTGCGTAAAAACGGTTTTCAGGGCGCGATTTTGGGTTTGTCCGGCGGCATCGATTCGGCGCTGGTGCTGGCGTTGGCGGTCGATGCGTTGGGTGCGGATAAAGTCGAAGCGGTGCTGTTGCCGTCGCGTTATACCCAAGACATGAGTAACGAAGATGCGGTGCTGGAAGCTAAAGCCTTGAGCGTTCACTATCACAGCATTCCGATAGAACCTGCTGTGAATGCCTTTACCGCCATGTTGGCGGAACTTTTTTCGGGTACGGCCAAAGACGCTACCGAAGAAAATATCCAGGCGCGTTGCCGGGGCGTGGTGTTGATGGCCTTGTCGAACAAGCAGGGCAAACTGTTATTAACCACCGGCAACAAGAGCGAAATGAGCGTGGGTTATGCAACGCTGTACGGCGATATGTCCGGCGGTTTTGCGCCGATCAAGGATGTGCCCAAGTTACTGGTTTATCAGTTGGCGCGCTATCGCAATTCGCTATCGCCCGTGATACCGGAACGGGTCATTAGCCGTCCGCCATCGGCAGAGCTGGCACCCGATCAGGTCGATGCCGATTCGCTGCCACCTTATGAAGTGCTCGACCCTATCTTGGAGCGTTATATTGAAAAGGATCAGTCCGCCGCTGAAATTATCGCCGCCGGTTTCAGGCGCGAAGATGTCGCCCGCGCCATCAGTCTGGTTGACCGCAATGAATATAAACGCAGACAATCGCCGCCAGGTATCCGCATTACGGCTAGGGCATTTGGCCGTGATCGGCGTTATCCCATCACCTCTGGTTACAAGGGCATGTAAGCGTCATTCTTTTGTAATACAATGAGTCGGTTTTTTCAGCCGTTTGTTTCGATCATCTGATGCTCTTGCCAACGGGTTATAACCAAATAAAACATTACTGCTACCTCTGCCTGCACGTAGACAGTATTTTATAATTTAAAAAAGGTCAGTTTTATGTGTTGGAGTGGTGAAGCGTCTGGTGTTTTAGCTGTCGCAGGTCTGAGTACCGCAGCTTATATTGCAATTAAACAAGGGGAATCGAAAGAGCTGTGGATTCCGTTAACCTATTTCGCCTTAATGGAATTATTACAGGCGGTCACTTATGTCTATATCGATTTATGTGACAATCCCAGCAATCAGATATTGACGTTGCTGGGCTATCTGCATGTGGCGTTCCAGCCGTTTTTTGTCAACATGGTGGCGATGTATTTCATCCCGGAAAGCGTCAAACTAAAAATAAGAACCACGGTTTATACCCTTTGCACCATCGGCACGTTGTTCATGCTGATAAAAATGTACCCGTTTGTTTGGGCGGGCACTTGCAACATCGGGGTCGAAGGTTTTTGCGGGCCTAATGTGTGCTCCACCTCCGGCGCTTGGCATATCGCTTGGCAAATGCCGTTGAACGGCTTGATGTCTGATCCTGTCGGCTGGTTGTTTGGTTTTAACTGGGGTTTACATGCTTTCACTTATATCCTGGTCGCTTTTTATCTGCCGCTGATGTACGGTTCATGGCGTTTCGTCGGTTTCCATTATTTAATCGGCCCGTTCATTTCCGATTTGACTACCGATGACCCTAATGAATATGCGGCAGTTTGGTGTTTATTTTCTATCGCCTTGTGCGTGTCGGTGATTAAAACCCCGATCAGAAAATATCTGCACGTTAAAACCTGGCCTTTTTATAAAAAGCATATTTCCGATGAGTTGTAAGTGTTTAAACCGGTTTTCGTCTCACTGACATTAATAAAAAATGATTAACTTTACTAAAATGCACGGCCTGGGCAATGATTTTGTGGTTATTGACGCCATTAATCAGCACATTGATTTAACCTCGGAACAAATACAGCGCCTGTCCGACCGGCATTTTGGCATAGGCTTCGATCAGCTGTTGTTGGTCGAAAAAGCCGTCAGCGCCAATGCCGATTTCAAATACCGGATTTTTAACGCCGATGGCGGCGAAGTCGATCAATGCGGCAATGGCGCGCGCTGTTTTGCCCGCTTTGTCCGCGATAAAAAACTGTCGGACAAGGATGAAATCTGCGTCGAAACCAATGCCGGCAAATTGGTACTGCATTTTGATAGCGATGATTTGATTACAGTGAATATGGGCGTTCCCCGGCACACGCCAGCTGAAATTCCATTGTTGGCCAACGAAGAATCCCGGTTCTATACCGTGCAGGTTAACGACACCGAAAAAGCATTCGGCGCGGTTTCGATGGGCAATCCGCACGCCGTGCTTCAAGTGACCGACATTAAAGCAGCGCCGGTAGCTGAATTGGGCCGGGCTTTGGAAGGCCATGCTTTTTTTCCTGAGCGGGTTAATGTCGGCTTTATGCAAGTGGTCGACCGCCAACATATCAAACTGCGGGTATTTGAACGCGGTGCGGCCGAAACGCTGGCTTGCGGCAGCGGCGCCTGTGCGGCGGCTGTCATCGGTATTGAACACAATCTGCTTGATCATACCGTGTATGTTGACTTGCCCGGCGGCACACTGACGATTAACTGGCAAGGGCGCGGCGAACCGGTGTTAATGACCGGCCCCGCCACCTCCGTTTTTGAAGGGCAAATTACGCTAACGTCCTATTAACCGGTAAAAAGATTATCACCACGAAGAACACAGAGGGCACGAAGAATGAAACTTCATGTTCTTCGTTTAGTTGATTTGAGAGATTTAAATTTGATGAACGAACAAACTCAGGAACTGACCTCAAGCCAGGTAGAAGACTATCTGCGCAAACACCCCGAATTTTTCCATGAACATCTGGATTTGCTGGAACATTTGAGTATCCCGCATCCGAGCGGCAGTGCAGTGTCGCTAATTTCAAAACAACTGGAATTGTTTAGGAGCCGGCATCATGACATGGAAAACCAGCTGACGGCGCTGATAGACATTGCCCGTGATAACGACACCTCGCTCAACCGTATGCACAAGCTCACGCTGGCGCTCCTTGATGCCACCACGCTGGAGGATGCCGTGGCCAATTTGGATGTGGTGTTGTCGGAGTATTTTCTGATTGATTTTGTTGCCGTGCGCATTATCAAACATAGGCCGGACACCGCGATCAGTAATCTGTTTATTGAACCGGACAGCAAAGATTTGGAGCCTTTCCTTAACGAATTGGCCAGCGGCAAGCCCAAATGCGGGCGCCCGACGATCACCCAGGCCAGAGTGTTATTCGGTGAATTGGCTTTTGAGGTCAAATCCTGCGCCATTATTCCGATGGCCTTCACCGAATTGGAAGGTATTTTGGCTATCGGCAGCCGCGAAGAAGGCCGTTTTCATTACACCATGGGCAACCTGTTTTTAAACCAAATGAGCGAAATCATCGCCACCCGCCTCATCACCTTATTGCAGCAAGGGGCATTTTAAATGCACGCTGATGCCGAACTGATGCTGGACGCTTTTTTCCAGCAGCTCACCGTTGAAGTTCGCGCCTCAGAACATACCATCAGCAGCTATCGGCGGGATATTAAACAGCTGGTCAGTTATTGCGCCGACAAAGCCATTGAGCAATGGACTGATTTGGAGCACGCCGATATTCGCGCCCATATCGCCAACCGCCATCGAAAAGGCATGGGCAGCGCAAGCCTGCAGCGCGAGTTGTCGGCCATCCGCAGTTTTTATGCTTATCTGTTAAAAAACAACCAGGCCAGTATTAATCCTGCCCAGCAAGTTCAAGCGCCCAAACAAGCCAGAAAACTGCCCAAAACGCTGGATGTCGATCAACTGTCCGGCCTGCTTGATGCCGGCATCAGTTCACGCCTGGATATTCGCGATGTGGCGATGTTTGAGTTGTTCTATTCTTCCGGCCTGCGTCTGAGCGAACTGGCGGCATTGGATGTCAGTGATTTGGATTTGCCCGACAACATGCTGACTGTGCGCCTCGGTAAAGGCGGCAAATCGAGGCTGTTGCCGATAGGCAGCAAAGCCGTTGCCGCGATTGAAAAATGGTTGCAGCAGCGCGCCATCAAAACACCGGTTGCCGAAACCGCACTCTTTATTTCAACCCACGGTACCCGGCTCAGTCAGCGCAACATCGAATTAAGGCTAGAGCGCTGGTGCAAAAAAAAAGGCATTCCAGAACATATACATCCGCACATGCTCAGGCATTCGTTCGCCAGTCACTTGCTGGAATCGAGCCAGGATTTAAGAGCCGTTCAGGAACTGCTAGGACACGCCAATATCAGTACGACCCAGATCTATACGCACTTGGACTTTCTACATTTGGCTGAAATCTATGACAAGGCTCATCCACGAGCCAAAAAAAAACCGTTATAACCGTTTGCGCCATAAGCAAATGAATAAAAAACCTGCTACCATTGGCGAAATTTTTTTATAAAAACAGCTTAGGGTGAAATATCTTTCTACCCTGCAAAAAACCTTTTTACGGGACAACGAACATGGCGGCAAACGAAACACTGAACGATATAAAATCTAAAGGAATACTCTGGGGCTTTGGTGTTTTTGTGCTCATTGTTCTCGTTGTGCTGTTTATTCTTGGTGCTTGGTGGGGCAGAGAACCCGGACAATTTAATATTACCGATGAAGCGTTGAAGCGTGCCGAAGAAACCCATTCGACTGAAACCATGCCGGTTGGCTATGTTTACACCAACACGCTGGCGCACATTGCCGAAGTGCTGCTGCATAAAAGCGGCGGTTACATTACCAACGATGTCGCTCCTCCCGGCGTATTTCTGGATAACATTGCCAACTGGGAATACGGCGCGTTGGTTATGTTGCGCGATGCGACCACTGCATTAAGAAATCACTTCGCCAGAGACCAGTCGCAATCGGCCGAAGATTCCGATTTGGCCATTGCCGAACCTTATTTTTATTACGAACATAATTCATGGGCCTTGCCTTCGACTGAAGCGGAATATCAAAAAGGTATTGATTCCCTGCACAAGTACATGGAACGTCTGCAAAAATACGGCGGCCCGGTAAAAAAAGCCCAGTTTTATTCCAGAGCCGATAATCTTTGGCAATACACCGAAGTGGTGATAAAGCGTTTAGGTGGATTGTCGACCCGGCTGAGCGCAAACAGCGCCGGCGGTAACTACGGGCCGGGTTTGAGTGAGCTTGAGAAACAAGCAGCCGATGAAAAAGGCACGCCGGTTATGCGCGTCACCTGGCTGGAAATTGACGATATTTTTTACGAAGCGCGCGGTGCGAGTTGGGCGTTGTTACATATTCTCAGAGCCATCAAGCATGACTTTGAAGACATCTTATTGGATAAGCGCGCCATGCGTACCGTTGACATCATGATTAAGGCGCTGGAAAACGCCCTGACTCCGGTGTTAAGTCCAATGATTTTAAACGGTAGTGGCTATGGCCTGTTTGCCAACTACTCGCTGTCAATGGCCAACTATATAGCCCGCGCTAATGCGGCCGCACTTGATTTACGTGACATTATGAACCGGGGTTAATAATGATGGACGAACAAATAAGCTACAACTTGGCCCAGCTGAGTACCTGGAAAAGAATTTTCTTTATGCTGATTTTTGCCGCAATTGGCAGTTTGGTCAGAATGCTGCTGTGGGCGGTTATCTTCTTGCAAGTGGCGTCAACACTGCTTACCGGCAAGACGAACGCTAATATTCTTAATTTTGGCCGCAGTCTGTCTATTTATACTTATCATATTTTGCTGTTTCTGACATTCAACACCGAGGTCATGCCGTTTCCTTTCTCCGACTGGAATATGACCGCAGACCTGCAATTACCCGAAGTTAAAAAATAAGCGCTCTACTCACTGTCCTGCGAGGTTTTTAAAACCTCGCAGGTCTAATCGATTTTTATCCCATCTTGCAACTACTCAGGGACTGTTAACAGAACACGGATGAAACGGGTTAAACGGATAGTCACTGATTAAAAGCACAGCGCATTCTAAAAAAATCGTAACTATTCAGGCCTGAATTACCTGGGCTATAGCGTATTTTTTGACTTAAAAACCAGAAAAAATCGACAAAAAAGTCACTTTCCTGCCATTTTTGCTTAGTAAAACCGCCGCAAGCCACGCAAGCCACGAATCAATAGCCTGAGTAGTTACAAAAAATCTGTGTAAATCCGTCCTATCGGTGCCATCCGTGTTCTATTTCTTAGTTATCCCACCTTCTTGTTAAATCAGTCCGCCTGTGTTTTTCTGGAAAAATTCGGCCCTTTAGGTTGGGCATTTTGTTGCAGGCAGTGATACGCGGCATTTTCATATTTGATCACCAACGACTGGGCATTTTTGTGCTCACCGATAAACCGTTGAGCTTCCTCGGCGGTCAAATCTTTCATCAAAAATTTGGCGATGCACATGCACGGCTCGCTGTAGCGCAGCTTATCAGCCTCTTTATCGTTTGAGTTTTTTACTTCCCGTTGTACGCATTGGGCGGCAAAATCATGCTCAAACTTATGCTTTTGTACATCGGTTACTTCGACATCGTGGGTGTGATCGAACGGATTATGAGCCTCAGTTGTTACCGTTGCTGTTGCCGTTTTTTCTTTATCGTCCGAACAGCCGACAATAGTTAAGGCGATAACGATGCCGGTTAAGGCCGAAAGAAATGTTTTTTTTGTAAATGTTTTCATCAGTTTAAAGAGTAAATGGTTGAGGAATTAACGGGGATTGAACTCTATCATTTTATTAGGCTGTGTTCTACTGCTGCATAATATTTCACCTTATCGCTCAGCCGTCTGCCGGGTACTGTGAGTTACCTCACAGACGTTGCGCCATCAGTCTCCATGTCTTTTTGCTCCAAGCCTAATGTTGGGTCATCGCCGACGATAATCACTTCGACGCGCCGATTTTTAGCGCGGCTTTCTAGCGAGGTATTGGGTTCTAAAGGCTGGGTATCGGCATAGCCTTGAACCACCATGCGCGCCTTATCAACGCCTGGATTTGCCAGCATCTTCTGCGCGACGGTGACGGCGCGTGAAGCGGATAAATCCCAATTGGAACGAAAATGGATATTAGAAATAGGAATGTCATCGGAGTGCCCCGACACTTGAACCTTACCTTTGGCTTCGATAACGGCGGCGGTGATTTTGTCCATAACTTCAGAAAAACCCGGCTGCAAATCGGCGCTACCGGACGCGAATGAACCTTTTTCCTGAATACGGATGACAATCGTTAAGTCGATGGTTTCTACTGTGACGAGGCCTTTGTCAATTTCCGCTCTCAGCAGCTCTTTTATTTTATCGGCTTCAGCCTCGACCTCTTTTATCTTGGCTTCCATCAATTGTTTTTTGACTTCTTCGATATTCGCGCCCAATGCTGATGAGTCTTGTATGGTTGACTGCGTGACTTCATTGATGACAGTCGGTTCTGTTTGTGCAGGGGAAAATTCTTGGGCGATAACGCTGGTGCCCATCGGTGTATCGGGGTCGATGGTCTTTTTTTGTACGCCAAAGGCTTCTTTCATGGAGCCTGCAACAGTCTTGAATTTCTTTACATCTTGAGTCGCCGTTGACAGCATCAACACAAAAAAACACAGCAGCAAGGTACACAGGTCGGCAAATGTTGCCAGCCAAGCCGGGGCGCCTTGCGGAGGACATTTGGGACATTTATCAGGCATGGTGTATTAATCGCTTTCTTTCTTGCGTTTTTTATTGGAAATATAAGAGGTTAATAAGGTTTCCAGTATTTTCGGGTTCATGCCTTCCTGAATACCATTAATAATCTCTACAATCAGTTCCATATTGGTTTGCTCATATTGCAGCACTGTGGCCAGCTTATCGATAATGGGTATGGCAAAGCAGTTGGCAATCATCGCGCCGTAGAGTGTGGTTAGCAGCGCTATCGCCATGGCAGGGCCGATACTGGCGGGATCTGACATATTGGCGAGCATTTGCACCAAGCCCACTAAGGTTCCAATCATACCCATCGCGGGGGCTAAATCGGCGACGCCTTTCCATAATGATTGGCCAGATTCATTACGGGAAATCATTTGATCTATTTCTTTAGTCAGCATTTTTCTGACTAATTCAGGGTCATGGCCGTCAACACATAAGCTGATGCCTTTTTTTAAAAATGGATTTTCAATGACTTCGTTATCCAGCGCCAACAAGCCGGTTTTTCTGGCGACACCGGACAGGCGCACGGCATCTTCAATTAATAGTTGGGGATCTTCCCGTTTGTTAAAAAAAGCTTTGCCTACAACGCTAAAAGAACGACCAAGCTCACTAATTGGAATACGTATCAGCGAGGCGCCAAAAGTACCGCCAAACACCACCATGATGGAGGGCACGTCAACAAAGAGCATGAGATCGCCACCGGAGAGAATCGCTGCAAAAATAATACCGATAGCCAGCAAAAAACCAACGAGAGAGGCAATATCCATTATCGAACCCCGTTAGTTATTAGATTGATAAAATCAGCATTAGTTTGCTTAAAAAATAAGGGCTTATGTGGTTTCTCATTAACGGGAATAAAACGATTAATTGGCATATATTAAATTCATCGAAAACAATAGAGAAAAAACAAGTCCAGGCAAATAAGTTATGTTCGGACGTTTAATCGTGCAGGTTTAATCAGTAAAAAGTGGGCAAATTATACTGCAAATAGCCTGCTTATGCGCATAACCGTCATAGTGATGGGTGAAGATTTTAGCGCGGGTCGGCTACAGTAACGTAGCTTAATTTTTGTATTTTTGCCGAACAATCAGGTAACATCGAATCCTGCGTTAGTGTTTACCAAGACATTAACCGACTGTTAAAACAACCATTTTTACACTGCGCCATGCAGTTTCATGGATCAACTAACAGGAGACATCAATGAACAAACAACCAGTGAACAGACAACCGGCTGTTGCAGGGTCTTTTTATCCTGCTGATCCCCAACAATTACACCTGATGCTGGATCAGTTTTTAACTGATGCCGCAACCAATGCCCAAGTCCCCAAAGCCATCATCGCGCCTCATGCCGGCTATATTTATTCCGGCCCGATTGCCGCCACCGCCTATGCGCGGTTAAAAAAAGCCCATGACAAAATAACCCGCGTGGTGCTGATAGGCCCTTCTCACCGCGTCGCTTTTAGGGGGCTTGCGGTGAGCCGGGCAGAAACTTTCACCACACCGTTAGGTAGTATTTTAGTCGATCAGGCGGCGGTGCAAACTATTGTCCAGCTGCCTTTTGTCGAATACCTTGAACAAGCTCACAGTGCTGAACACAGCCTGGAAGTGCAGCTGCCTTTTTTACAAGAAATGCTCGACAGCTTTGAAATTGTGCCCATTGTTGCCGGCGAAGCCTCGGCAGAACAGGTCAGCCAAGTGCTAGAGATGCTTTGGGGGGGCGATGAAACGCTGATTGTGATCAGCTCGGATCTGAGCCATTATCATCCTTATGCCCGCGCCCAACAAATGGACAAAGCCACCAGCGACGCGATTGAACAACTGGATTATCAGCTGCTCGGCGCCGAATCTGCCTGCGGCAAAGTGCCGGTCAGCGGATTGTTAAAATTGGCACAAAAAAAAGCCTTATCGGTGGCAACTATTGATCTGCGTAATTCGGGCGATACGGCTGGCGATAAAGCCAGCGTCGTAGGGTACGGTGCTTATGTTATTAACTAAGGCGCATCAGCAATGCCTGCTGGAATTGGCGAAAAACTCGATACAACACGGCTTGCAAACCGGCCGCCCGCTAACAGTCGACTTGGCCGATTATCCGGCAGAACTAACCGAGCTTCGCGCCACTTTTGTCACCTTGCAAATAAACCATCAATTGCGCGGCTGCATCGGTATGCTGGAAGCGGTCAGACCCTTGGCTGAAGATATTGCCAAAAATGCCTTTGCCGCCGCGTTCAACGACCCGCGCTTTGCGCCGCTTTCTGCTGCTGAATTTGCCGAATTGGACATTCATTTGTCGATACTCACGCCTGCCGAGCCGGTATCGTTTAGTTCGGAACAGAATTTAGTGGCGCAATTGCAGCCCGGCGTTGACGGGCTGATTTTAGAAGAGGGGCGGCGGCGTGGAACCTTCCTGCCCTCGGTGTGGGAGTCATTACCGGAGCCTCGGCAGTTTTTGCGTCATCTAAAACAAAAAGCCGGATTGTCGCCCGATTACTGGTCGGACACTATCCGAATCTATCGTTATCGTGCCGAGTTGATAGGCGAGGATTGAACTTTCTTAATAACAGGTAAAAAGATTATCACCACGAAGCACACGAAGAATGAAACTTCGTGCTCTCCGTGGTGGATAACATTTTTACTTGATCGTACCGTCGCCAAACGCATTCAACGACACTTCAAAATAGAAAAAGTTGCCAGCCTTGCTGGTAAACGGCCCGGTATCGGCTTTTGCCTGTGCCCTAGTAAAACTGCCCGGCTCAAAGCGGGCGTAACTCAAGCTCCAATCGGCATAACTATTCAGCTTGTGGCGTAAACGAATGTCGAGTTCATGGCCCAGAAAGTTGCCGCTATTACCGCTCCTATCTCTCAGATTGGCACGGTTCCAGGCATCGGTTTCGCTTTGCAGCCAGTAGGCGTTATAGCCGGTGTCGATGCGCACATCCTTATAAGGGGTAAATTCCAGCCGAGCTTTAGGGGCATGAACATTATCCCAGGAGAAATAATCGTTGCGCGACCACGGCTGGTTAAAGCCGTAAAAAGCATCAAATTTCTGGTTCGTATTGTCAGTGGAATTTTTGTCTCCGGTACCGTAGCCGTAATACAGACTGGCCCGAAGCTTCCAGTCATAGTCAAAGGTATAACCCGATTCCAACGAGTACGCCAGAGCATCATGCTGGCGCAAGGTCTGCGTTGTCCCCGAAAGCGAACCGGAGCGGCCAAACTGTTTGTTGATGTCTGCGTCAAAATCAAAGCCGCTATCGCCGAAAAGTCCATAAACCCGTAAACCCGGCGCATAAATATCCATATCGGCCTTACGATTAGCCGCAACGGCATTGGTTGGGTCGCCATTTTGCTTGCGGCCAAGAAAATACGGCTGGATGGTGATAAACTCCGACCACTGCCGCAAATTCAGCACGCCACCGTAAATCCAGATATCTTCGTCAGCACGGTCAAAATCATATTTTAAGCGTTCAATTGGATGAAGTGCAAAGGTATCCAAATGCCAGTCGTTTTGCTTTTTACCGAATTGGACACGAAAACCCTCGAAATTGTTGGTAGTGTTACGGAACTGGTTGTTGCCTATCAGACGCCGATCCAGCAATTCCAAAGCCTGACGGCCAGCGCGGATACTTAACGGCCGGTTATGGCCGAGCGCATTATCGAAATACAGCTCGGCGTAACCCTGAATCAATTCAAATTCGTTGATGTCAGCGTCGGTTCTTTCATACAGGCCGTTATAACTGCGGGCGTCTTCAAATTCGACCGCAAAGCGTAGCGGGTCGAGAATGTCTTTTACTCCGATATAACCGCGGGTTCTCAATAGCCATAGGTTGTCGGGGTCGTTGCGATAGGTATTTAGCGTAGCATTGGTTGTAGGATTATTTCTGCGCCGTAAATCGTTTTCCCGGTACTCATAACGGGTACGAAAATCTAGGCCGACATCGAGCCATTCCACATCGCGGAACTGTTCGAACTGGGTTTTGCTCAAATTCCGTACATAGGCCGGCGGATCGGTGTCCGGTTCGACACGATAACCTTTGGTTTTTTGGTAATAATCCTCGGCACCTGCCAGACCCGACCAAGTCAGCAGCAGGCCTAGCGCGCCGCTTGCCGACGCGATAGTAACGACATTGCGTTTCATAGTTTCACCTTCTTTTAAAAATCTTGTTTGATGAGTAACGTCCGGTGATCCGGTCGGTTCCTTTCGCGATGTAGTTCTGTTTTCGCCGTTTTTTTGCGGTAGAATTTTACAGTTATTATTTACTGTCAATGCGTAATTTCTCTTTACGCTCGATTTGTACCACTCTGTTTTCATGAATGATAATTTCAATCGAGCCGAATTTAATGTCCTGCAAAATAGTGGCAATCTGATGAGAGATTTCAGTGATTTGTTGTTCTTTGCTGTAGGTTCTCGTATTAGACGCCATAAAAATACTCCTGCAAATTGTGCCGTTAAAAACAACTTTACTGCTTATGTTGAAGCGGGACTTATCTCAATAAATCAATAAAGTTAAAATTTAATAATGGGATTATCAAAATAGCAACACACGTTGCTTAATTGCAATAGTAAAGAAAATTGTATTTTTAACAAAGCGATATAATTAGATGAATCTATCTAATAATAAGATACGCGACCTTATAGCTGATGCCCAATTTCGCAGTTTTTTGGATGAATTAAGGGCTAAATTCTAAGTATTTTGTAAGCGCGAAATCAAATCTTTAAGCGCCTCTTCCTGCGCCATGATGCTTGCACATAAACGGAATTGGTTGGCGGCACGGCGCAGGTTTTGCCGGGGTTCGGTAACCTTGAAATAGTGGTTGCCTTGCAGATAATCGCTATAAAAACGAAGACCCAATTCAAAAGGCAGCAAGCGGATGGCGGGATATAAAGCGTGGTAATCGTGCTCGGTAAAAAACGCCTTCGCTTCGTTTAGGTAGCGGGTCAACAGGGCGCTGCAAATAGCCAGGTCGAATGTCACCGGGTCATGGCGGTAACAGCAAGAGCGCAAACAATCGCCAATATCGTAATGCACCAAACCCGGTTTGACCGTGTCCAGGTCGATCAGGCTGACGATTTTCCGGCTGCGTTGCTCAAACAGGAAGTTGTTTAATTTGGGGTCGCCGTGAATCACCCGCAAAGACAATAAACCCTGCTGTTTCGCTGTCTCCAGTTCATCGGCGATAAATTCAAAGCGGGCAATAAAATCAGTGCAATAACGCTCGTCGGCGTTGACCGCTTGCCGCTCAAGTTGATGATACTGATGCAAATAGTCCGGCGTGATATGAAAACCGGGCAGGGTGTCGTGCAACAGGGCGGGATTAAGGTCGCTGATTAAACGATGGAAGCGCCCCAGCGCAGAGCCGACCTGCTCCGCGTCGCCGATAGTGCCTATGGTTTCAATGCTTTCGCTATCGGCAATAAAACTTAACGCGCGCCAGTAGTCGCCATTTTCATGCTGATAAAGCAGGCTGTTATCGAGTGTCTTTAATAGTTCCGGGATTTGCAGCTTAACCGAGGCTGCGTTTTTTTGCGCAATATGCCGGTTCAGCGTTGCCAGATTGGCCATGATCTGCTCAGGCGCGGGAAAAACCGCAGGGTTGATGCGTTGCAGTACAAACGGCGCCGAGGCTGTTGTCACCCGATAAGTGTCATTAATCAAGCCGTTGCCGAGCGACGTTATTGCGGTAACCTCGCTGGCAAATTGCTGGGCGATGGGGAGTAATATGTTCATCAAAATACAATTCAGGGAGAGGCCGTTCCATCAAAAAATCTGATCCATAGGAAAAGCAGAGTCCACGAAAGGCACGAAAAAAGCAAAATAACCGTGTTGTGAAATTGTTCGTGTTTTTCGTGGACAATTCTTGGCTACCCACTTAAACCGGGACAGTTTTAAGCGAGTGGCTGGGAACGTCAAGCTCCAGCTTGGCGAATACCCTCAATAATTAATACTGCCGAGCTAGGGCTCGGCGTTCCCGGTTATTTGTCGATTGTCCGGGTAGCCCAATTCTTTAAGCAGATTTCCTGGCATTGATTAATGCCGTTAATGTCTTCAGCGCCTTTCCTCTGTGGCTCAGCGAATTTTTAACCTCTGCCGGTAATTGTGCCGAGGTGCAATCATGGCTGGGCAGCCAAAATACCGGGTCATAACCAAAACCATTTTCGCCGACGGTATGATCCAAAATCCGCCCTTCCCAAACGCCTTGAGCAATGACAGGGCAGGGATCTTGCGCATCTGTCATAAACACCACGACACAGATAAAGCGCGCTGTGCGCTGTGCATCGGGGACGCCGTCGAGTTCACGCAACAGCTTGTCGACATTGTCCCGGTCGCTGGCGCCAACGCCGGCATAGCGTGCGGAAATCACGCCGGGCGCGCCGTTTAGTGCATCGACCACCAAGCCGGAATCATCGGCTATCGCCGGTAACCGGCAATGCAAGGCGGCATTTCTGGCTTTTAGAATGGCATTTTCGACAAAGGTGGTGCCGGTTTCTTCGGCATCGAGCACATTAAATTCAGACTGCGCAACGATAGGATGAGCCGCCAACAGCGCCTGAATTTCCCTGATTTTGCCGGGATTGCTGCTGGCCAGGACGATTTTATTTAAGGCAGAAAAGCTCATGGGTGGTTTTCTATGGCAAAGCGTTGTTTTTCCAGCAATTCCTTTATGCCGGCGCCGGCCAATTCCAGCATCGCGTCGAGTTCTTCTTTTCTGAAGGCATGGCCTTCAGCCGTGCCTTGCACTTCGATAAACGCGGCGGCATCGTTCATCACCACATTCATATCGGTTTCCGCATTACTGTCTTCGGCATAATCCAAATCCAGCACCGGCACGCCGTTATAAATGCCCACTGAAACCGAGGCAATCTGCCCGTGCAGCGGATTGGTCTTGATTTGCTTGCGTTTGAGCATACTTTGCACAGCTAGCGACAGCGCGACAAAACCGCCGGTAATCGATGCGGTGCGCGTTCCGCCATCGGCCTGCAACACATCGCAGTCGATCATGATGGTGTGTTCGCCCAGCGCTTTCAAATCAATCGCTGCACGTAAAGAGCGGCCAATCAGGCGCTGAATTTCCAGCGTGCGCCCGCCCTGTTTGCCGTTACTGGCTTCGCGCCCCATCCGGCTGTGAGTCGAACGCGGCAACATGCCGTATTCGGCGGTAATCCAGCCTTCACCTTTGCCTTTAAGAAAGCGCGGCACACTGCGGTCGACACTGGCGGTACACAGCACCCGGGTATCGCCGAATTCAACCAGCACAGAGCCTTCCGCATGTTTGGTAAAACCGCAGGTAAATTTGATGTCTCTTAGTTGATCCGGGTTACGTCCGCTAGGTCTCATAGTTGTTCCGCTAAATTGAAAAGCCGCACAGTATACCCGAACAGCGCGCTATCCGGCGGTCCAATTGTCGCGCGTGGTGTGTATCTCACGGTTCGCCCAGGGCAAGCGCATATAAATCTCAGGCCGAGAAAATGACAGATTCCCTAAAATCATCATTCAAAGCGGCTTTAAAACGTTTTTTCTTAATGCTCATCTTAGAAGGTTCTTTTTTTAGCAGATTAATGGCGAATTGCCGA
>JAUYMY010000018.1 GCA_030699385.1 Methylobacter sp.
ACGCTTAACACGAAAGGGATAAGTTCGTGGCCTTGCTGAAAGAGGTGCTCAAGGGTAGAAAGTGGGCTAAGGCGGTGTTATCCATTTTTTGAGCCAAGAAGAACGAAGCTTGGCGTACAGGCTTTGCCTGTTTCGGGAAACATCGTGCCAACACTGGCAGGCAGAGCCTGTGTTCCCGGGCGTTCCTGGCATTCACACCGACAGAGCGTTTGCCAAACGTACAGGACAGCCTTTTCGTGCCTTTCGTGTTTTTCGTGGACAATAAAATGCGTAACATCAGTTATTAGCAATAACGGTAATCCTGGGTAAGCCCGTTTTACAGCGTCAACCGCACGCCGATCCAGCCTGCGCGCGGTGCGCCGGGCGAGACAAAACGGTTGTTGTCAAATTGCGGGAATATTTCATCCGCCTCGCCATAAACGCCAAACGAGTTGTAATTCGTGTCGAAAATATTATCGACCTTGCCAAACAGCGTCACGTTCTTAGTGATTTTATAGTCCGCGTTGGCGTTAAACAGCCAGTAACCGGAGAGCGGTTTGGTCACATTCGCCTCGTCGCCCCTGAAATATTTGTTGCCGCTGTAAATGCCGTCAAAGCCCAGTGAGACGCGTTGCCATAAATCCACCGATAACGCGGCCTTGTAGATATGTTCGGGGATGCCGGGAATCCGGTCGCCTTTGCCGACAGCAATCGCTTCGTCGGTATCCAGCGGGTTCTGGATGTCGAAACCATCCAAAAACCGGGCATTCAAATAGGTGTAGTTGGTCGAAAAATGCCAGTCGTCAATTTGACTGAATAATTGCGGATAATTCACTGTGGTTGCGGCTTCTATGCCGTAGCGGCGGGTCTTGCCGACATTGTCGAAATAGCCCTGGCTAATCAAATTGCTGGACGCATCTCGGCGAAAAATAATGTCGTTGTGGTTGGTGGTGTTGAAATAGCCCAGGTTCCATTTCAAATCACCTTTGCCCAGCAACGCGTCCAAGTCGCCCCGGATGCCGCCTTCCCAGGTTTTGGCAACCACTTGTTCCAGCGGCGGATCGGCTACGAACGAATTGGGCAATTTGCACGGCGCGGTCGGGTCGGCGCAACTGAGTTCCATTGGCGAAGGCGCACGGGCGGATTCGCTGTAACTGCCGTACACGTTCAGATTGTCCCTGATTTGATAAGTCAAACCGGCGGAAGGATTGAGCCGCTCAAAGGTATGCGAGCCGTCCAGCGTTTTTTCGTCGTTGACATATTTGTCTGTCATGTTGACATGGATGTAGTTGTAACGGCCTGCGACGGTCGCGGTTAAGGCATCGGTAATGGAAAAACTGTCGGTCAGGAAGACGCCCACGGTCGAGGTGTCGGTATGCAAACGCACACGGGATTCATCGACCAGAATACCGCTTTGCGTGGTGCCACGGGTGTCGGTCAGTGAGCCGAGTTCGGTGTCGGAGCTGAAATGGGTTTCGGCATAATCATAACTGGTGCCCACAGTCAGATTGTTTTTATGTTTGAACAAGTCGCGGGCAAACGCTGTTTGCAAGGTGCCGCCACGGCTGCGCATTTGGGTTTGGCTGGTGTTATTGGTGGCACCTTCAACTTCATCGCTGGCAAAAATATTATTGCCGTTAATATCGACAGCGACTTCCTCATCATCGCCGGAATCTTCGCACAAAAATCCTGCATTGCCCGTCAGTTCGCAGTCATCAAAATCGCTGTTGTCGCCGTTAAAAGTTTTGATTCTATTCTGCCGGAAATAGGCATTGCCGCTCACTTCAATATCATCGGCCAGGTCATAGCTGCCCGCCAATTCGGAAAAGAACATGCGGGTGACGGTTTGGTCGGGATGGGTGAACACCGCCGCCCGGTTTTGTTCTTGTAACTGCACGGGGACGGCACCGTTGCCGCGCATGTTGTTATCATTGCCGCCCAAGGTCAGGTCTAACGAGCCTTTATCGCCGCGCCAGCTCAAGGTGCCGAAGGCTTGATCGGCTTTGGTTGGCGAAAAATCGCGCCAGCCGTCTTCCTCAAAATGATGCAGGTCTAAAAAATAGCCCCAGGTGCCATTATTCCAGCCGCTGCTTAATTCTTCCGAATGTCGCCCCCATGAACCGCCGTAAGCCTCAATCTGATGTTTGGGCGCGGAAAAGCCGGTTTTGGTTTTGACCGAGATGGCGCCGCCCAAGCTGTTCAGGCCATAAACCGGATTAGAGCCGGGATAGAGTGCCATCGAATCAATCGCGCCTTCGGGGATTAAATCCCAATTGACCGTATCGCCAAACGGCTCGTTAAAACGGACGCCGTTGACATAGGTCGATAAGCCTTGCGGCAAGCCCAGCAGCGGCGACGCAACGAAGCCGCGATAGGAAATGTCCGGTTGCAATGGGTTATTTTGCGCTTCATTGATATGTACGCTGCCGAGATAACGGTTGATGTAATCGGCCAGGCTGATGCTTTGAGCTTTTTCCAGTTGATCGGAAGAAACGGTTTGTATATTGGCCGGTATTTTAGACGCGGCGACGCCGTCATCCTGCAACGGCGTCACGCCGACCACGTCAATAATGCCCAAATCCTGCGGCTGATCTTTGGCCGCTGCCGCGCCAGCCGCCGCCAAGCTAAGTCCGAGTAGGGTGTAAGTCAGTTGTTTCATTGCCACGGTTAAATTCGCCTTAGTCTATTGTTGATTTTTTGCATCGCATCATAGCTAAATCACTGGGCGCGTACTAGAGAGCGGCCAATAAAAGGAAATATTCCCGAGCCATAAGTCGGCCGGATTTAGAAAAAAGAGTTAGGCGATTTCCGATATAGACCAAAGCCTATGGCTTAACTGAAACGCGCATACCACCGTAGCGGAAAAATCAGGTTAAAATAATGCTACGGCTTCACCCCCTCTGCAATTGCCCTTATATGATGAACACTCTAAAAAAAATATTCTTTCTGTTGCTATTGCTGAATTTGGCGCCCGCGCAGGTTTTGGCTGCAGAAATCAACGTCTCGCTCGACCGTAATTCGGTCGGTCTTGATGAATCGTTCCAGATTATTTTTACCGCCAACGACACACCCGATGGCGAGCCGGATTTCGCCCCGCTGGAACAAGATTTTGAGCTACTTAACCAAAGCCAAAGCAGTAATATGTCCTTGATAAATGGAAAGTTAAGCAAAAGCATCAAGTGGACGCTTAACGTCATGGCCAAACATCCCGGCAGCCTGATTATTCCGGAGGTGAACTTTGGTGCAGACAGCAGCCAGGCGCTCAGCATTAGGGTGACAGAGGGCGCCGACAACAAGGACATTGACCGCAATGACGAACTGTTTTTGGAGGTCGAAGTCAGTCCTGAAAGCCCTTATGTACAATCCCAGGTGCTTTATAGCGCGCGACTGTACCGGCGGATAGACATTACCCGCGCCGGCTTGAGCGAGCCGGAATTAAGCGATGCTGTGGTGGAAAAACTGGGCGATGACAGCAGTTACAACACCCAAATTAACGGCATCAATTACGCGGTCACCGAGCGTAAATATGCCATTTTCCCGCAAAAAAGCGGGTCATTGACCATTAAACCGCTGGAATTGACTGCCGAAGTAGCCATCAATAATCGTCCAAGTTTTGGCGGTTTTTTCAACCCGCAAATGACCAAAGCTAAAAAAGTATTGTCCAAAGCAGTGACGCTGGAGGTCAAAGCGGTTCCAGCCAGCTTTAGCGGTCAACACTGGCTGTCCGCTGACCAACTGGAATTAAAAGAGGAATGGTCGGGTGACACGCAACAAATGAAAGTCGGCGAACCGCTGACCCGCACTCTGACCTTATCAGCCAAAGGCAGCACCGTCAGTCAATTGCCCGAGTTAAATAAAGACAAGATTGATGCGCAGTTGAAAACCTATCCCGACCAAGCGGTTTTGCAAGAACAGAAAAAAGCCGACGGACTGGAGGCTTTCCGGCAAGAAAAAATAGCCATCATCCCCTCAAAAGCGGGTTTTTATAAATTGCCGGCGATAGAAATTCCCTGGTTTAACAGCCAAAACCAAAGCATGGAAATCGCCAAAATTCCTGAAACCATGCTCA
The DNA here is from genome assembly GCA_030699385.1 of Methylobacter sp. Lineage (GTDB taxonomy): Bacteria > Pseudomonadota > Gammaproteobacteria > Methylococcales > Methylomonadaceae > Methylobacter_A. Next base: position 4,049 of record JAUYMY010000018.1, read on the forward strand.
CTGTAGCCGAAGCCGCCGGCACTTTAGTAGAGCCGCTTGCACCAGCAGTACCTGAGGTGCAGGCGCAAAAGGTTGAGCCGGCGCCGCTTGTCCAATCGCAGCCGCCGCAACAAAATATCTGGTTGTGGATTTCGGCCTTTTTGGCGACCGGTTGGCTTGCTACTTTCGTCCGCTTGCTGACTAAAAGCTCGACGAAAAAACCGGCACCGGTAAAAAATGAGGGCGAAATTCGCCTTGAACAGTGCGTGAAAAACCTGAAAAAAGCCTGCGCCGATAATAATGCCGTAGCGGCTAAAGAGGCTTTGCTGGCCTGGGGGCGGCAAAAATACAGCGACAGAAAAGGCTTATCGGTGGTGAATCTGGGCGTTATTGCCGAACTAAGCGAGGCTCGGTTACGGGATGAAATTTTGCATTTGAATCAAGTGTTATACGGCAAGACGGCCGAACAATGGCAGGGAAAAAAATTGTTTCAGGCCTTTGTGGAAAACAAAGTCAGGAAAAAAATAGCCGCTTCCGATGATGATAAATTGGAGCCGCTGTATCGGTTGTGAGGTTATCGAAAATGTAATTGCTCAGCGTCTTAAAAATAATTAATTAGAACGCGGATAGCACTGATAAAACGGATAATCACTGATTAAAAATTTAAAAAATCCGCGTAAATCAGTCTAATCTGTGTTTTCCGTGTTCTATTTCTTTTTTCGCTGAGTAGTTACTCGAAAATTAAAGCAGCAAACGCCAGCTACGGGCCTGTGATCAATTAATAAAACTTGCGCATATAGGTATTCGTACTGATAAACCGCGCCAAGCTATTTTGATAATCTACTCACGACAAAAACAACGGGATGTTGTTTTTGTCACATTATCTCTCTTACAAAGGCCACCTGGTTTTACCCCTTTTTCTCTCTCTGAGGTGGCCTTTTTTTACCCTTCCCGAACAAGCTTTAATGACCGTATCCTGTTGATCGCGGCAGCAATTTCATATTTTCGCGGCATCGACAAGTGACCCGGATAATCCGCTTTCAGTACCTCCAAACCGTGTTCGCCGATTTCACTCTCCAGCCAATCTATCCAAAAACGAAGGCTCTCCGTCTTAGCGCCCGCTTGCTGGAGCTGAGTCCGTAATGCCAGTAGACAATAGCCGATAGCCAGTAGCTGCGGCGCTTCCGCAATTTGCGCCACAGCCTCCAGATTGAGCAAATCCATGCCGTATTCCAGTTGCTTCGGTGCATTGCGCAAGTCTTTGATGCGTTTGGGCAGTGTCTTGTTCAGGCGCAGGTTGGTATAAGCCGGATTGAAATTATCGGCGGCCAGACAGCGTGATTGCGCAAAATCGCCAAGCGGCATTTCGTCTTCTGCAATCGGCCCTAATTTATCGCGCACCTTGTCAGTAATATCGCGGCACAGGTAATGTTCCATCAACAAACAGGTATCGGCTTTTTGCAAAAAATAGCCCAAGCCGCCAACCACAAAAATCATTGACACCTGATGTTGTTGCCACAACGAACGCACCGTTGCATACAGTGGCTTAATCGGCTCTTGCGCGGCATCGAGGATTTTTTTGATCAGCTCATCGCGCACTAGAAAATTGGTGGCGCAGGTGTCTTCATCAAACAGTAACAGGCGGCTGCCGCTGTCGATAGCTTCGACAATAGCCGCCGCCTGCGAGGTGCTGCCGCTGGCGTTGTCGGAGGAAAAATCGGTGGTTTTCAGGCCGTTCGGCAAATCGCTGATAAACGCGCTGATGTCGACATTACGGATACTGCGCCCTTCTTCGGCTCGGATAAAAAACGCATCGTCCCGCGTCACCACGTATTCCCGTCCGTCTCCGGGAATATGCGCATAAACCCCGGCTAAAATCGCCTGCATCAGCGTCGATTTGCCGTGATAGCCGCCGCCGGTAATGCAGGTGATGCCCTGCTTAATGCCCATGCCGCTTAGGCTGCGGCCATCCGTGAGGGGAATGGTGACTTGCAAGGTTGTCGGGGCTTGAAAGGCTTTGACCGAATCATCCAAGGCAGGCCGGTCATTGACGCCGCTATGCCGCGGCAACCTGGCGCCATTGGCGATGAATACAAGCAAACCGTATTGCTGCATGAAGCGGATGATCTCGGCGCGGGTTTGCAGCACCTCGACAAATTGCCGGAGCAGCGCCTGGGTTTGCGGATCGTAATGCGGATAAAAAAAAGTCGCATCGACCATGGCGGTCAGTTCCTGCGCCAGCATAATCCACGCCTGTTCGGCATCGACAACGCCGCCCTGGCCTTTAGCCGGCAGGCTGATACTAAAGCGCAATTGAATCGTAGCGTCATCAAGCAACACGCTATCCCGGCGCAGCATTTTTTGGCTTAAGGCAATGGTGTTAAACGAGCCGCTGCCGTCTTTGCCGCGATTTTGTTGGGCAAAACGGTTAATGCCGTCGTGAAAACGCCGGATTAAAAAATCCGCCACCGCCAGCTTAGCGTCGGCGGATTGCAAAAATAGAGCGGGGATTTTAGCGTGGGCTAACGCTATGTTGACGGATGCAATGGACGCAGGATTAGCGCCGGGGCTGCCTTGCATCCTGATAAAATTGAGTTCAAAGCGGGGAAAAACATAACGTCCGCGCAGCTGTTGCACGCAGTGAAAAGGCTGGTCGGCAATGGCATCGAACACGGCTTTTAATGTCTGCACACTGCGCTCCTGCCCTGTGGCTTTAGGTGCTTTCCTGAAAAAACATGCTAAAAATTGTCCACGAAAGGCACGAAAGGCACGAAATTTTCGTGTTTTTTGTGATTTTCGTGGACTCTATTTTTTATGACCCATGATCATCAAGGGATGTTATTTATCGGGAATCACCTTAGCTAACGGCGCGGCCGTGACAGTCCAGTTCCGCCACCAAGCGCATATTCACTAAATCATCAGACATGCCCAAGGTTTTAAAGGCGGTTTTTATCGGCATGGCTTTAATCGCCGCCACCGAACCATATCGAAAGCCAAATAGCCGGTTTTTCTTGCCTTCAGGAAAACTACGCATGATATATTCAATGCGCTGGTCAAGCAGCGTCCTTGCTTTATCCAACTCGGTGGCGACTTCAGGCTTCAAGCCCGATAACAGCGCTTTGCCCGCTAACGGTAAAACTTCAACCGGCGCGGCTGGTTGAAGCCTATTGCGTATAGCCGCCAGTTTTTGGCTTTGTCCGTGAGCGACTAATAAGCCGCGTTCGCTCACGCTGACTTTGGGCCTATTAGCTCCAGACTTATCCGCTGATTCTGTCATTAGAACGGGATGTCGTCGTCATAAGGCGCGTCGAAATTATCGCCACTAGGTGCTTGAGGTGCAGAGGGCTGTGACGCTTGGTAATTCTGTTGCTGCGGTTGGCTAGATTCGTTTTTCTTGCCGATCAGATCAATGATATTGCAGTTAAGTTCCAGACTGGTTTTAGTCGAGCCATCTTGCGCCCGGTATTCGCTTTGGCTCAATTCGCCGGAAACAAACACCGCCTGGCCTTTTTTCAGATAATTTTGCAGTTGGCCTTCCGCGCGTTTACCCCACAATGCACACCTGACCCACAGCGTTTGTTGCTTATCGCCAAAACCGATGTTGTTGGCTACGGTGACATTCAACACCGCTTGGCCTGACGGTAAATATCTGACTTCGGCATCACGGCCTACCGTCCCGGTAAAACTAAACACATTACTCATTTTTTCTCTCTAGGTTAAATTAATAATGCGCCTATTATCGACTGCTTCCCCATAAAAAGAAAATGCAAAAAATTTTCAGCGGCTGCAAAAGCCGAGGCGACAATAACAAGTTTCGGACTGCCCTCATTACTGTCGATGTTCTAAAATCCCGGCCTACTTCGAGCTGTCAAATTTGCCATAACGCAGCAACAGCGCCGGCAGCAATAACAAGTTCAGCAAGGTTGAAGAGACCAAGCCGCCGATGATAATCGCCGCCATCGGCCCCATAATTTCGCGCCCCGGATTGTCGCTGTTGAAGGCAATCGGAAACATCGCCAACGCGGTGACCAGTGCTGTCATCAAGATAGATGGCAAGCGTTCCTGGGCGCCCTGAATCGCGGTGTCCAGGTTCCAGGGCTTGCCTTCGTCTTCGACCAGATAGCGGTAATGCGATAGCAGCATGATACTGTTGCGCACGGTAATGCCGAACAAGGTCACAAAACCGACCACTGAACCGACCGACAGCGTCGCCCCGGTCAATATCACGGCGGCAACCCCGCCGATCAGCGCAAACGGCAGGTTGGCCAGCGTCAGCAACACATGGCGTATGCTGCCGATGGCGATATAAATAAAAATCAGCACTCCGGCTCCGGCCAGCAATGAATGCAAAATCAATTCTTTCCGCGCCTGTGATTGCTCTATCGCCGCGCCGGTGAACTCGGGATAGCTGTCAATAGAAAAGGGGATCTCCTTTAATACCCGCGCTTTAAGCTCACTGACAAAATCATCCAAATCCCGGCCTTGCACATTGCCGGTCACGGTTTGCCGCCGCTGCGAACCTTGATGCAGGATGTTGTAGCGGCTGGCCGAATGTCTGATGTCCGCGACCTGCTCCAGCGTAATCAGCGTGCCGTCCTGCGTTCTGATCGGCAGTTTGGCTATCGATTCGGGCTGCGCCCTTAATTCCGGCGTCAAGGTCACCGCGATATTGTAAATTTTGTTGCCCTGAATATTTTTGCCGACAATCCGGGTTTCGTAAGCCGCCTGCACCGTATCGACAATTTGCGCCGGCATCACGCCCCAAAAATTCAACTGGTCGAGGTTCAGCACAATTTGCAGCAGCGGCGTGCCGGGCGGCGAGCGTAACTGCACATCGGTTGCGCCGTCTATATAGCGCATAACCTCGGCCACCGCCTGCGCTTTGGCATCCAGTTTATTCAAATCATTGCCGTAAATATTGACCGCCACCGGCGAGGTGTAGCCGGAAATGGTCTCATCAACCCGCTCAGTCAAAAAAGTATTGGCCTCAAATAAAATGCCGGGGAAATCGGTCAGAATCGCTCGCAACTTGTCCTTGATTTGCTGTTGCTCGGCACCCGGCATGGGCTCCAAGCGCACGTCATATTCGCTGTAATGGCTGCCGTAAGTATCGGCGCCCCGTTCCGCCCGCCCCGCCCATTGCGACACCGATTGTACGCCGGGAATCGCCATAAACTGTTCGGTCAACTTGCTGCCTATTCTGATGGATTCCGGCAACGCGGTGCCGGGAATGCTGGTGGTATGGATGATGTAATGGCCTTCGCGCAGTTCGGGCAGAAATTTGCTGTCCAGACTGAAAAACGCCAGCAAGCCGGACAGGCACACTAGCGAACTGCCTACCATAACCGGCTTAAAGAACGTGAAAACCTTGCCTAACAGCGCCTTGTACAGCGGCTTGATGCGCCTAATCAGCGGCGGGTCGTCATTGACGAGGTTTGCATTGCCCAGCAAGGCATAGCACAGCGCTGGCGTTAAGGTCAGCGCGACCAACAACGAGGTTAAAATCGCCAGGATGTACGAATAGCCCAGCGGCGCAAACAAACGCCCGGCCACGCCGTCCAAAGTCAACAACGGCACAAACACCAGCGCGACGATAAAGCTGGCGTAAACCACGGAGCTGCGCACTTCCAGCGATGCGCTATAAACCACCTCGGTAACCGGCAGCGGCTTAGGTAGCAAACGGTTTTCGCGCAACCGGCGGAAAATGTTTTCGGTGTCGATAATCGCATCGTCAACCACCTCGCCCAAGGCAATCGCCAAGCCGCCCAATACCATGATGTTCAGATTAACCCCGCTTTCCAGCAGCACAATGACCGCGCCAATCAATGACGCGGGAATTGCCAATGCGGAAATAAACGCCGTGCGGAAATTGAACAAAAACAGGTACAAAATAATCAGCACAAACAAGCCGCCGATCAGCAAATGCCCGGACAAATTGCTCAGCGAATGTTCGATATAATCGGCGGGCCGGAACAGGTGCGGATAAAAGTTAATCGCTTGTTTGCTAAAAATCGGCTCGAACTCTTGCAGCGCTTGCTCGACCTGCCGCGATACCGACAAAGTATTGGCGTCGTATTGTCCGATCACCATCATCACGATACCGGGCTTTCCCATGATTTGCGCCGCGCCAATCGGCGGCTCCGGCGCATAGCTAATAGTGGAAACTTCGCCCAAGGTCACATTGCGTCCTTGCTCCCGCTTGACGACAATTTTGGCGAATTGTTCCGGCGTGGCCGGTTGCCCGGTTATTTGCAAAGTGAAGCGCTGGTTGTCGTTTTCAATAAAACCGCCGCCCTGGCTGTTTCCGGCCTGAGTCGCGGATTGGATAATGTCCTCCAGCGTCAGGTTAAAACGCTGTAATTGCACCGGCTCGATCTGGATTTGCAATTGCTGAATAGCGCCGCCGAACACATTGACATCGGCAACGCCCGGCACCGCTTTCAAGCGCGGCACAACCGTCCAATCGACCAGACTGCGCAAAGCCATCAAATCGGTCTGCTCATCTTGGCTTAAACCAATCGTCAACACCGTCGCCGAAGACGAGGACAGCGGTATCGCAACCGGCGTAATGCCCGGCGGCAGCTGTGTTGCTAAAGTCGCCAGCCGTTCGCTGATTAGCTGGCGATTACGGTACACATCGCTGTCTTCGGCAAAAATCGCAGTAATAATCGACAGACCTTGTATGGATTCGGAACGCACCGACTTCATGCCGATCAAGCCGCTGATAGCCGTTTCGATTGGCTGAGTCACCAGCACCTCAACCTGTTCGGAGGAAAGGCCGGGCGCTTCGGTTTGGATGATGACCTGTTTAGGCGAAAATTCGGGGAAAATATCCAGGCCAGCGGTGGCGAAACGGTAACTGCCGTAGAGCAGGATTAATACCGCAAGCGCGATGACGATGCCGTAAAAACGGATGGAGAAGCGGACTAGGGTGGGGAGCATGGGTTAGCGGGCTGGTTTCGTACTTAATACTTTTAAACTGTGATGTGTAAGCCTTCTAGTAATCATAGTTTGCAGCATGAGGATTCATTACTCGCTCAATACCAGACTCTTTTAGCCCATGTTGCAGCGATTTATAAATTAACATAAAGCTAGGAATTTCCAACAATGGCTTGCCGAAAATTCTTTTGCTACGATACTGCTTAACTATTTTTTCACGAGGGACAGAAAACGGGAATGAATGTCGTCGATCAAATCCATGTGACAAAAGGAGGGCTGATCTTTTTTGAACACAACGATGAATCACAGAAAGAAGCCAACCGTCTAACCTTTTTAGTTGATCTTCATCGTTGATTAATGGATAAAAACTCATTACACCTTTGAAATAAAGCTGCCTTTGTCTTCCACGCAAATAGTCAACCATTTCACGGTGCGACAGACCGCCGTATAAATATCTCCTAACCTGCATCATTGCACTTAACAAGGCTGTATCTCTATTGTTTGCAGGAATGACGAGTCCTTTAAGTGGTTTTTTCCTAATAGGCTGTATTAAGTTTTTATAAAGAAGATATGAAATTTGCTTCTTTATTCGTTTTTCAGATTTTTCTTTAATTGACACCTTCGAGACAGCAACTGCATATCCAAGAAAGTTAAACTCTCTTTTGGAAGTAATTTCTGTGGGAAGTCCCTCTCTAGCTAATAAGCTGATCCCATCTGATTTCTTTGCGTTGATAGACACTCCAGCCTCTCTGGAGAAAAAATCAATAAGAGTAAATGATTTGCAAATTGCGGCGTAATCAGGACTCCAAACTACAGTATCATCGGCATATCGCGCAAACTTGAGGCCAGCCTTTTCGAAAGACTTATCTAATTTCCAACAAACTAGATTGGCAAGAAAAAGTGATATTGAAGTACCTTGAGGAATTCCTCGCTCCCGTGTTTTTATAAAGGCACGAATAATTTTCTCTTCTTCGTCGCTAATAAAAAACCCATTAGCGTTGAACTGTTTAAATAGGTATTCATGGTTAATTGACCCAAAAAAGTCCGAAAAATCAAACTCAGCAATGAACATTCTTGCATCCTGAGAAATATCCACCGCAATATCTTGTATTGCAAAGTGAACATTTCTATCGTTTCGGTATGCATACGAAAACGAGCTAAAACGATGCTTATTTTTTGCTAACAATCTAATGTAGAAAAGCCGAGATACCGCTGCATCAGGTATTTGGTAAATTGTTACTTCTCTTGTACCTCCTCCTGGTTTCGGAATGAGCTTTTTCGATGGCTCATAAGGTGCGTATGTGCCCGCTGCTATTTTTATGGCAATTGATTTTGCGATGCTTTTAGCATGAGAACGAACATAAAAAGGATTATTTTTCTTGTCCAATTTCCATTCATCAGGTGTCTTAACTATCTTGTTTGGTACTTCTTTGATTCTTTTTTTCGTTCGCTCATGTTCAGTATGAAGATGATTATGATAATCATGATGGCGTTTTATTAATTTTTTTGCTTCGCTGAGAATGTATTCTTCTAGCTGTTTTTCTAGGTTCATTTAATACTCCCTAAAACAAAAAGCCCGAAGCACTTGCTTCGGGCTTTCCACGGAACAAACCTAGTAAAAGTAAGTTTCCATCTGGTTGATATAGTTTTGATGCCGTACCCCCAACGCAGTAGCCATAGCCACTAAAAAGAGGTGTTCCGTTCTTCTCCTAGAGAAGTGGCTTCATGTTCTCTTATTATCTGCCTAATTGTCAATAAATAACGTAAACCTGTATGCCTCGTAGGGGGCGTGCACATTGGAATCCGAATACTTCCTGATTCTGGAAATATATACTCAAAGCATTTCTTTGTTGCCTGTTCAAGGAAAGAACCGGCATATTTATAAAGGTATCGGCCCTTGTTTTGATACAAGTCTATTTTTTGGCCTTCAGAAAAAGAAATACCCAGAACCCTGTATATCAAATAATGCGACACATCATCAGCAAGCATTTCTTCTGTTCTACTATCAATTGCCGTCGAAAGCCGATTTGAGTAGTCGAGAGCGAGGTCTCGTATCGCTTGTTGAATTGTCATTTTCTCTTTCATGAATATTTAGTTGAATATAGGTTTTAGGCAATGCCTTGCCGCTATGTTGAATCGCCACTCAAGCTCTGTGCACATTTTGCGCATAGCCCGTGAATTTCGATAGCTTTGCTGTGAACAATAAAATCCGCCTGCTTGATTTCTTGTGACAACGCCGTCATCACTTCCGGCGCCGAGCGCTCTTCTACGTCCTGACAATTATTGCAGATCAATAATAACTGCTCATGCTGATGGGCGGAGCTGCGGCAACCGACAAAGGCGTTGAGGCTCTCTACGCGATGAATCAAACCCTGTTCGATTAAAAAATCCAATGCGCGGTAAATCGTCGCGGGTTTTGCCGCATCCATTTGCGGTTTGATTCTATCGAGCAGTTCGTAGGCTTTGACGGCTTTATGATTTTCCCAGATCAGTTCCAGCACTTGCTGGCGTATCGGCGTCAGTTGTACGCCGCGCACGAGGCATAACTCTGCGGCAGTGCTTAAGGCCTGGCTGACACATTTTTTATGGTCATGCTCGATGGCAGAGGAATCATCATGGTTTGCTTCGGCTGGTGTGTTCATTGCAAAAAACCGTCTGGCTGAAATCGAATGTTATATTATAACGCTCGTTATTATAGGCCTACACTCGCGTTGGACAATGCTGTTGACTGAACTTAAGCCGTTCATATTCAACTAAGCTCTTTTGAGCCTAGTTGCGCATGAACGGCTTAAGTTCATCAGCCTTAGTTTTTGACCGGTTCGACAGCGGGTGATCTGGATGTTCCGGTGCCGCCGCTTTCCTCGGCATTTTTGATGTAAATCTGCTTTAAGCGGTTAAATGCCGACCAAAAATTAGTGTCCATGACCACATAATTGCCGATCGAAACGATAACCCGGATCAGCTCAGGGATGCCGTTTACGTTGGAGACTATATAGACCGGCTGCACGTAAAGCACACTGTTGCCCATCGGCATAATGATCATGCGTCCTAGTTCAATTTTGGAGCCGCCCTGATTCCACAAGGTGAATTGGGCGGAAATTTCCGGGTCTTGCTCAATCAGCGATTCGACCTGCGCCGGGCCATTGACCTGAACATCTTTAAGAAATTTATACAGAGTGATGCCGGGTTTGTAGTCTGTGCTACAGGTCTTGGTATCCATGATGCCGGCAACGCCGATCATGCTCAGGTTGTTGCTGTTGATCGGTGTCATGGGGTTGAGCATGACAAATTCTTCTTTGTTATTGCAGTTGCCAAAATCGATGGTTTGATAATACGGCCTTACCGGTTCTCCTCGGACTTTGGCAAATTGCCAGGTTTCCGCTTGCTGGTAAAACATTTCGGGTTCCTGTTGGTGATATTTGGCATAGACCTTCATCTGCAAATAATACAGGTCTCTGGGATAACGCAAATGCGTTTTCAGGTCGGCGGGCATTTCCTCTATGCTCTTAAACAGGCTGGGATAGGCAATATCGTAAGCCCGAATGATGACGTCAGAAGGATCGGAAATATAATACTGAATATCGCCATCAAAAGCGTCGACCGCTATCTTGACGGAATTGCGGATATAGTTGAATTCGACTTTGCCATCCTGGAAATCATCGCTGGCAGGTTTGGATACGGGGTAGCGATTAGACAGCGTGTAGGCGTCTTGTATCCAGTAAAAGCGATTGTTGGTCAGCACCAGATAAGGGTCGCTGTCCAGGTGCAGAAAAGGCGTGACGATCTTGATACGCTCGACGATATTGCGGCGCATTAACACCCGGCTTTCTTTCGTGATATTGGTCGAAAAGAATATTTTTGGGTCTTTGAAGTAAAAGGCAAATAACGCTTTTCTGAACAAAGAAGGAATGGGAATGCCGCTTTTTCCTTGATAAGCGCCTTCGATGCTGGGATCTTTCAAGCTGCCGGAAAGGCCAACGATGTCGAGTTTGTTGGGCACGATGGCGTATTTATAGGTTTCCTGTCCGTAATAAATATCAGGATATTTAACGCTTAAGCCGACGTCTGAACTTAAGTTTAAGTCACGCAAATACCAAAGTAGCGGCTTGCCGGCATCTTGTGCAGCGGGCGTGACCACGGCGCCATAGCCGTGGGTGTAACGCAAATGGGTGTTTTCCCAATTTTGCGCTTCGGGCGGTAATTTCGAGATATTGATTTCTCTGGCGGCAAGATTGACCTGCCTGACGTGGTCGCGCAGGAAATAACGGTCTTCGTCGACAGACAGGAAGGTGTAATAAGGCCTTATCGATTGCAGCTGTTTATAGGTGTCAATCAGAATTTCCCTATCCCAAACCGGTATGTTTTCAAAATATTTTTGTGTACTCCAGGTGGCAATGTCCTCGGCGGCATTGAGCTTGATGGGGAGTTCAATGGTTTTGATATTTTTTAAATCATAGGCGTCCATGGTGGCATCGATATTGTGCTGCATGAACGGTTTTTCTGTTTTGACCGGATTGGGATTGACGATGTATTTTTGGATTAAATCAGGAATAAACTCAACTTTAGGCAAGCCCAGGACGGCGAGAAATACCGTCAGTGATATTAAAAACGGCGCTTTGATGCGGTGTTTTTCGGAAAAAATAAACAGGCCGGCGGAAACGGCGGTTGCCACAAAGGCAATGATACCTAGCCAAATCAGCGGCAGTTGATAACGGATTTCGGTAAAGCCGGGGCCGTAAAATATCGGCTCGTGGCTGTCGGTATAGAGCAGCGAGAAGCGCTGCAACATAAAGCCCCAGACCACAAATAACACCACAAAGCCAATCAGAATGACCAAATGGATTTTAGCGCCCAGATGAAATTCCTTGCTTTGATTGGGTACAAAAATATGCTCCAGCCAATACAGCGTCCCAACCATGCAGAAGATCATGCCGGCTGTGGTCAGCAATTCTTGTTGAATCAGCATGTAGATCGGGTAAGACAATAGATAAAAGCCAATATCCCGGTCGTAAACCGGCTCGGTCACACCCGATGAACCGCCAAAAAAATACAGCAGCGCAGTTTCCCATTGGTTATAAAAAGGGATGGCAATAAAAAAGGCCAAAATCAGGGAGATTGGCGTGTATATTTTTGCCGAGCCGCTCATGAAAGTATCGGCAAAGCGTTGAAAGCGCCGGCGTTTATCAACATCATTGAGGGTTTCATCGGGCGGATTCAAACCCAGATAGCGCGATGCGATCCAAAAATGAAAAAAGAAAATGGCAAAGAACCCCAGCGTGACAGCACCGGAAAGGAAAAATTTGTACAGCAAGCGCAGCCAGAAATAGGCTTCAAGCTGTAATGATTTGTACCACCATAAGTCGACAAACAGCTCAAGAAATATGAAGTAGAAGGCGACATATATAATGATAGCGATGACAAGCGTCGCTCCAATCAGCGCGGGTAAAGGCTTCAGGTTCCGCATAGTGTCCTCTTAAATAGGAAAATGGGTAATTCGTTGGGGTGCATTTTAGATGCCGGGCGGTCAATAACATGCACGTTTGTGACCGTATTCTAACACCCAATAATGGGTTCGTAATGATTTAGACGTTACGATTTGTCAGTGCGGCCAAGCGCGGCAGCCAAGTTAAAGCCGTTTGGGAATGCCGTATCAGCGCGTTGCCTTGGGACCGATACGGAAAGGGCGTGGAATAAAGCGGGGAGGGCGCGTAGCAACGAGGAATTAAGGTTTTTGTCCAGACTTCCGGTTTTTTTCTACCGTAGCCGCCGCATTTTTAATTTTCGCTTGTAATTCAGGTGCTAAGGAATTTAGAAAAGCCTCAGGATCGGTTTGGGCTTTTTGCAGAATGGCTTGCATTTTTGCCGGGTCGCCATCCGCTTGTTGCAGCAGTATCGGCATAATATCGGCAGAAATGTCATAGAGCTTTTGCATTTCATCAGCGTTGCCGCCCACGGCTTCCAGGGCTTTTTGCTCAGCCGCTTTTCCGGCATCCGTGTTCGCTGATGCGCAATTTTGCTGTCTAAGGCAGTCTTGCGTTTGTTGCAATGCCGAATCCATCGCCTCATCGGCATAAACGGATTGGACAAACAAGCCTGCAGCCAGCAGACATGTTGATAAATTGATTTTGAACATGACTTTTCTTCTTATTTAAAGTTTCTTGATTAATGACGATTACTGACATGCCATCGGTGATTTATTTTATGCTGGTTAGCGCCAGCGCCCGGTCAATTTCGGTCAAGGTATTATAAAAATGCGGCGAAAAGCGTATGCCGCCTCCGCGTAACGCACACACCACGCCATTGTCTTGTAACGTTTTATACAAAACCTCATTAGCAAGGCTGCGATGTTTGAACACTACAATGCCTGACTTTAGGCGCTGTTGCTTTGCCGACAATAAAACTAATTGGTCATTGTTATCAATGGACTCCATTAAATAAGCGGATTTTTCCAGCACCTGCGCTTCGATGCTCGCCATGCCAATTTCCAGCAATAAGGACAAGCTAGCGGATAAGGCATGGATGCCCAGCATATTGGGGCTGCCGCATTCAAAACGACGGGCGCCGGGGTGAATTTCCCACGCTTTATTTTCGTAATTATGGGTATCTTTCATCATGTGCCAGCCGTATTGCGTCAGCTTTAGCCGTTCTCTGGCCTTGGGCGTGCTGTAAAAAACGCCCAAACCTTCCGGGCCAAACAGCCACTTATGCCCATCGGCCATGACAAAATCAGCCTGATAAGCCTGCACATCAAATTCTACCGCGCCCAAGCTCTGAATGGCATCAATGCAAAATAAGATGCCTCGGCGTTGACAAAATTTGCCGATTTTTGCCAAGTCCATGCGCAATCCGGAAGCAAATTGTATCGAGCTGATGGTTAATAAGCGGGTCTGGTCATCGACCAGAGCAAATAAAGCGTCTTCCGGCGTATTGGCGCTGTGCAAGTCAGCTTGGCGAAACTCAACGCCTTGGTCGGCCAAAGATTGCCACGGTAATCGGTTGGAGGGAAATTCTTCATTGCTGGAGACAATGTTATCGCCGTGTTGCCAAGGCAAACCGTAGGCGACAAAAGACAAGGCTTCCGAGGTGTTTTTAACCAAGGCAATATCGTCTGCAGAAGGCGCGTTTAATAAGGTTTGTAACTGGCTGCGTAATCCGTTTTCTTTGTCCAGCCAGTCCAGATAAAAGTGCGAACCGTAGCGGCTGTTTTGTTCAGCAAAGGCAATGACGGCCGCGCTGGTTCGTTTCGGCCACGGTGCGACAGCCGCATGATTGAGATAGATCAAATCGTCGGTCAGAGGAAATTCAGGATGTTTCATGGTATTCATCAGATTTTTTTGCTGGTTTGAAGCCTCCACTTTAGGAGAAATTGTTATATTTGACAACGATGTCTTAGGCATGGAATAACTAAGGTAGGTTGCCAATAGCTGGAGCGTGGGCTTTGTCCGCATCTGCGAGCCGTTGAAATTATTTTATGCGCGTTCCTTGGCATCGTTATGCTCTTCGTGGTGATAGTTTTGTACCTGTTATTTAACGCTTCCCGCATTGATTCCATATTTTTTAATTTTGTACCAAAGGGTGCGCTCGCTGATTTCCAGAATACGCGCCGCTTTGGCTTTGTTTCCGGCGGATTCTGTCAGGGCTTTGGTTAATAAATGCTGTTCCAGTTCTCCTACACGGGCTTCCAGATTCATGTCTTCAATATCAACGGCAGCGCTGGGTTGTGTTGGAATAGGGCTTGACAGCATTTCCTGCGGCAGATGCCTGATACCGATTTCAGCGCCTTGGCTCAACACCACTGTGCGTTCCATCATGTTTTCCAATTCGCGCACATTGCCTGGCCATGAATAGGCCATTAATGTCCGAATTGCGTCATCGGACATCGTAAAAGAATCGCCGCCAAGCGAGCGCCGGTATTTTTCGAGAAAATGTCTGGCTAATAAAGGAATATCCTCGCGCCTTTCTCGTAAAGGCGGCAACTGTATGCCTAATACGTTGATTCGGTAATAAAGGTCTTCGCGCAAGCGGCTCTCTTGGACGGCAATCAGTGGATTACGGTTGGTGGCGGCAATGATACGCACATCGACTTCAATGCTGTGATTGCTGCCCAAACGGTCTATACGGCTTTCCTGGAGCACTCGCAACAGCTTGGCTTGCAGGGCAGGCAGCATCTCGGTCAGTTCGTCCAGGAACAAGGTGCCGCCGTGCGCCAATTCAAATTTCCCGATGCGGTCTTTATGCGCGCCGGTAAAAGCGCCGCGAACATAACCGAACAATTCGCTTTCCAGCATCTCGGCAGGAATGGCGGCGCAGTTGATCGGCACGAACAAGCCGCGTCGGCCTGAATGGCTGTGTACGGCGCGGGCAACCAGCTCCTTGCCGGTTCCGGTTTCGCCAATAATAAAAATACTGGCCTTGCTGGGCCCCGCTTGGCGAATCAAGTCATAGATTTTTTTCATCGGAGCGCTTTGGCCGACAAACTCACCCCAGTCTTTGTTCATTTCATCGCGCAGGAAGCTGTTTTCCTGATGTACACGCCGCACCTCCAGCGCGCGTTGAACCACCATTTCCACTTGCTCAACATCCAGCGGACGGATAATGAAATCAAAAGCGCCCAGTTTCATCGCCGCTACTGCGTTTTCGACAGTGCCGTAAGCGGTCACTACAATCACCGGAAAGCTGTGGTTCTCCTGGCGCAAGGCGGTTAATAACTCCAAGCCGCTCATGCCCGGCATATTAAGATCGGTAATCAATAAATCCACCGGCTGCTGGTTGGCTAGCGCGAGCGCGGTTTTGCCATCGGCGGCAGAAAACACCTCGCAGCCCAGTTTGCGCAATAAAATTTCCAATATACGCCGCGCATTGGCTTCGTCGTCGGCTATCAGGACTCGCGATCCATTTAACATATTTTTTGTTCCTGAGATAAGGGTAAAAGCAAGGTGAAGTAGGCGCCGTTTAACTCGCTTTGGCTGGCGCTAAGTTGACCGCCGTGGACGCCGACAATTTGTTGGGTGACGGTTAAGCCAAGGCCGATACCGCCTTCGCGGGTGGTAAAAAATGGATCAAATAGGCGGGCATAATTTTCCGGCGAAATGCCGGGGCCATTGTCTTCAACGCTTATTGTTATCGACTGGCCGTTACTGCAATCGGTGCGTATCCGAATGTGGCCGCCCACTGGCAACATCTGGCTGGCATTCAGGATCAGGTTAAGAAAAACTTGAATTAACAGCTCCTCATCGCATTCGATAATGGCAGGCTGTTCGGGCGAGAGCCAGTCAATTTGCAGCGCTTTTTTTTGTGCCTGCGTCGCCAGCAAGTCAAGCACCCGTGCGATGATTTTATGCAGGTCGTGCGGCTGCATATTCGCTGGACGTGGGCGAGCGCAATCCAGTAAGGTGGAAATTAATCGGTTAAGGCGGGTACTTTCATCGACAATCATTTGTGTCATTTCCCTGCCTTCCGGCGTTAACGCGGTTTCCCAGGCCAGCATTTGCGCCGTGGTTTGCAAGATGCCGAGCGGGGTACGCACTTCATGAGCCATGATCGCGGCCATTTCCCCAACCACAGCCAATTTGGCCGCATGAATAACCTGCAGGCGGGAGCGTTCCAAATCATCAGTGAGCTGCCCAAAAGCGGCGCTCAGTTCACGCACTTCACGCGCCCCGGAGATGGCAGGACGGATACAGTCTGACGATTTTTGGTAACCCCGAATCCATGCGGTTAAATCCAGCAAAGGCTTGGCGATTCGGGTCGCGCCCCATTGGGCAACCGCGCCGGCAATCAAGCCGGTGATGATAAAAACGCTGAAAAATAACCACCACAAGGCCCAGATGGGCTGGAATGCCTGCTGCGTGGACTGAATCACCAATAATGACCAGCCCATGTTGGCATAGCCTTGATAACCTTTGGACGCGGCATAACCGACCAATACTGAGGCGTCGGTTAACGGTGCGCCGCTATGGACGGCTATGCCGCCCGATGCGTCAGGATTCCAGTCGGCAAAGGTATCGCCCAGCAGCAGGTTTTGGCTGCGCACGGCGGCGGAGGCGGCAATAGTCCGGCCTTTAGCATCCATAAGAATGACAAAGCGCTCGCCGGAATCGGAATGGCTGGCTTGGTCAAACAAGCGAAAAATTTGCCGTAAATCGAATACACCATAAAGCTGGCCAATGTCGCCGGTCGCATAATTATCTTGTACCGGGGCGCGGATAAACAGTTCTGCCTGTTCGTAAGGCGGCCGTAATTGCAACGTTTCCAGAAAGACTTCGCCATTGGGGACTTGCACTTGTAGCCAGTCCGCCTCGGGCTGAAAGAATTGTCTGATGAGTGCTGCGTCACCGGCGGCGACCACTTGGTTTGCTTTATTCAGATAGAACAGGCTGTGATAAACCCCCGGATAGCCGTGTTCCAATTCAGCCAAAAACTGAGCCAAGCGTTTGTCGACATCACCGATGCGGCCTTCCTGAATAATGTCCAAATGACTCCATGAATGGATGTTTTGCAAGCGCTCAAACAGCAGCATGTCAATCTGCTCCATCAACATGCCGGCATCATTTTTAAGGTTTCGACTAATTTCCGCTTCCAACGCAACCCGTGACGCATAAAACGACAGCGCCACCAAAGGCACTGTGGCCAACAGCAGCAGCAACAGAAAAGAGACAAGTAATATCCGGTGAATAGGCATAAATATTATAAAGTTCGTTAATCATCGTACAAAATCAAAGCAGCTGAGCTTGTAACGCCTGATCAATAGCCGGTTAAAATCACCACGGGCAGGGTTATTTTACGGCGGGCACCATCATCAGCAGCACTTTTACCCGGCTGTCCGCTTTTTGTTGGCGAATATAACCGATTGCCCCGGTTGTCGATGCGACAAAACGCAGGATGGCCTCTTCAGAAGCGAGTACCTTGGGCGGGCTGATGCCGTTGAAGTATTGGATGTTCCAATAGTCGTCCTGCTCTTCCGGCAGCATTGAAAAAAGACTGAGCGAAAAACTGCGCCGTAACGGATCATTGACCGTCAAGTTGAGTGGAATCCATCGATTTCCTTCGGCGTCTATTTGGCTTTTACGCTGATAGATAAGTTTTAGATCAGCCAGAGAAAGCTTATCCAGCGGATTGCTCGCCGAGATGATGACCGCTAAAGGTTCATCGGCGCGCACTGGAAAGCAAACGCACAGCATAGCAATAAGTAATGCGACGGTTATGCGCATGGCCATTAAAACAGTACAGCGACGGAGGCAAAAAGACCGTCTGGAGCCAGCATTTCATTATGTTCCCCCAGCTGATATTCGAGCTTCAACACCAGTGGCGGCAAAGGTTTGTAGGCAATCCCCAGTAAGCCGACTTGCCCCATTTTATCGGATGGCTGCTCAAAGAGTTCGTAACGGCCTATGGCGAACCACTGCTGGCTCAAAGGCATCACGCTCTGGACAAAACCTTGCCAGCTGTCCTTTATCGTGGCGTGGTCGCCGGTGCGATAAGCGATTTCACTGCTGAGTTCAAATTTCTGGTACGTCCATGCAAGATCAAATCCCGCCAAATAAAAGCGCTTTGATGGCTCGTTATTGAGGACAAAACTGGCAAAGGAGCCCGCTATCTGTAACGAGTCAGTCAGAGCGTAACGTAAATGCCCGCCCAGTGCATGTTCAAAGGGATTGCTTGACCGGTGCGGGTCAATGCGCTCACTGAGGTCGCCATAGACACTGTATTCAAGCAAACGGTCTGCAACCGAGACCGAACCATGCAGCATAAGCCCCGAAGCATGAGTAGAAAATAAATTGTTTGTCGCCACCGGACGCGAGGTCGTCCAAACCAGCGGAGCTGCGTGGATTAAGTTCCATTGACCAATAGGGGTAAGGAATTTACCAAGCCGCACGGTCAAATTGTTGCTCACCAAGGTATCGAGATAAAACCTTTCAAATTCAAAATGGACATCTTGCGTACCCAATGATTGATGCTGATTAGCGCTCAGCAGATCACCGGCTTCCAATTCCGAGAAAAAATGCAAGCGTGAACCGTTATCCCAAGTCAGGAACAGACTCAGATCACTGACCTCGAAATGCCAGGGAGCCGCACGGGGCACAGCGGTTTTTACTTCACTATAGCCGCCAATACGTAAGCCGGATTCACCTATAAGATAGCCGCCGCCAAGCCGATAATTGTTATCGGTATCATCAGCCGCCATTGCAGGTAACGATGCCATCAACAACACGCTTAACAATAAATTAAAAAGGATGGGAACACGCATGGGCTAATGGATACTTGAAAAGTCGAGTTGAAATATCTGGCTTCTAAGCGCGAAGTTTAACCGAATGCGGATAATATCTACGCGAAAAAACATTCAAACTGACAAACATTGCGCTCATCATTGCCAATGGCAATTCATACCCTTTTTGCAGTGTCCTGCAAAAAGGGTATGCCATTAGCTGGCTATTCCGACCTTTTTTGCATTGTTGGAGTCGAGCATTTTGATTTGATAACGTTACATTTATACCGGGGTAGCTGTTTGCAAGTCCTTTTCTGTTAAGGTCTGTGCGCTTTTTCATTTGATTTTCAGTACCAATAAGCTTTTTTTGTTACAGCTGGCATTATTTGTGCTTTAGGTAATGTTGAAAGCCTACTAGCGCTACGAGCATTTGCTGTTTAATCACACCGAGCAGCAAAGCATGAGCGTTTTGCGTGGCATCCAGCTTTTAACTTTGCAATATTATTTTTCATTTAGGAGTTCAACGTGAATATTTTTAAAATTAAGGCTATCGTTCTTGCTATAGGTCTTAGCTCATTGACCACCACGGCTATCGCCGATTTACATACTTCAAAAGCGGTGCTCGATAATGCCGGACAGGATCGAATTCATGCCATCGTTAAATTTAATAATCAGGTTGCAGGCGATCTGTATGTAGCCACCTTGATTAACGGTGCGTTTTATTTCTTAGCCGAAAATGGACAATTGGGTACTGACGTGCGTCCTTTCCGGCAAAATCAGCTGTTTTCTGAAGACATCACCGCGTTGGATTTTGCTACTACGGGCATTGTTCCGGGACGTTATCCCCTGTACCAGGTCGTCACTCAGCCAGGCAGCGATCCGCTTAACTTTACCAACTGGGTTGGCGGACTTTCCGGGTTGAGTGTCATTAACTTTACCATCGGCCTACCATCCATCGAACACGGTGATTTAAATAACGACGGTTTTGCCGATGATGACTCAAACCATGACGGCTTTCACGACGATGACTCAAATCATGATGGCCTGCATGATGATGATTTAAACCATGACGGCCTGCACGATGATGATTCAAACCATGACGGCTTCCACGATGATGACTCAAACCATGATGGTTTTCACGATGATGATTCAAACCATGACGGCCTCCATGATAATGACTCAAATCATGATGGCCTCGACGATGATAATCAGTGCGAAAGTAATGATGAAAATGATGATAAGCGTAGCAATAACCGCGATGATAGAAATGATGTCAACTGCTCTACCATTACGCCAACACCGTTACCGCGCTAAGTCCGGTTATGGCGTAGATCCATCCCTACGCAGAGAGCTCATTTTTATCTACCGGCTGTCGTTATTTAGACAATTCCTTGCCCAGCATTAGGCGAGAAACATGCAGACCTTCCAGGTTTTAAAAACCTGGAAGGTCTAACTTGGCGATAAGCTGAACAGGGCGGGACGTTGCAGGACTGAATAAGGTCTGCTTCGAGTGCGGATAACGACAAGCGGCGTGTGAAATCAAACAACCGTGATGACGGTCTTTTCAGCCAGTTCTTTGAGTATCTGTAAACCGGCGGCGATGATCATGTCTGGATTCGGATGCTGTAATTCTTCGGCAACTTGCGTTAAACAAGCGCCGGTCAACATAACTTCATGTTGCTGAATAATTTCCAGTAATCGGTAAGTAATCGGGGTGATTTCGATAAAATTGACTTCATCTTCCAGATCGCGATAAACAATCAGGAAGGTGCCTTGTTCCGGCGGGCTGTCCGGCAAAAAATCGGGTGATATTTTTTGTACCGGGTATTGATAAGCGAGCGGCCACGCTAGAGGCGACAGGCTGATACGCTGATGTTGCAGGTTATCCAAATCAGGTTGATTGGCGACGACGGATTCTTTCGCAATGGACAAAGCCATTTCTACCCATTCGTAATGCGCGAGTTCCAGCATGAACGGAAAATCATCTGCTCCATCGCGTTCGTTTTGCAAATAAGCTAAAAACTCTTCCGGAATTTCTGAAAAATGCGGCGATTGGCTGGCGTGCCTGGCAAAAAAATCTTGTGTCAAATCAAACCATTGTTGGTCATTCAACAAGGTGCGCAATACCGGAAAATTGGCCGATAAAAAACTGTCGATATTGTTAAAAAATAATTCGCGGTACATCGCCATGCGCTGCGGTTGAACATCCGCAGGCGGCGGGTTGAGCTTGGGGTCGCGGATATAGGCGGCAAATTCGCGTTGTTTGGCGCTAAAGTCGATGCTCATTTGCAGTCTCAGGCGGATTGCTGGGCATGTTGTGTGCGCCAGGCTGTTTGTATGGCGCTGATGGTGTCCACTTCTCTGATCAGTTCGGCCATTGAGGGGATGTTAAAGTCGCGTTCTAATAGCGTCGGGAATACGCCGTACAGTTCGTAAGCCTTGCCCAGTAATTTCCACACCGGATCAATAACTTCGGCGCCGTGGGTGTCGACCAGAAAATCTTCCGCTTCGACATAATGTCCGGCAATATGCGCGTAAGCGATACGCTGTGCGGGCATGGCTTTTAAGAAGGCTTCGGCATCGTAGCCGTGGTTGACGCTGTTGACATAAATATTGTTGATGTCGATTAATACATCGCAGTCGGCTTCTTCGATGACCGCGTTGAAAAAATCGATCTCGGCCATTTCTTGTCCGGGAACGGCGTAATAGGACACGTTTTCGATGGCTATTTTTTGTTCCAGAATATCCTGCACCCGCCTGATACGTCCGGCAACGTGGGTGACCGCTTCGGCGGTAAATGGAATCGGCATCAGGTCGTATAAATGCCCGTCTTTGCTGCAATAACTTAAATGTTCGCTGTAAAACTTGATGTGATGTTCGGCCATGAATTGCTTGACTTCACCGATGAATTTTTCATCGAGTGGGTCGGTGCTGCCAATCGACAGCGACAAGCCGTGACAAATAAAATCAAAACGCTCGGTCATCGCACGAAATTGTTTGCCTAATTTTCCGCCGATGGTAATCCAGTTTTCTGGCGCGACCTCATAAAAGCCGACTCCGACCGGGGGCGCTTCGACAATTTCAGATAAAAAAGACCGCCGTAAACCTAGACCGGCGCCATGAACGAGAGATTGTGTTGTGTCCATCAGAACACCTTAGTTGATTGTATGGGGGAAGAGGGCACGACCTTCATGCCCTCTGTACTAAAACGAGGGAAGATTAATGACCCGCTGCGTCTTTCGCTTTTTCGCCATCCATTTTCATTTTGTCGCCGCAAGCGCCTTCCATGCCTTTCATCATTTCACCGCAACCTTGCTTTCCTTCACTGCAACCTTTCATCATGTCGCCGCAAGCGCCTTCTTTACCTTTCATCATGGCGCCGCAAGCCGCTTCCATACCCGGCTTCATTTTGCCATCTTTCATCATCGCGCCGCATGAAGCTTCGCTAGGTTTTGCAGCGGGTTTCGCAGCATGTTTTGTGCCATCAGCGGCTTTGTTGCCGGCACAAGCGCCTTCGGCTGTTTTAGGTTTTTCCATGCCCATAGCGGCGCCGCAAGCCATTTCTGCCGCTTTATCGGCTTCAGCAACTTGCATGTAGCCGGAAGACAGCTCGGTCATGCCGAACGGGTTGGCTTCGGCGTTAACGCCCGTTGCCGCAAAAGTAGACAGAAAAGCAGCGCCCATTGCCGCAGCAAAAGGTGTTTTATTGATTTTTCTCATGGTGACTCCAGTGGTGTTGGTAGTTCGGTCTGCCCGGCAGTTAGGCCGGGAAATGAATCGATAGGTAATGCGTATCGAATGTTGCTCATCATATCAAAATCGACTGAATAATAAATGAATTAAAGGCTGCAGCTTCGGCTTAATCGCATTAAAACCTAGTCGTTAAGGTAATGAACGACTCATTTAAAGGGCGTAACGTAAAAATTCACCAACAAAACAGAAACTTCTCATTGCCTACGGAAAAACCGGCTAGAGGCATTTTATTCACCTAATCTTTTTAACTATCGCTCTTTCATGCGAATAAGATTGATTATCATTTAGCGCTGGTATACTATATTCCCCTACTCATTTAATTGTCATTTGAGTTTAGACTTGAATCATTGATCACGCTGAACGCGTCAAATTTAAAAGGAAAAATGATATGTTGCACTCGAAACGATTTCTTAAGCTGTTATTGCTGCCTGCGCTTGCCGGCAGTGTTGCCGCCGCTGCTGAAAGCACGGATAAAACCGACAAGCCTATTATCCTCGATACCGTTAATATTCTCGGCGATGCGGCTGCGGTAAAAGACATGCCTGCGTCTGCCCAACTGATTGATACCGAACAAATTCGCGATCAAAGTTATAGCGATATTAACCGTATTTTGCGCCGAGTTCCCGGTGTTAATATCCGCGAAGAAGACGGCTTCGGGCTGTTCCCTAACATCAGCTTTCGCGGCGTCGATACCACCCGTAGCGCCAAAATCACCGTCATGGAAGACGGCGTATTGGTCGCCCCGGCCGCCTATTCTGCGCCCGCCGCTTACTTTAATCCGGCCGGCGGCCGTATGAGCGGCGTCGAAGTATTGAAAGGTTCCAGTCAAATTAAATACGGCCCGCATATTACCGGCGGCGTCATGAACTACTTATCCACAGCGATTCCAGACAGTGGCAAAGCCTATCTGAAAACCATCTACGGCAGCTATAACGAAGTGAGAACCCACGGCTATGTCGGCGATACCGTGGAAACAGAACAAGGTCGTTTCGGTTATTTGGTGGAAGGTTTTTATCGAGGCTCGGACGGCTTTAAAAGTATCGACACCACGCCCGATTTTCATAACAGCGACCAAACCGGCTTCCAACAAGTCGAGCCCATGCTGCGCTTGTCCTGGGAACCGAATACCGACATCTATCAAAAGCTTGAGGTCAAATACGGATTTTCCAGCATGGATGCCGATGAAACCTATTTAGGCACCAGTGAAGAAGACTTTAGAAATGATCCGTACCGACGTTATTCAGCATCGCGTTTTGACAATATCAAATCGGATAGAAACGGCGGTTTTGCGCGTTATTTCATCTCGCCCACTGACAATCTCGATATTGTCACCACCGGCTATTACAACGAATTTGACCGTAATTGGAGCAAATTAAACGACATCCGCAATGTGCCTAACGCTTCGGGAACCGGCACACAAAACATGGATTTGGCAGCCGCTTTGGCCGGAACCAACGGCGGCAACGGCTTGTCTTGCCTGAAGGGCGACTTGAATTGCCAATTGCGCGTTCGCGACAACAACCGCAGCTATTATGCCGCTGGCGTCGAAACCTCAGCCAATTACCGTTTCGACCTGGGCAAGACCCAGCATGAACTCAACGGCGGCTTTCGTTATCATGAAGATAAAGAAGCCCGGTTCCAACATGACACCAACCACAACCAAGCGGCGGACGGCACTATTGCAAGCACGGTTGTCGGTGCGCCGGGCAGCCAGGACGACCGTTTCGGCCTGACCAATGCCTATGCGTTTTTCCTGAAAGACCGCATCGAACTGGGCAAATGGGGATTCACCCCCGGTATGCGTTACGAGCATTTGAATCAGGTTTACGTCAACAACCGCAATCCCAGCACCAATGGCCGTAGTTCGCTGGACATGTATGCGGGCGGCGCCAGTTTGGATTACCGCTTCAACGACGATTTCATGATGTTCGGCAGCGCCCATCGCGGCTTTTCGCCACCGAGTCCGCAAAATGCTGTCATTGACAAACTGAAAGAAGAATCCAGCAATGCCTACGAATTAGGCGGACGTTATAGCCACGGCGCTTTTTCTGCGGAACTGACCGGTTTTTATACTCAATTCGAGAATTTGCTGGTAGTCAATAACATCGGTGGCGCCGGCAGCGGCAAAAGCGAAAACTTCGGCGCGGTCGATAGCCGGGGCGTCGAAATGGCGATGAATTTCGATGCCGGCACCGCTTTCGACTGGGGTTTTCGTAACCCTTATTTCCTGTCGTTTACCTACACCGATACCGTACAGTTAAATAATGCGACCTCGACCGATGCCGAATCGATTTTCAGTTACGGCAAAAAAGGCAACAAAGTGCCGTACATACCCGAATATTCACTCAGCTTCGGCAGCGGACTGCATTTCAACAAATGGGGTATTGATGTCTCCGGCAACTATGTCGGCGAAACCTTCACCAGCGCCAACAACACCGAGGAACAAGTCAACGGCGTAGGCTTGCCGGATGCGCGTTTTGGCAAAACCGACGATTATGTCATCGCTGATGTCTCAGCCTATTATCAAGTTGCTAAAGGCGTCAAAATTCTTGGCGGCGTGCAAAATGTGGCTAACGAGGAATATTTGGTATCGAGACAACCCTACGGCCCGCGCCCCGGAATGCCGATTTTTGCCTACGGCGGCGTTGAACTGGATTTTGACATCTAAATTTATTCACCACGAAGAGCACGAAGGTCATTATTTTGCTTCGTGCTCTTCGTGGTAATACTCTTTTTACTTTTCTTTAATGAAAAAGCTCTTTAGCCGCAATTAACAACTCATCCATAAAATGCTGGGTGTATACCGGTAGATAGTTGTTTTTCAGATAGGCAATCTTGGTTCTTGAGCTGGGGATTAGATGCGATAAATCCCGCACCACCAGATCTTGATCCGCGACCGGATCGTAAGCCATGCCAGCAATGATGCCGACGCCCATGCCCAAACGCACATAAGTCTTGATCACGTCGGTATCGGCGGCGGCCAAGATAATGTCCAACTCCATCGCGGTATTTTTAAACGCCGTTTCGATATTCGAGCGCCCGGTAAAACCGAAACTGTAGGTCAGTATCGGGAAAGAGGCCAGCCGTTTAAGCGAAATGTCGCCGACGCTCAGCGGGTGATTTTTCGGCACCACCACCGCATGATGCCATTCGTAGCAGGGGTTAACGATTAAATCGCTATCTTCGCCGACTTTCTCGGTGCAGATTGCAATATCCGCTTTGCGGGTGTGCAGCTTATTGATCAATTGCTCCGGCGACGCTTCCACCATATAAATTCTGACGCCGGGATATTTTTCCCTGAACCGCAAAATGGGTTTCGGTAAAAAATACTTGGCTTGGGTGTGCGTAGTGGCAATGTGCAGCACGCCCTGATTGCTGTCGATAAAGTCGGCGGCGATGGTCTGTATATTGTTCTTGGCCATGTTGATGATGGCAACTTCGGCCATGATGCGCTGCCCCAACGCGGTCAAGCCGATCAGTTTCTTGCCTTGCCGTTCGTAGATTGGGGAACCCAGTTCAGCTTCAAAAAGCTGTAACTGCCGACTGACCGCCGACTGCACGATGTGCATTTTTTCCGCCGCCCGTGACAGGCTGAACTCATTTTCCTGAAGTAT
This sequence comes from Methylobacter sp., assembly GCA_030699385.1. Taxonomy (GTDB): domain Bacteria; phylum Pseudomonadota; class Gammaproteobacteria; order Methylococcales; family Methylomonadaceae; genus Methylobacter_A. The sequence continues at coordinate 30,539 of JAUYMY010000018.1, forward strand.
GCGTAGCAGTTCGATTTGGCTTAAATTCATGTCTGGGAATGTTCCTTGTCTAATGTGTTTGGGCAGGCGCTTCCGCATAACTCTTATTATCTATTTAATAGATATTATATTCTAATAATATCGTTTTATTGAAAGAAAAATCCCGCTAAACTACTGTCAACCCCATTAATACGGCGTATTAATGCCATTTTTTATTATGTGCCTCCTAATATAACAAGGATCATTTTTTTTGGGCGGGTTTCTGGCTACCGCGCTACCCGCCGCCGTGCTCGGCGCTTTTTCATTCGTAGTCATTCCTAAAATGGTCGCGGTACACTGTATCGGCATTGTAATTTTAGGCTAGGTGGGTAGTGCGGGGCTTTTCGGCGCGGCGGTTTTTCTGTCACTGGGTTTGCCACCGATTGCCTACATTGCCTCAGAAGCAACTACTGCGCTGAGCCTTCACGCGGTAAAGCTAATGATTTTGCCAGCACAATCATGGCAGTTGGCTTTTCTGTTGGGCATTGCCATGATATTAGGAACGTGGTCATTCAAACGGGTTATTGACCGGCTACCTGTTGCGCGATTTCAACAGTTTGTCGCCGTGCTACTGGGAATAGTCGCGGCGCAAATGGTTATTTTTGGGTGATAAAATCAAAAATGCCTCCCTCATCATTGCACCCAAGCGGCTCTGCGTAACCTCAGTTCATAAGGTTGTTTGTTATGATGATTGCTGGTTTCCCAACCCTGGCACTTCATCTAACGTCCTTGTGAATGCAGCTCAGAAAGCTTGGCTTTACAGGTCTAAGATGCTCGACGGCATGGATGACGAGGGTGGGGAGCCTTTCTACATACAAGCTCGAAGCTTTAGGGTGGGACGGCTTCCTCAGAAACCGGAGTGCAAGCTTTGCTCGCCTATACAGACCAAGCCTGCGCTCCAGCTATTGGGTGCTCGCCTGTTAGACTTCTTTATGGCTTGCGGAGGCGGTGGGCAAGGATTTGACTACGGTTATGACGGCGTAACCTGCAACGATATAAAGCAGTGCGCAACCGGCATACAAAGGGTAATACTGCGCCGCTCTGGCAATATATTGTCCCCAGGATAAGTCGGTATAGCGTCCGGACAGCCAATAAAAACTGCCGTTTGAAATCGCAAATGCGGTTGATGTGGCTAAGGCTGCAATGCCTAATTGCAGTGACAAGGCAGTTATTTTTTCTGCGTTAAACGCTGAACAATAACGGCCGGCAAACCACATTGCGGTATAGGTAGGAATCAAAAAAACATAAGCGGGCGATACGCAAAAACTGCTGGTGCCGTTGGCAATGGCGACATAGTCGATGAACGCCGCCAGCGCCATTAAAAATACCAAAAAAGCTTTTTTACGGTAAAAACCGGCAAAGAAAAAAACCGCCAATGAAGCATCGGGCAGATGCAAAAAATCGCCAAAATGATGAAAGCGGGTTAAGGCCATCAGCGCGATTAGCGGGATGGGTAAATAGTCGGCGCGCAGCCATTGTTTGATGTTCATAATATTGCCTCCAAAAGATGAGTGATTAGTTGTTGTAATGGATAGAAAGAAAAAAGTTCCTGTCGGCGCTGTTGTAAGTGTTGACAGTCTGGTAATTTTTGTCCAATAGGTTATTTAAATTTGCGCTGAGCATCCAGTTTTTATTCAGATGATAAGCGGAGCGTAAATCGACGGTGACATAACCGCCAACCTTGGTTTTGTTCAGTGTATCATCAAAACGGTCGCCTTGAGCCAGCACCTTGGCGCCCACATCGAACTGCCCAAAGGTGCGCGATAAATCGTAGGATAAAGATTGTTCCGCGCGCCGCGCCAGCCGTGCATTGGTCACGCGGTTTTTTGGGCTTAACAGACTCATGTTCAGTTTGTTAGTCCAGCCCATAATTTGGGTGCCAATTTCCGCTTCAAGTCCATCGATTTGCGCCTTGCCGACATTTTCCGCGCTGGATAAAAAGGTGGTCGGGTTGGTGACCGCAATAATCAAATTATCAATATTAGTATGATAAGCGCGCAGTTCCCATTGCAGAATCTCATGGTCGCCGCTGACACCCGCCTCGAAAGAGGTGGATTGTTCGGCTTTCAGATTAGGATTGCCAAAACCCGGATAATAAAGCTGATTGAATGTCGGCGCTTTAAAGGCATTGCCGAAACTGGCGAAGGGGCTGATGCCGTAACCCGCGTTGTAACGCCAGCCGAAATTGCCGGTTACTTGTTCGCCAAACGCTTCGTTTTTATCGCCGCGCAGTGAGGCGTTGATAAAATGATCGTCGAAAAAACGGCTGTGTAATTCGGCGAAAATGCCGGCATCATAGCGCGAAGTTTCGCGGTAGGCTTCGGTGCTGTCCACTTCATCAAGCCGGTAATCAGTGCCGATGACCAGCTGGTGCGCATCCGACAAAGCGACTTCGTTCAGCCAGCTGGCATTCCAGCGGGTGCTGTCAAACTGGCTGGAAAATACGCCGCCGGGCGCAAAGCTATCGGCATTGTCGCGGCTTTGCCCAAAGCGCAAAATGGAACGCCAGTTATCAAGCATATCCATGCTGCCGGTGATGCCGACCACTTGATTGACAAATTCAGTCTTGTCCTGAAAACTGCCGTCGTATTCGGTTTTGCCCTCGGCGTGCATAAAAAATGCCTCAACTTCAGCATTATTATCAAAACGGTGGCCTAAACGCGCATTCACTGCGGTGTTTAAATAGCCGTCTTTGTCCGGCTGGTTAACACCGAATCTGCCCGGCGTCGGCTGCCGTGCGTCAAAGCCTTGCGAACCGAATTGCGATGAGCCCAGGCTGTACCAGCTGTTTTGCCATTTGCCGCTGACCGTCCCGGCAACGCGGTAACTGTCATAACTGCCGCCGCCCGCATCCAGTGTGACCGTGGGCTTATCTTCTTGGCTGCCTTTGCGGGTAAAAATCTGGATAACCCCGCCGATGGCTTCGGAACCGTACAGGCTCGATTGCGGGCCGCGAATGATTTCCACCCGTTCGACCTGATCGAGTGGGATAAACTGGAACGGCGAGGTGCCGGAGGTCACCGAACCGAATTTAATGCCGTCGACTAATACCAAAACATGATCGGAATTGGTGCCGCGCATATAAATATTGGTGTCTTTGCCGTAGCCGCCGCTTTGCACGATGTCGATGCCGGTGCTGCCGCTTAATAATTCCGGTAGCGTTTTGGCTTGTAGACGGTCAATATCTTTGCGGGTGTACACGGTCATGGCTGCGGACAGCTGATTTTTAGCGGTCTCAGTGCGGGTAGCCGTGACCACCATGTTGGGAAGGGCTTGCGTCGCCTGTTCTGCGAAGCTGTTTAAACTGCTTAATAATAATGAGCTGAAAATGATTTTTTGCATGTGTCCTCTTGCGCCGCCCGCGCATACTAGGTGAGTTACACAGCAAAAGGCTGATCATAAGAAAACGAAAGATTGATGGGAGTGATGCTGTCGCTTCCGTAGACAGCCCTCCGCTGTACCGAATTAAACTTTCGGGCCGGTCTCCGGGCTTATAAGTGGCGTCAGCCTGAATCATCACCTTCCCATGCATCAGCACAGTGGCATCTCGATGAAGCTTTTACTTATCTACCGTTGCGGGGGCAGCGTCGGATTTGGCATTAACCTGACCGACTTCCCGTTTAACCATTGGGTCTGAAAAACCCGCCGGAACCTGAAAGCAGGGCGCAATTATAGGGTCTTATCTCGATAAAGCAAGGCGGTTTCTGCGTTTGTTGTCGCCGCTTAATCGTGCCGGACAAGCGCTAACTCCAGCTGCAAACACAAATAGCGCTACGCCTTGGTCACCTGTTTTCGTTATCATGATGCTTTTTCTTTGATGACGCCTGTCCATGTCTTTTCTTAAAAATCTTGAGCCCGAATTTGCTGCATTGCCTGATCCGTTGCGGTCGGCGGTTATTGTTTCGTTGACCACATGGCATGAGCAGGTTGCTGGGCTTAATGCCACTCTTGCAGCGACGCCGGCGTTTAATGCCGCTATCGCCAAGGTCTGGTGTTGCAGTCCGTTTATTGCTGAAAGTTGTTTGCGCAAGCCTGACTTGCTGGTTGATTTACTCAATTCCGGTGATTTGTCGTCTCTTTATCACGAGAGCACTTATGTCGAAAAACTGGCGCAAACGCCGGTCGCCTCGCAAACCGAATTGATGCTGAAACTGCGCCAGTTCCGCTGCCGGGAAATGGTTAGAATTGCCTGGCGCGATTTGGCGGGTTGGTCTGAATTGGCTGAAACGCTGGCCGATTTGTCGCATCTGGCCGATGCCTGCATTCAATACGCGCTGGATTTTCTGTATCAGGAAGCGACCGATTTACGCGGTACGCCGTTATTGAGTGATGGCAGTCCGCAACAGATTGTGGTGCTGGGCATGGGCAAATTAGGCGCTTATGAGCTGAATTATTCGTCTGACATCGACCTGATTTTTGCCTACCCGGAAGATGGCGTATTAGCTGACAGGAAAGAAACCAGTTATGGCGAATTTTTTACCAAGCTGTGCCGCAATCTGGTCAAAGTGCTGGATGAAATCACTGTCGATGGTTTTGTGTTCCGCACCGACATCCGCTTGCGGCCTTATGGCGACAGCGGCCCGATTATCATGACTTTTGACGGCATGGAAAATTATTACCAAACCCAGGCGCGGGAATGGGAACGTTACGCGATGATCAAGGTGCGTCAGGTTGCCGGGGATTTTAAATCCGGCGCGCAGTTGATGGCGATGTTCAGGCCGTTTGTGTATCGGCGTTATTTGGATTACGGCGCGTTTGAAGAACTGCGTTCGCTGAAGGCGCAAATCACTCAGGAATTACGCCGTAAAGACCGCATGGAAAATATCAAATTAGGGCCGGGCGGCATCCGTGAAATTGAATTTATCGGCCAGGCTTTTCAGTTGATACGTGGCGGCACCGATAAGGCCTTGCAAATCCGGCCTATTATGGATGTGTTGCACTTGCTCGGCGACATGGAATTATTGACACAACACGATGCCGAGCAATTACAGCAATCCTATCGTTTTTTGCGTCGGGTGGAAAACCATATACAGCAATATCAAGACCGGCAAACCCACGATTTGCCGACCGGCGATTTAGCCCGGCAAAGCCTGGCTTATTCGCTGGATTATGCCGATTGGGCTGATTTTAAACAGCATTTGGATAAAGTCAGAAAGCAGGTGCATGAAGTGTTCGAGCAGGTTTTTTCGTTATCGAAAGCGGAGACTTCGCCGCGTGCGCTGAACACCGAAAAAATCTGGATGGCAGTGGCTGATGACGCGGAATTGTTCGAGCATTTAAGCGACTGCGGCATTGATAAGGCGGATGCTGTGCTGGCCGCGCTGAAGGCGTTTAAAAATTCCGTTGCAGTGAAACGCTTGACCAGCAAAGGTGCGGGCGTGTTGGATAGATTAATACCGCAATTAATCGCGGCCATGAACTCGGTCGATAATGCCGGTGAAACCTTGTTGCGTATCCTTGGCTTGTTCGAGGCGGTTGCCGGGCGTAATGTGTATTTAGCCTTATTGGCGGAAAATCCCGGCGCCTTGGCGCAGCTGATTAAATTGTCCTCGGCCAGTCCGTGGATTTGCGCTTATTTAGCGCAGTATCCGGTGTTGTTCGACGAATTGCTCGATACCCGCTCCTTGTACGAACCGCTGAAAAAGGCTGATTTGGATGTGCAGCTTAAGGCTTTGTTGGCATCGGTTGAAATTCAGGATCTAGAGCAATTAATGGTGGTGTTGCGCCAGTTTAAACAGCTCAATGTCTTGCGAGTGGCGGCTGCCGATATTATGGGCGCCATTCCGTTGATGGTGGTCAGCGATTATCTGACTTATATCGCTGAAAGCATCGTCGATCATGTGGTCGAGCGCGCCTGGCTGATGTTGACTGAAAAGCACGGTTTGCCGCCTGCCACCGACAATGCGTCGATCAACTTTGCGGTCATTGGTTTCGGTAAATTGGGCGGTATTGAGCTGGGTTATGGTTCGGATTTGGATTTGGTGTTTTTGTATGATTGCCCGGACGGTCATGCGATGACCGGCGGCATCAAGCCGATTGCCTGCGCCCAGTTTTATGGCCGCTTGGGGCTAAAAGTCCGGCATATACTCGACACCAAGATGCTGTCCGGCGTGCTTTATGAAGTCGATATGCGTTTGCGCCCGAATGGCGATTCCGGCTTGCTGGTCTGCCATATCAACGCCTACGAAGAATACCTGAAAAATCAGGCCTGGACCTGGGAATTGCAAGCCTTGGTCAGAGGGCGCTTTATTGCCGGTGATGCGCAATTGAAAGCCCAGTATGAAGCGATTCGCAGCCGGATTTTGAGTCTGCCCAGAGAAACTGAGACGTTGAAAACGGAAGTCCGCGAGATGCGCGAGAAAATGCGTGAGGCGCTCGCCACTACCGCTAAGGACACGTTTGACTTAAAACAAAGCAAAGGCGGTATTGCTGATATTGAGTTTATAGTACAATTCGGCGTTTTGGATCAGGCGTCCCTTAATCCCGCGCTAACCACTTACACCGACAATGTCAGGTTATTGGAAGGTTTGCAGGCGCAGGGTTTTATCTCGGCAGCCGATGCCTTAACGCTGAAGACCGCCTATTGCAGTTACCGCGATTTTGGCCATAAACAGGTCTTGCAGGGCGACAAGGCGGTGATCGCCGAGTCCGAAGTCGCCAAAATCAGCGCTGAAGTTGAGCGGATTTGGCGTGAGTATATGGAATAAATTTTGCCCACTCGTGGACAAAGATGTAATAGTTACTAATCATTAATTTTGGAGAAACAACAATGACGATGGACGACAGAGATGGCGTTATTTGGCTGGATGGCAAGTGGGTTGAGTGGCGCGACGCTAAAGTCCATGTGTTGACGCATACCTTGCATTACGGCTTGGGCGTGTTTGAGGGCATACGCGCCTATCACGCGGAAAAAGGCACGGCGATTTTCAGGATGCAGGAACATACCGACCGGCTGTTCCGTTCGGCGCATATCATGAACATGAAGATGCCTTTCGATAAAGACCAGCTGAACGAGGCGCACCGCGATGCGGTTGCCAAAAACAATCTGGACAGCGCTTATATCCGCAGCATGTGTTTTTACGGTTCAGAAGGCATGGGACTTCGGGCTGATAATTTAAAAGTTCATGTGATGGTTGCGGCCTGGTCGTGGGGTGCTTATTTGGGCGCGGACAGTATCGAGCACGGTATTCGTATCCGCACCTCGTCATATACCCGCAACCATCACAACAGCACCATGTGCAAAGCCAAAGCCAACGGCAATTACATCAATTCGATTTTGGCGTTACAAGAAGCCCTGTCCAATGGCTACGATGAAGCGTTGATGCTGGATCACGAAGGTTTCGCCGCAGAAGGCAGCGCGGAAAATCTGTTTATTGTGCGTAACGGTAAAATCTACACGCCTGAAACGACCTCCGCATTGGAAGGCATTACCCGCGATACCGTCATGATCATAGCCCGGGAGCAAGGTTATGAAGTGATTGAAAAACGTATCACCCGCGATGAAATTTATGTCGCCGATGAAGCTTTTTTTACCGGTTCAGCGGCTGAAGTGACACCGATTAGAGAGCTGGATAACCGCGCCATAGGTACCGGTAGCCGTGGGCCGATTACCGAGCAATTACAGTCGTTGTATTTCGATTATGTGCATGGCCGTCGGGACGACCATGCCGATTGGCTGACTTACGTCGCTTAAGCTCGGTTATGCCAAAATCCTCAGGAACGATAGTGGGAGCGGCCACCCGGCCGCGAACAGTACGCGTAAAACTTTGAACAAATATCCCAAGATTCTAGTCGTCGGCCCGTCCTGGGTCGGCGATATGGTGATGGCGCAAAGCCTGTTTATCGCGCTGAAAAATAGCCATCCAGGTTGTCAAATCGATGTGTTAGCGCCAGCCTGGACTTTATCCCTGCTGGAAACAATGCCCGAAGTCAGCAAGGCCATTGCCATATCGCTGCCGCGCGGCAAGTTTGGTTTGATGGCGCGTATCAAGCTGGGCTTGAGTTTGCGCTCGGAAGGCTACGATCAGGCTATTTTACTGCCCAATACCTGGAAATCTGCGCTAACACCTTTTTTTGCCAACATCCCTATTCGTACGGGTTACCTCGGCGAATGCCGATGGGGATTGCTGAACGACATCAGGAAGCTGGATAAACGTGTATTGACCATGACAGTGCAGCGTTTCGTCGCCTTGGGTTTGCCCCTTGATGCGCCGCTGCCGCCGGTCTGTCCACAACCTGCGTTAAGTATCAGCCAAGACCGGCAACAGGCGGTTATCGAACAATTCAAGCTGGCGCTAAACACCGCCTCGGTAAACATATTGGCCTTATGCCCCGGCGCCGAATACGGCCCGGCAAAGCGTTGGCCTGCTCAGTATTATGCCGACGTTGCCCGGCATAAAATCGCCCAAGGCTGGCAAGTTTGGCTGTTTGGTTCGGCTAAAGACCAAGCCGATGCCGCGCAAATTAATAGCGAAACGTCCGGGCGGTGTACTGATTTTACCGGCAGAACGTCACTTGCCGAAGCGGTGGATTTGATGTCGCTGGCCACTGCGGTGATTAGCAATGATTCAGGTTTGATGCATGTTGCAGCGGCTCTGAACAAAAAAGTGATTGCTATTTACGGCTCATCCGATCCGGATTTTACCCCGCCGTTAAATGACAAAGCTCATATTATTTCGTTAAATCTCGACTGTGCGCCCTGTTTTAAGCGCGAATGCCCGCTAGGCCACAGTCAGTGCCTAACCGGCATCATGCCTGAACAGGTGCTCGATGCCATGAGTCGTGACTCGAATGTTTAAAGATGTGTCTAGCTACAAACCGTTTTAAATAAGCTCGGTAACTTCTCATTAATCACAGGCAAAAATATATCAGCACGAAGAATGAAACTTCGTGGTCTTCGTGCTGAATATGAAATAACTTAGGCCATTGCCCATGTTTTTTAATTAAAGGAAGTTATTTTGCCTGAATACATTAACTTGCAAACTACGGCAACGCCGGTGTTTACCTCATCCTCATTTGATGTGATACAGGTGGTGCGCCGTTATGGCCCGGTAGGCGGGATGGAGCGTTATGTGTGGGAATTGACGCATGAGCTTCAGCGGCTCGGCTATCGAGTCAGTGTGATTTGCGAGCGTTGCCATGTCGAACCGCCGCAAGGAATAACGGTGCATGAACTTGGTGAAATTGCACCGCGCCCACGCTGGTTGTCATTATTGCGCTTTAGCGGGCGCGTTGCCCGGTGGCTGGAGCATAACCCCCATCCCAACAGCTTAATCCATAGCCATGAACGACTAGGTTGCCATCATGTCACTACCTTTCACGGCCCGCCTTTTGCCACAGTTTTTGATAAACCTTGGTGGCGGCTGCTGTCGTTGCGTGTTGCCATGCAGTTATTTTTGGAGCGCCGCGAGTTGTCTGTATCGCGTTATGTGGTGCCGAATTCTGAGTTTATCAAACAACGTTTGGCGTATTATTATCCTGAGCTGGCGCATAAGTTGGCCGTGCCAATTGTGCCAGGCGTGTCGGCAAGCGTCTGTCGTGAATTTCGTGCTGTTCCTGCTGACGGTGGTGTTGTCGGTTTCGTCGGCAAAGAATGGCAACGCAAAGGCTTGCCTTGGGCTGTTGAAATTATTGCGGCATTACGCCGCACTCGACCTCATTTACAGTTTTATGTCATCGGCCCTGCTGCTGCCGATATACAGCATTTGTTTGCTGAGTGGCAAGGCGGCTATCAATTAATGGGCTGGTGCGGACAGGCGCATTACGCTGAGTTTGATGTATTGCTGCACCCGGCTAAAGCAGAACCTTATGGCATGGTCATCAGCGAGGCGATGGCCGCTAAAGTGCCGGTGCTTATTTCCGATGTGTGCGGTGCTGCAATGCATCTGACAGCGGATTCAGGGGCAGTATTGGCGCTATCCGCATCTCTGGAAACGTGGGTTGATGCGCTTGAACAGCAATTAAACCGTAATGAAGCCGTGCCACAATTTAAACGCAGTTGGCGCGAGGTGGCGCAACAATATGAGATAATATATCGCGAAATTTTTAAGGCTGGTTTGAGCTGAGTAAAGAGCTAATGATTGAAGGCTGTCTGTGATAAAAATGGATTACAGTAACTATTCAGCGAAAATAGAAATAGAACACGGATAGCACGGATGGGACAGATTTTTTTTGACTGTGCTGTGCTTTTAATCAGTGATTATCCGTTTAATCCGTGTCGCCTACTTTTGGCAGCCGTGTTCTATTTAGTCATTTTTAACAATCCCTGAGTAGTTACAAATTACACAAGCAAATTTTGTTGTAAAAAAATATAAATGATAATGGCTAAAGCGCTCGGAAAAATACACGAAATGGCGAATAAAACGGGCGGTATTTTTACAGCACTGTTTATCGTGAGCATTTATTTGTCTACTAGTTTGTCGACTATTTTATCGATGGTCTTAGGCTTATTATGGCTGCTTTCCGGTCAGTTTATTAGTTTGCCAAAATTGTTAAAAAATTATCCGGTGGCATTGTGGTCATTACTATTATATGGCTGTTTTATTGCGGGTATGAGTTATGGTAATGCCGAAGGTAGCGAGGCCTTTACTATGATTATTAAATACCGGAAGTTATTTTTTATCCCCGTTTTGATTTCATTTCTGATGATAGGGCGTTATCGCTATTGGTCTTGGAATGCGTTTATTGTAGCTTCCGTTGCTACATTGTTAATATCTTATTTAATGGATTTTGGCCTGCTTGAGTTAAATAAGCAGGGTGATCCTTGCTTTAAGAGCCGAATTACCCACAGTATTTTAATCGCTTTCTTTGCCTTTTTTTGTATGCACAAGATATATGACGATAAGCGTTATGCAAAACTGTATTTAATGGCATGGCTGTTGTGTTTATATAATCTTTTTTTTATTGTCGAAGGCCGTACCGGACAATTGATTATTATTGGGTTAATCTTGTTATTCGCGGTGCAACGGTTGACGATTAAGCAATGCCTGCTTACTGTGGTGGCCGTCGCCGTCTTATTAACTGCATTCATTGATTTTTCCGATAAAGCTAAGCGTATCGCTGAGGGTTTTGATAATACACAAGCCTATTTGCAACCCGTCCCAGAACAAACCGAATCATCTATGGGGCAGCGTTACACTTTTTGGAAGTATTCATTAAAGCTAATGGCTGAAAAGCCTTTGCTGGGGCATGGCACGGGTGCATTTAATAAAGAATATCAGCGTATTGCAATGGGCGAACAGTTTATAACACAAAACCCGCATAACGAGTTTTTCATGGTCGGTGTTCAGTTAGGCTTATTAGGTTTACTGGTGTACTTGGGCTTTCTCGCAAGTCAGTTTTATTATGCACGGCTGTTACCCGATAATGAAAAATGGCTTGCTCAAGGCTTGCTGATGACATTACTTATTACCAGTTTATTTAATACGCCCTTTTTTGATCAAACTGAAGGCCATTGGTTTGCTGGTATGATAGCCCTGTGTTTTTCCTCCCTTGGTTCAGTGAATAAATCATGCTCAGCATAATCATCATTACTAAAAATGAAGCATCTCATATAGCGAGGTGCATGGAATCGGTGTCGTGGGCGGATGAAATTATTGTGCTGGATTCTGGCAGTCATGATGACACCGTGGCAATTTGCAGGCAATTCACCGATAAAGTATATCAAACCGATTGGCCGGGTTTCGGTATTCAAAAACAACGTGCGTTAGATAAAGCCGGCGGCGATTGGGTTTTATCGATTGATGCTGACGAAGTGGTCACGCCGGAATTAAGATTGGAAATTGAACAGGCGCTGCAACAATCTGAATGTCAGGGCTATGAAATCCCGCGTCTTTCCAGCTATTGCGGCAGGCAAATGCGCCATGGCGGTTGGTGGCCGGATTATGTGCTTAGGTTATTTCGTCGTGATTGCGGGCAGTTTACTGATTCCGTGGTACATGAGCGCATTGTGGTTCAGGGGCAAATTGGACGGCTAACAACTCCTTTTTTACATGATGCTTTCGTTAATTTGGATGAGGTTTTGCATAAAGTGAACGCCTATTCAAGCTTGGGCGCGGACATGCTTTATCAACGCGGCGTCCGCTCGTCGTTGAGCAAAGCCATTTTAAAGGCGCTGTGGACATTTTTGCGTACTTATTGCCTTAAAGCCGCTATTTTGGATGGGCGGCAAGGTTTGATGTTGTCTATTTCCAATGCTGAAGGCGCTTATTATAAATATCTGAAATTGATGGAACTGCAAAACCGGCAGCCGGATCGGTAATGATGTTAATTTCTGTGATTGTAACGACCTATAACTGGCCGGCGGCATTAGAGCGCTGCTTGGATAGTTTGTTTGCCCAGTGTGATACCGCGTTTGAAATTATTATTGCCGATGACGGTTCTAGTGCGGCCAATCAAGCCTTAGTTGAGGCTTATTGCGCCGCTAGTCCCTTGCCTATCCGCTATCTTCATCATGAAGATCAGGGCTTTAGGGCGGGAACTATTCGCAATAAGGCGGTTGCCGCGAGTCGGGGTGATTATTTGCTGTTTATCGATGGCGATTGTGTTTGCCGCACTGATTTTATCGCCCGGCATCGACGCTTAGCGGAAGTCGGCTATTTTGTGCCGGGCAATAGGGTGCTGTTAAATGCCGCATTTACCCAGGACGTTATCGAGCAGCAGATTGCTTTACAGCAAAAAACGCTCAGTTATTTTATTGCGCTACGCTTACAAAAAAAGATTAACCGGATTTTGCCTTTTGTTCGGCTGCCTTTAGGCCGGATAAGAAAATTGCAGTCGCGCAAATGGCAAAAGGCGATGACCTGTAATTTAGCGCTATGGCGCAGTGATTTTTTGCAGGTTAATGGTTTTGATGAGCTTTTTGAAGGCTGGGGTTATGAAGATTCCGATCTGGTGATTCGTTTGATTCACGCCGGCATTAAGCGCAAGGAAGGGCGGTTTGCGGCGCCCGTGCTGCATTTATGGCATCGGCATTATGATAAAAGCAAGCAAGACCTTAATTATCAACGCTTGATGGAGCGTCTGGCGCAGCGCGATTTTATCGTTGCAACGCAAGGCGTTTCCCAGTATTTAGGCGTTAGCTGAATAGCAGCATCCGTTAATAAAATTTTCAAAAATATGACTAAAAAATCGAATAAAAGCACGCAAATATACAAGCGATTGTTGACCTATGTGAAGCCGCATGTCTGGTTGTTTGCCATCAGTATTGTCGGTTTTTTGATGTATTCGGGCACGCAGACCTTATTTGCGGCATTGATTAAGCATATTATCGATACGCTGCAAACCGAGACCCGTGAAGGCATGCAGTATTTGCCGCTGTTGTTTAGCGGCTTAATTGTCATTCACGGCATTGGCGCTTATATCGGCAATTATTTTTTGGCGAAAGTGTCGACTAATGTGGTGCATAGTTTGCGCTGCGAGATTTTCGATCACTACACGCGACTGCCAACGGCATATTTCGATGCCAATAACAGCGGCTACATGATTTCGAGGATTACCAATAATGTCGGCCAAGTCACGCAGGCGACCACCGATGCGGTGCGCACCATTGTCCGCGAAGGTTTTACTGCAATAGGCTTGTTAATTTATCTGTTCTATTCCAACTGGATGTTGTCGCTGGTTTTTGTCGGTATTGCCCCGATTATTGTGCTGTTGGTCAGTTATGTCAGCAAGCGCCTGCGCCGTATCAGTAAAAAAATACAAGAATCGATCGGCGACATGACGCACATCACCTCCGAATTGGTCGGCGGACATCGGGTGGTGCGCAGTTATGGCGGCGAAGATTATGAGCGGCAGCGTTTTTTGGACAGCAGTTTGTATAATCGGCGGCAGTCGTTAAAGCTGGCGACGACGATGGCGGTACATAATCCGATTATGCAGTTTATTATCGCGGTTGCTTTGTCGTTCTTGATGTATATGGCGCTGTATTTTATGAAGCAAGCCAGTGTCGGCGAGTTTGTCGGCTATCTGACGGCGGCATTTTTATTGCCGAAACCGATCAGGCAGTTGAGTGATGCCAATAGCGATATTCAAAAAGGCATTGCGGCGGCGGAATCGTTATTTGAAATTCTGGACGAGCCGGGCGAGATAGATGACGGCAGTTATCAGGCCGAAAGATGCCAGGGCGCGCTGGAATTTAAAAATCTGACCTTTCAATATGTGGGCGCTAATGAACCGGCGCTGGTTGACATTAATTTCAAGGCCGAGCCGGGGCAGACTATTGCATTGGTCGGCGCTTCCGGCGGCGGCAAAAGTACATTGGCTAATTTGGTGTCGCGTTTTTATCCGCATGAAAGCGGCGAAATATTGCTCGACGGTGTGGAAATTAATAGCTACAAGCTGGCGAATTTGCGCAAACAATTGGCGCTGGTCAATCAGCAGGTGACCTTATTTAACGATACCATTGCTAATAATATTGCCTACGGGGCGCTGGCGACCGCAAGCCGAAGTCAAATTGCCCAGGCTGCAACCGATGCTTATGCGATGGAATTTGTCGCCAAGCTGGAGTACGGACTGGATACGGAAATAGGCGAGAATGGCGTCAAGTTGTCCGGCGGACAGCGGCAGCGGCTGGCTTTGGCGCGGGCATTGCTGAAAGATGCACCGATATTGATATTGGATGAGGCGACTTCGGCGCTGGATACCGAATCGGAACGCTATATTCAAGCGGCGTTGCAAAAAGTTATGAGCAACCGGACGACACTGGTGATTGCGCATCGCTTATCGACCATTGAAAATGCGGATGTGATTTTGGTGATGGATCATGGGCGCATTGTAGAAAGGGGTTCGCACTGGGAGTTGATCGCAAAAAAGGGCGCTTATGCGCGCTTGCATTCGATGCAGTTTAAAGATCATGCTGATCACGGTGCCGTCGGCGTTGCATCAGCCAATCCGCTTATTGCTTAGAGGATATTATTTTGAAGACATTTATTGCCGAGCTGGATGAGCATAACGCCATGATGGCGCGGTTGGCGGATTGTTCCGGCGCGATTGAAGCGGCCGCACGCGTGTTGATACTTACCTTAAAGCAGGGCGGAAAAATACTGTTGTGCGGCAATGGCGGCAGCGCGGCGGATTGCCAACATATTGCCGCTGAATTGGTGGTGCAATACCAAAAGCAGCGGCAGGCGCTGGCGGCTATTGCCTTGACGACGGACACTTCGATTTTAACCGCACACGCCAATGATTTTGGCTTTGACACGGTTTATTCCCGGCAGGTTGAGGCGATTGGCCATAAAAAGGATTGCTTGATTGCGATTTCCACATCAGGGCGTAGCAAAAATATATTAAACGCGGCAGCGGCGGCAAGGTTGAAAGGTATGGCGGTTATTGGTTTAACCGGTGGTGATGGCGGCGAACTCGTTGGGCAGGTGACGCATCCGGTGATTGTTCCGTCAGAGGTGACCGCAAGAATTCAGGAGGCGCATATTTTGATTGGCCATTGGTGGTGTGGCGCGATAGAAGGGGCGCAATAATGTTGGCGGCTGCACCTGAGTTTAAACAGGCTCGTATTATTGTTATCGGCGATGTGATGCTGGATAGGTATTGGTCTGGACAAGCGGCGCGTATTTCGCCGGAAGCGCCGGTGCCGGTGGTCAAAGTCAAAACCATTGAAGATCGCGTTGGCGGCGCCGGTAATGTCGCGCTCAATATTGCCAAATTAGGCGGGCAAGTGACTTTGCTGGGCGTGGTTGGCGCGGATGCCGAGGGTGAAACGTTAAAGCAGTTATTAGAAGCCGAAGGCGTGGTTTGCGATTTTGTCGTTGCCGCCGACATTCGCAGTATTTGTAAATTACGGGTGATGGCGCAACATCAGCAGCTGATTCGGCTCGATTTTGAAGAGACAGCGTTGAAGTTTGATGGCGATGCCTTGTCGGCAAAATTGCTTAAGCATTTGTCGGCACATGACACCGTGGTGTTTTCAGATTATGGTAAAGGCACGCTGGCCGATGTTGCCGCTTATATTGGTGCGGCCAAGCAAGCCGGAACCAAGGTGTTGGTGGATCCCAAAGGCGTCGATTATCAGCGCTATGCCGGTGCCGACCTGATAACGCCGAATCTGTCCGAGTTGCAGGCTGTCGTGGGTATTACTGAACATGAGGATGATTTGCTTGAAAAAGGCCGAGCGCTGTTAACCCAATATCAAATCCCGACGCTGTTGTTGACGCGCGGCGAAGCGGGGATGACCTTAATACAAGATGCGGAAACGCATTCATTGCCGGCTCAGGCTAAAGATGTGTTTGATGTGACCGGCGCCGGCGATACCGTGATTGCAGTGATGGCGCTTGGCGTGGCGCTGGATATGGCGCTGCATGAGGCGATGTACTTGGCTAATTTGGCGGGCGGCATTGTGGTCGGAAAATTGGGCACATCCACGGTATCCATGCAGGAACTAACGCGGGCCATGCACGGCGATAGGGATTCGCAATACGGCATCGTCTCTGAAGATGAATTGGCGCGCATCATGGCTGGCGCCAAAGCGCATGGCGAACGTATTATTATGACTAACGGTTGTTTCGATTTGTTGCATGCCGGGCATGTGACTTATTTGCAGCAGGCCAAGGCGCTTGGCGATCGCTTGGTGGTTGCAGTCAATTCCGATGCGTCGGTCAGGCAGTTGAAAGGTGAGACAAGGCCCATTAATGGCTTGCAGGAGCGGATGACGGTTTTGGCCGCTTTGGCGTGTGTCGATTGGGTGGTTTCATTTGCAGAAGAAACGCCGGAACGGTTGTATTGCCGATTGCTGCCGGATGTTATTGTCAAAGGCGGCGATTACAGTTCCGGGCAAGTTGCCGGGGGCGATTGTGTGATTAAAGCGGGCGGTGAAGTCAAAATTTTGCAGTTTGTTGACGGCCAGTCGACAACGGCGATGATTAAAAAAGCGAGGGGGTTGGAATGATTGTGGTGACAGGTGGTGCCGGTTTTATCGGCAGTAATATTATTCGGGCATTGAACCAGCGCGGTGAGCGCGATATATTGCTGGTCGATCATCTGACTAATGGGCGAAAAATGCACAATATCGCCGATCTTGATATTGCCGATTATATGGACAAGGAGGCGTTCATCGAAAAAATTGGGTTGGCTCATTTTTTTGATGGGGTGCGGGCCGTGTTCCATCAAGGCGCTTGTTCGGCAACCACGGAATGGGATGGACGCTTTGTGATGGCGAATAATTATGATTATTCCAAGCGATTGTTGCATTGGTGTGTCGCAAGAAATGTTGCCTTTATGTATGCGTCCTCGGCTTCGGTGTACGGCGATGGTAAACACGGTTTTCGGGTTGAGCGAAGCTGCGAGCACCCTATTAATATGTACGCCTATTCGAAATTCCAATTCGATCAATATGTGCGGCCTTTACTGGCTAAAACCAGAAGTCCGATTGTCGGCTTTCGCTACTTTAATGTTTATGGGCCTAGAGAGCAGCATAAAGAAGCCATGAGCAGCACGGCCTTCCATTTTAATCGACAAGTGATTGAGCATAAAAAAGCGAAGCTGTTTGCCGGCTGTGATGGCATCGCTGATGGCGAGCAAAAGCGCGATTTTGTTCATGTTGACGATGTGGTTGATGTCAATTTGTGGTTTTTGGATCATCCCGACCAACGTGGTATTTATAATGTAGGGACAGGGAGGGCAGAAACATTTAACTCAGTCGCGCAGACCGTGCTCGATTGGCATAAAAAAGGAAGTATCGAGTACATCCCGTTTCCTGAGCATCTAAAAGGTTCCTATCAGAGCTATACCCAAGCTGATATTTCCGGGTTAAGGCAGGCGGGCTATATGAAGGAATTTTTGACGGTTAACCAGGGCGTCAGCAATTATTTAGATTGGTTGAACAAATAACCGCTTGACGCATTTCTGATAAATTGTATAATAGCCAGCTGTTCAGGGCTTCGGTCGTTAACAGGAGGTTGGTAAGAAGAAAAAAGTTAACAATGATGTTGACAAGTTGGTTGGCTAGGTTATAATGGTCGGCTT
>JAUYMY010000024.1 GCA_030699385.1 Methylobacter sp.
TGTTCGACGGCTTATCGCTGAAGCTGGACTCAATGAGGATTTTGATAGGGTTTGCCCCAAACCTGGCAAACCCACGAAAAATTCGCTGGTAGCCGTATTGCTTCGCATGGTGGCTTGATGATTTTTTAGGAAACTTCAGATGAGAAATTACGCCTAAGTTAATAAATTTATTTTAAGGAGTTACAATGTCCGAGCAAGCAAACTATATCCGTTGGTTTAATGAATTAACGATTGAAGACGTGCCTTTGGTCGGCGGCAAAAATGCCTCCTTAGGCGAAATGTACCGGGAATTAACGCCGCAAGGCATACAGATTCCCAACGGTTTTGCCGTGACCGCCGAAGCTTACCGTTATGTGCTGGATCAGGCAAACGGTTGGCAAGCGCTGCATCAGGCACTGGACGATTTGAACCCAAACGATGTGACCGACCTTGCCAACCGTGCGCGTAAAGCGCGGGAAATTATTTACGCCGCACCTTTCCCCAAAGACCTTGAACAGCAAATCATCACCGCCTTCAATCAGCTAAAACAACAGTACGGCGATGATTTAAGCGTGGCCGTGCGAAGCTCCGCCACCGCTGAAGATTTGCCGACCGCCAGTTTTGCCGGACAACAAGATACTTATTTGAACATACGCGGCGACCAGGCTCTGTTGGAGTCCTGCAAACGCTGTTTTGCCAGCCTATTCACCGACCGCGCGATACATTACCGAATCGATCAGGGCTTCGACCATTTCAAGCTGGCCTTATCCATCGGCATCATGAAGATGGTGCGCTCGGATTTGGATGCCAGCGGCGTGATGTTTTCGCTCGACACCGAATCGGGTTTTACTGATGTGGTGTTCATTACCGGCGCTTACGGCTTGGGCGAAAATGTGGTGCAGGGCGCGGTTGATCCCGATGAATTTTATGTGCATAAACCCACGTTTGAACAAGGCCATCGGGCGGTATTAAGGCGCACACTGGGCGCGAAGAAAATCAAAATGGTCTACAGCGACGGGCGCACCCGCGAGCCGACGCATAATATTGTCACATCGCTCGAAGAGCGCAACCGCTATTGCCTGAACGATGCCGATGTGCTGACCTTGGCCGATTACGCGATTAAAATAGAAAAACATTACAGCGCCAAGGCCGGGCAGGCCAGGCCGATGGATATAGAATGGGCGAAAGACGGCCTCGACGGCACTTTGTATATCGTGCAGGCGCGCCCGGAAACCGTAGTTTCGCAGTTGCGCGGCATGGTGTTGGAGCAATACAGCCTTAAACAGTCAGCCGCGCCGATAGTAATCGGCCATGCAGTCGGCAGCAAAATTGCTGGCGGCAATGCGCGGATTATCGACAAACTGGAACAATTGAGCAGCTTTAAAGCGGGCGATATTCTGGTGGCCGACATGACCACGCCGGACTGGGAACCGGTGATGAAAATCGCCTCGGCAATTGTCACTAATCGTGGTGGCCGCACATGTCACGCCGCCATAATATCGCGTGAACTAGGCGTTCCTGCCGTAGTCGGTTGCGACAATGCCACCACGTTGATTCAGCATGACAGCCCGGTCACTGTGTCCTGCGCCGAGGGCGATGTCGGTAAAGTCTATGCCGGCCTGCTCGATTTCGACATTCAAAGCACCGACTTGTCTGGTTTGCAGCAGCCTAAAACCCACATCATGCTCAATATCGGCAACCCCGAACTGGCGTTTAAAACCAGCTTCCTGCCCAATGCCGGTGTGGGTTTGGCGCGGATGGAATTTATCATCACCGAATACATCAAAGCGCATCCAATGGCGCTGATACACCCCGAGAAAGTACAAGATGCCGCTGAACGTGAGCAACTCAATCAATTAACGCGCCATTACGCAAACCCCGAAGATTACTTTATCGAAAAACTGTCGGAAGGCGTCGGCACTATCGCCGCCGCATTTTATCCGAAACCGGTGGTAGTGCGTATGTCCGATTTCAAGACCAACGAATACGCCACTTTGCTGGGCGGCAGTTGGTTTGAGTTTGATGAAGCCAACCCGATGATAGGTTTTCGCGGCGCGTCGCGCTACATCCATCCCGCTTACGCAGAAGGTTTTGCGCTGGAATGCCGGGCAATGAAACGGGTGCGCGAAGACATGGGTTTAAGCAACGTGATTTTGATGATTCCATTTTGTCGCCGCGTCGAGGAAGCTAGGCGTGTGCTCGACAGCATGGCGCAGCTGGGTTTAAAACGCGGCGAGCAGGGCCTGGAAATTTATGTGATGTGCGAAATTCCCAATAACGTCATTCAAATCGACGCCTTTTCCGAACATTTTGACGGCTTTTCTATCGGCTCCAATGACTTGACACAGTTGACCTTAGGCGTGGACCGCGATTCCGCGATTCTTGCCGAGGACTTTGACGAACGCGACCCCGGCGTTAAGGAAATGATTCGTTTGGCTGTAGCGGGCGCACGGCGTAACGGCAAACATTGCGGACTGTGCGGTCAGGCACCGTCGGATTATCCTGAAATGGCGGAATTTCTGGTTGAAATCGGCATTGATTCGATGAGTTTAAATCCCGATAGCGTGTTGAAAACCACGCAATTGGTGCTGGCAACGGAACGGCGTTTGGGGAAATAATTCATCAGCCCTGTTGAACCATTCCAATTTTGCTGTGTTGGTCTAAAATGAACAGCAGTAAAGGCTCCGTGAATTATGGATACTGGAATTGTTTTATAGGCAAAGAGAGGCAACAGATGAAGATAAACAAGGGCCGCCTGTTTTTACGGATTATTGTGACGGCTTCATTGGTTTTTCTAACCGGGTTTGATAATGCCCCATTAGCGGAAACAGTCACGGTAAAAGAAGAGCAATCCATAACCGTTAAATCAACACAGAAAGAAAAGAAAACTAAACGCTCGGTATCAAGCATTAAGAGCAGTGATGATGAAAAAGCTCAACCTCAAAAATCACTGGATCTTTCCATTCCCTTTAAATTGCCTGAAAAATCTGAGCATAACAAACACGCTCAACAGGAATCCTCCAGCATATTTTCTGCTAAAAAAGACAAATCAACGGCGTTGTCCCTCGATGGACAAATGTTAATGTCGCAAGAGCCGGAAGCCGATAAACAAAAATCGGTAGATGGCGCGGGCATTGTTATTAACTTGAAGCGCTAGGTAGCGGACAAAAAAAATGGAAAGCGGCAAATTGCCGCTTTCCATTTAATTATTTTTTTAGCCGTCGCTGAGCAGTTACCCGGTTTTTTTATTGCGGCCAACCAGCAGCGATAAGGCGAGAACAAGCAAACACAACATCCAGGCCATCAGTTGACCATTAGTAACCGAAAAAATAAAGGCCGTGCCAATGCGCTTCCCCAGTTCAGGATAAGCCAGGATAAAGTCCCGGCTGTCCATGAAGGCGTAAGATTCCAACACAAGCAGCGCCAAACCTGCCATCAATAGCGCGTAAGCCATCCATTTGTCCTGATAGGATTTTGTGTTCAGATGGCCAACCAAGCGGTTAAGCTCGCTGTTTTGTAATAACCAGGAACGTTGATTGATAGAAGCAATCAGCGATAGCCACACAATACCGGCAACCGGGATGTAAACGGCTACGGTAGGAAAGCTGATATAACGCCCGTGTAGCGCTAGGCCGACGGTTTGGTAAACAGCAAATCCGGCAAACACCAGATAGAGTGTGTATAGCCACGCACCCAGTTTAATGGTGGTCGGTTGGTTGGCTAACAAGCCATAGCCGCGCTGCAAGATCAAACCACCTAATACGGCATTTAAGCCTACCGTCAGTGCCGTCTGCGCACGTTGCCAATCGCTATAGCTGGTATACCAAAGATGTTCGGCCATGTTGACCAGTAATACGCCAAGCAGTTGGGAGAATGCTAAAAATAGCGCAATGCGTAGCGGCGACAAGGCCTGCAAGGGCCGCCAGAAAAAGACTGCAACACACAGAAACAGCAGCGTTGACGCGATAACTTCAGCCAGCCAAGCCGGGTTTTCGTAGACCCGTCCGGTCAATGGAAACACCTCTTTACGGTCGACCGAATAAAGTCCCCAGTTTGCTCCGACCACGCCTTCAAACTCGCTTTTCCACGACTGGTTAAAAGCTTCGACGATGTTGACATCAAAGCCGTTTTTGTTGGCAACCTTAATCAGTTCGCGGATAAATTTTGCTTCGTTAACCACGCTAGGCACCGCCCAGCCACGTTGACGGCCTTCGCCCGGCCAGCCCGATTCGCCGATTAATATGGCTTTGCCGGGGGCAATGGCGTTAATTTCTTGCTGAACCTGCTTGAAAATGCGCTCAATATGCCCCGGCGCTTGTTCTACAGTAATAGGCTCGTCTTCCCAGTAGGGCAAAATATGGATAGTGACAAAATCCACTTCTTTGATTAAGTCGGGGTATTTCATATACATCGACCAAACATCGGCGTAAGACACCGGCTGTTTAACCGAGCGTTTGACTTCGCGTATGTATTCAACCAGTTGCTCAGGCTCCAAATCGCCGCGCAGCAGCACCTCGTTGCCGACAATAACCCGTTTGACCACATCGGGATGGGCATTGGCGGAACGGATGACTTCCGCAATTTCGGCTTTATTGTCCGCTTCGATAGTACCTAGCCAAGCGCCTTGAATCATTTTTAGGCCGTATTTTTTTGCCAATTCGGGAATCACCGGCATACTGCCTTCCGCGCTGGCGTATGTGCGGATAGAATGGGTTTTTTCACCCATTAAGCGCAAATCGGCGTCAATTTGTTCAGGGCTGGGGAATATTTCATCCATAGGCCCTTGGCCTTCCCGAAACGGTGCGAAAGATAAGCTGTTGAGCTTTCCAGACGGTACATCCGAGCCTACATCTTGAGGCAGGTTAGTGAGCCAACCCACTAAAACATTCAATAAAACAATCAATACGACAAATGACGCAGTTTTCATAAATAAAAGTAGTCAGTAAAAAGTGATGGCATGATCTCATAATTGCCACTTTTTGAATATGAATGGTGAGGGCAGGCGAGCCGGAAAACACACTAAGCATTCGCCCAATGACCGACAGATGCTGTCATAATCCGCACCTTTTGAATTTATAGGATGATTGTTTTACATGGCCAATTTTAAAACTCACTTGTCCATCGCCGCAGCGGTTGGCGTTGGAGCAGCTGTAGTTGCGGTTAACGCCAAGTTGATTACTAACACCGATATACCCTGGTTTGTTTTTCTCAGCATCTTAGGCGGATTGCTGCCTGATATTGATGCGAGCAATTCAAGGCCGGTAAAATTATTATTCAACCTGCTAGCCTTCACCACTCTATTTGTGGTGTTGTCTGTTTTTAAAGGCCGCTACGAGCCCTACCTGTTATTGATGATTGCTGCGGGCACTTATTTACTGGTTCGTTATGGTCTGTTTGGCTTATTTAATAAATTTACCCTGCATCGCGGCGTTTTTCATTCCCTGTTAGCCGCGCTGTTTTTTGGCTTATTCATGGCCTGTGTTAGCTATCATTTTCTGCATTGGAAGGCCATTAATGCCTGGTTAAACGGCATTTTTATTGCGATAGGATTTATCGCCCATTTGCTGTTAGATGAACTCTATAGCGTTGATTTATCCAATTCGAGAATAAAAAAATCGTTTGGCACCGCGCTTAAATTATGCAGTTATAACAGCCTAACGGCTTCAGTATTAATGGCGCTGTGTACGCTTGCACTTTACTCGCAGGCCCCGCCATCGCTGCCATTGGCAGCGATATGGAAAAAGATTTATGACAGCCGGACTCTGTACACTTTTGTCGCGGACGCCATCAATCAATCGCCCGGTTAATTTGAGAGCGTTCGACATAACCGGGCAGATATTGCAACGGCCAGTCGCGGTAATTGAAAACCTGGCCGTGTTTACGAACGGTGGCGCAGGCACTGAGTTCTATGTCGGCAAAAACCCATTGCACGGCATTAAGTTGGCCTACGTTTAAAATACCATTATCGGGAAATCCGCGATCTACCGGCGTATAAATAGCCGCCGCGCCGATATTGACATCGACTGCTTCAGACCACGGCGCTTCGCCGACCAAGGCCGATTGCACCACATAACACTGATTTTCCAACGCCCTGGCCTGACAACCGATTTTGACGCGGTGATAACCGGCCAGAGTATCGGTGCAACTGGGCACCAAAATCAGATTAGCGCCGGCTTCAACCTGTTTCCGCGCCAGCAACGGAAATTCACTGTCATAGCAAATGTTAATGGCGATTCTGCCAAATTCGGTATCGAAGCATTTCAGATCCTCGCCGTGTTGAATCAACCATTGCTCATTTTCAAAGCGGGTCATCATCAGTTTATCTTGAAAATCAACTTCGCCATTTGGCATAAACAAATAAGCGCGGTTGCGGTAAGCGCCGGTATCGGTTTTTACCGGAAAAGTGCCGGATTGTATGATGCAGCGGTATTGTTTTGCCAAACGCTGGTATAAATTTAAATAGTCATTATGTAATGACTGCATTGCGGCTAACTGCTTGTTTAACGAGGAATAAATATCCTTGCTAAATAAGGATGCCAGTTCCATGCTGTTATATTCAGGAAACAGAAGAATTTGGGCATCCAGCTCTGCCGCCTCACTAACCCAGCGCTCCACTTTGTCTTGATACTGCGGCCAATTTTCCAAAAAACTGATGTCGTACTGGGCGCTTGCAATTTTAACGTTCATGTTTTGTAACTTATTATTAGTAAAAGATAAAAGTATCACCACGAAGAACACAAAGAGCACGAAGAATGAAACTTCGTGGTCTCCGTATCCTTCGTGGTGAATAAAATGCAGTTGATGTGTTTGATGGATTTGCTGTTTGTGGGTAATGGAAAGCCTCTATTGTTTCAGCCAAAAAGTCATCGGTTTAGGGGTTTCGTCGGCATCGTCCAGATCTTTCCAGATATAGCTTGTATGCAGTTCGGGATGCTTGACGTAGCCGCGTTTGTTCCAGAATTTATCCAGCGGCACATAATCGGCCGGTCTTCTCGGATGGTCAGCAGGGCGCTCTACACAGCAAAAACAAATATGCTTGAAACCGCCTAAATCTTCGGCATGAGCTTCCCGTTGTTCAAAAAAACGCACGCCTATGCCTAAGCCGCGATAATTTTTATCCAGCACCGATTCGCTGCAATAAAACACTTCATCAAGGTTATAGCCATTATCCAGAAACGGCTGTTTCAGTTCATCGGTTTCATATTTCATCGGGATTGCGGTCGATGCGCCGACCACTTTGTCGCCATCGAAAGCAATCACGATCACGCTTTCCGGGCAATCAATGTAGGTCTGCAAATATTTTTTTTCGTAATTAATATCGCCGTCGTACAAATACGGAAAATCGCGGAACACTTCAATCCTAAGCCTCGCCAATTCTGGGATAAATTGCTCCAGAGCGGCACCGCTCCATCTTTCAACACGAATATCGTTAGCCATCATGTTACCTGCAAAAAAAATGGCTCATTTTAGCTGAATGCTGATGGTTTTCGTAGTTTAGGCTGCGAATTTTTTCAAAATGTGGCGTAACTACTCAGCGAAAAAAATAGAACACGGACGACACAGATAAGACGGATTTACACGGGTATATGTAAAATATCCCCGTTCTTTTAATCAGTGATTACCCGTTTCATCAGTGTTATCCGTGTTCTATTTAATAATGATTAGCATAGGGCTGAACAGTTACAACGTGGCAATGGTGCCGCCATTTGTCTTTTGAGGCTGCAGTTATTAAACTGCCCGCTTTATGAAATTTACTTTTAACAATGTAATGACAAAAAAATCACCGACATTCCAAAATATCCTGCGCCTCACTGTCTGTACTTTCTTAATATTAACCGGCTGCTCGGAACCCGCCATTCAAAAGCTTGAAGGCGCGGCTCAAGGCACCACTTACCATATCAGCTACTGGTCGGAATCGCCGCTCGACGATGACGCGATTAAAGCCGGTGTTGAAGCCGAATTTGCCAGCATAGACCAGCAATTGTCCAATTACCGGCCTGATTCGATTATAGAAATTTTCAATAACACAGAGCATACTGAAAGCCAGGACGTCGGCAGCGAAATCGTTTATTTGGTCAAAACCGCGCAAAGCGTTTATCAGGCCAGTCACGCTTGCTATGATTTGACCATCAAACCCTTGTTCGATTTATGGGGTTTTAGCGGTGAAACCCCGACCGTTCCTGATGCGGTAAGCATTGCCGACGCGCTTAAACAAGTCGGCATGGACAAAGTGGAAATTGTCGATGACAGTCATTTGCGTAAAAAACAGGCCGACCTGAAACTCGATTTATCGTCGATCAGCCAAGGCTACAGCGTGGAGCGGATTAGCGCGGTATTGGCGCAACAAGGCGTCAGCCATTATCTGGTTGAAATTGGCGGCGAACTAAAAACAAACGGTCATAAGCCGGGAATTGAGCCTTGGCGTGTTGCCTTGGAAAGACCGTTGCCGGAAGAGCGAACGCTGCACAAAATTCTGATAATGCCTAAGGATGCACCGACGGCGGTAATGACATCCGGCTCTTATCGGCATTATTTCGATGCGAACGGCCAGCGCTACAGCCACACACTGGATGCGCGCACCGGTAGGCCGATTACGCATCATCTGGTTTCTGTCACCGTATTTCATAGCGACCCGACCATTGCCGATGCCTGGTCAACCGCTTTGCAATGTCTCGGACAAAAAGACGGCATGACGGCGGCGAATGCGCAAAATATTGCTGCATTTTTTATTGAGCAACAGGACAAGGAACTTGTCGAATCGCGCAGTGAGCCGATGAAGCGGCTTTATCCTGATTTAATGCCGGTGGCGGAGTAGCTGCTTTCTAATTCTGCATCAAAGCCTTCCCGCTAATTCTTGCGCCGCAAGCTTCATCCGTCATAGAATGCCCGCTTTTTACTACTTTTGGGGATAGGCAATGTCAAACGAAATTTGGTTCAGAACCGGTGAAGCGACGGTATTTTCCAGTGACGGACAAGGCACCGACGCGATGCCGGAAATATTGATCGGCAGCGTAAAAGGCCCGGCTGGTCATGCGTTTGCCAATTTAATGGGACAAACCGCCGGCCATACCCGTATGTTTGCGATTCGCGCCTGCAATCAGCAGGTAAAGCCTGCCACCATCATAGTACCCAAGGTCACCATTAAATCGTCTGATTACGTCAATCTATTCGGCGGCCCGGTACAATCGGCTGTTGCCGATGCGGTTTTGGACAGCGTTATCGACGGCGTTATTCCTGCAGCTCAAGCCAATGATTTGTGCATTATTGCCATGTTGTGGATTGCCCCCGAATGCGCCGCCAATCCCGATCTCGATCGTAAGGATTTATACCGCACCAACTATGAAGCAATGAAGCTGGCCATTTCCCGCGCCATGAGCAATTCGCCCAGCATTGAAGAATTAATCGCCAATCGCCATAAAATCGTCCACGAAATGTACGACCCTGAAACCGGCGAGTCTCAGTGGTAATGTGATTTCCTGAAAAAAACAGCCCAAATAATTGTCCACGCTTAGCATGAAAAACACGAAAATTTCGTGGTCGTTATAATGGCAAAGAATAGTCGTAACTACTCAGCAAAAAAGGAAATAGAACACAGTCCGACATAATTGTTCACGAAATACAGCCTGTTCTCACTGTTTTTTTTTCGTGCCTTTCGTGATTTTCGTGGACAAAAAACATCATAAGTCCGCCTTTTACACCTGTTTCAAGCACACAGATATTCACCATGAGCTTATTAATCAAATACCTGTCACTCTGCTGGTTCCGCAATAACCCCGCCGATTTTGTTCCGACAAAATCGTTTATGTGGAAAGTGGTGGCGTTTTACCTTATTTCAGGGATTATCGTCGAAGGCCTAATTTCCGATCCTGCCGACGGTACGCTGGAAGTTTTGTTGCGTACTATCATGGCCTTTTCATCCATCAGCGTGTTTTTGTTGGTCATCAAAAAATGGCAGAATTTCAACCAGTTGTTTACGGCTATTTTTGTTGGCGAAAACTTTATTATGACGCTGGCAATTGCTGCCGAGGCCCTGGATTTTATGATGGTGATGAACAAGGAGGAGCTTAGGGAAGAAATTTCAATCGGTCTGGGCATATTATTGGTGATTTGGTATTTGGCGATAGTCAGCTATATTTTTCGGCAGTTTTTCTCGTACAGAATGAGCGCCAGCATTATCCTGGCCTTGGGTTATTTTGTCCTGACTTACGGCATACCGATGTTGTTTATGGACATATAGCGATAACGCCAATAAATTTTTAATAGTTGAATGTCATTAAGCCGCACGGCCTAATGTATAATCCGCTTCATTTTTGATATTGATTTTACACGGTGAAATATGAGCATTAAATTATCTAACAGAGTCCAGGCAGTCAAACCATCACCGACCTTGGCGATTACCGCCAGAGCCGCGCAGATGCGGGCTGCGGGCAAAGACATTATCGGCCTTGGCGCCGGCGAGCCGGATTTCGATACCCCGGATCATATCAAGGCGGCGGCGGTCAAGGCAATTGATAGCGGTTTCACCAAATACACCGCAGTTGACGGCATCGTTAGCCTGAAAAAAGCCATTATCGCCAAATACAAAAACGACAACGGCCTTGATTACCAGCTCAACCAGGTTCTGGTTTCCTGCGGCGGCAAACAAAGTTCATTCAATTTGACTCAGGCGCTGTTGAATGCAGGCGATGAAGTCATTATCCCCGCGCCATTTTGGGTTTCTTATCCTGACATGGTGTTATTGGCCGATGGCGTGCCGGTGATTATCGAAACCACGCAGGCGCAAAATTTTAAAATTTCGCCTGAACAATTACGCGCTGCGATTACCGACAAAACCCGTTTAATCTTCATTAACAGCCCATCCAATCCATCCGGCGTTGCTTATAATCTGGAAGAACTGAAAGCGCTGGGCGACGTGCTGAAGGATTTTCCGAACATCATCATTGCCACCGATGACATGTATGAACATATCCTGTGGCAGCAAGGCACCTTCGTTAATATTTTAAACGCGCATCCCGACTTGTATGACCGCACCGTGGTCATGAACGGCGTTTCCAAAGCCTATTCGATGACCGGCTGGCGTATCGGTTATGCCGCAGGTCCTGCCGATTTGATTGAGGCAATGACCACTATTCAGTCGCAAAGCACATCGAATCCAACCTCGATTTCGCAACACGCCGCCGAAGCCGCGTTAACCGGCGATCAAAGTTTTATCGATAACATGTGTGTTGAATTTAAAAAACGCCATGATTATGTCGTTGCCGAATTGAACAGCATCGACGGCGTTGAATGTCTGGAAACCGACGGCACTTTTTACGTGTTCCCTAATGTCGAAAAGTTGATTGCTCGTTTAGATGGCATCAACAACGACTTGGAATTTTCGGATTATTTGATTGAAAAAGCGGGCGTAGCGTTAGTGCCCGGCTCTGCCTTCGGTACGGAAGGGCATATCCGAATTTCGATAGCCACCAGCATGGCCAATCTGCAAAAAGCCATGGAGCGGATTAAGGCGGCGATTTAACGAAATATCAGGCGTCCACGAAAATCACGAAAGCCACGAAAAGAAGCAATCAACAGGCTTCTTTCGTGGACACTTTTTTGTCGCACCAATACTGCAAAAAAAACTTGATAGTCCAGCATTCTAAAATCTCCGTCATTGCCCCCGCCCGCTTGCACATGGGCTTCATTGATTTAAGCGGGTCACTTGGTCGGCATTTCGGCAGCATCGGCGTTGCGCTCAATGAAATCAATACGCGCTTGTCAATGTCGGGTGCCGAACAACTCACTATCACCGGCCCTGCCGCACAGCGGGCAGCAAAATGCGTGGCAATGCTGTGCCGGGCCTTATCTGTTTCAGACCAACTCAATATCAGCATAGAAGCCGCCATTCCCGAGCATGTGGGATTAGGTTCGGGTACACAAATGTCGATGGCAATCGGCGCGGCGCTGAATGAATTTTACGGCTTGGGCTTGAGCGTGCGCGAAATCGCGGCGATGACCGACAGGGGCTTGCGTTCCGGCATCGGTATCGGCGTTTTTGAACAGGGCGGTCTGGTGGTCGATGGCGGTCGCGGCGACAAAACCATCACGCCGCCGGTGCTGTCGCATATCGACATGCCGGAGGATTGGCGCTTTATTTTGGTGTTTGATCAGCGCGGTCAGGGTTTGCACGGTCAACAGGAAATACAAGCGTTTAAGGAGCTGCCGCCGTTTCCTCGGCGGGAAGCCGAACGCTTATGCTATTTGCTGTTGATGCAGGGTTTGCCGGCGGTGGCGGAAAATGACCTGAGTAAATTCGGCGAGGTGATAAGCGAATTGCAGCGCTCGGTGGGCGAACATTTTTCCTCGGCTCAGGGCGGCGTTTTTACCAGCCCCGAAGTCGCACAAGCGATGAGCTGGTTTGAACAGCAAGGCGCAGTGGCTATCGGCCAAACTTCATGGGGGCCGACCGGATTTTGCGCCATAGCCAGTGCAGAACGGGCGGAATCGTTAGCGGCTCAGGCGCGGGTGGAATTTGCGCAGTTTGCTCAGCTAAGTTTTGTCGTCACCAGTGCGCGCAATAGTGGCGGGGATGTTTTTGTCGGCTAGCTGACATGGAAACGATACTGATAATCGCCAATTCCGGGCGAATGCTGGCGCAGGCGGCCAAAAATATTGGCCTAAAGCCATTGGTCATCGACCTGTTTGCCGATGTGGACACGCAAAATGTTGCCGAGGATTTCCGCCGGATAAGCTCCTTGGCCGAGTCTGATTTAGCGCCTGCTGTCGATGATTTTGTTGCGCGCTATGCGGTGAAGCAGGTTATTTATGGCAGCGGCTTTGAATATTATCCTGAAAGCCTGCGTTATCTGGCCAGCCGCTTGATTATTCTGGGCAATGCGCCCGATGTTTTTTTGCAGCTACACAATAAACCGGCATTTTTTGCTGCGCTGGATGCTTTGGCTATCCCGCATCCTGAGGTTGCTTTTGCGCCGCCCGATATTGCCGATGGTTGGCTGGTCAAGCCCAAGCAAGGGCAGGGCGGTGTTGGCATTCGGTCTTACCGGATTGGGGATGGTGCTGATCATTCGCTGTACTGGCAGAAGTTTCAAGCCGGTACGCCGCATTCAGTGCTGTTTTTGGCCGAGGGGCGGCGGGGACAAGTTATCGGTTTTAATAGCCAGTATTGTGTCAGCCTAAGTGACGATCAAGCCTTTGTTTTTTCCGGCGTGATTAACAGCGCCGATTTGCCGGATATTCAGCAAGCGCTGATAACAGATTGGGTGCAGCAACTTATCCCGGCATTGTCTTTAAAAGGTTTGAATTCCTTGGATTTTATTCATGCGGAAGGTGGCTGTTATGTGCTGGAAATCAATCCGCGCCCGTCTGCCAGTATGCAGTTATATGCTGAAGATTTGCTGATCCTGCATATTCAAGCCTGTGCGGGCGAAATTTCAAATTCCCCTTATGTTCAGGCAGGTTATAGCGGTTATCAGCTGCTTTATGCCGAACAGGATTTAACTATCCCCGAGCCGTTTGAATGGCCGGAGGAGTGTATGGATTTACCGGCGCCCGGCTCATTTATTGGCGCAGGGCAGCCGGTTTGCAGTATCATTGCCCACCAAAAAAAGCCACCGTTAGTAATACAACAGTTACATATTAAACAACAACTTATCATTAATAAACTAGAAAGGTTTTGACTCTCATGGAATATACAGCCAGCGTTAATAAATTGACCCAGCCCTTGGTACAGCAGTTGCTCGACAATGCCGACAAATTGCGTTTGGGCGTGGAAACATTAGCCAATGGCTGCACGATTATCGACGCGGGCATTAAAGTGCCGGGCGGCATCGAAGCCGGGCGCATTATCGCTGAAATCTGTTTGGGCGGCATGGGCACGGTAACGATTAGCCACAGCACTTATACCGATAACTGGCCGTTGTCGGTCAACGTGCATACCGGCAACCCGGTGTTGGGCTGTCTGGGCAGTCAATATGCCGGCTGGAGCTTGTCGCATGAAAAATATTACGCCTTGGGTTCAGGCCCTGCGCGCGCGATGGCAACCAAGTTAAAAGACGGCAGGCAGGAGCCGGTTGAAGAGTTGTACAAGGAATTGGGCTATCAGGATAGCTGCGACACCACAGCGCTGGTGATTGAAAATGATGCGATACCACCGCTGGAAATCATCGAAAAAGTCGCCGCTGCTTGCAAGGTCGATCCCTCCAAATTGACCATTATCGTGACCCCGACCAGCAGCTTGGCTGGCGGCGTACAGGTTGTAGCACGGGTGTTGGAAGTGGCTATGCACAAAGCCCATGCCCTGCATTTTCCGTTGGAAAATATTATCGACGGCAGCGGCAGTGCGCCGATTTGCCCGCCGCACCCGAATTTTGTCAAAGCCATGGGGCGCACCAATGATGCGATTTTATTCGCCGGTCAGGTGCATATCTTTGTTAAAGGCACGGATGAAGCCGCAGAAAAATTGGCGAAAGAATTACCCAGTTCAACCTCGAAAGACTACGGCAAACCGTTTGCGGATATTTTTAAACAGTATGAATACGACTTCTTTAAAATCGACGCGATGTTGTTTAGCCCTGCCAGCGTTATTGTGACTGCGGTGGAGTCGGGTAAAAGTTTCCGTGCAGGTAAACTGGATAATGCCTTGTTGGATCAATCGTTTGGAGCGTAGAGCGTAGGCGTGGGTCGTATAGTAATTTTTACCGATGATCCCGGCTGGCATGGCAAGCAATTAAGTTTGGCTTTTGCCCGTCGGGGTTATAGCACTGATTATGTGTCGCTGACTGAATGCCGGTTTGTCATTGAACCCGGCCAGATTCCGATTTTTATTCCCGGCTTTGAACAGGCGCTGCCCGATGCGGTTTTTGTCCGTGGTGTGCCCGGCGGTTCTCTGGAAGAAGTGGTGTTGTATCTGGATATTTTGCATGCGCTAAAGGCAATGGGTATTCCGGTTTACAATGACGGCCATGCGGTAGAGCGCAGTGTTGACAAGGGCATGACCAGTTTTTTGCTGCATCATGCGGGATTGCCGACACCGCTAACGTGGGTGTTGCGTGATAGGGAAGCCGCGTTAAAAATCGCGGAAGCCGAGTTAAAGCAGGGGCATTTACTGATTAGCAAACCGCTATTCGGTTCGCAAGGCGAAGGCATTCGCCGCATTGAAAAATCAACCGACTTATTCTGGCTGACCGGCAGTCACGGTGTTTATTATTTACAACGCTTTATCCATTGCGAAGGCGAGGGCTTTTCCGATAATCGCGTTTTTGTGATTAACGGCAAGGCGGTTGCGGCGATGCGCAGGCGCGGGAAATTCTGGCTCAACAACGTAGCGCGTGGCGCGAGTTGCGAACGGATTGAACTGGAGCCTGACATGATTGAAATGGCAATCAAGGCTACCGCCGCATTGGCCATGGATTATGCCGGGGTCGATATTATCAAAGATAGGGCAGGGCGCTGCACCGTCATCGAAGTGAACAGCATTCCGGCCTGGAAAGGACTGGAAAGCGTGTGCGATGTCAATATTGCCGAACTGATGGTGGATGATTTAATTAGCCGCAAGATAGCCGCATGATCATTTCCCCGGAACAACTTGGCGAGCTTTACCGGCAAGCCTGCGAAGTTGATGTGCAGGCATTTAAGCCTGGCAATGTCAGTGTTTATGCCGATGGTCATGAGATGACCGTCGCCGATTTCAGAATCAGCGCCGACGTCAGTGCAGAGCCGCTGTGCAATCCCGATTATTGTCTAGGCGAGAAGATTTATTATGCGGTCAAGGCCACGCGCGAGGCAGTCGGTTGCAACACCAATCTGGGTATTATTTTGCTGTGTGCGCCATTAATTCAGGCCATTAATTATTATCAACAGGACGACATAACCTTAAGACAATCAGTGACTAAGGTTCTCTGTGAAACTACGGTAAACGATGCTGATTGGGTTTTTAAAGCCATTACTTTGGCGTCTCCTGGCGGTTTAGGCAAGTCTGACCAACAGGATGTTAATCAGCCTGCATCAGTCACCTTGCTGGAGGCCATGAAAATAGCGAGCCTTAAAGATCGTATTGCGCTTCAATACGTAACGGATTACCAGGATGTTTTTAATTTCACGGTTTTAAGGTATAATGCCGGTTTTAATCGATGGGGCGATAGGAATTGGGCGGCAGTGCTGGCGTATGCTGACCTGCTAAGTCATTTTCCCGACAGTCATATCGAAAGAAAATACGGACATCAGTATTCTGAGAGGGTCGCTACCAAGATGGCTCAGCTCAGTGAGGAGCTGTACAAAACTGATAATCCTGAGCAAATTAAGCCGTTGCTTTTTTGCCTGGATCAGGAGTTTAAGCTTTATGGTATAAATCCGGGTACTAGCGCTGACATGATTGTCGCGACAGTATTAACGGCATTTTTAGAGGATCTTCATTAGTAACAAACCTGTTACTAATAGGGCTTCAAAAAGGATTTTGTCAAACAAATTATGGGGACATTAACAATGTCGATAGTAGATTCAGTTTTTTCATTTTTTTCTTCACAGGGGATATTAAGCATGGCTAAAATCAATAAATTATGCGTTGGCGAATCATTAGTGGGCGAAGGCAACGAAGTTGCTCACATCGATTTGATGGTAGGACCACGTGGTTCAGCAGCTGAAACTGCATTTGCAAACTGCTTGACTAACAACAAAGACGGCTTTTCAAGCTTGTTGGCTGTTGTTGCACCTAACTTGATGGTTAAACCATCTACTGTTATGTTCAACAAAGTAACTATCAAAGGCGCAAAACAAGCTGTTCAAATGTTTGGCCCAGCTCAACGTGGTGTTGCTATGGCTGTTGCTGATTGTGTAGAAGACGGCACAATTCCTGCTGCTGAAGCTGACGATTTATTCGTGTCAGTCGGTGTATTCATTCACTGGGCTGCTGAAGATGATGCAAAAATCCAACAATACAACTACGAAGCGACTAAAGAAGCTCTGAAACGTGCTGTTGCTGGCACTCCTACTGCAGCTGAAGTTGTTGCTGCTAAAGGTACTGCTGTACATCCATTTGCTGCTAACTAAGATTTATTAGTTTTCAAAGAATGTTAAAAATACCCCGTTAATCGGGGTATTTTTTTGCCTACAGGATTGTAGGTAAGGGGCCTATCGAATTGCCTTAGGCGATTTCCTGAAAAAGACATGCCAAAAATTGTCCACGAAAAGCACGAAAAAACACGAAAATTTCGTAGCTTTCGTGCTAAGTATGGACTCTATTTTTTACAGATCATGATCATCAAGGGATGTTATTTCTCGGAAATGGCCTTAATATCTTCCGATGTAATGCTGCCGTTGTGCAACGCGCTAGCGACCAGTGCCTGATGAATGCCTGCTTCATCCAGAGCCATTAAATCCTGTTTATTTCTTATCCCACCTGCGGCAATAAAATTTTTGTCGGGATATTGCCTGCAGAATTCAGTCAACTTGGCCAAATCTGGCCCGAGATGACTACCCACGCGCTCCAAAGTCATAATGATGATATTTTCCGGCCAAAAAGAGCAATCAGAAAATAAATTATCTGCACCCAGCGCCGCCGAATTTGCATAATCCAATGACAAAATAAAATTGTTTTTATAGGCTTTTATTTCTGCAAGCGTTTCATTTTGATACGATTCGCTGCCCAAAACGGGTAGGGCATTATCAGGGAATTGGCTACTTTGATGATATTTTTGATGCCCCCTGTCTAGCCAAAAAGTGTTGTCCGGGAAACGCCTTAACATCTCAATGATTAAATCGTTATGGTTGCCTTGTTGGGTAATGGCATTTAAATCTGCAATATAAAAAGTATCGAATGGATAAATCCCCAAAAACGCCTCAATAACCCGGCCAATATCGGATGACGGACACAAGTCGGAATTAATGGCTTGGTAGTGCTGGCGATTGCCTTGTTTGGCGTGAACGACGACACCGTTTTTTAAATCAATGACCGGGATTATTTTCATGAAGCCTGAATGACGGGTGATACAATACGGCGTTTTATTTTATCGCTATTGATTGAGTATTGTGAAAATTTTGTTGTTTGAATATATCACTGGCGGCGGTTTTAATAAGCAGGCATTACCGGGTTCTCTGGCCTCTGAAGGGCGGTTGATGCTCAATGCCTTGCTCGATAATTTGAGACGGTTAAACCATCTCGACATCACGCTCATGCTGGATTGGCGGCTTCATGATGCCATCAATACAACTGGTTTAACTACAATTATCATCAATCTCGAACACGACATTTCCGATACCTTTAGCCAATGTGTCAAACAAGCCGATGCGGTCTGGCCGGTAGCGCCGGAATTTGACGGGATCTTGCAGTCGCTGTGCCAAATCGTTGGATTATCAGGCAAAACACTACTGACTTCGCCCGCCGCCGCCGTTGCCATTGCCGGTAATAAATTCAAAACTTATAAATTGCTCAAGCAGCATCATATTAATGTTGTGCCCACCCGCCTGTTTGAAAACAACTATGTTCCTGGCGAATGGATGGTCAAACTCCTGGATGGGGTAGGCTGTGCCGATAGTTACGTCATAACAGGCCGCGAAGAGTTTGAGCAAATGGCTGCACACAGCGGCCAATATATCATTCAGCCGCACCTTCAAGGCGATAAAACCAGTTTGTCGTGTTTATTCAAGCAAGGTCGCGCCTGGCTGATGTGTGCCAACTTGCAGTATTTTGATGTCATCGACCGGCAATATCACTTAGCAGAAATCGTGGTTAATCACCACGCCGACTTTGGCGTTTATCAATCATTAATTGATGACATAGCCTGCGCCTTACCTGAATTATGGGGCTACGTCGGCATTGATTTGATAGAAACTGCCGGTCAGATACAAGTGCTGGAAATAAATCCGCGCTTGACAACTTCATTTACCGGCATTTACGCGGCTTTAGGCATCAATATAGCCGAACTTGTGTTGCAATTAGCGCAGGGTGAACCGATATTCAAACCCTCCCGCAACAAAGCCGTCAGCATTCAAATACAACAGGAAACTCATGCAAACTAACATCATCGGCTGGGACATCGGCGGTGCCCATGTCAAGGCGGCTGTCATCGCCGACGGGGAAATTGTCGCCGTTTATCAGCAGCCGTGTCCGTTATGGAAAGGGCTGGATCAACTGACGCAGGCGGTCAATGCCATTATGCAAAAACTGGACGGCTCACATTATCGCCACGCAGTGACCATGACCGGTGAGCTGGTTGATTTGTTCGATAACCGCGATGAGGGCGTCAAACAAATTGTTCAGGCGATGACTAAGTTATTGCCGGGAACTGAAATCCTGATTTTTGCCGGTCAACACGGCTTGTTAAAACCGGCGCAAATTGAAGATTGGCATTACCCGCTGATTGCCTCCGCCAACTGGCTGGCTAGCGCCTCGTTTGCTGCACAAAAAGTTGGCGACGGGCTGTTTGTCGATTGCGGTAGTACCACCACCGATATATTGTTGCTTAATGATGGGCAAGTGCTGGCCGAAGGCTACACCGATTACCAGCGCTTAATTTCGGAAGAATTGATTTACACCGGCATCGTCAGAACCGCAGTCATGGCTGTTGCGCAAACAGCCCAAGATCAGGGCAAAAAAATTGGCCTGATGGCCGAGTATTTCGCCACCATGGCCGATGTTTACCGCGTCACCGGCGAACTCAACGAAGCTTATGACCAAACCGATAGCGCCGATGGCGCGGAAAAAACGCAATTGGCCAGCGCCAGACGTTTATCGCGCATGATAGGCTGTGATTTTTCCCCCAATGAACTGCCGCGCTGGCGGCAATTTGCCGCTTATATTCGCACTCAGCAGATACAGCAGATACAGCGCGGCTGCGAAGCCCGGCTATTCCGACATAACCTTCCCGCAAACAGTCCATTAATCGGTGCCGGGGTAGGGCGCTTCCTCGTTAAACACATTGCGCTGAATTTGGCGCGCCCTTATCTGGATTTTTCTGCTTTGTTTCCGGCAACGGCCATTCATTCAGAGCTGACCGTCGCCGATTGCGCACCCGCAGCAGCGGTGGCTTATTTAACTACTCAGTTCTCTATTAAAAACAATTAAATAGAACACGGACAACACAGATAAGACTGATTTACA
Organism: Methylobacter sp.; assembly: GCA_030699385.1. Taxonomy (GTDB): domain Bacteria; phylum Pseudomonadota; class Gammaproteobacteria; order Methylococcales; family Methylomonadaceae; genus Methylobacter_A. Next base: position 20,072 of record JAUYMY010000024.1, read on the forward strand.
CGGGTTTTTAAAATAGGCTGCGTTTTATTAAATCAGCGATTATCCGGTTCATCCGTGCCATCCGTGTCCTATTAAACGAACAAAAAAATGCCGCGCAATAACAATATCGATTCGATATTTTATAGCTCATGTTAGAATGTGCTTTTTTGTCAACATTAATAAATGAATGTTTACAGGCTCTATGGAAAAAGTTGATGTATTTGATCTTATCGAGAGGATGTCCGCGCTGATAAGGTCTGAAGAACGTAAAAAATGCACCGAACTAGGCTTGCAGCCGGTTCATTTACAGGTGATGGATTATTTATCCCGTTGCAACCGCTACAGCGACACCCCGGCAGCACTGACCAATTATCTGGGCATGACTCGCGGTACCGTTTCCCAAACCTTGCAGCTGCTGGAAAAAAAAGGCTACATAAAAAAAACCACCGATGTCAATGATCGGCGCATGGTGCATCTGAGCTTGTTGGCCGAAGGCGAAGCGCTATTGATCAAGGCACGCCCGACCGATTTATACAGCCAAGCTTCGACCATATTTAATGAAAACGATAGCGAAGAAAATGTCTTCGTGAACGCGCTGACCGCATTGCAAAAAGCCAACAAATCGCAATCATTCGGGCTGTGTAAAACCTGCAAATATTTCACCACAACGCCGGACGGTTTTATTTGCGGCTTAACGACAGAACAACTTAGTCAGCTTGATAGCGAAAAAATATGCCAGGAGCATACAGTCGGCTGATAGATTGTAGTGTCTACTCGATCTAAAAATATTTTATTCACCACGAAGAATGAAATTTCGTGTTTCATTAATGAGAAGTTATGTATGACTGAGCCAGACGTCATTATTATCGGCGCTGGCGCATCCGGGCTGATGTGCGCCATCGAAGCGGGCAAACGCGGGCGCAAAGTGCTGGTGCTGGATCATGCCAACAAGGCGGGAAAAAAAATCCTGATGTCCGGCGGTGGGCGCTGCAATTTCACCAATTATTCGATAGCGCCGGAAAACTATATTTCCAGCAACCCGCATTTTTGCAAATCGGCGCTGAGCCGTTATAGCCAGTGGGATTTTCTGGCTTTAATCGGGCGCTATCAAATCCCCTTCCATGAGCGCGATCACGGGCAGTTGTTTTGCGATGACAGCGCCAAAGATATTCTCGACTTGTTATTGGCCGAATGCGCCAAGGCTGGCGTGCTTATACGTTTGAACTCCGGCATCGCCTCGGTTGCGCGTTTAGCTGATAAATTCCAGGTGAACACTGACAACGGCAGTTTTACCGCTCAATCATTAGTCGTGGCGACCGGCGGCTTATCGATACCCAAAATGGGCGCGACGCCGCTGGGCTATAAAATCGCCGAGCAATTTGGCATTGCTGTGCTGCCGACCTGCGCCGCTCTGGTGCCGTTGACCTTGCAGCCGGGAGACAAAGAAAAATTCTCCGCGTTATCGGGCATTGCCGTGCCTTGCGAGGTCAGCAATCAACGCCAGAGTTTTCGTGAAAATGTGCTGTTCACCCATCGCGGTTTGAGCGGCCCGGCGATTTTGCAGATTTCATCGTATTGGCGAGCCGGCGAGGCGGTTACGATTAATTTATTGCCGCAGCTGGATTTGGCGGCAGAGTTAAAAACGAAGCGCGGGCAAAAGCTTAAAAACAAGCTGAAAGCGGTGTTGGAGGCTTATTTGCCCAAACGCTTAATCAGCAGTTTTATTGCCGAAGAACTGCTGGAATTGTCGTTGCAGGATGTGTCCGACAAACAGCTTCAGCAGGTGGCCGAACGCTTGCAGCAGTGGACGCTGAAACCGAACGGCACTGAAGGTTACCGCACTGCCGAAGTGACGGCCGGTGGTGTTGATTGTGACGCGATTTCGTCCAAAACCATGGAAAGCAAACAGGTGCCGGGGCTTTATTTTATCGGTGAAGTGCTCGACGTGACCGGTTGGCTGGGCGGCTATAATTTTCAGTGGGCGTGGTCATCGGCCTGGTGTGCGGGGCAATATTGCTGAGATGACTGTGAAATCTGATCGATAGCCTGTTTTATTTGCCTCATTGCCGACCTATCCAATTGCGCTGTTCGGTTGTGTTGCCGACATAACGCGCCCCTGAAGCCCAGGTAATCAGGCTGGTAGGCCATGAGTTCGGCTATGTCTTCTCGTCTGAGTGAACCGGCCAGTCCACACAGCAGGTTGCGCTCTCTGGCAAGTTGGACAAATTGCGCTAGCGCGGTTTTTGTCATGATTTGGGTTAAGGAGCCGCAGCCTTTGTTCATGGTATCGAGCATCACGCCTTTGAAACCGGCGTTTTTTAAGTTATCTATGACGGAAAAATCCGGTTGGCTATCGGCAAATAAGACCGCGATTAAGGCCATCGATGGCGGCAATGTCGCCAGTTTTTCCAATGTTCCCGGCCAGTCGCCGCCGGGGAAAAAGCCGATTTTGACATAATCGACGCCGGTTGCGGCCATGGCTGTTACGGCTTGGAACACAAGTTCCGGCTGCATCGGCAGGTCGCCCACAGTGGCGCTGACCGGGCAGCGGCCATTAATTTCATTAACAATGGTTCTGACCAGATCAATTTCCAAAGCGCCCAAAGCGCCTAATGCCGGTTGTTTCAGGTCGATAATGTCGACATTCGCGCTTAATGCCTGCAAGGCTTCTGCCACGCTGTTGACGCTGGCGAGCATTCCGGTCATGCCTGGGCCTCCAAGTGCTTTTCAATAACGGCCATCAACCAACTCCAAGCTTCCAGTTCCCGTTCTCCGGCAGTTTTTTCCACGCCGATACGCAAATAGTCGATTTCAGTTTGTACTTTTTCTGGCGGCAACCGATCTAAGCGGCTGATTAAAATCGCCGCTTCCAGCACCGAATATTGGGCGCGGTTAAAGCCTGCAAAGGGCGCATGATTGGCGCTATGCACGGCTTTGCAGAATAATTTGGGTCGGGTATCATCCTCTTCAATTCGGATTAATTCGACTTCGGTATGCGCCAACGCGCAGGCCAGCACTTGACCATTGATTTTTTCCGCCGGTTTTAACGGCCAATCGCGCCGTCCGGTCAGACAGCCGGCAAATACGCGCACATCGTCACAATAGTTTATGACGGCAGTTTTGCTGTCCAGCAGATTATTCAACGTGGTCGAAGGCCGGAATGGCAGAATAATGAATTCGTCTTGTGATCCAGAGGGTATGTGTATGCCCATCGGCGCGATATGTGCCGATCCTGAGCTGTTTTGGGTGGTGACGATGGTTTCTTGGATCATTGGTAATTTTATTAAAAAAACAGGTAAATAAAAAATGATTACCATAAAGGTAAGAAGGAAAAAACTTCGTGTCTCGGCCATTGCTCCTGTATCCGCACAGTTGTTGGTGAATAAAAATCTTTTAATCATCTGTTTAGTAGCAGGTGTAACAAATTTTATTCTTCGTGGTGATAATATTTTTATTTGTAATTAATGAGAATATAGGTATTTGGTAAATAAAAAACTTCACTTGACTAAGGAAAAATTATGAGTATTTCTCATGTATTCGACACTTATGCAAAAACCGCACAAAACAAAACGCTGCATTTTAATGTCGTGTTAAATGAACAAGATCAGCAAAAGGCCTTAGCTTACGCTAAACATTGGTTAGCAAGTATTGGCCTTGATAATGCCGAGGTTACTCCAGAAAACTGCTATTTCTACCATAGCATCGAAGCACCCGCCGCCTTAAGTGTCGATATTGAACGACAAGGTTATGCTATTTATAAGATGGAAGGGTGCCCAAAATAAACCGTTGTTTAGATTTTTAATTCACAGGTCAGTTAATTAATCCCTAATCAAAAAATCATCCTTGTTATGACCTGCCTCAACCAGCGCTATTAACCATTTAGGCGTGATACCACGACCAGACCATGTTTGAAATTCATTATCTGGATGGCGATATTTTGCAGAAACCTTGGCCAATACTTTTGTGCTGACTTTATAAGTGTTGTCATAAATATCAACCGTTGCGCCAATAGAATCTGCCAGCGCTTTAATTTGTGCAATAACGTCTTTGTGTTTGTTACGTTGTATGATTTTTAATTGGGCTTGCGCGTCGGCAAGGAGTTGTTGCAATTCTTCGGGGGTTTTATTTTGAAAGTCAGTCATTATTATGTTGTGTCGTTAATTAAAATTCAGTGATACTGCAAATAACTTACAGATTTTAATTTATTATCTTGGCGCTTGCCTAAATAATGAGTGTAACTATACCCGATTTTACTGTTTGATAAAACAAGTGTAACTCAACAAAAAAACACTAACGTTTAATATTGCTTGACTTTTACTCAAATGACGGCTAAGCAGATTTTGAAAAAATCTGATGAAAAACAACACGAGAGACAATATACTTTAAGCTTAAATACCGTCCAACCATTTAAACGTAGCCATGATCAAAGCAAAAATAGGTCAACAATCCCCGTTATTATCGCTATCTGCCTGGGTTCAAGGTAACGAAACCAATCTGGACCAACTATTAGGACAGGTTGTGCTAATTGAGGTATTCCAGGTCAATTGCCCCGGCTGTTTTTTATATTCATTGCCGCAAGCGACAGAATTGCACCGCAAATACGCGAGACAAGGTTTAACGGTATTAGGGGTCGCCACCGCTTTTGAGGACTTTGATAAAAACAATCTGGACAATCTCATCCGTCTGGCTAAAAACGGCGAAGTGGTCGGCGAGACTTTGCGCGTGCTAAGCCTGCAAAACAAGTTAAAGGCCGACCATTTGCCCTATCGCATTCCATTCCCGTTAGCGATGGATCAATTAAACCCTGCTCAAAGCGGGATGGTTGATGAAGATGAGCTCGCTTACTTTATCGAAAATCGTGTGCCCGCGTTTGAGCAATTGCCCAAAGCTCATCAACAAAGAATCCGGCTGCAGATAGAGCATTATATCCAGTCTCTTGATTATCGAGCAGAAACCTTTGAACGCTTCGGCTTGAAAGGCACACCTTCGCACATTCTGGTCGATAAACAAGGCGTGCTCAGGGATTGCTCATTTGGCGCAGTTCCGGATATGGAAGTGCGAATACGGAATTTATTGCAAGATTGATATGTTCGGCCCACTGAAGCGGCTTGTCGATTAATAGCGATTTCGTGCTCGCTCCTTAATTGCCCAAGCCACGTCAGCGGCCTGCCGGTTTTCTTTGACATCATGTACGCGAAACATTTGCACACCCGCCATCACGCCTAAAGCCGTGGTTACTGCGGTCGCGGTCACCAATTCAGAAGGTTCGTTGATAGCACAAATCGTACCCATAAAACGCTTGCGGCTGGTGCCCAACAACACCGGAAAACCGGTTGCCACCAAACGATCAAGATGCGCCAGCAAATCCAGATTATCCTGTTTGCGTTTGCCAAAACCAATGCCCGGATCAATGGCGATGGCTTCTTTTTTAATCCCCGCTTTTAACGCCGCATTAATGCTTTCATCCAGCGCTGACAGCACCTCCTCAACCACATTGTGATAATACGGGCTGTCCTGCATGGTTTTTGGCTCACCCTGGCTGTGCATCAAAATAATCGGCGCACCGGTTGCGGCAGCCAGTGTCAAAATCGCGGCATCGGCTCTGCCACCTGACACATCGTTAATAATATCGGCACCGGCATCGAGCGCGGCTTTGGCGACTGCACTCAGTGTCGTATCAATGCTGATTAAAATATCGCTAGCCAATTGTTGCCGAATGGCTTTAATCACCGGCACCACCCGTTCAATCTGCTCATTGGCTGAAACCGGTTCTGAACCCGGACGGGTCGACTCGCCGCCGATGTCTATCATATCGACGCCTTCGGATAACATTAACTCGACCTGTTGCAAAGCGGCAGCAAGCCCCGAATATTTGCCGCCATCGGAAAAACTGTCTGGGGTTACATTTAAAATTCCCATAATCAGCGGCCGATCTCCATGGATGGAGTGAATGCCATCAGCCGGTAGGGAACCGGCATGGCGATCTCCATGGATGGAGTGAATGCCATCAGCCGGTAGGGAACCGGCATGGCGATTGCTATAACTGAACATTGTTTAAAAACTCCTGCGCACGAAATCGGCGTATTGATTAATGTATAATGGCCGAATTTTTCAACCTTACTTGAATAAATTGAATGGACAAACCACGACTGGCCTGGGCCATTACCGGCTCCGGCCATTATATAGAAGAATGCCTGGACTTCATGCTGACGCTGGATGAGGTCGATGTTTATTTGAGTTTGGCAGGCGAAGAAGTATTGAAAATGTACGGCATTCAGCTTGATGACATCCGCCAAAAATTCCCGGTCTACCGCGACAAAACCGCCTCTGCGCCGCCGGTCGGGCATTTTTACAAGGGTCATTACCATACCTTTGTGATGGCGCCGACCACGTCGAATACGGTCGCCAAATGCGTGCTGGGCATTGCCGACTCGCTGGTGACTAATCTGTATTCCCAAGCCGGAAAATGCAAAGTGCCCAGCATCGTTTATCCTTGCGATATCGCGCCGGAAATGGAAACGACCGCACCGGGCGGCAAGGTCATGGTTTATCCGCGCAAAATCGATCTGGAAGGCACGGCCAAACTGCGTACCTTTGAATACACCAGCGTCGTTGAAAGCGTTGATGAACTGATTATCACCGTTAAAGAACGGCTTAAATCGTTAACATGAGCGAACATATCCTTTTTCTTACCGGCAAACTGGCAGAAAAACAGCTGCGCAGTATCCTCGAAAAAATGCAGCCGGAATTCACCTATACCGTGCATCAGCTGGGGCTTAAAGTTGCGGCGCTGATGACTGCCGACATGATAGGCCGCCGCTTGACCGACACCTTTGGCGCCGACCGTATCCTTGTGCCAGGCCGCTGCCGGGGCGATTTGGAAGCCCTGTCCAAAGACATGGGCTTGCCTATTGAACGCGGCCCGGACGAACTGAAAGACTTGCCGATGTTTTTCGGCCAGGCCGCGCACAAGATTGATTTAAGCCGCTACAGCGTCAAAATTTTTGCCGAAATCGTCGATGCGCCCAATGTCAGTGTTGAAGAGGTGGTTAAACGCGCCCATTATTACCGGCAAAACGGCGCCGATGTGATCGACATAGGTTGCCTGCCGAGTACCGATTTCCCGCATTTGGAAGAGATTATCCGCACTTTAAAACAGGAAGGCTTCACCGTCAGCATCGATTCGCTGGAGGCGGACGATTTGCTCAGGGGCGGTAAAGCCGGTGCCGATTACATGCTCAGCCTGCACGAAAGCACGTTATGGGTTGCCGATGAAGTCGCGGCGACGCCGATTCTGATTCCCGAAAAACATGAAGATTTGGCTTCATTAGATCGCGCCATCAACATCATGCAGGCAAAAAAACGCACCTTTATTGTCGACCCGATTTTAGATCCGCTGCACTTTGGCTTTACGCAATCCATCGTGCGTTATCATGAAGTCAGGAAGAACCATCCCGACATTGAAATGATGCTCGGCGTCGGCAATATCACCGAATTGACCCATGCCGACACGATGGGCATGAATGCCTTGCTGCTGGGCATCTGCTCGGAACTGAACATCAACAGCATTTTAGCGACCCAAGTCAGCAAACATGCCTGCCGTGCGGTGAAGGAAGCCGATCTGGCACGGCGCATTATGTTTGCGGCAAAAGAGCATGACATGCTGCCCAAACATATCGATCCGGGCTTGCTGGCTTTGCACGAAACCTCGCCTTTCCCTTATTCGCTCGATGAAATCAAGGAACTGGCCGGGCAAATCAAGGACCCCAGCTATCGCGTACAAATCAGCGCCGAAGGCGTGCATATTTTCAACCGCGACGGCCTCTACAGCGCCACCGATCCGTTCGAGCTGTTTCCGAAACTGCAGGTTGAAAACGACGGCGGCCATGCGTTTTATTTGGGCGTGGAACTCGCCCGCGCTGAAATCGCCTGGCAATTGGGCAAACGCTATACCCAGGATCAAGCGCTGCAATGGGGTTGCGCAACCGACAGCGGCGAAGCTACGGTCGACCTGCATACCTTCAAACCGGCCGGAACCACTCTAAAGCAACATTAATCGTTGATTCACGAAACCCATGGATTGCCTGCTGCGCCCACAAGGGCAATAGCCTTTCTAAATTTGCAGGCTGCTTGGCAAAAAAAACTCACTGACCAGCATTTGCCGTTGTGCAATCGCATACACGGTGCGTCTGCCCCAGATCGCTTGCTTGATTTTGGCTTGAGCAAGTGCTGCCGGATTCCATGTTTTTTGCTCGATTAGGGTGACATCCATTTCGATGCGCTCCAATTTTGGATAGGCAAAAATCACTTCCCCCAGCGGACGATTACCCAAATGAGCCAGGTTGCGTTTAGCCGCTTTGATAGTTTTTGCCGGGATAATGGTTCTAGCTAAAATCAGCGGCTTACCATCGGCATGGAGCAGCACTTCACGGATTAGACTGTATTTGTTTTCGTGCAATTTGAGCAGTCTGCGCTCGCTTAAAAACGGCGTAGACCAGTGTTGGCGCAGAATTTTAACGCCCACCGCGTCGCCGTAATAATCACGCAGGCGCTGTGTCAGTGAGCCAGCTTCGTAAACCCACGACTGCACGTTTTCCGGCAGAGTGTGACGGGTGCCCGGACGGTTTTCCAACCATAAGGGTTCTTGCTTGAATAAAAAACTTTTCTGTGTCAATGGCTTAAACCTCGGAATATTCTGTAGTTGCGTTTAGCCATCGGTCGCACAAGGGCTGTACTGACTGCGGCGACTGAATAAAAAAACGGTCGCCAATTTTTTGCACGGCGGCCAGTACGTCGGCATCGCGGGTTAAATCGGCGATTTTAAAATGCATTTGCCCGGTTTGGCGGGTACCCATAACTTCACCGGGGCCGCGCAGTTCCAGGTCTTTTTCGGCGATGACAAAACCGTCGTTGCTGTCGCGCAATACGCCTAAACGATGGCGGGCGGTGTCGGATAATGGCGCTTGATACATCAGCAGGCAATAGCTGTCGTCACTGCCGCGCCCGACCCGGCCGCGCAATTGATGCAGTTGCGACAGCCCCAAGCGCTCCGGGTTTTCGATGATCATCAAGCCGGCGTTGGGCACGTCAACACCGACTTCGATGACGGTGGTGGCGACCAGCAAATCAATCCGGTGATTTTTAAAATCCTGCATTACGGCGTCTTTTTCGCTGGACTTCATGCGCCCGTGTATCAGGGCAATGCGCACATTCGGCAAGGCTTCAGTCAGCCGTGCTGCGGTTTTTTCTGCCGCCTCGCATTGCAGGACTTCCGATTCTTCAATCAGCGTACACACCCAATAGACCTGCTTTTTTTTGTCTACCCAGCCGCTAATGCGTTCAATCACTGCGTCGCGCCGTTCGGCCGGAATCACGCTGGTAACGATAGGTTTTCTGCCCGGCGGCAACTCATCGATAATTGAAATGTCCAAATCGGAATATTGCAGCATCGCCAGCGTGCGTGGAATCGGCGTCGCTGTCATCACTAATTGATGCGGCCTGCTGTCGTTTTGCTGGCCTTTTTCCCGGAGCGCGAGCCGCTGATGCACGCCGAAACGGTGCTGTTCATCAATGATAATCAGGCCGAGGCGATGGAAATTAACGGCGTCCTGAAACAAGGCGTGGGTGCCGATGATGATACCGGCGCTGCCGTCTTCGAGTGCCTGCAATACGTCTTTTCGGGCATTGCCTTTGACTTGTCCGGTCAGGTACAGCACTTGTGTGTCAAAGCCGTCGAACCAGGCGCTGAAGTTGCGTTTGTGCTGTTCCGCCAACAATTCGGTCGGTGCCATTACTGCAACCTGATAACCGGCAGTCAGCGCCAATAAGGCGGCGTAGGCAGAAACCACGGTTTTGCCGGAGCCGACATCGCCTTGTACCAGACGCATCATCGGCTGTTGCGACAGGCAGTCGGCTTCAATGTCGGCAATTACCCGCTGCTGCGCGCCGGTCAATTGAAAGGGCAGGGCATTGAGAAAATGCTCGGTGGCTATTTTTCCGGCTTGTCCTGCAAAAAATGATGGCGCTTGCCAGGCTTTGGCTTTATGTCGGGTGGTGCGAAGGCTCAAATAATGCGCCAGCAGTTCTTCAAAGGCCAGCCGTTTGAGCGCGGGTACGCTGCCGTTTTGCAAGGCTTCAATCGACACCGATTCATCCGGCGCGTGCAGGGTTTGTATGGCATCGCTAAGGCTGGGGTAGTGATAGTGCGTTAACACCGGTTCGGGTATCCAGTCGGTCAGCAGTTCGGGCGCTTGTTGGCACAAGTCCAACGCCTGTGCGACCGCTTTGCGCACGACATTTTGGTTGAGACCTTCGGTCAGCGGATAAACCGGAGTCAAGCGGCTTTGGGTGATGCAATCACTGGCGTCGGCGATAATTTTGTATTCGGGATGAATCATTTCCAAACCGGCAAAGCCGTAGCGCGCTTCGGCAAAACAACTGATAGCGGTGCCCGGTTTTAGCGTGTTGTGCTGGTTGGCGCTGAAGTGGAAAAATCTCAGGTTGATAAAGCCGGTGCCGTCGCTGATGCGGCAAATCAGGCTTTTTCGGCCTTTGTCCAGGACGTCGATAAATTCAATTTTGCCGCTGATTAGTGCGGTCATACCCGGTTTGAGTGAGCCGATGGCATAAGCGCGGGTGCGGTCTTCGTAGCGTAGGGGTAGATGAAACAGCAAATCCTGAAGGGTGTAGAGGCCTAGTTTTTGTAGGCGGTTAGCTGTTTGGCTGCCTATTCCTGTAAGTATGCCGACAGGTTGGTTGAGCGCGTTCATGCGGCAATTGTCGCGGCCGGGTGGCCGCTCCCACACTCTTTTTTTTGCGCCATCAGGAAGCCGGATATTCCTGCAGCTTTAACACCATAACCGCATCCATTTCCACCTCGGCGCCTTTAGGTAAGGCGGCAACGCCGATGGCTGCGCGGGCAGGGTAGGGCGGCTGGAAATAACGTCCCATAATTTCGTTGACGATGGGAAAATGCGCCAGATCGGTCAAAAAAACATTCAATTTAACGACATCGGAAAAATCGCCGCCGGTCGCTTCGGCAACCGCTTGCAGGTTATCGAATACTTGGGTGATTTGGGCGCTGATGTCGCCGTCAACCAGTGTCATCGTTGCCGGCACTAAAGGAATTTGCCCGGACAGATAAACCGTGCGGTCGACTCTGACCGCTTGTGAATAAGTACCGATTGCTTGCGGGGCGTTATCGGTCTGTATGATGTGCTTAGTCATGTCGGTTCCTTTAAGCTTTAACACGAGTCAGTTTTAAAACGATGGACAGTTCTTTCAAGCGGCGCATGATTTTGGCTAAATGCACCCGGTCTTTAACGGTCAGTGTGATTAAATCGATGCAAATACGGTCATCCTGATCGACTACAGTGACATTTTCAATGTTGGAATTCAGTTCGGAAATAGTCGAGGCGATGGTCGCCAGTGAGCCGCGCTGGTTGAGCACTTCGAGACGAATTTCAACCGGAAAATCACCGTCGAGATCTTTGCTCCATTCAACATCCAGCCAGTTAGTTTGTTTTTTTCTGACCAGACTGCTGTTGCGGCATTCGTGGTGATGCACGACGATGCCTTTGCCGGGGTTGAAATAGCCGATGATAGGATCGCCAGGAATGGGCCTGCAACATTTAGCCAGGGTGATGACCATGCCTTCGGTGCCTTTGATGACTAGCGGTTGCTTTTGGGTTTGGTCATTATCATCGAGTTTAACGGTCGCATGAATGTCGTCTTGGGCGATATGTTTGGCAACCAAAAACGGCATCTGGTTTCCCAAACCGATGTCTTCCAGCAAATCATCCAGCGATGGTTTAGCCATGATTTGCAGTAAGGCTTGCAGCTTGTCTTTGTCAATGTCTTCCAGATGCAAATGCAGCACATGCAGTTCTTTTTCCAGCAAACGGCGGCCAAGACTAATGGCTTCCTGTTGTTTGAAATGTTTCAGGTAGTTGCGGATGCCGGAACGGGCTTTGGCGGTCAGTACATAATTGAGCCAAAGCGGGTTGGGGCGAGCCCAAGTCGCAGTAATGACTTCAACGGTGAAGCCGTTTTCCAGCTTGGTTTGCAACGGCACCAGTTGTTTGTCGATACGGGCGGAGACGCAGGCATTGCCGACATCGGTATGCACAGCGTAAGCAAAGTCGATGATGCTGGCACCGTGCGGCAGTTTGATGATGGCGCCCTGCGGGGTGAACACAAAGACTTCCTGTGAAAACAGGTCGACTTTCAGATTGTCGATAAATTCCAGTGAATCACCGGCAGATTTTTGGATTTCCAGTAAATCGCGCAGCCATTCGTTAGCGTGATCCTGAAATTTTTCGGCCTTGTTGTCGTCGGATTTATACAGCCAGTGCGCGGCAATGCCGGATTCCGACATGCGGTGCATTTCATGGGTTCTGATTTGAACCTCAATCGGTACACCGTAAGGGCCCATCAACACCGAGTGCAGCGATTGATAGCCGTTGGCTTTGGGCAGGGCGATATAATCTTTAAAGCGGCCGGGAAAGGGTTTATACAGATTGTGCATCACGCCCAATACGCGGTAGCAGGTATCGACGTCATCGCAAAAAATACGGAACGCATAGACGTCGAAAACGGCGGCCAAGGGAATCCTTTTACTGAGCATTTTTTTATAAATGCTGTACAGATTTTTTTCTCGTCCGGCCACATCGCAATTGATGCCGGCTTGTTCTAGGCGGTTTTTGATGCTGCTTTCTATGATGTCGACGATTTTACGGCGGTTGCCGCGCGCTTTTTTGACGGCATTATTTAACACCGCATGACGCATCGGATACATTGCTTCAAAACTCAGTGCTTCGAGTTTTTGGCGGATATTATTCATGCCCAAACGGTTGGCGATCGGCGCGTAAATATCCAGGGTTTCACGGGCAATGCGGCGCTTTTTCGGCGGCGGCATGACCCCGAGCGTCTGCATGTTGTGCAGCCGGTCGGCGAGTTTGACGATAATGACGCGCAAATCGTTGGCCATGGCCAGAAACATTTTGCGGACATTTTCCGCTTGTGCTTCGGCATGTGATTTGGTGTCGATTTTGGTTAATTTGGTGACCCCGTCAACCAGTTCGGCAACTTCTGTACCAAACTGCTTAGCCAGTTCTTTTTTACTGATAGGGGTATCTTCAATAACATCATGCAGGATGGCGGCCGTGATGCCATTAGCATCCATGTGCATTTCCGCCAGCGTGATGGCGACAGAAACGGGGTGGCAAATATAGGCCTCCCCGCTTTTACGAAATTGACCGGCATGAGCGATGGCGCCCAGCTCATAAGCCTGAACGCATTGGTCAATTTGAGCTTGATCCAGATAGCTGGACAAGATTGTGCATAAACGCCTAACCAGTTTGTCCTGGGGCAGTTCGCGCTCAATCGTGTCGGCTATTTCCAGCATAATAATTAATCAATCAGAACATGGGGTTATGGTGATCGTGCGTTTCACCGACACGGTGCAGTAGTGCAACATTTTCAGTGGTGACATGACCTGCGGCGATTTCGCGTAAGGCAACCACGGTGTCTTTGTCTTTACCGCGCGTCACGAATTCAGTGGCGCCGTGTTGCAGTTGGCGCGCTCTCGTGCTGGCTAATAAAACCAGTTTGAAGCGATTTTCAACATGTTCTAAACAATCTTCGATGGTAACTCTGGCCATTTTTAATCCTGATACGTTGTAGTTAAGGCAAAAGACGAAAGGCGAAAGACAAAAGACTTTCGCCTTTCATTTTTCGCCCTTCGCCTAATGTGTTAGCGTGATTCTAACACAGAAACGGCTGGAAGTTCTTTGCCTTCCAGGAATTCAAGGAAAGCCCCGCCGCCGGTCGAGGTGTAGGAAATATCCTCGTTAATACCGTATTTATCGATGGCCGCCAAGGTGTCGCCGCCGCCTGCAATGGAAAAAGCAGTGCTGTCGGCAATCGCCGTTGCCAGTGCCTTAGTGCCGTTGCCGAATTGGTCGAATTCAAACACGCCGACCGGGCCGTTCCAGACGATAGTGCCGGCGGTTCTTAATAGCGCGGCATACTGTTTTGCGGTTTCAGGACCGATGTCCATAATCATGTCGTCTTCTTCAACATCGGCGACGTTTTTAACGGTCGCAACAGCGTTTTCGGAAAATTCTTTGGCGCATACCACGTCGACAGGAACGGGAATATCGGAGCCGTTGCTTTTGGCTTCAGCCATCAAGCGCTTGGCTTCATCAACCAGATCGGCTTCATACAGCGATTTGCCGACCGGGAAACCCGCCGCCGCGATAAAGGTGTTGGCAATGCCGCCGCCGACGATTAACTGATCGACTTTTTCCGACAGTGATTTTAACACTGTCAGTTTGGTTGACACTTTAGAGCCGCCGACTATCGCAATCAGTGGTTTAGTCGGTGTTTTTAGGGCTTTGCCCAGTGCATCGAGTTCGTTGGACAACAAAGGTCCGGCGCATGCAATCGGGGCAAATTTAGCCACGCTGTGGGTTGAAGATTGCGCCCGGTGTGCGGTGCCGAATGCATCCATGACAAAAATATCGCACAGCGCCGCCATTTTTTTGCCCAGCTCATCGTTATTTTTGCCTTCACCGGCATTAAAGCGCACGTTTTCGCAGAGTACGACTTCGCCCGGCGCTATGGTGATGCCGTCTATCCAGTCTTTTTCCAGTCTGACCGGTTTTCCCAATAAGCTGGATAAGCGTTCTGCGACCGGTTTTAACGACGATTCTTCGTCATATTGACCTTCAACCGGACGGCCCAAATGTGACATCAGCATCACTGCTGCGCCTGCAGCCAAGGCTTTTTCAATGGTCGGTACGCTGGCTTGTATGCGAATGTCGCTGGTCACTTGGCCGTTTTTTACCGGTACATTTAAATCCTGACGGATTAATACCCGTTTACCGGCTAAATCCAAATCTTCCATTCTTTTAATTGACATATTACGTTCTCATTGTTGTGGGTTGTGTTTCAGAAGTAGTTTTTTGGTGATTGTGGGAGCGGCCACCCGGCCGCGAACAGTGCGCATTAATCGCGGCCGGGTGACCGCTCCCACAAAATTCGTTGACAAGCGCTTAGATTATTCCTGCTTCCATTTAATCGAACAGCCGATACTGTTGATTTGTTCTTTGGGGCCGTGGCCGGTTTCGGCAATCAGTTTCATCGCCTCAAACAATTCGCGTGTGGTGCCTTCGGGTGCGGTTTCTTTGCGACTGGCATCAATTCGTCCCCGGTATTGCAGTTCAAAGTCGGCATTATAGCCAAAAAAGTCCGGCGTACAGATGGCGCCGTAAGCCTTGGCAATTTCCTGGGTTTCGTCGAACAAATAAGGGAAGCTAAAGTTCAATTGTTCGGACATGATTTTCATATTGTCGAACGAATCGGCGGGGTATTCGATGGTATCGTTAGACATGATAGCGACCGATTCGACACCGAGCGCTTTCAGTTCGCGCGCATCGCGCACTATGCGATCTTGCACCGCTTTAACATACGGGCAATGGTTGCAGATAAACATCAGCAACAGGCCTTTTTCGCCCATGCACTGCTGCAAAGACCAGGTGCGCCCGTCAACGCCGGGCAATTCAAAATCAATGGCTTTTTTGCCAAAATCACAACTGGGGGTTTCGAGTGTGACCATTTTTTATACCTCTGTGTTTGTGTGAAAAAAACGAAAGGGTTATTGAAACAATAGCGCGGCACTGACGATCGCGGCGCTGATTAACATCGCCCAGACCGTTCTGCGGTGATTATTATCCATCTGTTGGCGTAGCAGCGCCAATTCCCGGTTTTGCAGATCCGCCTGTTGTTTACTGTGCGCGGCATTGTCCAGCGCCTTGTAAATTAACGAAGGAATTTCGGGGAATTGTTCGGCGAATTCAGGAAATTGTTTGATCAGTTTATCGATTTTGGCTTTAGGGCCAACGCGCTGATGAAACCATTTTTCAAGAAACGGCTTGGCGGTTTGCCACAAGTCCAAATCGGGATAAAGCTGGCGTCCTAAACCTTCGATATTGAGCAAAGTTTTTTGCAGCAACACCAGTTGCGGCTGAACATGCATATCGAAACGGCGCGCAGTCTGGAACAAACGCAGCAATAATTGACCGAAAGAAATGTCTTTCAGCGGCTTTTCAAAAATCGGCTCGCACACGCTACGGATTGCCGATTCAAATTCTTCGATGCGGGTTGAGCTGGAAACCCAGCCTGATTCGACATGCATTTCAGCGACTTTGCGGTAATCGCGGTTGAAAAAAGCCAGGAAGTTTTCCGCCAAATAATGTTGGTCAGACAACGACAAAGTGCCGACGATACCAAAATCGATGGCGATATATTTGGCCGGCAGATCGACAAAAATATTGCCGGGATGCATGTCGGCATGAAAAAAGTTATCGCGGAACACTTGGGTAAAAAAGATTTCCACGCCGCGTTCGGCCAGCAATTTAAAATCCGCTCCGCCAGCTTGTAATTCATCGATGTTGCCGACCGGAATGCCGTGAATCCGCTCCATCACCAGCACTTTCTGACGCGTTAACGGCCAGTGGATTTCCGGGATGTAAATAATGTCCGAGCCTTCAAAGTTACGGCGTATTTTGGCGGCATTGGCCGCTTCCCTAACCAAATCAAGCTCGTCTAACGTGGTGCGTTCAAATTCGGCCACCACATCAACCGGACGCAAACGTCTGGCGTCGGCCCAAAAGCGTTCGGCAAAACGCGCCAATTCATAGAGCAGGCCGATGTCGGAACGAATGCGGCTTTCGATGTCGGGGCGCAATACTTTAACCACCACACTTTCGCCGCTGTGCAACACTGCCGCATGGACTTGCGCGACCGATGCCGACGCCAGCGGTTCGGGATCGAATTCGGCAAAGGCTTCGCTGATGGACATGCCCAGTTCTTTTTCGATAATATCACGGGCAATGTCATTGCAAAAAGGCGGCACTTTATCTTGCAATTTGACCAGTTCGTCGGCGATGTCTTCAGGCAGCAAATCTTTGCGCGTAGACAAGGCCTGGCCGAATTTGACATAAATCGGCCCTAAATCTTCCAGCGCACGGCGGATTCTAACGCCGCGCAGTTCAGACGAATTTCTCAGCCAGTAATTAGGCGAAAAAACCGCTAAATAGCGGACAGGGCGGAATAAATGGGTTTTTAAAACAATTTCGTCGAGGCCGTGAAAGACCAAAACCCAGTTAATATGGATTAGGCGCAATAATAATTTAGGGCGGATCACAAGTTACCTTTGATTGTAGAGTGGGTACGATTTTCGATTTTCATCTATTGAGCTATAGTGGAATTAAGTGCGTTTACGACAAATCTCTTGTTCAATAATTTCTTTTACCAACAAAATGGGACTTCTTTTTCAAGTGAGTGCGCTTTAGCTTTTAGTTTCTCGTAGATGTCAATTTCATCACCTTGCCAAACAAGATCAATGCGTCTAAGTTGACGCATGGCAACATGGGTGTAGTTTTCTGGATATGCCCAATAACAGGTCAGGCAGATAGCTCTGTTCTTGATGTTGTTCCAATTATCGCAATGCTCACAAGACCATGATTTCGCACGATTTGCAGAGCCGGAAAGCAGCATGAAATCTTCAGGGTTCAGTTCGCTGCTTTGTCCGTCACCACCGACTTCATAAGGAATGCGATGGTCTATTTGTAATTCCCGCTTGTCTATTTCTTCCAGATAAATAAAGCACTTGCTGCCATATTTTTCGATCAATGCTTTCCTGATTTTCTTGGATAAACCGGTTCTGCCTGATAGTTTTGTGAATCTTCTCTCGGTTACATCACCGAAACGATAAGCGGCAATGCTTCGCCCATCAGAATCTGTAACCCGAAAAGTTTCGATAGGAATGCTGTGTTCACGCACATCACGAACGGCGCGGGGTGGGTGGTTATAGCCGTATGTTTCTTTAAGCTCTTCGGTTGTGATAAAACCATACTTTAGAATATGATCAATAACTGTTTTCGGACGCTTCGCAGTAACGGAATGACACAGAGCAATAAAGTCCTTTGGTAGGTCAGGCATAGTGGGTAATAGGTTCGAACAAGCTATGTTGCTGGGGTTTTGCTTGCCGATAATCTATCTGTTTATGCGCAAGTTTGTCGGTCAGCGCATGGGAAAGGTATAGGGACTCATAGGTTACTTCATCTCGCCCCAATAAAGTTGCCTGACTAGAGCGGCCTGCTTCCAGCTCAATACGAGTAAGGCCAAGCGAATTGGGTAGTAGTTCGCCAAATGTCTTGTCGCCTCTGCGTCCATCGTAGCTCACAATATAAGAAATTTCCCTTGAATTAAGCTCTTCAAGAGCAGATATGAAATCATTGTGATGAATACCTGAAAAGTAACGGGAATCTCGCTCCCCACATACGCCTTGGTAGGGAGGATCCATGTAAACGAGATCGGTTGGTTTTGCCTTAGTCAAAACGTCTCTGTAATCCGAAGACGAAAATTCTGTTTTTCCATTTAATAATGTGGAAACACCATAAATATTGGTGCGCATAGTTTTCGGCTGAGTGCCGTGACGTCTTTTATCCGGGCTTTGATTGAACATTCCATCAGAGTTGTATCTAACTGAACCTTTGACGCATCTCGCTAATAAATATAAAAAAAGGCGTGGATCTTGGGTGCGGTTAAAGTCTGATCGAACTTTGTAATAATGCTCAAGTGAATCGCTATGTTGTTCATTCCAAATGTTTTCATAAAACGATGCTGTTTCAATCGGAAATTCGACAATTAATTGTAACAACTCGGCTAATGGTTTATTTAGGTCATTAATAAGATAGGATTTCGCTATTTGACGGGCGGCGACAGCGATGCTAATTGCGGCAGATCCTGAAAACGGTTCGATTAGGCGGTTAATGTTTTTAGGGACATAACGCAAAATAATAGGTGCTAGATTTCGTTTGCTGCCTTGATATTGAATAGGATGTGGAATGTTTTTCATGTGACCATTGTACCTTTTTGTAAAGGGCTGACAACCCAAAAAAATACCCAGTAGGTGAGCGATTTTTAGTCTTTAGTCGAAAGTTTTATCAGTCGCTCAATTCGGCTTTGCAAGCGGTCAACATCGTTACGCAATGTATCGACTTCGTCATAATAAATATCCACTTCAGGCGCAGCCGGTAAATCGCGTGTTTCTTCCTGCAAAAACTCTGCGGCATTCAGCTTAAATGTTTCCAGCGAATCCTTGCTCCAACTTTGTCCGGCGCGGAAAAAATTGGCTATTTTGTGCGCAATAATATCGCCAGTGAACTGCGACAGCTTTTCTTCCAGATCAATGTCCAGTTTGGCGAACAGCTCCTGAAACTTTCGCCCGGTGTGCATATCGCCTTCGATTTTTACCTCGCCGGAAAAAACCGAACGCATTGGCGTTGAACTCAGTCCCATTAAACCTAAAGCCCAAATTGAACCGCTTAGACGGGTGTCGGGTTGCTCAGGAAATTGATCCAGGCATTGAATCGAATCGGTAGTAGGGCACAAATAAATGGTTTCAGCAAACGGCTGCACAGTCACCGCAATGACTTTACCCGCCAGCGGCGTTAAAAAATAGCCGCTGTCCTGATCCAGCGCCAAATAGCGATTGAGTGCAGTTTCCAGTGCGCCAAGCAGCAAGGGTTTGATGGTCATGCTAGATTTTGTAACCTCTGTGAACGGCGACGATGCCTTGTGACATATTGAAATATTCGCAGCGCTCTAAGCCTGCGTTTTCCATCATTTTTTTCAGCTCGTCCTGTTTCGGGTGCATACGGATGGATTCGGCCAAATAGCGATAGCTGTCTTCATCTTTGGCGACGAATTTGCCGATTTTGGGCAGTAGATTGAAGGAATAAAAATCGTACACTTTTTCGGTGATCTTATCGATAGGATGCGAAAATTCCAACACGATGACGCGGCCGCCGGGTTTCAACACGCGGTACATCGAGCGTAATGCGGCATCTTTGTCGGTGACGTTGCGCAGGCCGAAAGCGATACAGACGCAATCGAAGGTATTGTCTTCAAAAGGCAGGCATTCGGCATTGACTTGCGCATAGCGGATATTGCCAATTAAGCCCCGGTCTATCAATCTATCGCGTCCGGTGCGCAGCATTTCTGAGTTAATGTCAGCCAAAACCACCTGGCCTTCTTTGCCTACGCGTTTTTCAAACAATGTGGTCAAATCGCCGGTACCGCCCGCCAAATCAAGCACTTGGTCGCCTTTGCGCACATTGCTTAATTGCACCGCAACGCGTTTCCAAATGCGATGAATGCCCAGTGACATCAGGTCATTCATGATGTCATATTGTCCGGCAACAGAATCGAAGACGCCGCGCACTAAGTTGACTTTGTCTTCTGTGGCGACTTGTTTAAAGCCAAAATGGGTGGTGTTGCTCATTATGTTATACCTGTGAGTCAGTAAGTATCGTTGATTCGTGGGAGCGACGCCCACGTCGCGATTTGCGGCGATAAAATTATTATCATTCCCATGCATGCTCCAGCGTGGGAATGAATTCAGCAACGCTCCAGCGTTGCGTGACAGCAATAAAGTTAGTTTTGAGTCGGTTGCTTGCGTTTATATCCGGCAACTTCGAGATTATGCAAATAGGCCGCCCATAAAGTTTGATATTCGGCGCCCAATTTATACAATAAATCCCAGGTATAAATACCGCTGTTATGGCCGTCGCTAAAAGTTGGCGCTATCGCGTAATTGCCGATTGGCTTGATCTCTTTAATGGTAACGTCTTCTTTGCCAACCTGTAACACCTCCTGTCCGGGCGCGTGGCCGACCGCTTCCGCCGAAGGCGTGTACACGCGCAAATATTCGCACGGCAATTTAAACACGCTACCGTCGTCGAAACTGATTTCCAAGATATTGGAAACCTGATGCAGCTTGATTTCAGTAGGATGGGTGTTACTGGGTTTTGCGGTTAGGCGCATGTAAATTCGTAGTTCTAATGTTATGGAAAAAATCGATACATTTCTTTTCTGTGCAAAAATCGAACAAGCACAATGGTATTTTCTTTTAATACAAAACCTAATCGATAAGTGCCAATTTGAATGCGATAAAAATTTTGATAGCCTTTTAGTTTCTTTATTCCCGATAAATTCGAAAGACTAGATACCTGTTCCATTGTATAAATGATGGCAGAAATTTTGTCCCTGAAATCTTTAGGCGCTTTTTTTAAGTCTTTGATGAAAATTGACTTTGTTTCAATCCGCATATAAAGCTTTATCAAGCTCTTCTCTAGAAACTGATTCGCTTAAAAGTCCTTCTTCTATCGCTTTACCCAGCGCAAAATCTTCATCGTTTTCTGCGTCGACAATTGAAATAATAATATCTTTATCTTTAAACATGATTTTGACAGACTCTAAGAAGTCAGCATCAAGGTCATTGGTGTTTAACTGGTAATTAATATGCATATCTTTGTCCTTAATCCCGCATTTACAAAATATACCGGCTCAAATCCTCGTCTTCAACAAACTCCGCCAAATGCGCATTGACATAAGCGGCATCGATCAGGATATGGTTGCCCATTAAATCCGGGGCATTGTAGGAAATATCTTCCAACAAGCGCTCCAAAACTGTGTGCAAACGTCTGGCGCCAATATTTTCAGTAGTTTCATTCACTTGCCAGCCGAACTCGGCAATACGCTTAATGCCGTCTTCGGAAAACGCCAGCGATACGCCTTCGGTGCCCAGTAACGCAATATATTGTTCAGTCAGCGAGGCATCGGGTTCAGTCAAAATACGGACAAAATCATCGGCAGACAGCGCATCCAGCTCGACGCGGATAGGGAAGCGGCCTTGCAGTTCGGGGATTAAATCCGACGGCTTGGTCAAATGAAAAGCACCGGAAGCGATAAATAAAATATGGTCGGTTTTGATAGTGCCGTATTTGGTGCTGACCGTGGTGCCTTCAACCAACGGCAACAAATCGCGCTGTACGCCTTCGCGCGATACTTCACCGCCGCCTAGCTCCGCGCGTTTGCAGATTTTGTCAATTTCGTCCAGAAACACGATGCCGTTTTGTTCAACCGATTCAACCGCACGTAAGCGGATGTCATCTTCATTGACCATTTTGGACGCTTCTTCATCCTGCAACACTTTCAGCGCCTTGTCGATTTTCATCTTGCGCGAACGGGTTTTGCCCGAGCCCAGATTCTGGAACATGCCCTGTAATTGGCTGGTCATTTCTTCCATGCCAGGAGGTGCCATGATTTCAACGCCCATCGGTGCCAGATGCACGTCGATTTCAATATCCTTATCGTCTAGCGCGCCTTCGCGTAATTTTTTGCGCATTTTTTGCCGAGTTGCTTCCTCTGTGTCCGACAACATACCGCCATTCGCCCGTGGCAATAAAATATCCAGAATCCGCTCTTCGGCGGCATCAAAAGCTTTGCTTTCAACCTTATCCATTTCGATAGTACGGGTCATTTTGACCGCAGTATCAACTAAATCACGGACAATGGAATCGACATCGCGGCCCACATAGCCGACTTCAGTAAATTTGGTCGCTTCAATTTTGATAAAAGGCGCATTGGCCAAACGCGCCAGACGGCGGGCAATTTCAGTCTTGCCGACGCCGGTAGGGCCGATCATCAAAATATTTTTCGGTGTGATTTCTTCGCGCAGCGCAGGATCAACCTGCTGGCGACGCCAGCGGTTACGCAGCGCAATAGCGACAGAGCGTTTGGCATTGCCTTGGCCGACAATATGCTTGTCCAGCTCAATCACGATTTCTTTGGGTGTCATCTGAGTCATTTGTTTACTCGTTAGGTTCGGCGTGGAATTCTTTTATAGACTGTTGTGTTCGCTATAGAACTCAATGGCAAGAATCAAAGATTGGTCGAATCAAACGATCGCTCGTTAGGTTCCGCATCCAATTCTTCAATACGCAAATTATGGTTAGTATAAATGCAAATATCGGCAGCGATATTCAACGACCGCTCGACAATTTCGCGGGCGCTAAGATTAGTGTTTTCCAGCAAAGCGCGGGCAGCGGCCTGAGCAAAAGCCCCACCGGAACCTATCGCCATCAGATCGAACTCAGGCTCAATCACATCGCCGGTGCCGGAAATAATCAATGAAGTTTTGGCATCGGCAATGGTCAGCAACGCTTCCAATTTGCGCAAAGCGCGGTCGGTGCGCCAGTCTTTGGCCATTTCCACAGCGGCGCGGGTTAAATTGCCGCGATGTTTTTCCAGCTTGCCTTCAAAATGCTCGAACAAAGTAAACGCATCAGCCGTTGCACCGGCAAAACCGGCAATGACCTTGTCATGATATAATCGGCGCACCTTGCGGGCATTGCCTTTCATCACCGTATTACCCAAAGTGACTTGACCGTCACCGCCGATTACTACTTTGTCGCCACGGCGAACAGACAGTATTGTTGTTCCTCTAAACACATTAACATCCTAAAATTACACATATAAGGGCGCTAATTTTACATGGTCTGAACTTAAATGTGCGAAAAAATAAGGCGGTAAAAGTAGTTTAGTGTGCCCAATGCATCTATCTTAATGATAGGCAACATTAGACACATCAACGCGATTGAGTGGCAAACGGATGAATTACAACTCTTTTAGACGCCAACGGCATCTTTCTATCTTTAACTGTCATTGGCTCGAACTAGCTGTTGGCAAGATTTACCCGGTTGATAGCCAGATTTTTGCCTTGAATAGATGCGACGTAAAAATAAATTTTAGCTTTATTATTAAGCCGCTTAGAAAAGAAAGCCGCCAGACCGCCCAAAATCTTTGCTAATAAAAAAACATTAGTTATTGACTGATGGCACAGAATCGAGTCTAATGGCGCTCTTTTGTAGGCAAGCCCAGGTAGCTCAGTCGGTAGAGCAGAGGACTGAAAATCCTCGTGTCGACGGT
Organism: Methylobacter sp.; assembly: GCA_030699385.1. Classification (GTDB taxonomy): domain Bacteria; phylum Pseudomonadota; class Gammaproteobacteria; order Methylococcales; family Methylomonadaceae; genus Methylobacter_A. The sequence continues at coordinate 43,892 of JAUYMY010000024.1, forward strand.
TCGATTCCGCCCCTGGGCACCATGAATATCCTTAAAAATGCCGACCTTGCGTCGGTTTTTTTATGCCTAAAATTTGGTGTCTGGGGCATTTTCGGAAGAGGGCTTCCTATTGCCTGAAATAGACGGTCTGTAATAAACATCCCACTTTTCGCTCTTCAATGTAACATGTTGTTATTAAAGGGTAATATTTCATGCGCAACGTGAATTTTAAAATACAATATCTTTAAAATTCAATAAAGTACGTTCGGGAAGAGCGAATAAACAGAACATATTTGCTTAATCACTTTTAACCGTGGAAAATGCCTCTATACTTCACCACATAAGGAGCTATGAATGAGATTTGCCACCTTGATAGTCTTTACATCTATTCTTGCGGGTTGTACAGCTACGTATAAACAAGAAACATTGATACAACCAAGCACAAAGTTAGTACGTGGGAAGTCAGTCGCTATAACCACTCCCAACAACGGTTTCTATGAAACCGAGGAATATCAAGCGTCCGGAAAAATGACATCATTTGCTGTTCAATCAGCTTTTGCACGTTTTTCAAGCACTATAACAGTGATGCCTGAATGTAAGAGTCTTGTGTGTCTAAAAGACTCGGATCATTACTATTACGTTATTCCAGAAATACTACATTGGGAGGAACGTGCTACTGAATGGTCTGGCAAACCAGACAAGATCGAAGTAAAAATTTCGGTTTATGACAATCTGACTTTGAAAGAGTTGGCTTCAACAATTATTTCAGGTACAAGCAAATGGGCTACGTTTGGCGGCGATCACCCTCAAGATCTTCTCGATGAGCCGATCAATGCCTATGTACAATCACTCTATTGACCTTAATTATAGGTAGTTCGATTCCGCCCCCTGGGCACCATGAACATCCTTAAAAATGCCGACCTTGTGTCGGTTTTTTTATGTCTAAAATTTGGTATCCGGGGTATTTCCGGTTAGCTAAGGCCTTGTAATCCAATGCTTACAAGTGTGTAAGGATTGTTGCAAATGACTTTAATTGTTAGTTTTTTGCGCTTAGAGGGGCTAAAATCTGAAGTGAACTTACGGATGTATCAAACTTAAAAACAAAGGAAATCTGATGAAAAACAACAAAGCAATCGTTTTTGCAGTGTGTGCGGCTTTAATTTCTGGCTGTGCAAGCATGTTTCAAGGTGCAAATCAAAATCTCACTATATCAACACTAAATGATAGCAATGTTGATAAGACCCGCTGTAGTGTTAAAAATGAGGAAGGTTCGTGGGATGCTGCACCAAATTCAGCTGTTAGCATTCACCGAGATGGCAACATCATGGATATACACTGTGAAAATGATTTGCAAACAGGTATGAGTCAATTAGAGCCTAAATTTGATGGTGGGTACTTAGCCCTAGATTTGTTGCTAGATGCATGTATTATTTCATGTATTGTAGATGGTGTTAGTAACTCTTTTTATGAGTATCCACAATCTGCCATTGTTTCAATGAGAGAAAAGTAAGTTAATTTAACAAACCACACATTTAATATGAGACTAATAAACACTAAATTTCTAAAATTAGCGTCTTTTCTTTGCTTTTTAGCATTGACAACAAATGTACATGCTGAAAGTATTTATGATGGTATATACACAATCCCTAATCTGGGTTATGTCTACGTCAGGGAGCAGCAGGGTCAAATTGTTACAGTTTTAAATCAGACCGTGGGTGGTGCCTATTTTTGGGTCGCAGGTCAAGGAGCATTAAATGGGGCATCTGCTAGAATTACGTCAGTACTTGGTAATTCCAGAGGTGAAATTGATTTTGTATTCACCTCACTATCAACATTTAAAGCAACTCAGATTTCTTGTATCGCTCAAGCCGGGCAGCAATGCCTAGTTCCTAATGGTACAGTCTTCACGGGAACTAAAGTTTGGTAGATTTTTAATTAAGGATATTAAATGAAAGAATTCTTTACTGAGGTTTCAGAAAAAATTAGGGTTACTGCATCTGATTTGGCCGACAAAGCTACGACAACCGCCAAGGAAGCAGGAACAACCTTTACTAAAGGTGTGGAAACGACAGGCAATATGATTACCGACGCGTCCTCTGTTCTCGCTACAGATGCAAGGAGTCTTTTTGATGCAGGAGAGCGTCAATCCAAACAAGTTGGGCTAGCGATAGATTATGCGGCTAATGTAGCAGGAAATGCAATTTCTGAAACAGCTCACTTCGCAAGTCAATCATTGTCGACTATTGCTGTTGCTGCACTTGATCAAAACGGGGATGGAGAACTAAACCAAGAGGATTTAAAAATAGCTACAGAGAAGTGTGTTGATCTTGTAAAAGCAGCTTCAAAGGAAATTGCATCGTCTAGCTTAGTAAAAGAAACGGCTGCAGCTGCGGCTATTGGCGCAGCTATTGCAATTCCTGCTCCATTGATTGGACCAATGGCTGGAGCTTTTGTTGGTGCAAGTTTAGGAGCTTACAAGCATTTTACAAAAAAATAGATTTACTCGCACAAACTGGATTGGCCTACACTGAGGCACCGTAGGCGATCATTTTGAAGTTTCGTTGATCACGCCCTAATCTTCGGGGCTTTTAACCCAACCAACCCAAGCCTGGATACTTAACCGTGATCGGGCTTTTTTTTGCTCAAAATTTGGAGATTAAGCATGAATTAGTCAACTTAACTGCGAGTTTTTAACCATCTTATTTGAACACAGGAGACCTATGTTCTTAATTGTCCTACTTGTCATCAGCTTAATTTCACTGGGCTTTGACTCCACCCGCTTGTATGGGGTTGTGGTGTTAACGCTGCTTCAAATTTCATATACAAACATATTCATTTGATAATTCGCTTTCCGTTGATAGGCCTTGCAACCTGCAACTGGAATTCTGGTTGAGCAGTGTTATTGCTCGGAAATCGCCTTATTTGAATTTTCCGAATTACGTAATAATACCTATTGATTGAATAAATTGTACAAATTACCCTATGACTGTTTGCATAATACCCGATGGTTTTTTGGTTAAGGAAAGGGGTAACCAGGGCTACCGCATTTGGCTTTTAAACTTAAACTAAAATCAATTACTTAAGTTTTTTTGTGGTTTTTATGAGATTTCATGCCATTTCAACCAATTGATTATAAATAGATTTTATTTATATGCGCTCACCCTGAAGGGGTAACATAATTTTTAACCTGCACCAAATCAAATGTAACTTCTCATTAATAAATAACAGGTAAAAAGGTGATTTCGTGAAGATCACAAAAACCATGAAATTTTTGTGTCTTTCGTGGACATTTATTGGGTTTATTGGCTTATGAGTATTATTGTGAACTGTGGCAAGTTATTGGCGGTAACTATAACGGAAACTTTCCCACTTTGTATTTTTAGGTATGCTGATGCATTGGAGAATTTATGGCTACCAAGTTGATAGGATGCTACAAAATGAATTATATCAAATATTTTTTCGGCAATATTTATATGGCCTCAATACTGGGGGTTGCTGTTATCTTGCTGGTTTTAAAAGACCTTCAATTTATTTTCGGGGACTCATCACCGTTACTGCTTTTTTTAGTCGTTATTGCTTTCGCCGCCTGGTGCGGCGACTTAAAGGCCGGGCTTTTCACTACCCTGTTGAGTGCGGCAGTAAGCGTTTATTTATTAGTCGAGCCTTACCATTCGATTTATATCGGCCGTACCAGCGAAATGCTGCGCACCGCGTTTTTGGTTACTGTGGGCTCCCTGTTCAGCCTGATTATTTCACGGTTGCACGACCAGGAAAAACGGGTGTTGGCCAAGGTTATGGAAAGGGAGGAACAACTTAAGCAGGAAATCGCAGTGCGCAATCAAACACAAGCAGAGCGGAACTTATATGTCTCACTCGTTACAAGCAGCACCGAGTTTATCGGCATGTGCGATACAGAAGGCATGCCTTTTTTTGTTAACGAGGCCGGACTGCGATTGGTAGGCTTGGACAGTCTTGAACAGGGGCTTAAAACGCCGGTTGAGGCGTTCTTTTTCCCTGAAGACAAGGCCTTTATTATGGATAAATTTTTTCCTGCGGTATTACGGGACGGCCGTGGCGAGACCGAAATCCGCTTCCGGCATTTCAAAACCGGGGAAGCCCTGTGGATGATCTACAACGTTTTCGCCCTGAAGGACTTAAACGATAATACAATCGGCCTGGGCACAGTCAGCACGGACATCACCCGGCGCAAACAAATCGAAGAGGCGTTGCGCAAAAGCCGGACAGACCTGAACCGTGCCCAGGCTGTCGCCCATATCGGCAGCTGGCGTATGGACATCCACAACAATATCCTGGAATGGTCGGATGAAAATTTTCAAATTTTCGGCATCGCTAAAGGGACGCCTTTAACCTATCAAATATTTCTCGATAGTATCCATCCGGCGGATCGGGGGGCAGTCAATACGGCATGGCAAGAAGCCCTTGCCGGCAGACCCTATGATATTGAGCACCGACTTATCGTAAATGGGAAAGTCAAATGGGTACGTGAACTTGCCGAACTCGAGTTTGACGGGCATGGGGCGCTGCTGGGTGGTTTCGGAACGACTGAAGATGTCACCGATATTAAAAATGCCCAGGAAGCATTGCAATATGAACGCGCCTTCCTTAGACAAGTGATCGACGCTGTGCCCAGTATGATTTTTGTCAAAGACAGGGAAGGGCAATTCCTTTTAGGCAATGAGGCTTTGGCTCGGTGCTATGCCACCAGCCCTGCAAATTTGATCGGCCTGACTCATGGGAGCTTCAATCGCGCTGCTGACGAACTGGCTCATTTCTATCAGGATGACCTTGATGTGATAAGCCATTGTAAAACCAAGGTCATCCCGGAAGAAAAGGTTACGCAGGCCGACGGTTCCGTACGCTGGTACAGCACAGTTAAAATTCCGCTGGTCAACGATGGTAATTGCAACAAGCTGCTGGGGGTGGCGACCGACATTACCGAGCGCAAGTGCGCCGAGGATGCCCTGTGCCTAGCGAACCGCCGCAAAGACGAATTTTTGGCGATGCTGGCTCACGAACTCCGTAATCCGCTGGCGCCCATCCGCAATGCCGTGCAGTTGTTGAAAATGGAGAACCTGACAGGCACCAAACTGGCCTGGAGTTGCAACGTCATTGACCGTCAGGTGACGCACATGGCACGGTTGCTTGATGATCTGCTGGATATGGCGCGTATCATGCAGGGAAAAATCAGGCTGAAGCTTGAGCGTTTCGAACTGGCCGACATTGTGAATAATGCGGTGGAAACCAGCCGTCCGCTGATCGAATCGCGTGAGCAGGAATTGATTGTTTCACAAACCGCAGCGCCGCAATGGCTTGAAGGCGACCGTGTCCGATTGGCGCAAGCGCTGTCCAACTTGTTGAATAACGCCGCCAAGTACACCTGGAAGGGAGGTAAAATTATGGTAAATGTCACGCGGGATGGCTCTGATGCTGTCATTGAAGTTCGGGATACCGGTATCGGTATCGCCCCCGACATTCTGCCTCATATATTCGACCTTTTCACTCAATCCGACCATAGCCTGGCCCACTCTCAGGGTGGGCTGGGCATTGGCCTGACGCTGGTGCGTCAATTGGTTGGGAAGCATGGCGGCACCGTTACCGCAACGAGCGGCGGCCTCGGTCAGGGCAGTTCATTTACGGTGCGGCTGCCGACATTGCCCATCGAATCCGTTGCTGTCGATGCCACGCCGCATGAGCCCACGGTACCGATACCCAAATTCCGCATTTTGGTGGTGGATGACTATGCGGATGCGGCCGAAAGCCTGATGATGCTATTGCAATCGGAAGGGCATGAAGTAGAAACAGCTGATTGCGGCATGACAGCAATAGAGAAAGCGCAAATATTCCGTCCGCAGATTGTGCTGCTCGACATCGGCCTTCCCGATATGGATGGTTATAAGGTTGCCGAACGGTTGCGCGCTTTACCGGAAACCCGTGATGCGATCCTGATTGCTTTAACCGGTTACGGGCAGACTGAAGACCGTCATCGGTCGCAATCGGCAGGATTCAACCATCACTTGCTCAAGCCGTTGAACTTTGACCAGTTAAAGGCCTTGCTGACAGCAGCCATTATAAATACTGAGCCGGTTGGGTGTGCGTCTGAGGCTGCGTGTTGAGCCGACAAAGCAAGGGGTCATTAGGTGATTTCCTGAAAAAGATATACCAGAAATTATCTATGATCATCACTCGCCATATATTACAACCCGGAGTGTTTAAGCCGTTAGCCTAGGGTGTCGCTACGCTCAACTCCCGGCTAATGGCTTATCCTCCAGTTGAAATTTCACCATGGCTTAATGGTCGCTGTTTTTTGGGGCTTTGCGTAACATCAGTTATGTTTACTTCTGATAACCAGCCATTTTGTCAAAGTTCAAATAACGGTAGGTATCATCAGCGCTTGCATTAATTTGATTGGCATAGTGCATATATTCGTCAAAAGTCGGGATTTTGCCCAAAATCGAACATACCGCCGCCAGTTCTGCTGACGACAAATACACATTGGCGCCATCGCCCAGACGGTTGGGGAAGTTGCGGGTCGAGGTGGAAACCACGGTGGCGTTTTCGGCAACCCGCGCTTGATTGCCCATGCATAATGAACAACCCGGCATTTCGGTGCGCGCGCCGGCTTTGTCGAAGGTGCTGGAATAGCCTTCTTCGGTCAATTGGCTTTGATCCATTTTGGTCGGCGGTGCAACCCACAACTGGGTCGGTAATTTACCGGGGTGTTTTTCCAGTAATTTACCGGCGGCGCGAAAATGGCCGATGTTGGTCATGCACGAACCCAAAAACACTTCGTCGATTTTAGTCCCGGCCACGGCGGACAGCGTTTTTACGTCATCAGGATCGTTGGGGCAGGCCAGCAGCGGTTCCTTGATTTCGCTCATGTCGATGTCGATGATTTCAAAGTATTCGGCATCGGCGTCCGCTTGCAGCAATACCGGGTTAGCCAGCCAGTCTTGCATGGCTTTGATTCGGCGCTCTAGGGTGCGCACATCGCCGTAACCTTCGCTAATCATCCATTTCAGCAGGGTGATGTTGGAGTTCAAATATTCGCGGATCGGTGCCTCATTCAGGCGCACGGTGCAACCACCGGCAGACCGTTCCGCCGACGCGTCGGACAATTCAAATGCCTGCTCGACTTTCAAATCCGGCAAGCCTTCGATTTCCAAAATGCGGCCTGAAAACACGTTCTTTTTGCCTTTCTTTTCAACGGTCAGCAAGCCGCGCTGAATCGCTGCATAAGGAATGGCGTTGACCAAATCGCGCAGGGTAATGCCCGGCTGCATCTCGCCTTTAAACCTAACTAAAACCGATTCGGGCATATCCAACGGCATCACGCCGGTGGCGGCGGCAAACGCGACCAGACCGGAACCTGCCGGGAATGAAATGCCGATAGGGAAGCGGGTGTGCGAATCGCCGCCGGTGCCGACGGTATCCGGCAACAGCATCCGGTTCAGCCAGGAATGGATAATGCCGTCGCCGGGACGCAGCGACACACCGCCTCGGTTCATGATGAAATCCGGCAAGGTATGTTGCATGGTTACATCGACCGGTTTCGGATAGGCGGCGGTATGGCAGAACGATTGCAATACCAAGTCGGCGGAAAAACCCAGGCAAGCCAAGTCTTTCAGCTCGTCGCGGGTCATGGGGCCTGTAGTATCTTGCGAACCCACGGTAGTCATGCGCGGTTCGCAATAGGTGTTCGGACGGACGCCTTTGACGCCGCAGGCTTGGCCGACCATTTTTTGCGCCAGCGTGTAGCCTTTGCCGCTGTCTTCGGCCGCAACCGGACGGTTAAAAACGGTAGAGGCGGGCAAGCCCAGCACTTTGCGCGCGCGGTCGGTCAAACCCCGGCCAATGATTAGCGGAATACGGCCACCAGCGCGTACTTCATCCAGAATCACCTCGGTTTTCAATTCAAATTTGCAGAGCAGTTCGCCGGTAGGGTGATTTTTAACTTCGCCTTGGTAAGGATAAATGTCGATCACATCGCCCATCGCCATCTGCGTCACGTCGCATTCAAAGGGCAGGGCGCCTGAATCTTCCATGGTATTGAAAAAAATTGGTGCGATTTTGCCGCCGATGCAAACACCGCCTTCGCGCTTGTTCGGGATGTAGGGAATATCGTTGCCCATGAACCACAACACCGAATTGGTCGCTGATTTGCGCGAAGAGCCGGTGCCGACCACGTCGCCGACATAAGCAACCGGAAAGCCTTTTTGTTTCAGTTCGATAATTTGCTGCTCGGCGTTGCTGATGCCTTCGCGCGGCATTTTCAGCATGGCTTTGGCATGTAATGGAATGTCGGGGCGCGACCAGGCATCGGGCGCTGGCGACAGATCGTCGGTATTGGTTTCGCCGGTGACTTTGAATACGGTCACCGTCAGTTTTTCAGGCACTTTCGGCTTGCTGGTGAACCATTCGGCTTCCGCCCAAGCATTAAGCACCTGCTTGGCGAACAAATTACCGGCATCGGCTTTTTCCTGCACATCGTGGAAAGCGTCGAAAATCAGCAAGGTGTGCGACAGTGCTTTGGCGGCAATCGGCGCCAGCGTTTGGTTATCCAGCAAATCGATTAACGGCGCGATGTTGTAACCGCCCAGCATCGTGCCCAAGAGTTCGGTGGCGCGTTCGGCATTCAGGATGGGCGAATTGACTTCGCCTTTGGCGACAGCCGCCAAAAATCCCGCCTTAACATAAGCCGCCTCGTCAACACCGGCAGGAATGCGGTTAGCCAGCAGATCGAGAATAAACTCACTTTCTCCAGCAGGCGGTTGTTTAATCAGTTCAACCAAAGCGGCGACCTGTTCGGCATCCAGCGGTTTGGGCACGATGCCAACGGCTGCGCGTTCTGCTACGTGTTTGCGGTATTGTTCTAGCATGGGGAATTCCTGGGAGATGGTTTAAAACATTTAATCGTTCCCACGCTCCGGCGTGGGAACGCAGTAGGCGATGCTCCAGCGTCGCATTCAACATCGGTCACTGGACGCTGGAGCGCCCAGGGCTGCATTCCCACGCTGGAGAGACTATGAAAGTATTCTGAAATTAGGCGGAATTGCCAATTTCGACAACCAATAATCAATAGCTTACAGCGCATTTTCTGCTATTTTCTAGTGATTTTGATAATACTTTCACAGCCTCTGGAGCGTGGGAACGATGTCGTTACTTCATCGCCGCAACAATCGCATTGCCCATTTCAATCGTGCCGCAGTTTGATTGCGGATTGAGATCAGGCGTCACAAATTGGCCTTCGATAACGACTTTTTCCACAGCGGTTTGAATTTTATCCGCTGCTGCGTGTTCGCCAAGATGATGCAGCATCATCACACCAGCCATGATGACAGCGGTTGGATTAGCCAGATTTTTGCCGGTAATATCCGGCGCGCTGCCGTGTACGGCTTCAAATAACGCCGCATCCGCGCCGATATTGGCGCCGGGAATTAAGCCTAAACCGCCAACCAAGCCTGCGGTTAAATCAGACAAAATGTCGCCAAACATATTGGTGCAGACGATGACGTCGAACTGGGTCGGGTCCATTACCATGTGCATACAGGTGGCGTCGATGATTTTTTCGTCGAACTGAATGTCGGGATATTTTGGCGCGATTTCACGGGCGACATCCAAAAACAAGCCTTGAGTATATTTTAAAATATTGGCTTTATGGCAAACGGTGACTTTTTTGCGGTTGTTGTCCCTGGCATATTTAAAGGCGTATTCGATAATGCGTTCCGAGCCGGTTCGGGTGACGACGGCCAGACTTTCCGCGATGTCTTTTTTCGGTGTCAGGTAATGTTCAAGCCCTGCATACAAGCCTTCGGTATTTTCCCGAACTATCACAATATCGACATTATCAAAACGGGTTAAGACACCCGGCCAGTTTTTGGCGGGACGCACGTTGGCATACAAATCGTATTTTTGGCGCAACGCCACGTTAATGCTTCTGAATCCATTGCCGCCGACTACCGTGGTCAACGGGCCTTTGAATGCCAGTCGGGTTTTATCGATTGAGGCCATGGTTTCATCCGGCAACGGTGTGCCGAATTGCTCGAAAGCAGCCAAACCGGCAAACGCTTCTTCCCACTGAATTTTTACCCCGGATGCATCAATAACTTTAACCGCTTCATCCATGATTGACGGGCCGATACCATCACCTTTTATCAACGTAACTACGTGCATTCATTTCTCCAGAAGTAAAAAAATAGACAATTATAGTGCTTTAGACAGATATTTATCCAGTTGCAGTGGCTTGATAATTTTGCCGCGCTGCTGCAATCACTGCTTGCCCCAAGGCTAGGCCGCCATCGTTCATCGGGTATTGTTGCGGGATTAACACGCAGTTACCTTGTTGCTGCAATTGCTCGCTTACGCCTTCTAACAGCAATTTGTTTTGAAAAACGCCGCCGCTGAGCGCGATAGTCGTGATGCCGGTTTGTTGGCTGAGTTGTTTCAATAATTCGACCGTCGCGGCAATCAGGCTGTGGTGTATGCGGGCAGCAATGTTTGCTTTATCAATGCCTTGATTAAGGTCGTTTAGCACCGCCAGCCACAAGCCCTGCCAATTGATGACAGACCTGTTTTTGCTATCGTCGATACTCCAGGCATGCGGGTAGGGCTGTTCACCTGCAAACTGCGGCGTTGCCAGTATTTCCAGCGCAATCGCGGCTTGGCCTTCATAATCGACTTGTTCGCGGTGCAGGTTCAGCACAGCGGCAAAGGCGTCGAACCAGCGACCGGCGGAAGTGCAGAGCGGCGAGTTAAGATTTTTGCTGATCATGGCATCAAGCAGAGGCAACGGTTTGTTAGCTAGAAACTGCATGATGTCAAGACTGCCATAATCGTGTTGCAGCGTTGGCCAATCGAAATAATGCAGCAGTTGAGCATAAGTATTGCGCCACGGTTCGCGCATGGCCTGAGTGCCGCCGGGCAGGGCAATCGGCTGGAAATGGCCGAGCCGGGTGCAGTTCTTATAATCGCCCAGCAGGAATTCGCCGCCCCATAACTCGCCATTTTCGCCCATGCCTAAGCCGTCGAAAATGGCGGCCAACACCGGCGGCGTATCCAGCGCGATACGGTGTTCGGCCAGACAGGCGGCCAAATGGGCGTGGTGATGTTGAATCGATATTAAGTTTGCGGCGTCGGTTTCGGCCAGCGTTTGGCCGTATTGGCTCGATAAATAGCCGGGATGATAATCGACGGCAATGCAGTCGGCTTTGAAGCGGTACAGGTTTTGGTACAGCTCGATAGCGTTGCGGTAATCGTGCTGGACGGCGGCATTTTCCAGATCGCCGATATGTTGGCTGACGATGGCTTGGCCGTTTTTCAGCAGGCAAAAGCTGTTTTTGAGTTCTGCGCCTGTGGCTAGAAGAGTACCGGCTTGATCAAAACCGGGAGGCAACGCCAGCGCTTCGGGGGCGTAACCGCGCGCGCGGCGGAGTAGGCGCATTTTTCCGGCCATCAGACGCATGACCGAATCGTCCAGCCGGTTGACGATGTCGCGGTCATGCAGCAGCAGAGTGTCGGCAATGTCGGCTAATTTCTCCCGCGCTTCGTCGTTGCCTGTGCATTGCGGTTCGTCGCTGATATTGCCGGAGGTCAGCACGATAGGCGCGTCCAAGTTCTGCAATAACAGCGTGTGCAGCGGCGTGTAGGGCAGCATGAAGCCGAGTTTATCGTCATTCGGCGCGACGCCGGGCGCGAGTGTTTCGCCGTGTGCTTTTAACAATACGATGGGTGCGGCTTTGTCGTGCAGAGCCTGATTTTCCTGCTCATTCAGCAGTGCATAGCGGGTAATCATGTCCGCATCTTTAGCCATTAACGCAAATGGTTTGGCATAACGGCGCTTGCGTTCGCGCAGCCGTTTGACGGCATCGGCAGCCAGCGCATTACAAGCCAGATGGAAACCGCCCAGGCCTTTGATGGCGATGATATGGCCTTGTTGCAGCAATTTGGCGGCCTGTGTTAGCGGGTCGGTGCTTTTTAGTCGGTGGCCGTGGCTATCCTCCAGCCAAACTTTGGGGCCGCAAGCCGGGCAGCAATTGGCTTGGGCGTGAAAACGGCGGTCGGCGGGATCGTCGTATTCTTGTTGGCACAGAGGACACATGGCAAATGCCGCCATGCTGGTGTGGCAGCGGTCGAAAGGCACAGAGCGGATGATGGACAGGCGCGGGCCGCAATGGGTGCAGTTGGTGAAGGGATAACGGTAACGGCGGTTTTTGGAATCGGCGATGTTGGCAAGGCAGTCGGGGCAGGTGGCGGCATCGGCAGTAATCGGCGTCTGCACGCTATGATCTGAATGGCTGGCGATGATGCGAAAATCATCGTTTTGTGCCGGCTCAGTCAGCGCGTGTATTTCAAGGCTGTCGAGCCTAGCCAACGGCGGCAGTTGCAGCGGTATTTGCCGGATGAAAGCGTCAATATTTTCCGTGCTGCCGAAAGCATGAATCATCACGCCTTGTTCGTCATTCCAAACTGTGCCGGTCAGTTGATGTTGCCTAGCCAGCCGCCAGATTGTCGGCCTAAAGCCCACGCCCTGGACAATGCCGCGAACCCGAATCGCCTTGCCGGACATTAACAAATGCGCGGTAATTGCTCGCCGACCGGCCAGTCGACGATGCGCCGTCCGCCGAATGCGGTGGTCATTTGCACGAAGTGATGTTCATCGCTAATCACTTCACCAATGATCGCGGCATCGCGTCCCAGCGGATGTTGCTGCATCACCGCCAGCAGCGTTTCGGCGGCAGCAGCCGTGCAGATACACACCAATTTACCTTCGTTGGCGACATAGAGTGGGTCTAAACCGAGGATTTCGCAGGCGGCTTTGACTTCGGCTTTAATCGGAATTTGCGTCTCATCAATGACCATGCCGACGCCGGATTGCTGCGCCAGTTCGTTCAACGCCGTCGCCAAACCGCCACGGGTCGGGTCGCGCAAACAACGGATGCTTTCGGGGGCGGCGCTGACCAAATCGGCAACCAGCGTATTCAGCGCGGCGGAATCGGACACAATCGTGGTGTCGAATTGCAGGTTTTCCCGTCCGGCCATGATGGCAATGCCATGATCGCCGATTGAACCGCTGACTAAAATCGCACAGCCCGGCTGCGCAAGGTTGCCGGAAATATTGACGCCTTCGGGCACGATGCCGACGCCGGTGGTGGTGATGAACACGCCATCGCCCTTGCCGCGTTCGACCACTTTGGTGTCGCCGGTAACGACAGGCGTACCGGCATTTTTGGCGGCGGCGGCCATGCTGATGACGATTTTTTCCAAGTCAGCCAGCGGGAAACCTTCTTCCAAAATAAAACCCGCCGCCAGATACAAAGGCTGTGCGCCGGACATGGACACATCATTGACGGTGCCATGCACGGCCAGCGAGCCAATGTCGCCGCCCGGAAAAAACAGCGGCGAAATGACGTGGCCGTCGGTGCTGATAACCAGCCGTCCGGCAGGCACGGTAAACAGGGCTTGATCGTTGCGTTGCCTGAGCAGGTCGTTGTCGAAATGCTTGATGAATAACTCGTCGATCAGTTGCGCCATAGCGCGGCCTCCACCGCCGTGGCTGAGGTCGACTTTACCGGTGCTGAGATTTAAACGGGATGTGTAGGGTTTAGGCACGGGCTATGTTCTCTTTGTTGTTTGCGCTACGCATGTTGACCTGACTATTTAATCGTAACAATAGGGTAATGCATTATTTTGCTATCCACTGTAATCAGAGGCATTGATTCAACAATTGCTTGAGCAATAAGCAAGCGGTCAAAAGGGTCTTGACGATGATTTTCCAAATCGGCTAGGGCATAAATATGCTGTAACGTGATCGGCAGTAGCTTCAAGTCGTTATCCCGTTGCTGTGTGGCTATCATTTCTTGTAGCGGAATTTGTAAATTCAACTTGCCCAGTTTGCTTTTTATCTGAATTTCCCAAGGTGAAACATGACTTAAATACAAAGTGTTTTTATTGTCTTCGCACAGCTCTAAAACGTTTGTTGAAAGTTTTTCCGGTTGTTGATTGAGCCATAAAAACACATGAGTATCTAACAAAAGATTCATGTTTCATCGCTCAGCCAGAAACTCATTGGCAATTCATCATCAAATGTTTCAGCAATGGTTACCTTGTCTCGGTATTGTCCAAAAACTCGTTTTTTAGCAAAAGGACTCACCGATTCATCATACATAACAATAACTTTTGCTCGTGATGCATTGATAGTGTCTGGTAGCTGTAAATGTATTTCGTGTGATGCGGTTATGGTTGCTTCTAATTCAATGGCTTGCATGTTTACACTCTATTTTAATCAAATAAACCATTACGATTTTATTCTATATTCCGCAGACCGTGCATGAGCAGTCAGGCTTTCGCCGCGCGCCAATATCGACGCGGTTTTGCCCAGCGTATCCGCACCGGCGGCCGAACAATTAATTAAGCTGGAGCGTTTTTGAAAATCATAAACACCCAGCGGCGATGAAAAACGCGCGGTGCTGGATGTGGGCAAAACATGATTCGGCCCAGCGCAATAATCGCCCAAGGCTTCGGCGGTATAACGTCCCATAAAAATGGCCCCGGCATGGCGGATTTTTTCGCACAGCGCTTCCGGCTCTGCAACCGAAAGTTCCAAATGTTCCGGCGCGATCATATTGGCTACTTCGGCGGCTTGATCCAAGTTATCGACCTTGATCAACGCGCCGCGCGTCGTCAGTGAGGTTCTGATAATCTCGGCGCGTTCCATAGTCGGCAATAGTTTGTTGATGCTTTGCTCAACCGCATCCAAATAAGCTGCGTCGGTGCTGATTAAAATGGACTGCGCATTTTCGTCATGTTCCGCCTGCGAAAACAAATCCATCGCAATCCAGTCGGGGTTGGTTTGGCCGTCGCAGATAATCAGGATTTCCGAAGGTCCGGCAATCATGTCGATGCCGACTTGTCCAAACACCATTTTTTTCGCGGTTGCCACATAAATATTGCCGGGGCCAACGATTTTCGCCACCGCCGGAATCGTTTCGGTGCCGTAAGCCAAGGCCGCAACGGCCTGTGCGCCGCCGATGGTAAACACGCGGTCGACACCGGCCAAATAAGCGGCCGCCAGCACCAATTCATTGGTTTCGCCGTTCGGCGCAGGCACCACCATAATTAACTCAGCGACACCGGCGACTTTAGCCGGTATCGCATTCATCAATACCGACGACGGATAAGCGGCTTTTCCGCCCGGCACATAAAGCCCGACGCGGTCTAATGGGGTGATTTTTTGCCCAAGCACGGTGCCGTCCGCTTCGGTGTATTGCCACGATTCCATTTTTTGCCGCTCGGCATAAGCGCGGATGCGGTCTGCGGCGGTTTGCAATGCTTGCGCTTGTTCGGAGGGCAAACCATTCCAGGCGCCTTTGAGGCTTTCTGGCGATAATTCCAATTCGGCGGCGGCTGTGATTTGCCGGTTATCGAAACGGTTAGTGTAGTCGATAACCGCTTTATCGCCGTTGTTGCGCACATCGGCAATGATAGCCAGAACGCGCTGGTGAATATCCAGATCGTCGGTTTCGTCAAAGGCCAGCAGGTTTTTTAACTGCTGGTTGAAATCGGGGGAGGTGGTGTTGAGTTTTAAAATAGTTATGTTGGACATAAGCAATAGGGTTAATTTGATAGGGTCAAATAAAAATCTTTTTTAGCCATTGTTCCAGTTCTTGAAACAAGGCATGGTCGGTATCCAGTAAATTATCATAAACAGCGTAATAAAGCCCATGCCCAGGTGGCTTTTGCCATGCAAGCCAAGTCGCAACTTGGGCTTTGGAATAATGATGTGGCTTAAATTTCTTGGGTTCTGGAACAGCTTGTACAGCTTGGGTGGCATGATCGAACAATGATTGCTCGTTTGTTGATACACAGGTTTTGATGAAATCTTCTAACATGCCGTCCGTCTGGTTATTAGGCATTACCCACAAACCGAATTCTGCAAGTCCATCGCTGTGTTTAAAACACAAACCGCCTGCTTGGTTTTCTGTCAAACTGAAATCATAGTCTGCGGCAATTTTGCTAACTTGTTCAATTGTTTTTTGGTAACCCAATCCCTGTTCTTGTTCATGATCGGCATCAACGATCAATGCTAATCGTTTGGTAGGTGCTACTTCATCAAGCAATTCATTTAATAAATCGTCCAGCAGATTTAAAACGCCTTGTTTGCTATTCCATAACTGTTCTTCATAGTCTGCCTGATAGTCTTTCGGCGGGGCAACTTTAATGGCAGGATTTAATGCAAGCGACCTGCAAACTTGATCAAAAAAGCCTCTATCTCCTTCGCCCTCAACTAACAGAACATGGCTTGAATTCACTGTTGTCGATGTTCTTGCCATTACCGAATCTCAATATCGGCTTGGGTCATTCTGTAAAGACTGTCTTTGTCAAAAACCGTGGCGATGATTTGCCCGCGATTGCTGGTTTTTGCACTTTTACCCATCCGAAACAATACGCCTTCTGTTGTTTCGTTGGCGATGGCGACTTTGGTGAAATTTTCAATGCAATCCCAACTGTGAGTGGTGGCGAAAACTTGAATATCCAATCGTTCAGCTACTTCAAACAGCCATGCCCAGACTCTTTCTTGAATGCTGTAATGTAAGCCGTTTTCAAGTTCGTCGATCAGTAAAAAGCCGCCTTGGGCTGAAACTAATTTTAAGGCTAATTGCAAAATTCTAACCATGCCGTCGCCTAGGCTTTTAAGCGGAACGGGGCGGGGTAGATTGGGGAGTTTTACTTTTGCTATATATTTACTTTTGTTCGTTGATGACGTATTTGGAACAAAATAAATCTCTTGAAATTCTGGCAAAATAATACGCAAGGCTTGTTTAACTACTTCTTCGTGTTCGGTGCCGACAATGCTGCCCCATTCTTGTGCTAATTCATCAATGGATACAAGTTGGGTCGGGATGAAGCTACATTTTGTTGCTCCACGCTTTTTAGAAAAAAAACTAATATTAAGACTGGCAATATCTAAAGTTCTTGAGTTCAAATATATCGGAAAGGACATATTGTTTTTCATTACTAACAGTATTTCGCGTATCAATCCAAGATCATCACTAATTTGTCCTTTAGTCCAATCGATAAATGAGCGCTTAGTAACATAGTCGCCACTTTTTGAAATATGGATGTTTCCTTCCGCGTCAGTGACATTTTCTTCCTTGCTAATATGGAAACGATGGCAAATATGTAATGCTTGATCACTGTCCGTAGATTCACCGATTATAATTTCAGTTTCATCATCAGGAAGCTGTCTTCCTGTAAATAAATCTTCAAAGGGGATTATTGAAGTATCAGGTTCGTCAAGTATGATAAATTCTGGTTTATATTTTTCGTCATGACTTGCTGCAATATTTTCAAGTAATTTAGGATAAGCATTCCCCGCATAAATTCGCAACGCCTCCAACACCGTACTTTTGCCGGAATTATTTTTACCCACAATCAAATTCACGCGCCCAAGTTTGGCGACTTTAAAGTATTCCAAAGCCCTAAAATTTTTGATTTCTAGTGAGTTAAGCATTTGCTTTCCAAGTTGTGTGCTAATTTGTTTGATTGACGCTGTCCAAGGCAATATCGGTAAGAATCTGATATTGGCGATCATCCAGGTTCATAAATTCCATTATCTTGGGTTTTATCTGGGAATACTGGCTAGTCACATTGCCGATAAGCGTATCATGGATATTATCGACAATCAGGTGTATTGAGATAAGCGTGAGTGCGTCATGACTGATGCCGGTGCTAAATAGGCTGCTGTCATGATGATGGAAACGGATAGCCTGAATAAGCGTGTCAGGTAAATACCAGGAACGTGCAAACAGGCTGCCCAGCTGTGCATGGTTCATAGCATATTGATCGTCCTCAAAGTCAATGACACTCATATTCTCACCATTAAATGCTTTCCGAACTTTTAAATAATCGGGAAATTTAACGGCCATAAGCGGAATAGCGCAGTCATGGAACAAACCCATTAAATAGGCCATATCGGTGTTCAAGAGCAAATGACTGGCGATACTGGCTTCCATAATGGCAACATGCATCATATCGTCCCAGAAATAATTTAGCTCTGCAGGTAAGGGGACGCTTTGACGCACCGATATGGCGGCCACCAGCTGTGATGTGCGCATGAAGCCGAACATCTTGACTGCATCAACGGTAGAGGTCACTTTATTACGGAGACCGTAAAAGGGCGAATTAACTGTTTTCAGTATTGCTGCGGCGAGCACTATGTCGTTGGCAATGTGTTCGGCGATTTTATGCAGATCAGGATGGGGCTTATTCATCTCTTGCTGGATGTCGACCAGAATTGATGGTTGCGGCGGGAGGACGACATCTATATTTCTATTTTTTCGTGGCATACGGTTGATCCTGAGTTTCCGCCTTTAACGTCTTCGCGATTTCTAAGTCACGCAGCGTACCCTGCTTATCCCTTTCGTGTCTTTCGTGGACAAAAAATGACTAACTAACCTCGCCCCGCCAACGTCTTTTCAAACTGATCCAATAGCGATTGTATCGCCTGATGCTTCATTTTCATCGCGGCTTTATTGACCACTAAGCGCGAGCTGATGTTCATAATCAAATCACGCGGTTCCAAATCGTTGGCTTTTAACGTGTTGCCGGTATCGACCAAATCGACGATGCAGTCGGACAAACCGACCAAGGGCGCCAGTTCCATTGAGCCGTACAGTTTGATGATTTCGGCTTGTATACCTAAACTGGCAAAATAACGTTGGGTGATTTTGACATATTTGGTCGCCACGCGGACGCGCCCGGCAATCGGTGGCGCGTCTTTGTGTGCGGCTGTCATCAAGCGGCAGCAGGCGATGTTCAAATCCAGCGGTTCGTACAGGCTTTCGGCGCCGTGTTCGAGCAGGATGTCTTTGCCAGCAATGCCCATGTCGGCGGCACCGTATTCGACAAAAGTCGGCACGTCGGTGGCGCGGATGATGACCAGCTGCACGTCATCCCGCGTGGTGCGTAAAATCAGCTTGCGGCAGGTCTTCGGGTCGTCAATCGGGGTGATGCCCGCTTCTGCCAATAAGGGCAGGGCATCTTCATAAATGCGGCCTTTGGATACGGCAATGGTAATCATAATTAAACCTTATTGGGGCACGCGGCGTATGGTCGCGCCCAGTTGCGAGAGTTTTTCTTCGATGTGATCATAACCCCGGTCGATATGATAAATGCGGTCAACCAGGGTATCGCCTTCGGCCACTAAGGCGGCGATGACCAGGCTGGCGGAAGCCCGTAAGTCGGTGGCCATGACCGGTGCGCCAGTGAGTTTTTGAACCCCGGTGACGATGGCTGTATTCGATTCCAGTCTGATGTCGGCGCCCATGCGTTGCAATTCCTGGACGTGCATGAAGCGGTTTTCAAACACGGTTTCGGTGATGATGCCGACACCTTCGGCAATGGCATTCATCGCGGTAAACTGCGCTTGCATATCGGTCGGAAAAGCAGGATAAGGCGCGGTACGCATGGAGACGGCTTTGGGCTTTTTGCCGTGCATGTCCAGGGTAATCCAATCGTTGCCGGTGTTGATGTCGGCACCGGCTTCGACCAGTTTTTCCAACACCGCATCGAGAATATCCGGGCGGGTATTTTTTAGTTTGATGCTGCCGCCGGTAATGGCAGCGGCAATCAGATAAGTGCCGGTTTCGATGCGGTCGGGCAGGATGTCGTAGTGGATGCTGTCAACGCCGAGTTTTTCCACGCCTTCAATAACCAGCACATCGGTGCCGATGCCGGTGATTTTGGCGCCCATTTTGTTTAAAAAATGCGCCAAGTCGGTAACTTCCGGTTCTTTGGCAGCATTTTCGATAATGGTGGTGCCTTCGGCCAGCGCAGCGGCCATCAGTAAATTCTCGGTGCCGGTCACGGTGATTTGTTCCAGTACAAGGCGGCAGCCTTTTAAGCGTTTCGCTTTGGCGTGGATAAAACCGTTTTCGACAGTAATATCGGCACCCATTTTGATCAGGCCGTTAATGTGTATGTCCACAGGACGCGAGCCGATAGCGCAGCCGCCGGGCAAGGATACATGGGCTTCGCCGAAGCGGGCGACTAAAGGCCCCAACACCAGTATCGAGGCGCGCATGGTTCTGACCAGTTCGTAAGGCGCGACGAAGCTGTTAATGGTGCTGGAGTCGACTTCGATGTTCATTTTTTCGTCAACGGTCAGGTGAAGTCCCATGCGACCGAGCAATTCCATGGTGGTAGTGATGTCATGGAGATGCGGGATGTTGCCGACACTGACTGGCGCTTCGGACAGTAAGGTGGCCGCCAGAATGGGTAAAGCAGCATTTTTGGCGCCGGAGATGCGTAGTTCTCCAGAAAGTTTTGCGCCGCCGGTGATAATTAATTTATCCATAGGAATCTAAATTTAAGGTTCAAGGTCAAAGGTTCAAGATTGATCGGCTTGAACGGTAAAATGGCTGGTTTGGTCGAAACCGCTGAGTTTGGCTAGGTTGAGTAATTGTTCAGGTATGTTTTTAAACATCAGCTGCGTTCTAAAGCGTCTGGCATACCTTATCCATTCAATCATCAACGCCAGTCCGGCGCTGTCGGTACAGGGCACGCGGCTTAGGTCGATAATAACTTCCTTGGCTGTTGTTAAAAAGGCAAATGATTTGAGCGTGTGTTTGTCGATAGTGGCAAAGGTTAAATCGCCATCAATAATAAAGTAGCCGGGGCTTTTTCTAATGATATTTAATTGGCTCACTTTTTTTCTTCCGCCGATTTAAACAAAAATTGGCCGAGTGCTTTTTCCAGGATAATCGCCGATTGGGTGATTTCAATTTCACTGCCTTCGGTTAAGAAATCGTCGGAGCCGCCAGCATCGAGATTGACATATTGTTCGCCTAATAAACCGGCAGTGAACACGCTGGCCGAGGTGTCGTTAGGCAGGGTGTTGTATTGTTTATCAATACTCAGTTGTACTACCGATTGATAGGTTTTAGGATCGAAACTGATGGCAGTGACACGGCCGATTTTAACCCCGGCCGCTGAAACCGGTGATTTTACTTTTAAGCCGCCGGAGTTGCTAAAACGGGCGGTCACGGTGTAACTATCATGCGCGGTAAAAGAGCTGAGGTTGCTCACTTGCATGGCTAGAAAAAACAGTCCGACTAGGCCGGAGGCGACAAAAAGCCCAACCAGTGTGTCTTGGGTATTGCTGTGTTGCATGTTAATTATCTCCAAACATGAGTGCGGTCAGAATAAAATCCAAACCTAAAATAGTAAACGCTGAATTGACCACGGTGCGGGTGGTGGCACGGCTGACACCTTCGGAGGTCGGGATGGCGTCATAGCCTTCAAATAAGGCGATCCAGGAGGTGACAAAACCGAATACGATACTTTTAATAACGCCGTTAATAATGTCATCTTTAAAATCCAGATTGGATTGCATTTGCGACCAGTAAGCGCCCTCATCCACGCCCAGCAAACCGGAACCGACCAGTTGGCCGCCGATAATGCCTATCGCGCTAAATAAGGCCGCCAGTAAGGGCATTGATAACAATCCGGCCAAAAAGCGCGGCGAAATGATGCGTTTGATTGGGTCGACCGCCATCATTTCCATGCCGGATAATTGTTCGGTCGCTTTCATCAGGCCGATTTCGGCGGTTAAGGCAGAACCTGCGCGACCGGCAAATAACAGCGCCGATACCACGGGGCCAAGCTCTCTAACCAAGGACGCCGCTACCATCACGCCCAGCGTTTCTTCGGCGCCAAAATCGGACAAAATGTAATAGCCTTGCAATCCTAATACCATGCCGACAAAGAGCCCTGAAATGGTGATAATCAAAAAAGATAATACGCCGACCGAATACAGTTGGTTCAATAAGAGCCGGGGACGCGCTAATACGCTGAGTATGCCGGACAGGGTTTGTAGCAGGAAAAAACTAGCCCGACCCAGTTTGGTGAAACTGGTGTGGGTATTTTTGCCTAATTGCTGTAAAAATTCAGTCATGTTGAATTAAGGTTTAAAGTGGAATTTAATAACGTTTTCCTGTCGACAATAAATCATCAACATAATCTTTTGCCGGATAATGAAAATGCACCGGGCCATCAGGCGCGCCGTTCATAAATTGCTGCACCCATTCGGACGGGGACTGCTCAATTTCTTTCGGTGTGCCCTGACCGACAATTTTGCCTTCTGACAAGACGTAAATGTAATCCGCTATCGCTGCCGTTTCCTGCACATCATGGGACACGATAATGCTGGTGAGACCTAAGATATTATTCAGCGACTGTATCAGTTGCACCAACGCGCCTTTGGAAATGGGGTCTTGGCCGGTAAACGGCTCGTCGTACATAATCATCATCGGGTCTAATGCAATTGCCCTGGCGAGCGCAATGCGCCGCGCCATGCCGCCGGACAGTTCATTGGGCATCAGCTGGCGCGCGCCCCTTAAACCGACCGCCTGCAGCTTCATCAGTACCAGCGTGCGTATCATCGATTCGGGCAAATGCGTGTGTTCGCGCAATGGAAAGGCGACATTATCAAACACGTTCATGTCAGTCAGTAACGCGCCGCTTTGGAATAACATGCCCATGCGTTTACGCAGGTCGTACAACTCGGCCCGGCGCAGGCGGTGGACATTATTACCGTCGACAATCACTGTGCCTTGTTCAGGAAATAACTGTCCGCCAATCAGTTTCAACAGCGTGGTTTTGCCGGTGCCGCTAGGCCCCATGATGGCGGTGATTTTGCCGCGCTCGAATTCCAGGGAAATATCGTCAAATATTTTCTTTTTGCCGCGAGAAAACGACAGGTTTTGGACAGAAACCAGGCTGTTCTTCGGGGGGGCGCTGTTAGCCATGCGTTATTTGGGGTAATAATCGGGAATTAAACCGGCTATTTTCTATGACTACTCCCTGTTAAGTCAATCTATTGTAAAGACAAGCTGCAAGCAAGTTTGTGTGGCGCTGTTATTGTAAGGATGCCAAGGTGAGCTATTTGGTGTATCCTTTTTTGCTCGATTGGCGGGTCTTAACGATCATTTAAAAGCTATAGCGGCATCCATTAGATCAGTAAAAACTTTAGTTTTAAGGGCCAATAGCATGAATACTGCCATTACCGAAGTAAAATATTTGTTGGAAAAATTGCCCCAAGACAGCACTTACGAAGACATTCAATATCATTTGTATGTTGTGGAAAAAATCCGTCAGGGTGTGGGCAGAGCCCAGCGAGAAGGCGCAGTGAACCAGGACGATATCGGGCTGAAGTTGGCGCAATGGCTTACACAGTAAGTTGGTCACAGGAATCGACTGGCTCTATAAATAATTGATTTGTATTTGGTTGTTTTAGTTAAGCTAAAGACTTGAACATCAAGTAATAGATAATATCTCAGACCGTTTAGAACCATAAAATTGCATTATCATCGTGAAAAATACTACCCCACATTATCTGGTCGGCATCGACCTGGGCACTACGCATACCGTTGTCGCTTTCGCTAAAACCGATGATGCCAAGCAAGACATACACATCTTCCAAATCGAACAGTTGGTAGCTCCCGGACAAGTAGCGGCAAGGCCGTTGTTGCCATCGGTGCGTTATCACCCTGCGCCTGGCGAGTTGTCCGAGGCCGACATGGCTTTCCCCAGCGGGACGACAGAAAACGACACCGCCGTGATTGGCGAGGCGGCGCGCTTGTTGGGCGCGAAAAGCAAGGGGCGTTTTGTCACCAGCGCCAAAAGCTGGCTGTCGCATCCGTCGGTCGATCATGGTGCCGATATTTTGCCGTGGGGCAGTGGCGATGACATCAGCAAAGTGTCGCCTATCGCCGCCAGCGCCAGCTATTTGGCGCACATTCGCACGGTGTGGCGGCATCGGTTTCCCGATGCGCCGCTGGAGGAGCAAGACATTGTCATTACCGTCCCGGCCTCGTTCGACGAAGCGGCGCGATCGCTGACGCTGGAGGCGGCACGGTTTTCCGGCTTGCCTAAGGTGCGCCTGCTGGAAGAACCGCAGGCCGTTTGTTATGACTGGTTAAGGCGTCATGCCGGTTCGGTCAAGCAGGCGCTGGCGAAGGTGCAGCTATTGCTGGTTTGCGATGTCGGCGGCGGCACCACTGATTTAACGCTGATTAAAGTGGAGCCGGGCGAGTCTGAGCCTAAATTGACCCGCATCGGGGTGGGCGATCATTTGATGCTGGGCGGCGACAATATCGATTTGGCTTTGGCGCATCTCGCCGAAAGCCGTCTTGGCGGCAGCGAAAAACGCCTGTCGGCAGCGGAATTGTCGCAGTTGATTGAACAATGCCGGATTGCCAAAGAGCGCTTGCTGGCCGACGATGCGCCGGAACACATCAATGTCACCTTGCTCGGCGGCGGCTCTAAACTGATCGGCAGTTCGCGTTCGGTGGCCTTGACGAAAGTCGAAGTCCGCGATATTGCGCTGGACGGCTTTTTCCCCTTGTCCGGGCTTGATGACTTGCCCGATAGAAAACGCAGCGGCGTGGTCGAATTCGGTCTGCCTTATGCCGCCGAACCTGCGGTCAGCAAACATATTGCGGCATTTTTAAAACTGCACAGCAGCGCTTGCCGCGAGGCTTTAGCCGGGCAGGGCAGGGTGCCCGATGCCTTGCTGCTAAATGGCGGCGTGTTTCGCAGCCAGCCGATTACCCAGCGCATGATTGATGTCATCGAATCATGGCGCGGTAATCCGCCGCTATTGTTGGAGAATAACCAGCCGGAACTGGCGGTGGCTTTCGGCGCGGTCAGTTATGCGATTGCCCGAAAAGACAAAAAACTCAAAATCGGCGGCGGTTCGGCGCGCAGCTATTTTCTGTTGGTCGATACCGATGATAGCCGCGTACAGCAAGCCCCTTCGGCTTTACTCAGGACAGGCATTTGTATCCTGCCCAAAGGCAGCGAAGAAGGCGACGAAGTCATTTTGAAAAACCGGCGTTTTGCCTTGCGTCTGGGTGTGCCGGTACGCTTTCATTTGGTTTCATTGTCCGGCGACGGCGATTTTAAACCGGGCGATGTGACTGAAATTGACGACTTGTTCCATTCCCTGCCGCCGCTGGCGGTAGCTTTTGAAGGCGATGACAGCCAGCCGAATGCCGAAGTCGTGGTTGAGCTGGCGGTCACTCAAACTGAATTGGGCACGCTTAAAATCCAATGCATTGCGGTTGCCGACAGCGCTCAGCGTTGGGATGTGGAATTTCAAATCAGGAAAAAGGCGGCCGGTTTGCCGACAGATGCCGCACTTCCTGCTAATTTCAAACAAATAGCCGAACGCATACAGGCTATTTTTGGCGCCAAATCCAAACAGATTGATCCCAAAGCGGTGAAAAACCTGCGCGCCGAATTGGAAAAATTGACCGGCGTCTCGCGTAGCGAATGGACAACGCCCTTGCTGCGGGCGATGTTTGCGGTCTTGCTCGATGGCGGAAAATATCAGCGCCGTTCGGAAAATCACGAACGGGTTTGGTTGAGTCTGGCCGGTTTTTGTTTACGTCCCGGTTTTGGTTATCCGCTGGATGACTGGCGCGTTGAGCAACTCTGGAAAAATTATCCGCAAGGCATTCAGTTTATTAACGAAACCCAAAATTGGACCGAATGGTGGACGCTGTGGCGGCGCATTGCCGGCGGCTTGGATGCGGCAGCGCAGGAGAAGATTTTTGCCGACATTGCCAAATTTCTAAATCCGGCGGCAGCCAGACAAGTGACGGTGGCCAAACAAATTAAAACACGCGGATATGACGACATGGTGCGGCTGGCGGCAGTTTTGGAACGGCTGCCGGTGGACAAAAAAATACAGCTGGGTGAATGGCTGTTAAAGCGGCTGGAAAAAGCCAGCGAACCCACGCAGACCTGGTGGGCTGTGGGCCGTATCGGTGCCAGAATGCCGTTTCACGGCAGCAGCCATAATGTCATCCCCGCCGCCATTGTCAGCCAGTGGTTAACGCAGATGCTGGAGCTGGATTGGAAAAAAAATCCGCAGATCGGATTCGCCGCAACGCTAATTGCAAGGATGAGCGGCGACAGAGCGCGGGATATTGATGAAGCCATGCGCCGGCAAATTGTCGATAAACTCAAGTTAAATAAAGTGCCCGCATCTTGGATAGACATGGTCGAACAGTTGAAAGAGCTGGACGAAAAAGAAGAAAAACAAATCTTTGGTGAGGCATTGCCGCCGGGATTAAAACTCATTAACGAAGCGTAGCATTTGGAAGGGCGTTATGAAATTAGTCGGTGTTACTGTTATCGGGCTTATTCTGCTGTATTTTGTCACTGCGGCATTTAAAATTGATCTGTTTAATGCAGAAATGTTAGTGCATAGCGGCTTGAGGTTTTTTGCCGGTTTTCTGGTGCTCGGTATTGGTGTTTTTTATGCCCATCAAATCGGGCTTAAATTTGCGCTGGGTCTACTATTAATATTGACTATGGCGGATGATATTTGGGATTACACCCGCGATATTGATAGCTTCACTTTTCGAGTCGTCCTGCACAGCATTTATATGTTGCTATGGGGTTCTGTGACCGGCTATGTGGCTATGAAAGGCTGGCTGAGTGGGCTTGATAAAGAAGAGTAGTCATTTGAAATTTTTGAATTCATATAATAAATGCAACCCGGAGGGGTTGCCAGCCCCCGGCTAATGACTTACTGAACGGTTAATTTTTCGGTTTTTTGGAGCGCGGTCGTCTTGACTGCAGGCTAGCAAGATGCCCGCGTTCCCAGGAGCGAAAACCATGCCGCGTGAAGTATAGAATACCCGATGTTAATTAAGATGATATAAGCAGTTATGGCAGAAAATACAAAAAAGCAAGGTTCCAGTCGATACGAAAAGAAAAAGCCCGTGGTAAAACCTAAACCTAAATCAACTTCACACTGGTTTAGAAATTCAGTGTTGGTTTTTATGGTGGGCAGCGGATTCTTGTTGGTCAGTTATCTGGGCTATCTGGATTACAACGTGCGCGCTCAATTTGAAGGTAAACGCTGGGCTATTCCGGCTCGGGTTTATGCCAGTCCGGTCGAGCTTTATGCGGGTTATAATCTGACGGCGGCAAAATTTGAGGAGTTATTGTCGGCTTTGCATTACCGGCAAGAAGTGCATTTATCGTCGGAAGGTACTTATTTTAGAAATGGCGCTCAGAT
Organism: Methylobacter sp.; assembly: GCA_030699385.1. Taxonomy (GTDB): domain Bacteria; phylum Pseudomonadota; class Gammaproteobacteria; order Methylococcales; family Methylomonadaceae; genus Methylobacter_A. Next base: position 70,980 of record JAUYMY010000024.1, read on the forward strand.
CAGTGTCAAAACTCGTGAGTTTACTTTTTGGGATCAAAAGCAGCCCAGCACTGTCATCCGGGTCAATTTTAATGCGTCGGGCATTGCCAATATTGTTGATGCGACACAAACCCAAGACCTTGCCATTGTGCGCCTGGACCCGGTGCAAATCGGCAGTTTTTACCCCGCAATCAAAGAAGACCGGATTTTAATTAAGCTGGAAGAAGCCCCCGATGCGCTGATTAAGGGCTTGCTGGCCTCGGAAGATCGTGATTTTTATCAGCACATCGGCATTTCCTTTAAAGGCATTGCCCGTGCGTTGTGGATGAATACGCTGGCCGGTCATACCGTACAGGGCGGCAGCACTATTACCCAGCAGCTGGTGAAAAACTTTTATTTGACCTCGGAACGCAGTTTAACGCGGAAAATCAAAGAAGCGCTGATGGCGCTGATTTTGGAATATCGCTACAGCAAAGACGAGATTTTGGAAGCGTATCTGAACGAAATCTATCTAGGGCAGGATGGCGCCAGTGCGGTGCATGGCTTTGGTCTGGCCAGTGAATTTTATTTTGGCAGCGCGTTAAAAGATTTGCCGCTGGAGCATATCGCGTCCTTGATTGCCTTGGTGCGCGGCCCTTCCGAATACGATCCCCGGCGTTATGCCGAGCGTTCTGTGCAGCGGCGTAACTTGGTGTTGGAAAAGATGCACGAAGAAGGCTACATTACCAAACAGCAGCTGGCTAAAGCCACCGCCAAGCCGTTGAATGTGATTGCAAATACCCATCGCTCGACCAACCGCTATCCGGGCTTTCTCGATTTGGTCAAGCGGCAGTTGAGGCAAGACTACAAGGAACAAGATTTAACCTCAGAAGGTTTGAGAATCTTCACCACGCTCGATACACGGATTCAAGATACGCTGGAAGCAACAGTGATTAACAAACTTAATCAGCTGGAAAAATTGCCCAAAGCAAATGGCCTTGAAGCGGCGGCGGTGGTGACACGCAGGGATGGCGGCGAAATCGCAGCGCTAGTGAGTGGGCGCGAAGTGTCCAGCGCCGGATTTAATCGCGCCCTCGATGCAGTCAGACCGATCGGCTCATTAATCAAGCCGGTGGTGTATTTAACGGCGCTGGAATATCCAAATAAGTACACCATTACCACGCCGGTCAGCGATAGCGCTATTTTTATAAAGGGCGCGAATGGCAATGATTGGAGCCCTAAAAACTACGACCATCAAGAACATGGCATGGTCAGTTTACACAGCGCACTGGCACATTCTTACAATCTGGCGACGGTACGCATAGGCATGGATGTGGGTGTGGCCAGAGTTGCCAAAACCTTGAGGAGTATGGGCATTACTCGCCCCGTGGATTTGTTTCCGTCATTCTTATTGGGTGCCAGCGCGCACACGCCGATGGAAGTTGCCGAGATTTATCAAACACTGGCCGGTGACGGCTTTTCAACGCCGTTAAAAGGCATCAGAGCCGTGGTTGCCGCCGATGGCGCGCGTCTGCAAAGTTACCCATTTACGGTGCGGCAGGTGCTTGATCCCGCAGTCACCTATATCGTCAACACCATGTTGCAGGAAGTGATGCGCGAAGGTACCGGGCGTTCGGCCTATTCCGCTTTTCCGGCAAATTATGGACTGGTCGGCAAAACCGGCACCACCAATGATGCAAAAGACAGCTGGTTTGCCGGTTACACGGGCGATTATTTGTCGGTCGTGTGGATTGGCAGGGATGACAATAAACCGGCCGGCTTAACCGGCGCGACCGGCGCATTGCAAGTGTGGACATCGCTGATGAAGCAGATTTCAACGCAACCGGTGACTTTAATACAGCCGGATAATATCAAAATGGCCTGGATTGACCCGGCTAACGGCTTGTTGGCGAATGAACATTGCGCCGGGGCGAAAGTCTATCCGTTTGTTGCCGGCTCGACGCCGGACGACTATTCGCCGTGTGTGGATGCGCCGGCCAACTCCTTTGAAACCTTGATTAATGGCTTGTTACCGAATAACTAGCTTGTCTCATTTAAAACGTTGCGAGTTAAACCTTCCAGGTTTTACGACTGCTATGGATGGCGGAAGTGCTGGAGCCGCCGGGAGCGGCTCCAGTAAAAACCTGGAAGGTCTGCCTATAGGCGTGTTGATCAACTACAACGAGCCGAAATAAGCCGCTAACGCTTTGAAATCTTCCTCGGATAAATTGGCGGCAGTCGCCTGCATCGGGCCACTTTTGCGGGAACCGGTTTTAAACGCATTTAATTGTTGTTCAAGATAGGCAGGATGCTGTCCGGCAAGGCGTGGAAACTGGCCGTTCCCTTGCCCCTTGGCGCCATGACAACCTAGACACATACCGGCTTTGGCTTCACCGGCTTTAGCCAGGGTCGCATCACCGCCGGCTTTAACGGGTTTTTGGCTGGAAAAATAAGCAGCAAGATTATCAATATCTTCATTGCTCAGATTGGCCGTCATCGATTGCATCATCACATTGACGCGGTCACCCGCCTTAAACGCTTTGAGTTGATTGGCCAGATAGGTCGCTGGATGCCCGGCCAGATTGGGCCATTGTGCATTGCTACTGCTACCTTTTTGACCATGACAGCCGATGCAGGTACCGGCTTTTTGCTCACCGGCGGCAATATCAGCTGCCGACACCGGCAAAGCGGTAAAAAAAGCGAGTGAGCAAGATAAGATTAGCGATTGTTGTAGTAAGTTCATCGGACACCTCTTAGGGTAGTTTATGGGGCAGGTTATCTAAAACACCTGCTTCTGATGGGAGCTTTTACTATACAACTAAAAAGAGGGGGATAACAAAAAAATACTATGCCAAAACTGCTCTGTTGCCACGCAGCACTTGTTGTAGACAAGAGAGTGGGCAGGCTGTTTTAGCACCGTTATCGTTACCGCTCCCAGTTATTCTTACGTTCCCGCATTTAATTTACCCAAGCCTTCTGCAATAAACGTCAATACCAAGCTATTTAAACTCACGCCTTCCTGCTTAGCGCTGAGCATGAATCGTTTTAGGTACTCTTTGCACAAATTTACTGGATAATTCCGATGTATTGAGGGTAGTTGTTCTAAATTTTGGTGAAGGGATAACATCCCTCATATCAACTACGGCAGAAACCCAGCTTAAAAAAGCATCGTGACCATTTTCAATGGCTTCAGCTTCTGTTGAACCATCAGACATACATCCTGGTAAATCTGGAAACGTAATCAAAAAACCACCCCCATCATCAAGCGACAATGGCTCAATAATGTGAGCGTAAGCTTCAAATGGATAAGGTGGTGTAATTTGCTTAATCGTAATTTCACTCATAAGGCGCGGCGTGTAGGCGCCCCAATCACAGGCAGACCTTCCAGGTTTTAAAAACCTGGAAGGTCTAATTGGTAATGGGGCTGTTGCAGGATGAGTATAACGATGAATGTGGCGCGTGAGAGCGAGTAAAAAAGAGGGGGCATAACAAAAAAATGGGGTATTACCCAGAGCGTGTTAGCCGATAAAGTCGTCGTTTACGATAGTGCTTAACGGTGCAAAGCCTCTTGTATAACCTAACGTGTAATCCCAAATTGTATCGGTAACGGTGCCGGTTATAACTACTTTGACTACGTCCCCCGCATGTAGCTGCAAAGCAGAATCTATGGTTAATGATCCGGCTCCAGCTACAGGAACGGGCGCAGCCGGTGCTACCCCGCCAGTCGATGTTATTAGGGTTCCATTGATAAATAGTTCCGCTTGATCCGGAATGACCTTCATATCGTAAGCAAGCGTCAGCACACCGTCGCCATTCGCTAAAACATAGGAGTTGGTAGTTTTACCGTCTGCGCTGACTTTGCCGCCAGATTCTTTATACGAGGTTACATCAAGAGGAGCCGATAAAAGAGCGCCTGCCGGATTGGACAAAGCGACGATAAAATTTTCATCCGGTTCAACAGTGGTATCGCCCTGTATTTTGATCTCTACCGTTTTCTCCCCTTCTTCAGGGGCAAAGGTTAATGTGCCTGACGGCAGCACTCCCCCAACAAAGTCGGTTGCATCTGCAGCATTTAAACCGGCTCCCGTTACTTTCCAATCTATTGTGGATGTGCCACTAAGGGCGCCCGAACGTACCACCGTAAAAGTATATAACGTAGTGCCGCTATTGCCTTCGGAACTTGAAATCTTCGCGGGCTCCAGCGTAAGTGTTGTTGGCGTGTCTTTGTCATCATTAACAATAGAACCGGCGGCAATATAGTTTATTGCCGATACTCCTCCTGCATAATCTAAGGTGTAATCCCAAATTGTCCCCGGATCATTGCCGGTCATGACCACTTTTATTTTGTCATCTTTAAATAATGCCGTGGTAATGGTCAGGGTTCCAGTGTCGGAAACGGGGCGCCCCGTAGTTGCCGCTAGATTTCCGTTAACATAAATATCTGCCTGATCCGGAATTGATAACATATCATAATTAAGTTTGAAATTACTGCCATCACCCACTATGACATAGGTTTTTTCGGTCACTCCATAGCCGCCGGTTGCAGTCGACTTAAACTCGGTGCCGGGAACAGAAACATCCAAAATAGCACCGATCGGATCAGACAAAGTGATGGTGAAGCCTTCATCCAATTCAACTTTAGTATCGCCTTTGACATTGACCGTCACAGTTTGTGTTGCTTCACCTGCGGCAAAGCTTACGGTGCCTGTCAGTACGCCTCCAACAAAATCAGCGGCATTCGCAGGATTTGCACCACTACCGGTCACCGTCCAGGTTGCCGAAGAAGCGCCTTTGAGATTACCTGCCCGTGTCACTGTAAAGGTATACGCTGTCGCACCACTGTTGCCTTCGGCGGCAGGAAAATTCAAGGCTGCAATTGAAAGTGCCGGTAACGTAGCGTCATCATCGACGATAGTGCCGGTAGCGACGTTGTTTGTTGCAGGTGTGCCCTCACGATAATTGACTATGTAATCCCAGGTTGTTCCTGGATCATTGGCGGTTATGACCACCTTAACCTGATCATTGGCTTTCAGTTCTATACTGGACGGGATGGTCAATAATCCAGCGCCTGACACATTAGTTCTCGTCGTTGCCGCTAGCGTTTCATTTACATAGATGTCAGCTCGATCAGCAATCGAATGCATGTCGTAATCGACAGTGAATACGCCCCCCCCTATCCCGGCAGGGATAGTGTAGATATTCTCGGTCACAGCAGATCCGCCGGATTTCGACTGATGGATTTTATTGGTAACTGAGGAAACACCTGTTATAGCGCCAACAGCACTGAACATAGTCACAGTGAAATTTTCATCGGATTCAATGTCGGTATCGCCCTGAACATTAACCGTCACCGTTGCCGTAGCTTGCCCGACAGAAAAGCTTACTGTGCCGGATGGCAGCACGCCGCCAGCAAAGTCGACGGCATTTGCCGGATTATCACCGCTACCTGTTACCGCCCAACTTGCCGAAGAGGCGATGCTAAGATCGCCTGTGCGTGTCGCTATGAAGTTAATCGGCGTGACAACCCCCATTTTACCTTCAGCCGTTAACGGGGTTGATGGAGCCGCTAGTGAGATGATAGGCAATGTCTTAGGTATTATCGATTCTGCCACCGACACGGTATAACTGCCTAAACCGGAAGCACTAGGCGCAACGCCGGCGACGATATAGTAAGTGTCTGTCGTTTTCGGTATAAAAGTGACCAGCGAATCACGGCCGTTGGTGCCGCCGTCAGCACGGCTGTCATCATTAGACGTGTCGGCGTAGTAGCTCGCCGTGCTTGAATAGAGCCCTACAATAGCCGGATTCCAAAGTGTGCCGGCACCATGGCCTTGGCCCTGCAGTCGTATGGTATAGGTGCTGCCTGCTGTTAGAATCACGCCAAAAGGATCCATATCGCCAATGGTTTCTATAGAACCCGTGGCGGAACCACCGACAGCTACTTTTCCCGCTGTGTCTACGGTCAAGCCATAATCGTCAGTCACTGAAGCGCCGGCAATATTAATAATGCTGGGCGTGCTATTCAGCACTTGGGCACCCAATTTAATCGCACTGGCATCGAGTCTGAGTGTAGCCGTTACGCCATCACCAAAGCTAATACTGTCCCCTGATGACTCAGCGTTTATCGACACAGCAGAGCCATCATTATAGGTAAAAACTGCGCTGCTGCCATTGCCGGAAACTTTATAGTCCGAGGTCTTTCCGGCAAGTTTAATGACATCAATGCCACCGCCTGCGGCAATAAAAGCATTGACGCCCGTATCTATACTAAAATTGTCTATACCATCGGTACCGACGACTTCCCAGTCCGGGCCGCTGGTCAACCGGGTCGTTCTTCCTGCGTCAGTCTCCGTCAAAATAACTTTGGCCATTTTTATTCTCCACATTAATAACTCATCGCGTAAACGTCCAGTTCTGTAACAAACGGAAAAGTGAACAGTTACGATCTACCCATTTAACGGGTCGGTTTTAAAAATTATAGCTTAATAGGCTGAACCTTGGCTCAACTCTTAAGGCTTAAGGTATCGCATTAAAAACCCCTGCCCGGATAAATCCGAACAGGGGTTTGGTTTTATCGCAACAGACTGCAGATTAACTTATTGGATTAAAACGTAATCTATTACTTCCAACCAATCGGCTTTACCGTCAATTTCTTGATGGTATTGCATGATGACCGAATAGGCGTTGCCAGTTGCGGTATCGGTTACCTTGGGAATTAACAGCCGTTGATTAAGCTGGTTATAGGTTGCCCGGAATGCATCAACAATTTGTTCAGGGCCGAGTTCTTGAAGGTCGGTCAAAATAAATTTTAAAGGGCCGTCGGTATTGGCACTGCGCCCTGTGGATGACGTTGGTTGCAACGTTAAATCAGCGCTGTATAAGGTATCGGCAATCCGTATTTTAGGAATGTTGACTGCACCGGATCGTGTGTTAAATGTCGCCGCCCTTGCCGTTGTCGTGCTTGACAGCAAAGGGTTGATGCCCGTGCCGGTGATGTTGATTGCATATTGGTCATCGCTAAAGGGGAAAGCAGAGATGTATTCCTCGGTAGTGGTATAGGTTTTGGCTTTACCCTCTGCATCTTTGCCGGCAGCAGAGCGGCCGGGTCTTTGTAAAACTGTTGTTCCGACACCACATTTATCAGCAGGTTTGCCGTTATCACTGCCCATTAATGTTGAAGACACGGCAATCAAGTAATTTCTTGGTCCGGAGGGTTTGCCAACGCCAATGTCGAGCGTGCTCAATGTATCAAAACAAGGATCGATAACGCCGAGCAATGCGCCCTCGAAAACCCCCTTCTCGTAGGCCAAATACATGTGGTTTGAGTAACCTACAATGTCACCACTGTTTAAAATATTAGCTCCCGTTACATCATTGGGGCCGCCGGTTTCATCTACCCAGCGCCTGAATGGATACAAAAATTCTTCCATTTCAAGCGTCAATTTTGAACTATCGAATACATAGACCACCCAGCTTTTCTTTTCATAGCAACTGCTGCCTTTGGGGCAAAGTTCAAGATGGATGACTTCATCTCCATTATTACTTTGTAAAAAATACCAGTCTTTATCGCCCGCATCGTATAAAGAGCCTTTGATATTTCTGCCTGAATTTAATGGGGTTGCGTCAGCCGAACGGTTATTAAACTCCACATCGACATTATCCAGCGGCTCATCGGTGGGTGGCACATAAACAGTGCCGCCATTGGCATCAACCGGGTTACCGATAATAGTGACCGTCAATGTCGCTGTGGCGCTTTTTCCAAGCTGATCAACATAGGTATAGGAAAAAGCATCGGTAACCACTTGACCGGCGGTTAAGGCGATAACATTGCTCGCACCTTTATTTAAGGTATAAGTGTACTGACCGTCAGGCGCTAATACTAAATTGCCGTAAACGCCGGCCGGAGAACTGTTGCTAAGATAAACATTAGTGCCGTTAGTATCATTGTCGGTTACATTGCCCGTCACAGTGAAAACAGTATTAGTGGGCACCAACGTGACGTTGTCATCGATTGCAACAGGCGTATTCCCGCTGCCTGTTACTTGAACGGTTAAAGAAGCACTAGCACTTTGACCAATTTCGTTGGTGTAAGTGTAAGTGAAAACATCGGTAACCGATTGCCCTGCCGCCAAATTTACGTTAGTGCTGTTGTCATACAGCGTGTAAGTGTAAGCACCTGTTGTGCCGGTCAACGCTAAAAAGCCGTAGCGACCTGCGGTAGAGCCGTTAATCGTGATAATGCTGCCATTACGGTCATTGCTGCTTAAATTTCCAGTAGCGCTAGGCTTTGTGCCTACGACTACTGACGCATAATCATCTTCTGCTATCGGCGCCTCTTTATTGCCGGTTACTTTGATAATAAAGCGAGCGCTGGCTTGTTGTCCCAATTCATTAGCGTTGGTGTAAGTAAACACATCTTCGACGACTTGTCCTGAGGCTAAATTAGAATTGATGTCGTTGTCGTAGAGGGTGTAGGTATAAGCGCCATCTCCTGCCGCACCGGTTGATAAATAACCATATTGTCCTGAAGTGGAGCTGTTAATCGTGATAACTTTACCATAGAGGTCATTATTGGTCAGGTTTACCGTGGTACTAGGATTTACGCCTACAGTGACCGACGCATAATCATCAACCGCGACCGGGACTTTTTGATTGCCTGTGACTTCGATAACAATACGGGCAGAGTCGCTTTGACCAATATCGCTGGTGTAGGTATAGGTAAAGGTATCGGTAACGATTTGACCGGCGGCTAAAGCGGCGTTGGTGGGGTTTTGGTACAGGGTGTAAGTTGCGCTGTTACCGGACAGTTGTATCTGGCCGTATTGGCCTAAGGTTGAACCTTGAATACTAAAGACACTGCCATAACGATCATTATTGCCTATATTTATTGTTGTGGTCGGGCTTATGCTGACCACGACTGAGGCAAAATCATCTTCAGCCACCGGCGCTAATCTTAGCGGCGCAGCAAACAACTCAAACGAGCAGAGTAATAACAATAACGGGGTGATTTTTTTTAACATGGGGGACGCGTTCCTGTCGTTTTACCGACTGTTTAATCGAATATGGTCTGGAGAATAGTCGAATTTTGTAGTTAGTCAAGATTCAAGCTGTGGGAGTGACGCCTACGTCGCGATTAAACCGGGTAAATCGCGACGTGGTCGTCACTCCTACTAATCATTCCGCTGTACTGCCCATCATTTGAGCAGGCGCCAAGCCTTTAAGCCAAGAATGAGCGGTAGGCTGTTCGGCTTGGCCGCTCTGATTAATAAAGTTGAAGGGCACGGACACCAGCTCCATGCCCCGGTTAATCTGCACGACAAAATGCAAATGCGGGCCGGTGGTGAAGCCGGTGTTGCCGGAATAACCAATTAATTGCCCGGCGGCAACGCTCATGCCCGGATAAACCTGGGCGGTTTCCAGTTCTAAGTGCGCGTAAACGCTCATCGCGCCATCATCGTGCAGAATTCTGATGTTGTTGGCTTCGCTGCTGTAGGCTTTATTGTCGCCGCCTTTATAAAAATCATTTTCGGATTCTACGACGATGCCGGATTTGGCGGCATAAATGGGCGTGCCGACGGGCATGACAATATCGACTGCGTAGTGGTTTTGCTCATCGGTATGGCTAAAGCTGCCGCCAAAAGCCTGGGAGATTTGAAACTCGGCATTCGGCGCTAGCGGCGGCAAATAGCTGGCTACGGTGTTGTAATTCGGTTGCGGCGCGCCGATCATGTAGCGGTATTTAAGCGCCAATTTCCAGCCTTTTTGTTGGTTAATCGCATTGACTTCAAATAGAGTAGGGGAGGTGCCGGGTTCGACAATAAAACGCCGGGGTAACTCAGGATTAGCCTGGGCATTGTCGCGTTCAGAAAAGGTGATTTCAACTTCGATAGGTCCCGGATAATCGTTACGGATGTAAAACTGCGGCTGTTGTTTTTCGCCCGCTTGCATCAGCGAGACCATTTGTTTGGATGCGGCTTTTATTTGCCTGATTTCGGGGTTCTTCTCGCTATCCGGGCGCTTGTCGGTAAAATGCCAGACGCCTTGTTTATCCTGAAATTTATACAGTTTTTTGGCATTGGCGGCCAAGGGGAAGGCGGCCAATAAGACCATTATTAACGCGGCTATGTTCATGACGTCACGCTGAGAAAAGGCGCCTATTCTTCAGGCTTGGTGGGGAAATAAGGGTCGGTAATTAAAATCGGAATATACAGGACAATCATGACCGCAATGGCAACAAAAGCCGGGTTGATGACGCCGGACAGCCAATAAGCGATTAAACTGCCCCACACCATACGCATCGGTTTAGGGACTTTAACTTTTTTCAAAATAGATTCCTTGAGTGCTCATTGTTATACATAAGTTGAGGGAGCGGCCACCCGGCCGCGAACAGTAAGGAACGAGCATAAAATAAATTTGCAGTCCTGAGCGATTGTTCGCGGCCGGGTGGCCGCTCCTACACAATTTTTTTTATACAAACTTACTCAGCAAATTGACCCGCACATCCATGCGTTTTAGCTGGCAACCGGTGCCGAAGGGGTGAAATATCGACACGTCGGCGGCGTCGCGACCAACTGCAATAATCACTCGACCACCGCGTAAAGCGCTTTCGGTTGGGTCAAAAGCATACCACTGTCCGCCGATATAGGCTTCAAACCAAGTGTGTAAATTCATCGGTTCCAGCTGATATAAATAGCCGACCGCCAGTCGCGCCGGTATGCTGATGCTGCGGCATAAGGTGATGGCCAATTGGGCAAGATCTCGGCATTCGCCGTAGCCACGGTTATGGGTTTCAATCGCCGATAACGGGTATTCGCTGGAACCGGGCGTGTATTGTATAAAATGACGCACCCAATCAACAATTTCGCTGACTTGATAGTAACCGGGTGGCGCATAGGCGACTATCTCGCGGGCAAGATCGCCAAACAAATCTGATTCGCAATAGCGGCTAGGCAGCAAAAAAGGCAGAACTTGATGCGGTAGATCCTGAATATCAATAAAACCAGCTTCCGGCGCTCTATCAATAAAGTCAGCGGTGATGACTTCGGCAGAGATGCGAATATTAAAGGCGCCAGACGGCGCAATCAGGCGTTGGCAGAAATTGCCATAGTGATCCTTGCTCTCAATAATCTGTACGCTGGGCTCAACGATATAGCGGGATCTGATGGTTTTTTGCGAGCCGCCGTTTAATGGCCGCAACATTAACATTAAGGCGGTTGGCTCATTTATATGGAAGCGAAGGTCGCAGCTAACGCCTAATTTCATATCAACTTGTTATGGTTATTGCTGTGGACAGTCGATTTTATCATTAATAGAGCCGAGGCTAACTGCAGTAATTTGTCGGTCATTTGAATTGCTCTTTTCGCTAATGGCGAGATCGTCAGTTAGGAATGCGCATGAAATAAATTGCACCTCGGCCATTTCATATTCATTCCTTATCAAAAATTGGGGAAATGATAGAATAATGACGCTTTATAGCTTTCAATTGGCAGGATATTTATGTTCCAAGTACTGTTTTTTCTTGTTGTTATTTTACTGTGTTTTTTCATCGTTGCGCTCATCTCTGTCGGCCTGTGTCTCGGCATTGCACATCTTATCATTTACCTTAGCCCAAGCCTTGATTTGGTGTCTGTATTGGTTCCTGCGGCCATCCTGACTGTTTTGGTGATGATTATTTACTACAAAATAGCCATGTTCATATTTACGTTTCCTTCTTTTTCTCCTCCTCCTGACGATGAAGAAGAATATGACGATGATGATGATGAATATCACGAGCCGACTATAATCCGCATCCATCCAAATTTTAACAAGAAAAAAAGGCGCTAGCGTTGTTCATGCAAATCAAGTCCCCGTTGTTTTTAGTTGCATTGTTGCTGTGGCTTGGCCCGATGCCGGCGATGGCGCAAGACCTGGTGCAAATTTATGAATTGGCTCTGCAAAGCGATACGGTTCTTAAACAGGCCGAAGCCAATCGTATGGCGATAGGGGAAAATGAAGACCAAGCGATTGGCAAATTATTACCGACACTGGATTTGAGCGCCAACCATTCCTGGAATCGCTTAAACAACACCAAAAGCAGCCCCAATTTCCGGGGTTCGGGTATACAAAACTATTGGGACAATAATTTCACCTTAAATCTAACGCAACCGCTTTTCCGCTGGGATTACTGGGTTGAACTGAGCCAAGCCGACAATCAAATTGCCCAAGCCGAAGCCTTGTATCAGGATGAAATACAAAACCTGATGGTGCGAGTGGCGGCCACTTATTTCGATATTTTGGTGGCAGAAGAAAGCCTTACTTTTTCACGCGCGGAGAAAGACGCAATCGGGCGTCAACTGGAACAGGCGCAAGAGCGCTATAACGTCGGCATCATTTCGATGGTCGATGTCTATGAAGCCAGAGCGGCTTTTGACAAGGTTAAGGCGGATGAAATTAAAACGCAAAATGAGCTGGATAATAACAAAGAACGCTTGCGTGAAATTGTCGGTCAGATTGAACTGGATTTGCTGGGTTTAAACCAAAGTTTGCCGTTAAACAAGCCGGACCCCGATGATCTGAATGCTTGGGGCAAAATCGCTGAAAATCAAAATTTAAAGGTATTGGCAGCGCTTAATGCCGCCGAAGTGGCGCGCAAAACCATTGACATACAACGTAGCGGGCATTATCCAACGGTCGATATTGTCGGCGCTTATGGCATCGCCGATAACAACAGCTCATTTGGTTTGCGCGGCGATCAGGAACGTGTTGGCGTACAACTTAATCTGCCGTTGTTTGCCGGCGGCAGCGTCAATTCGCGCACCCGGCAAGCGCATTATCGCCATGAACAAGCGAAAGAAAAACTCAATGAAACCCGGCGAGCCGTTGAGCGGCAAGTCAAAGACGCTTATCGCGGTGTTATTGCCAGCATCAGTCAAGTTAATGCCTTGCAAGCGGCGCTGACCTCGATGCAAAGTTCTTTGGAAGCGACGGAGGCGGGACTTGAAGTGGGTACACGCACCATGATCGACGTGTTAGCCAGCCAGCGCAATTTATATGAAGCCAAGCGCAACTACGCCCGCGTTCGTTACGATTATCTGCTCAACGGACTTAAACTCAAGCAATCGTCGAGTACCGTCAATGCTCAAGATTTAGCGGCGATTAATCAATTACTTAAACACTGAGAAAGTATTTTATTCACCACGAAGAGCACGAAGAATAAAACGTTGTGATCGCCGTGGTGACATTCTTTAAACAGCCTATACTTAGCCGCTTTAGACAACCTGGTACTGTTTATTCGCTCTTCCCGAACGTACTTTATTGAATTTTAAAGATATTGTATTTTAAAATTCACGTTACGCATGAAATATTACCCTTTAATAACAACATGTTACATTGAAGAGCGAAAAGTGGGCTGGTATAGAGAGTATATTTCAGTGATACCCCATCCGTTTTTATTAGTCGCTACCAGTTTATTCATGGTCGTTGCCGTTGCACAAGCTGAACAACCGGCGGCCACGCCTTATCGGCCTACTGTTTCTAATCCGGCGGTGTTGCCGGTACCGGGTATGGCGGAAATAGAACTGGGCGGTCAGTACAGCAGCGGGGGGACGGAAAAACGCAGCGGCGGTTTGCCATTTCTGGCCAAATACGCCTTTAATTCGTCTTGGGGTGTGCTGGTGGGTGCCGATCTTTACACCCATGTGGTTTCGGTGGATGACGAAACCGAGCAAGGATTTGGCGATACCTTGCTGACACTAAAACATCATCACGCCATTCTTGAAAATCTGGCGGTAGGTTTTGAGGCCAGTGTCAACATGCCCACCGCCAAACAGGCATTGGCTGGCGGTTATGATGGAACCCTGAACGGCATTGTCAGCACTAATTTGGGCGATGCTTCAGTGGACTTTAATCTGGGCGTTACCCGTTTACAAACTTATGACTCCGGCGATAACCGCTATCTAGTGAGCTGGGCGGCGGCCATAGCACAGCCGATAGCGGAGCGCTGGACGTTGTCAGGCGAAATGTCGGGGGCAGACCGAAAAGGAACGCGGGGTGTCGCGCAGTTTTTGGGATCGTTGAGTTATGAGTTAAATCCGCGTGTGATATTGGATGGCGGCTTTACCGTAGGTATGGGTTCTACCGCACAGGATTGGAGTTTGTTTACTGGGGTGACGATGTTATTGGGCAACTGAATTTGTTGCATTAATGAGAAGTTCCTAATCATTACGCCCTCGATTCCTGTCACTGCGTTCAAACAAATGATAAGCGACTTCGCCAGCGCTTTTACTTTTCAATGGCTGCCAGTTTTCGGGTAGGCCAGAAAAATCAAAATGCAGCTCGGTTTCGACATAAATTTTGGCCTGTTTAGCCAGCCAGCCGTTTTGTTCCAACAACTGGCAGGTTTGCATAACCAAATCAAGGCCGAACGGCGGATCGAGAAACACCACGTCAAAGACCTGCGCTTGTCCTTCCAGATAGCGCAACACATCACTTTGCACCGCTGTTATCTGCGTCGCAGACAAGGCCTGCGCATTGTCTTTTAGACTGCGGCAGGCGTGGACATTGTTTTCCACCTGGACGACCGACTTGGCGCCTCGGGAAGCGGCTTCAAAGCCCAAGGCGCCGCTGCCCGCGTATAAATCAAGACAGTGTTTGCCGACTATTTCATATTGCAACCAGTTGAATAGCGTTTCCCTGACTCTGGCCGGGGTTGGCCTTAAACCTGGCGCATCGACAAAACTTAATTGTCGGCTGCGCCAGTCGCCACCGATAATCCTGAGCTTATTTTTCACTGCTGCTGACGCTCGCGCCGACGGTGATGGTCTGCATTAATTGCGGATTAACGCGCCGCTTAAACGCGTCTTTTATCGACGCGACCGTAACCTGTTCGACGTTCTGCCGGAAAGTGTCCAGATAATCCAGCGGCATGTCATAAAAACCGATCATCGACACGTAGCTGGCCAGTTCCTTATTGGTGTCAAAACGCATGGCAAAACCGCCGGTGATATTTTTCTTGGCGGCAAGCAGCTCGGCTTCGGTCGGCCCCTGATTAATAAAATCAGCCAGAGTAAGATTGAGCACGTCTAAGGCTTGTCCGGTTTGGTCGTTGCGGGTTTGCAGGCTGACCGTGAACGGCCCCGGTCTAAACATCGGCGCAAATGAACTGCGCGCGCTGTAGGCCAGGCCGCGTTTTTCCCTGACTTCATCAAACAACTTGGACACCAGCCCGCCGCCGCCGAGAATATGGTTGCCGACATACAACGTAAAATAATCGGGGTCTTTGCGGTAAGAGCCGGGCATCCCAACCAAAACATGGGTTTGCGAGGAAGGGAATTCGATGTGCTGCTTGCCTGCTTTAACCGGCATCACGACTTCCGGCAATACGTCCGGTTTTGTGCCTGCCTGCAAACCGGAAACCAGCGTTTCGGCAGTAAGCTCGGCCTGTTTTCTGGACAAGTCGCCGACAATTACCACAATCGCGTTGGCAGCGACATAATATTTTTGATAAAAACTGCGCAAATTTGCAGTTTCAAAACCGGAGACGGTAATAATCGTGCCGGAACTTGGATGCCCGTAAGGATGGTCGCCGTATAAGGCTTTATAAAAGGCGATGTCGGCTAAGTCGCCCGGCGATTCTTCCTGTTGTTTTAAACCGGCCAAGGTACGGCTTTTTTCCCGCTGAAAATCGGCTTCATTGAAACTAGGGTTGGTCAAAATACCCCGCATTGTTTCCAGTGCCTTATCGAACAAAAGTTTATCGGTTAAGGTACGCAATGAAACCGAGGCCATATCATTGGACACGCCGGTACCGAATTGTGCGCCGACGCTTTCAAAGCGCTGGGCGATGTCATCGGCATTCCACTGTCCGGCACCGCTGTCGAGCAGTGCCGAGGTTAATGCGGACAGGCCGAACTGATCGCCGTCGCGGGCGCTGCCGGCATCGAAAGCAACCTGAATGTCCACCATCGGCAGGCCTTCGGTTTGCACATAATAAACCCGGCTGCCTTGCGGCGTTTGCCAGTGTTCGATTTTTGCAACGGCCCAAACCGATTGACTAGCGAGTAAAAAAATAAGACTTAACAGATGGATACGCATTATTTGGCTCCTTTTTGGGTGTTGGGTTCGCTGGCGCTTTCATTAATCGGCAAAGGTTCCAAATAAGCGACGCTCAACTTATCTTCAAGCAGATATTTACGCGCCACGTCGCGCACCTGTTCGGCGGTAACTTTGTTGACTTTAGTGACATAGTCATCGGCTTTTTGCCAGCCCAAGCCCACAGTTTCCAGCATCCCCAACTGCATGGCCTGATAAAAATTGGAATCGCGCTCGTAAACCGCCGCCGCTAAAACCTGCGCCTTAATGCGCTGCAATTCAACGGTGTCGACCAGTTTAATTTGCAGGTTGGTGATTTCGTTCTTTAACGCCGCTTCCAAGTCCCATACGTTTTTTCCGGCCGCAGGTGTCGCGTCCAACGTGAACAAGCCGGACAATCTGGAAGCCAAGCTATAACTGGCACCGGCAGAAACCGCCAGTTGCTTGCCGCGCACCAGCCCCGAGGATAACCGGGCGCTGCTGCCGCCATCAAGCACACCGGCCAGAACTTCCAGCGCATAGGCTTCCCATTCGTGTTCGGCTGTTTTTAATGTCGGCACTTTGTAGCCCATGATGAGATACGGCAGTTTGGCCGGTAATTTCACCGTCATCTTGCGCACGCCAAGCTGTTCGACTTCATCCTGCGGCTTGACCGCTTTAATTTCGCTGGGTTTGAGCGGGGCAAAATATTTTTCCGCCAACGCGAATACCGCTTTAGGTTCGACATCGCCCGCGACCACTAAGGTGGCATTATTGGGCGCATACCAGCGCTGGTACCAGGCTTGCAAATCTTCCACTTTATAATTGGCGATGTCCGAAGGCCAGCCGATTACAGGGTTTTTATACGGGCTGTTGGTATGGGCCAGCGCCATAAAATGCTCCTGCATTTTTGCCTGCGGGTTGTCGTCGGTGCGCATCCGGCGCTCTTCGGTGACCACTTCGAGTTCTTTTTTCAACTCCTCGGCGAGCAGATGCAAATTGCGCATTCTATCGGCTTCCAGTTCAAAACTGACCGCCAGCCTTGAGGCTTCCATGGTTTGAAAATAAGCGGTGTAATCGGTGCCGGTAAAAGCATTCTCGTCACCGCCATTTTCGGCGACAATGCGCGAAAATTCACCGGCGGGATGTTTGTCGGTGCCTTTAAACATCATGTGTTCAAGCATGTGCGAAATGCCGGTAATGCCGCCCGGCTCATAACTTGAGCCCACTTTGTACCAGACTTGGGACACGACAACCGGTGAGCGGTGGTCTTCTTTAACCAGCACTTTTAAGCCATTGCCGAGCACATGCTCTGAGACTTTGGTATCGGCATGGCTGGCAAACATCGGTAGCCACAGCAAGGCGGCGTAGAGTAATCGATTGTTCATGGTTCCCTCTTGGGTCAATTAAAATATTTCTTGTTAAAGTTTAATTAAACTGACTTTATCGCCAGCGTCAACATAAAATCAGTTTCTATCTCAAAGTCCGTAGCCTCTTGAATGGCTTGTTGAACCTGTTCATTGGCGTGCCAGGCAAAAGGTGTCATGTGTAACAGGGCGAGCCTTTGCTGCGGATTCGGGGTGATTTTGTAACTGATGCGCTGTGTGTCAAGGCGCTCGAAGCCTGGCGGCAGCGCGTTTTCCAAGGCATGTTCTTTCACCTCGGCATAGATAAATTGTTTTAATTGCCATAAATGCCGGGGGCCGGGTGTCACGGTCAGCAATAAACCTGACGGTTTCAGCACGCGCGCCAGTTCGGCGTCATTCGACGGGGCAAATATTCTCAGCACAACATCGAAAAACTGGTCGGCATAAGGTAGGCGGTTGGCGCTGGCGACTATAAAACGGGCATTTGCTTGTTTTTTGGCGGCGGCAGCGATGGCGTATTTGGCGATGTCGACGCCGTGCAAGTTCATAGTGTGCGTAGACAAGGCTTCAAGTTGGCGGCTGTAATAGCCTTCGCCGCAGCCTAGATCGAGCAGTTGTTCAGGTTGGCTTGCGGCTATCATCATCGCGGCGGCTTTGGCCATCGGTTCATAATAACCGGCTTCCAAAAACGCGCGTCTGGCCTGTATCATTTGCTTGTTATCGCCCGGCTCGGAAGAGTGTTTAAACTGCACAGGCAACAGGTTCAGATAGCCTTCTTTGGCAAGGTCAAAGTGATGGTTGTTTTCGCAAGCGTAGCTTTTTTGCTTTAACTGTAACGGGACAGCGCAAAGTGGGCATAGATAACAGGATGGTGGCGACTGAGGTTGATGCATGAAAACAGGGTGTTTTACTCGGCTAGACCGGGTAAAAAGGGTAGAGGGGTTGAACGGTGGTTTTTTAATGAAAGGCAGGATGAACTTAGTGTTAATCCTGCCTTGAAATAAAAAGTCGGCTCTAATGCTTAGAGTGACTTGTAAATTTCTAATGCTTTGTTTAATTCTTCAATAGCTTTTGGCTCATCAGCGCTTTTACCGATGATTTGAGCTTTAATAAGGCTATCGAGGCCTTTTTTTACAGCAACTTCGTTGCCTACGATTTCATCAGAAGCGCTACGTGCCGCTTTTTCATGGATATAAGCAGCGTTGAAATCGTGTTTGTTGATTTCAGCGATTGCCGCTTCAATATGTGCAACAACTTCAGCAGCTTTTGCATCTTCTGCGAAAGCTACGTTAGTGGCGCCTAAAGAGATAGCCATAGAAAAAGTGAGTATTGCTTTTTTGATTAAATTCATCATATACCTAACGTGTTTTGATGTGATTTCAGACAGTGTCTGAAAATAAATGAGTGGAAAGGAAAATCGCTTTCCGGGCTCTATCATATACGAATAATAGCTATTTTATACAAGCAATTTAAAATTAAAAATATCACACAGGCGAGGTGGTTTATTTTTAGGGATTCAATCAATGCGTAGCAGGAGCGACGATACATAAATATTTCTGGGAACGGCCGTTCTCAAACATGACGATTCGATTGACAATGTCTTTGGCGCTGCTGCTGCCTACTGGCCCTGCGCTAATGCGGCCGGTCGCCGCACTAACCAGATGCACATAGCTGTTGTATGGTCCGCCCACCAGCGGCGAATTAATTAACAGCCCGGTTTCATCTTTCTCGACCATTTTTATTGGAGCCGCGCTGCCCGGATTGCAGGCGCCGAAAAAAATCAGACCATCTTCCGATGTCAGTGAGGTCATCGACTCGGCGAAATGTGAGAATCGTTCCGGCGAGATGGCAACCGATACCTTTTGCTCGAACAGCGGCTCCCGGCAAATCTGTTCACAGAGTTGAAGCCGGTAGGGATGCTGCTGTATCGGGCTGGTGATCAGTTGATTCGGCGAACAATACTGCTGAAAACAGGCTTTATCCAGCGGTTGTAACTGTTTTTCAAGGTCTTTGAGCCGCCGCCAGATGGTGCTTGATTTCAGATCTTTTAGCTCGCCCCGGCGTGTCGCCATATAGTCACTGAATAAGCGGTTTTTTTGGAGGTCGTAGGTAATCGATAAGGCGTTTTCAAGCCCTGGCTGCGACTCGGAAAGTTGCTGCAATGTGCCTTTGTCGGCGCTTATCTGAAAGTCTTGCCAAAAGACTGCATTGTTCAGTACCGGGCCATCAAATCCGCCGTGGCTGATAAAAATAACCCGGTCGAAAGGTGGCTGTTGTTGCTGTATTGGCTCGACTTGCCGGTAATAATCGTCCCAACTCCAGACGTCGCGAAGCTGGGTTACGCTGGCATGAAAGCGCTTGCGGTAAAAGGCCGCCAAAATGCGTGCAGGCTGTTCCGACCAACGTGGGCTTTCGGTACTATGCGGCTCCTTGCTCAACAAGGGCACCAGCAGCACTCGCTGAGGCGGTCGCTGTAGTTGCAAGTTACCTGATTTGCCGTAAGACGAGCGGCATGATCTTAAGTGGTTGTCATTACTGTAAACCGTAGCAGCGTAACTACACAGCAGTAATAGGGGAATTAGATGTTTGATACGCATGGTTTAGGTGGTGCTCGATTTTAAAGCTGTGATGCCAAGATTAGCCAATTCATCGGCTCTATCATTATTTTTATCGCCTGAATGGCCTTTGACCCAGGCCCACTCAATCGTGTGGGCTTGAATGGCGCCATCTAGCCTGCGCCACAGGTCTTCATTTTTAACCGGCGCTTTAGCCGCTGTTTTCCAGCCGCGTTTTTTCCAGTTGACCATCCACTCGGTAATGCCCTGCATCACATATTTTGAGTCGGTATTGATTTGCACGGCACAAGGCCGGGTCAGCGACTCTAATGCCTGTATCGCCGCCATTAATTCCATGCGGTTATTGGTGGTGGCGGGATCGCCGCCATAGAGTTCCTTAACGTTGCCTTTATAGCTGAGTATTGCGCCCCAGCCGCCCGGCCCTGGATTGCCTTTGCAGGCACCATCGGTATAAATAATGACGGAGTCAGTCATGTCTATTGATTTGTGTGGTCGGTGAGTTGAGTGAATTGGTGAGTATTAAACGGGGGCTTAATGACGGTACCGGGGTTAGTGGAATCAGGCTGTAACGACGTTTGATGGCCTTAACTGCGTAGGCGGTCGAGGTAAACGAGTGGCTTCGGGTGATAAACTTTCCATGTGTTGATTTTACCGCATCCAAACCGAATTCGGACGATACGATGACTTCAAAATTTAATAATTTCAACCAGTCCAAAATTCTTGGCCGGGAAATAAAATGCCCGCCCCAGGAATCAGCCATTTTTTTGTCCCATAAAAACTGATACCTGACCCATAAACTCCAAGGATTAAAATTCAGTATCAATACAATGCCTTCGGGTTTTAACACGCGCTCCACTTCGCGCATGGTCTGGAAACGAAAGGCATCAAATTCCAATAAATGCGGCATGATAATCATATCGACAGAGTTGCTTTGCAAGGGCAGGGTATAGGCTTTGGCCTGAATTTTTCTCGCTTTATCGCAGCCCAAACTTTTGGCATCGAGTACGGTAAAATTTTTGTATAACGAGCAGTCAATGAATTCGCTT
Organism: Methylobacter sp.; assembly: GCA_030699385.1. Lineage (GTDB taxonomy): Bacteria > Pseudomonadota > Gammaproteobacteria > Methylococcales > Methylomonadaceae > Methylobacter_A. The sequence continues at coordinate 91,974 of JAUYMY010000024.1, forward strand.
TCCCAGCCTAAACCGCCAATTTGCAAAATAGTCTGCTGACAACTGACCGTAATAGAGCGCTGTAAATACTCGGCTTCAAGCTGTTGTAACAGCTTGCCACGGGGGGTTTGATACCAGGCAAATAAGAAATTACGTTTCATGGGCGAACTCTACGCTATCTGTCTTTGATGATTTTCAATAAAAACAAGCTATAATGATAACATTCTAATAACAAACTTCACTTCCTAATAAGGGTTATATGATGCGCGTTTACTTTAACAGGTCAGTTAAATCTTTATCATTACTGAGCTTTTTAATTGCAACCGGTTGCTCTACAACGCCAAAAAACGGTCTTGACGACCACCCGCCCGTCACCTTCAAAACAAATAACGATTATGTAAGATCGTCACGTTTAGCCGTGGGCAAGAAAAAACCCGAATTACCGGTTAGATACAAAAATTCAGTTTGGGAGCGCTTGTTGTCGTTATATTCGCTGCCCGAGATTGAAAACGAACGGATTGACCGTGAATTAAACTGGTATCTCCGTCACCCCGCTTATCTTGCCAGAATTCAGCAACGAGCTGAACCTTATCTGCACCTTATCCTCAATGAGATTGAAGCCAAGCGCATTCCTGGTGAGCTGGCTTTATTGCCGGTGGTTGAAAGCGCGTTTATACCGGATGCGTATTCAAAAAGCGATGCCTCTGGGCTTTGGCAGTTCATCCCGGCTACGGGGCGTTTGTACGGGCTAAAGCAGAATGCTTGGTACGATGGCCGCCGCGATGTTTATACCTCAACTAGGGCGGCAACCTCCTTCCTTAAGCACTTGGGCGAACATTTTAATGGCGACTGGTATCTGGCCTTGGCCTCTTATAATTTCGGCAAAGGTAATATAGGCAAAGCCATTACCAAGAATCAAGAGCAGAATCGGCCGACTGATTATTGGTCACTGGATTTGCCCAAAGAAACCACAGATTATGTGCCACGCTTGTTAGCCATAGCCAGAATATTCGCCAATGTCGAAAAATATAATATCGACTTAAAATACATTCCCAATAAGCCGTATTGCGAGCTGGTCGATGCCAAATCACAGTTGGATTTAAACAAAGCGGCGGAACTGGCCGGCACACCGCTTAACGAATTTTTAAAATTAAATCCCGGTTTCAACCATTCAAGTACAGCGCCGGAAGGCCCGCATCATTTATTGATTCCGGTGGCTAATGCGCAATTATTCAAACAAAGGCTGGCTCAATTACCCTATGATCAACGTGTCGATAGACGGCGTTATCAGCAAGAAACCATTGCCCAAATGCAATTTGAGCCGGCACCGACTCAGCAAAAAGTTAAAGCAAGAGAAACCCTTGCCGGGATTGCCAGTAAAAATAATACAACGACGGCTAAGTTAATCGGCAATGTTAGCCAGTTGGCGAGTCATACGGGCAAGAGTTCACCGTTGCAAAAAACGGTCAACGCCGCCGTTAAACAAAACTCGGGAAGCGCCCAAGTTTATGTGGTCAAGAAAGGCGACACGGTCTGGAATATCGCTCAGCGCTTTTCAGTTAGTGTCAGTGATATTGCGGCTTGGAATAACATGACGGCAAAGTCGGCAGTGATTTTAGGCCAGAAACTGACTATTAAGGGTGCCAGTCAACAACGCGCCGCTGCGCCTTCGTCTGCTCAGGGTCGTTCAATTCATTACGTCGTCAAACAAGGCGATTCGCTGGCACAAATATCGCGCAAGTTTAATGTTTCAGTCGCCGATTTGCGCAAATGGAATCCACCGGAAACCAGTAATAATCTTGTCCCCGGCGTAAAGCTGAAAGTGATACTCAATACCTGATATTTGGATAGACTCTATATGACCGATGTAACAGACGATGTTATTTGCTACTGCAGCGGAACAACTAAAGAGAAAATCAAAGCGCTTATTGCTCAGGGCATCACTGATCTGGATATGATTTCAAGGGCAACGGGCGCTTGCTCAGGCTGCGGCTCTTGTGATGTGGAAGTAAAAAGCTTGATTATTTCAGAGCAGGGCGCAAATCATCAAGCGTAGTTTAAACACCGATCAATCATAGCCTCTGCCTGATGCAGATAGCCGCCCCCGAACAAATTCAAATGATTGAGGCTATGGTAAAGGTTGTACAGCGTTTTCCTTCGCTCATAGCCGGGTTCCAGCGGGTAAGCCTCTTGATAGGCCTGATAAAATACAGGACTGAAACCGCCGAATAATTCAGTCATTGCCAAGTCTGTTTCCCGGTCGCCAAAATAGCAGGCCGGGTCGTAAATCACTGGATTGCCCTGTTCGTCTGCCGCCGCATTGCCGCCCCACAAATCGCCATGCACCAACGCCGGTTGCGGACTGTAGCCTGAAAACAACGGCGCCAAACTGGCGCAGAGTTTGGCGCCCTGTGTTTGCAAGCGTCCGCCGTAACCGTGCGCGGCCGCTAACTTCAGTTGATGACCCAAGCGTTGCTCAGACCAAAAGCTTAACCAATCCTGATAACGGCCATTGAATTGAACTGTGCTGCCGATGGTGTTGTCGCGATACCAGCCGAAATAGTCCTGTTGTTGCCTGTGCAGTTGCGCCAGTTGTTGGCCGAGCAGCTTTTCGGAACGGCTGTTAAGGCGGGTTAAGGCGATATATTCCAGCACCAAAAAAGCATGGTCGGCGCTTTGCCCGCATACAATAAACTGCGGGACGCGTAAGGTTTGAGTTTGCGACAAGGCTTTCAAACCGGCGGCTTCCGCTTCAAACATCGCCAGCCGTTCGGGACGGTTCAGTTTGACAAAAAAACTGCGCTCTTCCGCTTGCAGGCGATAAGCCGCATTAATGTCGCCGCCTGATACCGGCTCTGCTTTGAGCAGCTTGAACGGCTGCCCGATCGCCGCTTCGATGTGCTGGATAATGGCCGACCAATTCATGCGTAGAGTGTGCCGAATAGGTCGAGATGGGTCAGGTAGAGGCGCAAATCCAGTTCAATTTGGTGATAACCCGGCTCCATGTATTCGCACAATTTGTAAAACGCCTTGTTGTGGTCTTTTTCCTTTAAATGCGCCAGTTCATGCACGACAATCATCTTTAAAAAAGCCAGGGGCACTTTCTTGAACAGCGAGGCCACGCGGATTTCATTTTTGGCCTTGTGTTTGCCGCCCTGTACGCGGGAGATAAAAGTATGCAGACCCAGGGCATGATGCAGGTCTTTAATTTTGTCATCGTAAATCACCTTGCTCAGCGGCTGCGATTGCTTGAGCCAGTCATTTTTCAGCTCAACGGTGTAGGCATAAAGCGCCTTATCCGTCCTGACTTCATGGGCTGCCGGATATTTTTTCAGCAGCGTGGCGCCGAGTTTGTCGTCGCTGATGAGTTGGCGCACCTGATCGGTAATGTGCTCGGGATAACCGATTAAATATTTCAATTCGGACATGGCTTATTTCATTGATTTTAGGATTTGTTCCAACGGAGCCAGCGAAATCAGTGCCCGGTACAGAATGCTTTTGTCTTCCATCAGGCCGTAGCATTCGTAGTGGTAGGGCGAGTTTATCGCGTGGCCGATACCTTCTGTTCGCGTTTCCGGGGGGATTTGCCGGATTAGGATATACAGCGCATCGCCGGATTTGAGTTGCGCCAGATAGCTGCGGTCAATGCTGATTTTGTGCGACATATAGACCAGCGGATTGCGTTCAAAATCGTGTTTTTCCAGCACCGCCTTTTCCAGCAAAGCGCTGGAAATCAGGCTGCATGGGAATATTTCCGGGAACACCGCCTTGTTTTTAAAGGGGTCGAAAAAGGCATCCTGATCGACCAGCGAGCCGCAGAGGAAATTTTTGGCATTGCTGGTGGTGATAAATTTTCGTTTCAGGAAAAAATGGCTACCGGCGATAAACGAGCGGTCGGGGTGCTGGTTTAATACACCACATTGCGGCACGCCGGGATTGGTCAGGAACAGGGCAAATTTGGATTCCTTTTTGTAGCCCAGTAAGGCCAGTGCATCGCCGGATTTAACGGTAATCCGGTTGCTGAGGATGGTTTCCGGGTCGTGTTTAAATTGCGATTTTTTTATATCGACTGAAATCCTTTGCCCTGGCTTGACCGCGTTGACAAAAGAAAACTGATAATTGCTAAAACGCAGGTTGTTATCGCTAATCAGCGCGTTTTCATCATGCAATTGGCGGTAAAGAAACACTTTATGCTCAAGCAGCGATTCCAGTTGAAAACCCAGCGCAATCGGGCCTTTGAAAGGATTGTGGTTGATGCGCCCCCAGCGGTTCCTGTCGTGGAACAAGTTGAAATCGTCGGTTGCATTGCGGGCAACATCAATGTGTATCTGATGAAAGATATCCGAACTGTCTGACGTCATCATGCCTTTAATCAATGAAACGTCGGGTCAAATCGCCAAACTCATCAATGCGCCGGTCGCGCAGGAACGGCCACACTTGCCGGACGCGCTCGGAGTGTGCTTTATCAAGGGTGCAACTTAGGACTTTGGTTTCCGAATCATTGGCGCTGGCCAGTATTTCGCCTTGGGATCCTGCGATAAAACTGTTGCCCCAGAAGTTAATACCGCTGGCCAAATCCGGTGCCTGTTCAAAACCGATACGGTTGCAGGCAATCACCGGAATGCCGTTGGCGACTGCGTGGGCGCGCTGAATGGTCACCCAGGCGTCGAGTTGGCGTTGTTGTTCTTCGGCCGTATCTTCCGGGTCCCAGCCTATCGCGGTCGGGTAAATCAACAGCTCGGCACCGGCCAGCGCCATCAATCGGGCGGCTTCGGGATACCATTGATCCCAGCAAACCAGAACGCCTAATTTGCCGATAGACGTTTCGATGGGCTTAAAACCCAAGTCGCCGGGAGTGAAATAATATTTTTCATAAAAGCCCGGATCATCGGGGATATGCATTTTCCGGTATTTACCGGCAATGCTGCCATCTTTGTCGAACACCACGGCGGTATTGTGATACAGCCCCGGCGCACGTTTTTCAAAAATGGTCGAAACGATGACGATGTCAAGTTCTTTGGCCACATCCGACAGGATGTCAGTGGTCGGCCCCGGAATAGGCTGAGCCAGATCAAAGTTATTGTAATCTTCGCTCTGGCAAAAATACGGCCCCAAATGTAGCTCAGGCAAGACCACCAAATCAGCATTGGCGGCGGCGGCTTCATGGATTTTTGCAATGGAAAAATCAAGATTGGTTTGTCTGTCTTCATCGCAGGGCTGCTGGACAGCGCTGACGGTTATTGTCGATGTCATAATGGGTGTTTGAGTAATTTTAAATAGCGTTAATTTTACTGAATAGTGCGGTTTATTCAGTCGTGTTGGCAATGATTTTATGAATCCGCTTAGTGCTGATTGCGATGATTATCAAAATAAAAGGAATGGAAATACCTTCAATGACGTCAGGATTAATTTTCCAGCCGGCACTATGGAAGACTTCGGCAATTTTTCCGATCAGGCTGGCTGCATAATAGGTAATCGCCACCATAGAAATGCCTTCAACCATTTGTTGCATGCGCAGTTGCATTTTTGCGCGTAAGGCCATTGAGGTGAGCAAGCCCTGATTTTGCCGCTCAATAATAATGTCGACCCGCGTGCGTAGCAGTTGGCTGGCATTGCTGACCCGTTCTGACAGCGAAGTAAATCGGTGCGAAATGGATTCGCAGGTCTTAATCGCCGGTTCCAGCCGCCGTTTGATAAACTCGCCTAAAGTCTGAATGCCCTGAATCCGCACTTCGCGCAAGTCGTTGACGCGTTGTTCGACCAGCTGATAATAAGCGCTGGCGGCGGCAAAGCGGAAGTGATTACTGGAGATATAATTTTCAACTTCAGCGGCCAGCGTGGTGAGTTCGTCCAATAATTCGCCATCATTATTGTCGGGCAAGGTCATCGCATTAGTAATGGTGTACAACTGCCGGTCGCATTTTTTTAAGGCCGGGTATAGCTCGCGCGCGATGGGAAAGGCCAATAAAGCCAGCACCCGGTACACTTCAATTTCAAATAGCCGCTGCAATAGGCGTCCTGCCTGCTCTGTCCTTAAATCGTGATTAATAATTAAAAATCGGCTAAAACCATCAACATGAATGCGAAAATCGGTAAAAACCGAGGCCGCGCCGCCGGTTACTTTAGAGCCGATGACCGGATTGTTGGCAAAATAAGTCGAAAGCGAGGCTAAATCAGCGCGCTCATCATAATGAATATCGGTCGCAGAAACGATAGTGGCGTGAGCGGCGACGATGACTTGTCCGGGCAGTTGCGACATCCAGTCCACCGGCACTTTTTTGAGTGCGCAATCGGCAAAAGGATCTTTGGGCGTATCGTGGACGTAAAAGCTGTAAGTGCTGAACTCGCCGTGCTGTTCCCAACGTATTTGGAAGGAATTAAAGGTGGCGCTAAAGTGATCCGCTACTTTTTCAGGCGGAGCGACACCAAAGCGTTCGCACAGCGCGGTCAAATGCTTGCGTTCCTGCATTTTTTCATCCTGCGACAGCAATAAGGCAAGATGACTGGCCCTAACCGGCAAATTAAGCGTAAACGGCGCTCGGGCGTGGACTTCGTTATGTAATACAAAGCGTTGCGGATGATTGTCGGGAATGGGAAATAAAGTCGTCACGATAATTTTAAAATTTATAGATGAGTAATTGTCCGTCTGATGGATACAAAAGACAGATTTATAAGGTCAGTTTAACATGTCAACTGCGTTCAAAGAACAGCCCGAATCGGGTGCCGCCGGTGTCACTGACACGGTTCAGCTCAAGACGCGCTTGATGCAAATCGGCAATTTCTTTGACGATGGCAAGCCCTAAGCCGCAACCATCGCCCGAGCTTCCTGGAATACGGTAAAAGCGCTCAAAAATCCTGTCCATTTCGAGCTTAGGGATGCCGGGGCCGTCATCTTCAACGATTAAAATCGGCACGGGGTAACGCTCGACTTTAACGACAATATTACCGTGCTCACGGCCATAGCAAATGGCGTTATCGAGCAAATTGGCCAGTAATTCGCGCAATAATACGTCATCGCCTTGCACGTATAACGGCTGTTCAAAGCCTTCAAAACTGAGATCCATCTGCCGTTGCAAGGCTTTAGGTACCCAGTCCATACAGGTTTTTTTAGCCAAGGTGCACAAATCCAGTTGCCGTAATTCATAGCCGCCGTTTATCGGTTCCGAGCGGGCTAAAATTAATAACTGCGTAGTCAGGTGTGACATGCGGTCGGCACAGCCTTGAATCTGCACCAGCGCCGGTTTCATCGCGGTGACATCCTGTTCACGCAAGGCCCGTTCCGCCTGCAATTTTAAACCGGCCAGCGGTGTGCGTAACTGATGCGCGGCATTGGTGATAAAGCGTTCCTGGGTCACAATCGCCTGCGCCAGACGATCTAATAAGTCATTGATAGTATCGGTCAGGGCGCGCACTTCCAAAAATACATGCTGCTCTGGAATGGGGCGCAAATCGCGTGGCGTGCGCTGGGCAATTTCATCTGCCAAGACATGCAGCGGTTGTAAACCACGTTTTACTCCGGCTAATAAATAGACGCCGACAAGCAACATCAACACGAGTTGCGGCACCAAATCAGCTAATAAAATATCTATCATCATGCCCCGGCGTTTATTTAAAGTTTCCGCTACATGAACAAAAATTTTTTCCGGAGTTTCATGATGGGTAATGAGGATGGACACAACTCTAACCGGCTCGTTATACATCTCGTCATTAAAATAGAGTGGGCTAAGCCCGTTCATTTTCTGCGCTAAGGGTTCGGGGACAAATTTGTCGCCCGCCAACATGCCTTTTTCTTCCGAGATGATTTTAAAATAAGTCTTATCCAGTTCGTCCCATTTGAAAATATCCAACGCGGCGGGCGGCAATTCCACCCAGATATTGCCGTCGCGCACTTTGATGCCCTCGGTTAATGAGCGTGCCGAGTCCAGCAGCCAGCGGTCATAAGCAACATTAACATGGTGCAGGGTGACAAAATAAGACAGTACGGTTTCGATGCTCATGAAAAAAATCAGCGGAATGGCCAGCCGTAACAGGATTTCAGTTTTCAGGCTGCGGCTTTTATGCATCATCCGAGCGCTCCAGTAAATAGCCGAGTCCACGCACTGTTCTGATGACTGCGCCATAAGGTTCTATGCGCTTACGCAAGCGATACACATAAATTTCAATGGCATTGTCGGTCAAGGCATCGCCATCAACGGCTAAGCGCTGAGCAATGGAATCTTTGCTGACCACATTGCCCGCCCGCATCATCAGGACTTCCAACAGGCCGTATTCACGCGCCGACAAGTTAATCGGCTGACCGTCGACCAGCACTTGATGATTATGGGTGTCGAGGGTTAAGCGACCGCTGACGATGTCGTTGCTGAAGCCGCCGTAACAGCGCCGAATCAGGGCGCGAACTCTGGCTTCGAGTTCCCGCAATTCAAACGGCTTGGTCATATAGTCGTCAGCGCCCTGTTCGATGCCGTTAATTCTGTCATTGACCCCATCACGCGCGGTTAAAATCATGATAGGTAAGGGGATTTTACGGCTGCGTAGTTTGCGCAACAATTCCAGTCCATCGATATCCGGTAGACCTAAATCCAGCACGATCAAGTCGAAACCTTGGGCTTGCAATAAGTGTTCAGCATACGCTCCCGAAGTGGCACAGGTCACAGAATAACCGCTATCGCCCAAAGTATGCAGCAAGCCATCGGCCAATACGGCATCGTCTTCTATCAATAAAATGTTCATAAACCCGTGAAAGGTTGGTGAAAGGGAGGAGGGCTAGAATTATAACGTGATAATAAACCGAAGCGCTGCTTCGTTACGTTTCCTCTTATATGAATTTAACATAGACAAAGTTAATACCATGAAAACTCAAACAACAGAAAAACAGCAGTATTCAAATGTTCAAGCTAACAAGGGCGGTTTGTTTGCCAGCTTGAAATACGATTTACCCGCAGGCCTTGCGGTTTTTCTGATTGCAGTACCGTTATCTTTAGGTATAGCCCTGGCCTCCGGTGCGCCGCTGTTTTCAGGCTTAATCGCCGGCATTATCGGCGGCCTTGTGGTCGCGCCATTAAGCGGTTCAGTGTTGGGCATCAGCGGTGCAACAGCGGGTATCGCAGTCATTGTTTGGTCGGCCATTGAAAGGCTGGGCTTCAACGGCTTTTTACTTGCGCTGTTCGTCGCCGGCATTTTTCAAATTATCATGGGCTTGTCCAAAGCAGGGGTGATTGCCTATTACTTTCCGTCATCAGTCATTAACGGCATGTTATCGGGTATGGGTTTGATACTTTTTCTAAAGCAAATTCCTCATGCGATGGGCTATGACCGCGATTACGAAGGCGACACTTCTTTCTTTCAATCCGACAATTACTCGTCTTTTACTGAACTGGGCAATATGGTCGAATTCAGTTCGCCCACAGCGATTGTGATTGCTCTCGTATCATTAGCGATTCTTGTGTTGTGGGAACAGCCGTTCATGAAAAAACAGCGGTTTTTTCAAGTATTCCAGGGCATTTTAATAGCGATTTTAGCCGGTACACTGATTAACGTGGGCCTGCAAAGCTTTTACCCTGAACTGGCCTTGGGCGGCGGTCATCTGGTGATGATTCCTGTACTAAATAATGCCAATGATTTATGGAGTCAGCTACATTATCCCGATTTTTCCCAACTCAATAATCCGGCCATTTATCTGACAGCGCTGACCCTGGCAGTCGTGGCGAGTTTGAAGACACTGCTCGCGGCCGAGGCGGTTGATAAAATGGATCCTTATAAAAGAGTGACGCCTACCAATCGTGAGCTGATTGCCCAAGGTATCGGTAATGCTTGTAGCGGATTGATCGGCGGCTTGCCGTTGGCTCAAGTTATCGTGCGCAGTTCTATTGGTGTTCAAGCCGGCGGACAAACCAAATTAACCGCGATTATATGTGGCTTTCTGTTGTTATTTTCGGCGGTTTTTATTCCAACGCTAATCAACAAAATTCCTTTAGCCAGCTTGGCTAGTGTATTGCTGGTAGTCGGTTATAAATTAATCAGGCCGAAATCGTTTACCCTGATGTACCAAGCCGGCATGTATCACTTCATTCCCTTTTGCATCACTATTCTGGGCTTGATTTTTACTGACCTGCTGTTCGGTTTGATGATTGGGCTCGTCGCCGCTTTGTTTTCAATCCTGCTGGAAAATTATAAAAGCGCGTTTTATCTTAACGAGTCGCACATCGGCAACAAAACCATATTGCGCTTATCCGAGCATGTATCTTTTCTCAATAAAGCCAATATTCAACGCACCTTTGAACACTTACCTGATTATTCGGAAGTGGTCATCGATGCAACCCGGTCAAAATACATTGATTACGACGTCTATGAAATTATTCAGAATTTCAAGATTGAAGCACAACATAAACGCATTAAACTGACTATTGAAAATTTGCGCGGTTTTGGTGTGCTGCCGCCCGTTGAGAATGCTAGGGCGCTCACCTACGATACCCAACAGGCATTGACCCCGACTAAAGTATTGGCCTTGCTGAAAGAAGGGAATGAGCGCTTTGTCAATAACCTGAAATCGAACCGGAATTTATTGGAACAAATTAATGACACCCGGCAAGGGCAATTTCCTCTTGCCATTATCCTCAGCTGCATGGATTCGCGCACCTCGGTCGAATTGATTTTCGACCAGGGGCTCGGTGACGTGTTCAGCGCGCGGGTGGCGGGCAATATCGTTAATGACGATATGTTAGGCAGCATGGAATACGCCTGTAAAGTGGCCGGCTCAAAACTGATCGTAGTGCTGGGTCATTCGCATTGCGGCGCCATCAAAGGCGCTTGCGCCAATGTCGAACTGGATCATTTAACCGGCCTGTTGCACAAAATAAAGCCCGCTGTTGAAGCCGTTCAGGCCGAAGGCACGGTAGAAGCTAGCCCCAGTAATGAGCGATTTATACAAAAAGTGGCTAATAAAAATGTGCAACTGACGGTTGAGCAAATTAAAAGCAAAAGCCGTGTATTGGACACTCTATTAAAAAATGGTGAAATCGACATAGTAGGCGGTATGTATGACATTGAAACTGGAAAAGTAAAATTTTATACAGAAAATTAAACGCTACCCATACATTGCCCTCGACTGTGTCGTGGGCAACTTTTTAGGAGAATAATTATGATTCCATTAGCTAATCGAAAAATACTGAGCCGTTTTGTTCTGTTTGGCATGGTGGTGGCGCTGTACGATGTCATATTGCACGCGGTACTGGTCTTTCTACACCTTGCATTTGAGTGGTTTGAACTGGGTCTTGAGGAAATTATCGAGCATGTTTTTCATACCACCCGACAACAAAGCCAGATTATCGTTTTTTATCTGCTGTGGTTTATGGCACTTTTCGTGCTTTATCGTCTATGGCGCGCGCTACCGAGCATTTTAAACGGGTTTAAAGGGCAACTTAACCAGTTAAAAGCGCAGCTCCTTGACGCCTGTTTAGAGTGCCAGTTATTTATTAAACATTACTGGCGCGAACAATCTTCCATTCAAAAAATAAAATGGGTTGCCTCATTAACACTGAGTTTATACAGCCTGACATTTTTTGCTTTTTAGCCGCAAAAAATATTTTCAACCTGCCATTAACCTTTTCCATTCCCTGTTTGCCCTGAGCGTCGAACCGGGAATGGAAATGCCTCAAGACCTCGAGTTAAGCCTTTTTCTAGTTTTTTATAATGTCAACAATCGGTTACACTTGTCACCCTTTAACAACAAGCAATGAAACATGTTGTTAGCTGGCATAAGCATTGACATTGATGGCCGTCCAATAAAATTCGGCAAGTTAATCTAAAAATTCCTTTATTGAATTTCAGAGCGCTGTCGAGTGTTTCTGATCTCGCTGGCATTTTTTCATGGCCAGTGAAATAGATGCCAAGCCTACACCTATCCTACATTCCTCCGCCTATCAGGTAGACCATAAACTCTTGGATGAATTTCAATAAGAGGCAGGGACAACTGTAGGCAAAACACGTTGAATGCAATCACCCTAAACACACTTGAGAATAGGCTTATGAGAGTTTTACTGGTTTTATGGTTATGTTTGCCCGCTTGGGTTAGCGCCGAAATTTACCAATGGCAGGATGCGGATGGCAAAAAATATTTTTCCGACCGGCCGGTTGCCGAAGCAAAAAAACTCGATATAAAACCGGGTTATGATTTTTTCAGCGTCAAGACGGTTTACGATGGCGATACTGTGCTGCTGGAAGATGGTCGTAAAGTCCGCTTTTTAGGCATTAATACGCCAGAGGTTCAGCATCGCGATAAACAAGCCGATGCTGGCGGTGACGAGGCTAAACGCTGGTTAACCGACACCCTGAAAAACAGCAAAGTACGGCTGGAGATCAGCGCTGAAAAAACCGACAAATACGGCAGAACGCTGGCGCATTTATTTACCGAGAACAAACAACATATTAATTTGCAACTGGTCGAGGCGGGTTTAGCCGCGGTCAGTATTTATCCGCCTAACCTGTCTTATGTGAACGAACTGGTCAGGGCCGAGAATATGGCCGAACAAGCCAAACGGGGCATTTGGGGGCTGCCTGAATATGCAGTCATACCGGTTGGCCAGCTTACTGAAACCGGGCATTCTGGCTGGACGCGGCTGTCAGGTGAGGTGGTTAATATCCGCAAAACCCGAAAATCGACCTATCTGGAGTTCACTCCGGTTTTGGGGAAAGCATTTGAGGCGCGTATTGAGAACAAATGGCTGGATTTATTTCCCGATATTGATGGTTATCAGGGTAAATCCATCGAAATACGTGGCTGGCTGAGTAAAAGCAAAGGCAGTTTTTCGATGTTAATTCGTCATCCGAGCGCGATTAAGGATACTGTTCAGTAACTGGGATTCATAGGTCGCTCAAAGCGGCTTTCCGATTTTTATACAATCTAATATTTAATTAAAGCAAAACTAATGTCTAGTATACAGCCAGGGTATATCGCCAAATCTACGTCCGAATTTTCACCTATTCCTAAAACACCTAACGATAAAAAGCGACTAGCGTTTCTCGATGCTCTACGCGGACTCGCTGCGGCTTACGTCATCGTGTATCACATGCTTTTAATCCCACAGCCAAACCTCATGGCGCCAAAATGGATTGAAACATTTGCCATGTCAGGTGGCACCGGTGTAACTCTATTTTTTGTTATAAGTGCGTTCTCATTGTGTTACACCATGCCGCTACGGTTGAAAGAAAAATACCCCATTCGGCTATTTTATTTGCATCGATTCTTTCGTATTGCGCCGCTATTTTATTGCTGGATTGCCGCAACTTTAATTCGCGATATTGCTACGACTAACTATTTGCATCCTCTTGCCGAGGTTATAGCGTCAATCACTTTTTTGTTCAATTTTGTCCCTAATGGACAATCTGGCTTTGTTTGGGCCAGTTGGACTATCGGTGTAGAAATGATTTTCTATGCTTTGTTTCCGTTTATTTACAACTACGTCAAGACTATCAAACACGCTATTATTTTTGTCTTTTTATGCCTGATATTCTGGCTGCTGATTAAAGCTATATTGATTCAACTCACTATGCCGAGTGACTATAAACAGTCTATTCTACAATTTAGTACATTTAAATATTTTCCAGGTTTTGCAATGGGTATTTTGGTTTATCATCTCTATAAACTATTTGAAAGCTTGCATTTAAACTCGCTCAAGTGCAGAATCTATGGCAGTATAATTGTATGTTGTGCAATAGTGGCTTTCGCTATGTTATTACTAGGTTGGTTAATCATGCCTAGTCTCTTCGGAACCGACTCGCCTTATTACGCACAATCACTTATTTACGGGTTATTGCTATTAGGTTTTTCGCTGTCGCCTTGGTCATTGTTTATCAATGCAATGAGTAACTACTTCGGCAAAATTAGCTTTTCGATGTATTTAAGTCATCCTTCGGTCGTGTATTTTCTTACACCGGTTTATACTTGGCTATACCAAAATATGCCTAATTTAACGATAAGTTTTTTATGTTCATTGTTAATTACTTTTTTAATAGTCATTTTTATTTCTGATTTTACTTATCGATTTATAGAAAAGCCGGGCATTATTTTGGGCCATAAAATGGCAAATAGATTACTAACAGAAACCAAGTAGGCCGATTTATTTCAACAAAATAACGCTGACAGCCTCCTGTGCAATTGGACATAGCCCATGTATTATCAAGGCGTAAAAAAAATCATCGTGCCCCGGCCTGTGCCGAGAAAACGCGCTAATTTGGGTGACATGCACCCGATATTGGAGCGCATCTTGTTAGCCCGTGGCATCGCATCAGCAACGGAACTGGATCGGACGCTGGCGAAACTGCCGTCGCCGTGGCTGTTGTCGGGCATGGAAGACATGGTCGGGCATTTGATTACGGCGATTAATCGGCAACAGCGGATTTGTATTGTGGCTGATTTTGATGCCGATGGCGCCACCAGTTGTGCGGTCGCTATCAAAGGTCTGCAATTGTTGGGGGCAGGGCAGGTGGACTTTGTTGTGCCGAATCGCTTTGAATACGGTTACGGTTTGACGCCTGAAATCGTCGAGCTGGTCAAGCGGCAAAATCCTGATGTGATTGTGACTGTCGATAACGGCATATCCAGCATAGACGGGGTTCGGGTCGCCAAAGAACTGGGTATAAAAGTGCTGATTACCGATCATCATTTACCGGGGCATCAGTTGCCGGTTGCCGATGCCATCGTCAATCCCAATCTGGTCGACGATCAATTTCCCAGCGGCGCGCTGGCCGGTGTCGGCGTGATGTTTTATGTGTTAATGGCGCTAAGGAGCCGGTTAAGGGAGCAAAACTGGTTTGCGCAAAATCAGGTTCAGGAGCCTAATCTTGCGCAGCTGCTGGATTATGTCGCTTTAGGTACGGTCGCCGATGTGGTGGCGCTGGACCCGATTAACCGGGCTTTGGTGCATCAGGGCTTGTTGCGGATACGCAGCGGGCGCTCGCATCCGGGGATTAATGCGCTGATTGAGGTGTCGGGGCGAAAACCTGAAGCGATTTTCGCCACTGATTTGGGTTTTGCGCTGGGGCCCAGGCTTAATGCTGCCGGACGCATGGATGATATGTCGCTGGGCATTCAATGTCTGTTGACCGATGATCCGGCGCTGGCAAAAACAATGGCGTTGCAACTCGATGAACTGAATAATGACCGGCGCGAGATCGAAGGGCAAATGAAAAATGAGGCCATGGCCTTGTTAGGCGAAATGAAAAAACTTGATGAACGCCACACGCCTGCAGGTGTTTGTCTGTTTGATGCCAACTGGCATCAGGGCGTTATCGGCATTT
Organism: Methylobacter sp.; assembly: GCA_030699385.1. GTDB lineage: Bacteria > Pseudomonadota > Gammaproteobacteria > Methylococcales > Methylomonadaceae > Methylobacter_A. The sequence continues at coordinate 107,247 of JAUYMY010000024.1, forward strand.
TGGCGTCGCGGATTAAAGACCAATTGCATCGCCCGGTTATCGCTTTTGCACCGGCCGGAAATAATGAGATAAAAGGCTCGGCGCGCTCAATCCCCGGCGTTCATATCCGCGATGTGTTGAGTGATATTGCCGCCGCGCACCCTAAGTTACTGAGTAAATTTGGCGGCCATGCGATGGCGGCCGGCATGAGTTTGCGGATGAAAGATTATCCGCCATTTGCTTTGGCTTTTGATGAAATGGTCAGGAAGCGGCTGCTTACGGTCGATTTGGAGCAAAAAGTTTATTCCGACGGCGAGTTGACCGAACAGGAAATGACCATTGAATTTGCCGAGTTGCTGCAAAATGCCGGCACTTGGGGACAGGAATTTCCTGAGCCGATTTTTGATGGGGTGTTCGATGTGATTCAAGCGCGCATTGTTGGACAGCGCCATCTTAAGCTGGTGCTGAGAAAGCCGTTCGGCGAGCTGTTAATTGATGCGATTGCTTTTTATGTCGATAAGCCGGAAAACTGGTTAGGTTTGCGCAGCATTAAGGCGGCTTACAAGCTGGATGTTAATGAATTTAGGGGTAACCGCAGTGTGCAGTTTATTGTGCAGTATCTGGAAAAAATTATCTAAAAAAAAGGGCGGATAAACCGCCCTTTTTGATGTTCGATAAAACTATTTTTTAGGTTCTGCAGGTACCGCTGGTACAGGTTCCACTGTTTTTTCAATAGTTGTTTCAGTGGTGGTTTCTGTCGTTGTTTCAACCGCCTTCGCAGGGTCTGCTGCTACAGGCTCTACGGTTTTTTCAATGGTTTTTTCGGTGGTTGTTTCTGTTGTTTTTTCAGCGGCTTCAGGTGCAGGCGCTGCAACTGGTTTTTCTTCAACAGCCTGAGTGGTTGCGGCAGGAGCAGGCGCGGCTTCAACTTTAGGTGCTTCCAATGGAATCAGAATTTCTACTTTAGCCTGTTTACGCAACGTTTCTATCATAGTTTGAACTTTTTTGCGTTGCAGGAACGGCATTAATTGTTCTTTAACAGCTTCCAGTGGCGGTGGTGTCAATGCGCGTGAATCTTCTTTTAAAATGACATGAAAGCCAAATTGAGTTTTAACCGGTGTTTTGCTGTATTTGCCTTTTTCCAGTGCGGCCACGGCTTCCGAGAAAGGAGCAACCATTTGCGCGCCGGAAAACCAGCCTAAATCACCGCCGTTTTGCGATTCTTTAGCGTCTAAGGAATGTTTGTTGGCCAATTTGGCAAAATCACCGCCTTTATCCAATTCAGCAATCAGCTTTTTAGCTTCATCTTCGGTTTTAACCAAAATATGACGCGCTTTGAATTCAATGCCTTTTTCAGCAGCCACTTTACTGTCGTATTCGGCTTTAATTTCTGCATCGGTGACTGGGTTGGCTTTGATGAAGTTTTGCAGGGTAGCTTGGGTCAATAAGGCTGTTTTAGCCGACTCCAGTTGCGCCATGAATTCAGGCGACTTATCGAGTTGTTTTTGTACAGCATCCTGAACCAATAATTCACGTTGGACTAATTCTTCAACCAGTTTTTCTTTAGGAAAAGCTTGACCGTGGCTACGCTCGGCGATTTCTTTTTCCAATGTGTCTAATGTTGATTTGCCGATATACTGGCCATTGACCACAGCAATCGCATCGGCTTTATCAACGGCAGGCGCAGTAGAAGTAGCAGGTGCAGTACCGGTGGTAGTCGTCGTTTTTTGTTGGTCACAACCGGCAACTAATGCCGTGCCAACGATAAGTAGGGGGATAAATTTTTTCATTTATAATTTTCCTTTGGTTTGTTCAGAAGGTGAGAGAGCATTAATGCCTAAGGCATGAATTTGTTGTTTCATCAGGTCGCCCAGTGCGTTATAAACCAACTGGTGACGTTGAACTAAAGAGCGTCCTTCAAAAATCTCAGCGACAAGGGTGACATGGTAATGACCACCGCCAGAGCGAGCCCCGGCATGACCTGCATGTGCCGTGCTATTGTCGATGATTTCTAATAATGATGGATTAAAAGCGTCATTTAACAGTTTTCTGATTACTTCGGATGTCATTGTGGGAATACTTTTTTAAAGGGTTTAACGATAACCTTGGCATAAACCCCGGCATCGACATAAGGATCAATGTCAGCCCATTGCTGAGCATCGGTCAGACTATCAAATTCGGCAACCACTAGGCTGCCGGTAAAGCCGGCTTCCCCCGGTTCATTGCTGTCAATTGCGGGATGGGGGCCGGCTAAAACCAGCCGCCCGGCATCTTGTAGCGCTTTAAGCCGCGCAAGATGCGCGGGGCGTACTGATTGCCTTAGCGGCAGACTGTCAGCTATATCTTCGCTGATAATGGCATATAACATGGTTTATTCTTCAGTATTTGGCATGTATTTGTATAAAAAGACCATCTGCAGCACGATGAAAACAACCATCAACGCCGGTACGCCAAATGTTTTAAAGGTCACCCAATCGTCGGTATTATAGTTGTACATCACATAAATATTAATAAAACCCACACTGATAAAAAAGCAGCCCCACAGGGTGTTTAACCGTCTCCAGGCAAATTCCGGCAAGGTTAAGCTGTTAGACAGCATTTTTTCAATGAAAGGTTTTTTGCCAATAAACTGACTGCCCAAAAAGGCGATGCCAAACAGCCATTCTATGATGGACAATTTCCATTTGATGAATTGCTCATCCTGCAAATAAAGGGTTGCTCCGCCCATGACCACGATTAAGCCCAAGGTAATCCATTGCATGGTTTCAACCTTGCGGTGCTTAAACCAGGCATAAGCAACCTGCATAATGGTTGCCGCAATGACAACCGCCGTGGCGACATAAATATCGTAAAACTTGAATGCAATGAAAAATAAAAGGATAGGGAAAAATTCGAGAAGTTGTTTCATAGTCACTGAAAGTAGGGTGATCAGACGTAAGCATCTATTCCTGTTAGTAATTGAGCCCGTTGTTCTTGCAGAGGGGCATTGAATTCCTGATTGTAGGCGGAAAGTGCTCTTAAGGTGCGTGAGTCGGTGGGTTTAATAATGTTGTTTTGGTTGGTCAAATCAAGATCATTAATGGTTTTTTCAATTTCTTCAGGTGAAGAAAGTTTATTCGCTTTTTTGTTTTGCGTCTCTTGCTCAACAAGCAGCTGGGTTTGGTCTTTATTTTGCGCATTATTATTTTTGCCAACTTTTGGGTTGAAACCTAGAGGCGAAAGATTTAATGATGAGCTATGAATTTTCATATATACAAAGCGATTTACTACGCAAAGTTGACTGTATGCATTGTAAAATCTTTGCTAAGGAATGTACATGCTTGAATCGCTGTTTCTGCTAGAATATTGATTATTTTTGGAGCACATTTGTGGACAAAAACACGCAAACAGAATTAGAAGCGGCCGCATTCAGACGCTTGGTCAGTCATTTACAAAAGAATACCGATGTTCAGAATATCGATTTAATGCTGTTGGCCGATTTTTGCCGAAACTGTCTGGCTAAATGGTATCTGGCAGAGGCGGTAGAGCAGGGCGTTGCTATGGATTACGAACAGGCCAGGGAAATTATTTACGGTATGCCTTATAGCGAATGGAAAGACAAATTTCAAACCGAGGCAACGCCTGAACAATTAGCTGCTTTCGAGCGTAAACAACAGGCCAAATCAGCATGACCGATCAATCAAAATATGATGCTTTATTTTCCGGTGTTATCGGCAAGGATTACGAGCTGCTCAATTTAATTTGCCCGTCGGCAACGCAAATGAGCCGTTTGGTAGGCGGCGCTGTTGCCGAATATGCGGAACAAGCACAGGCTAATCTAGCCGTTGTCGAACTCGGCGGCGGCACCGGCATCACCACCTTAGCGCTATTATCGGCCTCGGATAAGTTGAATATCATAAGCGTTGATAACGAGCCGGTCATGCAGGAACAAGCCAAGAAAAACCTGCAGCAATGGGCGGCAGAGGGAAAGCTGGTTTTTTGCGGCGATGATGCCTTGACCGCATTAAACAATCTTGACGGCGGCAGTGTCGATATTATCGCCAGCGCCTATACCTTGCACAATTTTCTCGACCATTATCGTAGTGATGTCATCCAGGAGATTTTTCGAGTATTGAAACCCGGCGGTCAATTTATTAACGGCGACCGTTATGCTTTGGACGATATTTCTCTGCATACGCGGACTATTCAGGACGAAATCAGTGGTTATTTCAAGGTGTTAGTAGAGCTTAATAAAATGGATGTACTCGAACATTGGATAGTGCATTTGTTCTCTGATGAATCGGAAAACCATGCCATGCGCGAATCGGTCGCGTTAAAACAGCTCCAAGATGCCGGTTTTTCAGCCATTAACTTGAGCCATAGGCTAGCCGTCAACGCCTTAGTAACCGCCCAAAAACCAACGTTATAAATGCCACTATGAAATACTTGCTACCCTTTATCATGGCTACCCAACTCAGCGGCTGCGCGAGTATAGGCAAGGGCATGGTTGAGGCCTATCTGGAAAAACAGCAGTTCATTGACACCCGTGTTTGCGAGATTTGGGGAGAGCCTTTTAATGGATTATCGCCGTTTCTGGGCAATAACCAAGGCAAAATGAAAGTACTGATGGTGCATGGCGTGGGTGATCATTTACCGGGATATTCCACGCAATTTGTAGAAAAATTGACCAAAGAACTGGACTTGCCGGTGATGTCGAAACAGTATAAAAACATTAGCCTGACCAGTCGGATCGATAACAGCAAAAATCTGGGCAACTTACGCATTACCCGCTGGCTGAGCAAAGACAGAAGCAAGGAATTGCTGTTTTACGAATTAACCTGGTCAATCATAACCGCCAAACAAAAAGAAGTACTTGCCTATGATAATTCAGGGGAATATTCCTTTCGCAGAAGCGAAGTTAATGATCTGATGAAGAAGTTTTCCAATGATACCAGTCCTGACCCGATTATTTATCTGGGCGAGAGCAGGGAAGACATACTGGTTTCATTTGGTCAATCGTTCTGTTGGATGACTAAAAGTAATTGGGACGATTTGCCAGATGATAATGCGCAGCAAGCCTGTTCGTTTAATGACAGTAGTTCAGCGGCTAACATTCATGTTGATCAATACGCCTTTATTTCTCACAGCTTAGGTAGTCGCATCGCTATTGACGGTATGCAACGCATTGCATCGTTATTGGATAAGCGGAGCGTTGCATTTAGCAATGCCTTAAAGAACAAAAAAATCCCCATTTATATGATGTCTAATCAATTGCCGATGTTGCAATTAGGTCGCAAATTGCCGGATGTCAGCAACGAAAACGTTGCCTATTGTCGGCCGGAAGGTGAAAAATATAATCAACGCATGCTGGCTAAAACACCGATCATAGCCTTCAGCGATCCTAATGATTTATTAAGTTACGCAATCCCACATGGCTTTGTCGAAAAATACCTCGATTCACGATTATGTATTGATGTCACCAATATCAACATTAATGTAGCGACCATCTTTGATGCATTCGGTCTGGGCAAACTCGCCAATCCACTTGATGCCCATGTCGGTTACGATACCGATGATCGTGTTGTCGCACTGATCGCCAAAGGCATTGGCAACAAAAATACCGCCAAGATTGTAAACGAACGCTGCCGGTGGATTGAAACGATAGATTAGCGGATGGTTAGGCGGGTGCTATTGAGGATTAACCGTCATTATTATTTAATTTAACATAATATACAGTGTACGCCATTAATCATTTCCGCCGCCATAGTGTGGGCTAGACCCACCGAACCGAGCGCAACGACTCCCCCTAGCATTACTCCTCTGTAAACGCGCTTTGATACGTCTTCCCATGCGTTTTTGACTTCGCCTTCACTTCTTGCCATTGCTGCTGCAATTAAAACCTCTGTTCTTTCGATTTTTAGTATGTCGGCTATTTTTATAGCTGTCTCATCTGCTACTGTTCCGCGTTTTCTGATTTGGCTTACTGATTCTCTTGTTATATTTAGTAATTTAGCTGTTTTGTAATCGCTGCCGTTTTTTTCTTTTAAATCATCTAAATAGTTCAATATTGTTTTCATTGTTTTATTCTCCTTTAGGTTTTTAGTTAGTCTATGCTTGACAACTACTAATAACAATACGTAGTCTATGCTTGACGTGAGGCTAAGCTTCACGGTTTTTTACAACCATAGAGGCGAACCTATGCAAATCCAACAGCCATTAAATACGGCCAGTTTTACTGATTTTGAGCAAATGCTCTTAATCTCGTTACTGACTGAAATTGTTAGCTCAATTCATGAAAAGCCACAAACTGACGAGTTTCGCATTGTCATATCAAACAGCTATATCGATCTGCTCAACAAATTTTTAGATTTATCAAAAAGACCTGGGGACGTTCGCCGCCATCCTGCTCAGTCCTCCGGTGCTGTGGGGCAGGGTGGCACCGTATGACTGCCGAACCTATTTTCCGTTGTTCCGTATGCAATTCTTTAATTGTTCGTAAACGAAAGGGACCTGTTCGTAAAACGTGTTCTTCTTCTTGTCGTCAGATTTCTTATAGGCAATCCAAGATGGAGCGGGGTTTTAGTATGTATCGTGGTTATTTTTACCCTTTATCTGATGTAGTGGAACAGGAGGTTACGTTATGACTGTCGAACGTATGCGCCAATGTACCGCTGAATCTATCAGAACAGCCGATAAGTCACATCTTGAACCGCTTCAGATGAATTATTACGCCAATGTCGATTGGGGCAGACAGCGCATTGATTCGTTGCCTCGGTCTACGTGTTCGTTGCTTTACGTCCCAGATCTGCCGTTAGATGATTTTTTTACGCCAAAGCCGACTGATAAAAATTATTCTGCTTTTGACCGTTTCGAGCGCCAATTGAAAACTGATTTAGAAATAAGATCATCAAACGCGGCTGAAGTCGAACTTGCAGAGGGCGACGGAAGCCGCGAAAGTCATTTTATTGAAGAAAACCGGCAATCATTGCCGGTCGTTGATGTAAAAAAAGCAGTTAATTTGTATTTTTCGGGCTTGGGCTGCGCCAATGCTGAAACCGTGAAAAGTTTGGGTCTCAGTAACACCCAAACTATCGCCGGACGTCCGGCAAAAACACGCATAAATCGCTCTGATTTTTTAGCGCGGTAAATGATGATGAACGGTTTTTTTATTGACAAATTGAATATTGTCCAGAATCACAATTTAGTTGGTGGTCTTTTGCCTGAGGTTGGCCGTGAAAAACTTTTTCGTGTTGATTTGAAAACCGGCGAAACCACCGAACTTTTAACCCATTTGAAACTTGAAGGCTCCTACTCCAGCGCTTTGATTATCCGTTGTGACGGTTCAAAAGTTGAAGTTTACGGTAATCCCAGCCGCTGGGGTCGTATTGATAATTTGTATGGTCTTGCTACCTTGGACGATTGTATTGCCGTCTACAACAATATTTTGGATGGCTTGGGGCTGCCACGTTTTACCAAATGCACTAAATACCTTTATTACCAAGGCAAAGACGGCAAGCATGTTAATAAAACGGCTGATGGCGCTATTATCAAACATATCGATTTTACGCGTAATTTGTCGACCGGTCTTGGAAACGAGCGGCCTTTTTTAAAAGCTTTATCCACTCAATCAATAGGTCGGTCGGTTTCCCCTTTTTTGTACCCGGATGAAAACACCGTTGAATGGTACGGTGCCAACGTACAAAAGAAAGGCTCAACCTATCGCTATATCAAGGTCTACACCAAAACCGCCGACCTGTTACGCAATCAGCGGAAGCTTTGCCGGGATGCGACCGAAGATGATTTTCAATATTTTGATGATCTATTGCAGTTTACCGTTACCAATGGAGTTATACGGGAAGAACACAGTTTTAAACGCGAATACTTACACCGGCACGATCTTTTTGCCTACGGGCTGTTCGAACAGAACGCATTTAATCAAGAATTGCAGGTGATCACTGAACTTAGGAAACGCTTGGAGGTGTCCAATATGAAATATGAAACTATCGCAGACCAATTATTAAATGAAAAAATTTGTAAAAGTCGTCAATCGGCTAACTCAACTCAGATGTATTACAGCATGTGGTTGCATGGCGAATATATGGATAAAACAAAAAGCCAGTATAGGGAGCATAAATCTCGTTTATTAAAGCTTGGTATCGACATTAGCCAAAAACTCGACATTACCCGCGCTCCGCTACGTCTGAAAGCATCGCAAATTATAGAGGTCAATATTACTCAGCCGCCGTCTTGGTATCGTCATCCCGAAATACCTACATTAACCATCACCCCACCTAAACCACAATTAAGGCTTGTTGCCTAAGGAAATAAAAAAATGGCTTTAAATTTAGAAGTTTTAGAAGTTTTAGAAGACATTGACCCAACATCACGCCAGCCGCGTATCCGTGCGCGCGTTCGCGAACTTAAACCGCGTATGCATCTCGTTAACCTTAAAAATTGCGATGCCGAACAAATTTCAACTATTAAAAATAATGTTGGTGCTGTTCTTTCGCTCCCCGGTCGTGAAATGATGATGGACGGGCGTTTTATCTTGTCCATTCCACAAACAGAAGAAGAGTTTTTTATTGTTCGTCCTGCGGTTCCGGTTGCCGTGTCTAAGACCGTTGAAATTTCCTCATCTGATGCTAATGCAAAAGGTGATAACCCTCAACTTCGTAAAGTTGGGTAAACCATGACATTAGATTCCGTTGTTTACGTGCTTGAAGCCGGTTTTATATCGCTTTCTTTTTGCCTTGGCTTTATCGCTGGTCTCTGGGTGCTTTAAATGACTGAATCCGATGTATCAGCGCTAATCGGTTATTTTCTTTCGTCTTTTGGCGTGGGAATGATTAGCGCTATTTTGTTGCGCATTTTCCGCCGCGCTGCGGGATTTGTTCGTTAATTTAATTTTAAAAATAGGTTTTTTAATTATGAAAAATTCAAAAATTGCAAAAGTTGCGTTGGCTTCTGGTGGTTTTATTTTGATGACATTAAGTGAGGCTCAAGCTGCTTTAAATGCAGGCGTGGCTACAGGTTTTACCGCGTTACAAGCTGATGCTTTGGAATTAGTTGATCTTGTCTGGCCTGTCACTATTGCCGTGACTGTCGCATTTATTATCCTCGGTCTGTTTAAACGAGCTGCTTCTAAAGCGGTTTAATTAATTAATACGCCCAATATATTGGTTCCAGCAATGAAAAAAAAAACTTTATTTAGTGTTTTCTCCCCATTTTTTTTAGTTTTTTTACTTTGGGCGTATTCTTCTCAAACTTTTGCTTACTGTGGCATGATTGCATCTGATGATTCAGCAACGTGTGCTCAGAAAAATTTATCGCGGTTACAGTTTGCATATTGTATAGATAACCCGTATATGGGTGCTGTTACGATGAATTGCAGTGATAAAGAGTCGTTGTGTGCTGCGTCTCCTAATTCGCCTCAATGTTTGCCAGAGCCAGAGCCAGAGCCAACACCAACGTTGTTTCCATGTTCAGAAACTTTATGTTTTGGTCAAGGTTCAAATGTTGCATGTTTAGATGCCGAGGGCTCTCCATCGTCAAAATTTTGTCCTGTTTCCGACCCCGAACCTGAACAACCACCGTCTTTAACACCGTGTTCGATCATTGCGTGTAGCGATACCCCGCAACAATGTCTAGCGCCTGATGGCAGCACCGGTACAGCTCCAACGTGTACCGAACCAGAACCTGAACAGCCACCTTCATTAACACCGTGCTCAATCATTGCGTGTAGCGATACGCCGCAACAGTGCTTAGCGCCTGATGGCAGCACAGGCACAGCTCCGACGTGTACCGAACCCGAATCAGAACAACCACCGTCTTTAACGCCGTGCTCCATTATTGCGTGTAGCGATACACCGCAACAGTGCTTAGCGCCCGATGGCAGCACCGGCACAGCTCCAACGTGTACGGCTCCACCTGACGATGGCGGCGGTACGATTCCTCCTGATGATGGTGGCGGCACAACCAATCCTCCCGATGGTGGCGGTGGCACAACTAATCCTCCCGATGGTGGCGGTGGCACAACCAATCCTCCCGATGATGGCGGTGGTACTGCTCCCGGTGATGATGGCGGTGGTACTGCTCCTGGTGATGATGGCGGCGGTACTGGTCCCGGCACTGATCCTGTTGATGGCGTTAATTCGTCATTGCCTCAGTGCGCCAATTTGATTTGTGCTAGCCTAGATCAGCCGTGTTTAAACGGCGACAGTCAGAGCGTTAAATTAGCGTGTCCTGTGTCTTATTGTTCCGCAGGTCAAAATCCGATTACGCATAAATGTAAATTTATTGATACTCGCGGTACAGCAATGAGTTGTTTGGACGGTTCAACCATTTACGCACCTCAAACATGCCCGTCAACATGGTACGACCAATATGTTGTCCCCGAGGACGGTCAACTTATACAGTGCAATAATGGCGATTTTGCCCTTGCTCATCGTTCCTGCTGGTTAAATTACATTGATTTGCTTTATCACGGTGACGTTGAACATGCGTTTCGAGGAGTTAACTTTTATTTTGGTACGTCGAATTTGACGGGCATTACTTCTATTGGTCTCGGTCTTGCTAAATTTACTTTTTCGCCTAATTCGCCGACTGGTTTATTGGCTAATTTTCCGTTGATGCGTTTAACCGGTCCGAAGTCGCAATTTATGAATGTAGCTTCAACAGTGCCTACTAATTCGCTAGGTCGATCATTGGCACGATCATTTAAAGCTAATCCAACTTCGCCTTATGTATCGTCGTTTGTTGAAAAAACGGCTGCTTTAGGTTTTCCGGTTGTTGTCAATCCGAACACTGGATTAGTTACTCCCCTTGGCTCTAATGTCTCGTTGTCGAATAATCAATTAGCTGAAATTGCTTTTTCTCTAACTAAATATTACCCGGTTAGTTTGCAACATCCTATTGCCGTTGAGCCGTTGCCGTTGCCGCTTGATGAACTTGCGGATTTTCTTTTTCCGTACGATTATCCTTGGATGCTCCCGGGTGTTAGCGGTCTTGAGGCGGATTTAAACCGGCTTTTCGGTTTAATTTATCAACCCGCGTCTAATTTTCCGTCGTTAACTCCAAGTAGCTCGTTTATTAGATTTGCTGATATTCCGTTTCCTGTCCTTGCGCCTGTTTACAGTGAAATTCCGCCGTTTCAGATTTATGATTACACGTTGTATGTGCCGGCTTTTTGGAATCGTTCGCCGATTTCCGCCACGTCCCTTCCTCCGCTTGTGACTTTTCGCCCGGATACTGCGCCTCAAAATTACATTCCGTTTTCTCCGACCGCAACACCAACACCAACGCCTACACCAACGCCTACACCAACGCCGACACCAACGCCGACACCAACGCCAACGCCGAATCCAACACCAATACCGAATCCAACGGTAACGTTGCCCACTGTCCCAACTCTGATAGATCCGACTGTGTCCGATTATTTGCCGGTGCCTCCCACTGTTTTTACTGATACTGATGATTATTTTGGTTTTTTGCCGATGGAAAACCCGTTTGAGTTTAATGTATCTGATTATTTGCCAACAATTCCCCAAACGTCGTGCTACTACGAAATTCATCGGGTTATTTTTGGTTTTGCGTTTGATTTTGCGCCGTGTGTACCGCTTCAACCGCTCCGGGCTGTTTTACAGTGGGCTTTTGCTGTTTTGACTGCTTGGGCTTGTTTTCTTTTGATTTTTAGAACTAATTTATAAAGGTGATTTATGGGTGTTTTATTCGGCGTTTTGATGAATTTTTTAGTCGATCAATTCGGAAAACTGTTTTTACATTCTGCGTTTAAAATTGCGATAACGTTGTTATTTATATCGTTGGTTGTTGCCGCTATTGTTGCGTATGTTTCGACGTTTGGCACAATTGTTAACGGCATAGCTCAATCTGTCCCGGAAATCGTTCATGGTGTCTGGGGCTGGGTAATGCCACCAAACACAAATATTTGTCTGTTTGCGCTTTTTTCCTGCGTTATGCTGCGTTTTGTTACCCGTCAGTATTTATTGCTCATGAATAATCGTTTTCGTGCGGCCATATCCAATTAACGTAACGGATAACGAAAAATGCCGGGTTGGATAATACAAGGTGTTCGTGGTGAAGGTAAATCTCTGGCCGCTGTTGGTAAAATCAAAGAGTACATGCAAAAGGGCAGGCCGGTTGCTACTAACCTGACTCTTTTCTTGGATAAATTTTTGCCAGAAGATAATGCGGTTATTTCGTACCGGCTTCCAGATCATCCAAGACTCGAAGATTTGCAGCTTTTGCCCCCGGCTTATGATCCAAAATACAAGGGCGAAGATAAAAATGGCCTGCTTGTGCTTGATGAGTTGGGAACGTGGCTAAACTCACGCAACTGGAACGACAAAAAGCGGTTAGAGTTGTTAAATTGGCTTTTTCTCAGCCGTAAAGATCACTGGGACTTAATTTTGTTAGCGCAAGATCATGAAATGATAGACGCCCAGGTGCGGACTACTTTATGTGATTATCTAGTCCAGGCGTCGCGTTTAGATCGGCAAAAAATTCCCTACTTGGCATCTACGCTTAAATTTTTTGGTCTTAATTCGATGATGCCGCGCATTCATCGCTATCATGTCTATTATGGTTTATCGACCAATCAGCCGCCGGTCGAAACGTGGTCATTTACTGGTAGGGATTTTTACGATGGTTACGACACCAATCAGAAATTTTTAAACGGTCAAGAGGCATTGAATGGCACCTTGGTTGATATGCGCGCTACTTATTCTAACATTCCGGTAAATTATTTAACTCGACGTATTTTTGTTGACCGGCTACAACTCAAAATTGACCAATTAAGGGCAGGGCAGGGCAAGGATTCGGCACAAATGGCAAAAAAAACATCATCTGCCGAAGTCGGCTATTTAAAAATTGGTTTACTCGTTATTGCTTTGCTTGTGTTTATGGGCTGGCGTTTTTTCTCCGGTGGTTTTTCTATTCCTAAGCCCACCTCCGTTGATCTTCCGCCTGTTTCGGCTCCTGTTCCTGCTCCTCTTCCGGTAACTGTCCAGCCAGTTGTCGAAGTTAAAAAAGATAAGGAGTCTGCGCCCGTTTATAAAGCCGTTCAGACTAATTATTTTATCGAGCATCTGCTTAAACAGTATCGTCCTCGACTGTCTGTCACTGCCTATTCGCAGGAAATGGGCATAGTTGGTAATATTGATTTTTACGATAACGGTGCCTTGGTTGAGTCTTATGGCATCAAAGAACTTCACGCTTTAGGCGTTACATTGTTGCGAAAACCCTATGGCGTTGATCTGATCTATGACAATAAAAGTTTTATTGTTACCGCGTGGCGTTTGCCAAAAGCTTCGTCTTCGTCTTCTTCTTCTTCTTCTTCTTCGCCCGTTGTTGTTTCTAAAGTGTCACCGGTTCACCAATCTGACCCGGTGACAGACAAGCTTTATCATTAATTTTTATTATTGTATTAATTGTTCTGGTTTGACCTTTATTTTTTCTTTTGGTTTGATTTCTTTCCACGCCGATAACTGACCGTCTAACATGGCTGTTTTTTCGATTAATGACCGGTTTTCTTTAATCAATCGGCTGTTTTCATCTACAACGACATTAATGCGCATTTTTTCCTGCTCTAAATCACTTTCTAATAAATTTATTTTATTTGCGTGTCCATTGAGTTTTTCCTTTAAATTATCATTGTTTTTTAAGGTTTTTTCTTTTTCTTGTTTTAATAATTGGTTTTCTGATTCAAGTTGTTCTGCTTTTAGTTCAAACCTTTTTATTTCTTCGTTGAGTGATTGATTTGTTTTTTGTTGGTCTAATAAAGCTGTATTAACAAAATCAAATTGCTTTTCTTTTTCGTGAAGTTTTTCTTCGTACACGGCTATTTTTATCATAGCTTGATTTTTTTCTTCATGTTCTGCTTCTATTTTTTTTAAAAATTCCGTTTGTTTATTGTCATGATCTTTTTGCATTGCTTCGATTTGGTTTTCTAGTGCCTCAATCTGTTTGCTTTGTTCTTCACTAAACGCTTCGGCTTCGGCTATTTTCTCAACGGCTTTTAATTCAGCTTGGTGCAAAGCATCACGTTGGCTTTTGATTTCTTGTTCTGCTAGTTCTTGCGATTCCGTCCAAACCTTAATAATCATGAGTTCGGCTGCTTTTTTTAGCGTATCCGGCAGTATGGCCAAAGCGGGCAGGGTGGCCGCTTGTATATCTGCTTGATCCCAAGTCTTTAAAAAATTGGTAATAGTTGTTAATGAGCCCCGGCCAAGGAATTTATAAACCTCGATACTGCTGGGACGAATGCCGGATTCTTTTAGCTCTTCTGCGGCTGCGTGTACTTCTTCTTCACTGAGTCTTTTGGCTTTGTTGATTTGGCTAACGTTGTTCATGTTTTTTGCTCCAATTAAGTTTGATGACAGGTTTATTATCGTTTATATAAGGCCATGCGTCAAGCGTTATTATCATAATTATCATAATTATCACATTACAGTTATGATAATTATCATATTACGATAATATCATATTATGATAATATGATAATTATCATAATTAATTTGACAAAAACAGTATAACGCTTTAAACTACACATGATCTTAAAAAAAACAGGGGTTAATTATGATTCACTACGAACAGGATTTTTACGGTTGGACTCAAGAACAGGCGGCATTGCTGAGGGCAGGGCGGTTAACCGATCTGGATATAGATAATTTGATAGAGGAAGTGGAAACAATGGGCAGAAGTGAAAAACGCGCGTTAGAAAGTCGGCTGTCTGTTCTTCTGCTTCACATGCTTAAATGGCATTATCAACCGGCTAGGCGTGGTAATAGCTGGAGTTATACCATCATTGAACAGCGGTTAAAGTTCCAAAAAGTTCTAAAACAGAATCCCGGATTAAAGTCTGAGATTGCCGCAATTTTGGCGGATGCTTACGAATACGCAGCTTTAAAGGCAGCTCATGAGACTGGCTTGCGCCCGGACATTTTCCCCAATCAGTGCCCGTGGAATTTGGAACAGCTTATTGATAAGACATTTTTCCCAGATTAAGGGGGTGGGTATGTCTGTTTATTTTTGTCAGCGTTGTCATTTTCCTTTTTATCACCGTTCAATTGGTCGCACACCGCTTTTTTGCTCAAATGCTTGTAGGCAAGCTAATTATCGTCAGCGTCAAGCGTTACGAAATGCCGGCTTGGTGTCTAAGATCGGTTAGGTTTGTTACGAATTGCCGGCTCTTATTTTTACGCGCCGTAAGCGCGACTTCATGCGCTCGTTAGCCGTATGATAAAGCGCAATTATGGGAGCGCTGGCCTTTGGCCATTAAACTATAAAAAAAGTGAGCGCAGCGACTTCTTCGCGTGTTGAATGGCTGATCGCGCAACTTCCACGATATAACGCAAGTTTCGAACCCGGCTGTGCCATTCATCACCCTAATTAAATCGCTTTAAATCTGCACTTAACACAACAGTCGCCAGCGAAGCAGGCAGCGTCGATGATATAAGCCAATTTCCGTAACGCGTTACATAAAAAACGGATTGATTCGTTTTTTCTCAATCTGACTTGACCGCTTTATTTTCCTGGCTTGGGAAGGGTTAATTAACAGCGTTATCCCCAAAAACTGGGGATAACTTGAAAGCCGTGCGGGCTAGCGCTTGAGTAATTTTCGCGTTATTTTGAATAGCCCGGCCAGGCTATATAGTTGATGAATTTCTGCTTCTAATTTCGTGACTCTTTCAGCTTCACGCCGGGCATTAAGCAAGTTTTCTGGTTTCCAGCGTATTTTTTTATGTACCAGGGCACCTCGGCTAAAGATCCAGCCGTCCCAGCCGGGCGCGTTGATATTTTTCTTATCCCATAAAAGCAAAAGGCGCTCTGCCATAATGGGAGCGCCTTCTTTGTCCATCCTTTTGATTTCCGACACGTCAACGCCGAGTAAATCGGCGGCTTGTTGTTCATTGGGGATTATCTTATTGCGGGTGTGGTAAAAACTTGTTTTCTTGACTGCCATTTTTTCGATTCCGGTTTATTAAAACCGAGCCCGCTGCAATTAGCACGCCGCCTAAAATGCCCACATTGTCTATTTTACATAATATACATTATGCGAAGTTTTTTATTGGGCGGTTTGGCGGCTGTTTTTCGTTATGCGTTACGGATGACCGGCAGCTGTTTTTTTCGCAAACGATACGCCGCTTGCTTGCAGGCATGACTGCAATAACGATGCTGACGATAAGCCGCACCATCGGAATTGTAGTTATACGGATAAAACGGCTTACGGCAATAATCACATAAATATTTCATAATTTTTTTTATTATGCGTTACGAAAATTGGCGTTATACCATCAAAAACTACGTTGTACTTCATCGGCTTTGAAATTTCGCTGCGCTCAACATTTTAAATTTCAGAGCACCTTCACGGTGCCCCGATACCCCCACCCGTTTAGTTGAAAAAATCATCATCAATACAAGGACAGTATAGCGAGTCGCAACCGCATCAAGCAGATTAGCGGTATCCAACAAAAAAAAGACTTTGCAAAAACCATTAGATTTTTTTTGTCGGAGCCTCCGCGAATCAGCTTGACCCGGCTGCTTCTTCTCGCTGTTTTTTGCCTTGCATTAACGATTGATTTTATTAATTTTTTTTACGAGGTGTGAAATGAACGAATATAACTACAAAACACGCGAAGTACATACAGACATGCAGTTAATCGAGTTAACAAAAGAGTCAGGCTGGGAAATTTTAGGAGCCGGATTCAAATTAGAAACAACATTCACAGCAAAAGATATAAACAAACGATTGTGGAACGAAGTAACACCCTGGTTTAATTGGATAGCCATACCCTGCATAGACGATACAGAAATGTTCTGGCTCGCTCAAAAAGAAGTTTAAAGTAAAGGCCAAGGACGGCTTTTAAATCCCCCTCCCTACCTCCGAGCCGGGACTATGGGCAAACCCAAAAAATAAAAGAGTAATTTATCGATAAGCACGCTCACGTTGCCAATAAGTGGCTACTGTTTTAACGCCACTAATGACCGGGGTTCCGGCATGACGCGTTAAAAGACACGGCTTCCCGGCTTCATCCACACTCGAAAAATAAACCGCCGAACCTTTACGCGGGTAAACATCAACGCCGACTTCTGGAAATGAAGTTGATCCCCCGGCTTCAACATCCGACAAGTAAACGACGAAGGTTCCAACACGTTGGCCACCGCGTTTCAAATGCTTAGAACTTCCGGCGTTCTTCGGATCGAAATAGTCGAAATGCGGCTTGTATTGCTGGCCAACTTCATACTGCAAAACTTGGATGCCCTCCCCGTTTTCCAACGGCCACGCGTTCAGTGTAGAAAGTCGGCGTTCCATGTTGCCGATCAACTCGGTTTCAGACCGAGAAAAACAACAACCCGAACTGGTACGGTAATCACCCAAGACACTCTCACCGCTTTCGATGTGAACAACGGTAGACGGCGCTATATTTTTGGCTATCGCCGCTTGTACTAATAAATCACACTCAGCAGCAGTTAATACGTTGTCGATCACGACCACATGAGGATTCATTAATTTAAAAACGACCTGAGCGGTAATATCGCCTAGATCAACTTGATTAGTTGTAACATTAATCAAAGGACGGTTAAGAGCCGGTGAAGTAAGCAGCTCCCGCGCTTCCGACAGCGCCATTAAAGCTTGTTCTTGTGTAAAGGTCGGAATCATGTGTTTAAGCATAGATTCTTGCGTGCAGGACTGTTCGACGTTGTGCAATATCCATTCCCGCCATTTATTTCCCGCGTAATTTAGTGCTGTAGCTGTCATGGTTGATTACTCCCTAAAATTAAAGGTTGTTCGATTTGATTTAAGTTGTTTTTGTTATTTTTATCGGTGGTTTTGGCTTGTAAATACGGGTTAAAACGATGGCCTTTAACGGCTTCTTTACAATATTCTTGTGATACCTGATAGGGCGTAGCTTGGTTGGTGTAACACTGGCAATTGTCAGTAAGATTGTTTATGACGCAACCGGCAAGAATCGGCGCGGCAGTCACTTTAATTAAATGCGCATAAGCTGGGGCTGATTCGGGAATACCGGGAACGGTTGGAGTAAAATCGGGAAAGCTGGCTTTTGCGGGTGGTTTATAGCCGTTGGTGGTTGATTCGGTTTGATTGGAGTTTGAATTATTGGTTGTTAGTGCCGGGTCGCTCATTGTTTCGGTTGCCTGGGTCATTTTGCTTTTGATCCGATAAACCACAAAAAACACGGTGACGAGTGCAAGCACCAAGGCGGCAATGGTCACATAAAAACTAATCGGCTTGCGTTTGTCCTGTTTGGTGTGAACTTCGGCGGAGTCGTACATATCATAGACATGGGACGGCAACCGATACGGACGAATAACGGCATCCGATCTTGATTGAACGTCTTGTTTACATTCCGGCCATTCATACTGTGTTCGACCAGACCAACGGGCAACTAAATGCACATGACGACCAACCAACAGCCGAATGAAATTATCGAACAAATGCGGCCCTTGTGAAATCAGCCAGAAATCAAGGCCATAATGGCGATGAGTTTCTAAACCGGTTACAGATTCAGGCGCTTTAGAACTGCCCACGCGTGGCCGCCATATCCGCTGAACTTCATCAACTATGATTAAATCCCCGGCGCTTTTCCATTCCGGCCACTTTTCCACATATTTGGCATCGTCAGGAACGGTGGCACTTTGGCAAATATCACAAAGCTGGCTTTTACAATAAATGACTTCATGCGGGAAATTACGCAAACCACGCACACCATGAATGTAAATATGGCGATTGGGTTCAGTTTTGCGCAATTCCAAAAGCTGATCCAACAGCCAAGCGGTTTTACCTGTACCCGGCCCGCCAGTAATTAATGTAATCATTTTTTAAGAATCTGGCGAATGGCCAAAACCGGAACCAGACGAATATCCAGATAATCCGGTAACAGACGTTATTTTAGTAGCAGCAATTAACGCGGTACGCGTCACGAGAGCAGCAGTCAATATGGCTATGGCCTGCCCTGCCCCGGCCATATTCAAAAGCTGCAAAACAACGCCGCCGGTAGCGCCATAACTAGCATTCACCTGAGCAATAACGCCGGACAACAACACGTTAAGCCCCGCATAAGACACCATGCCAAGACCCAGCGAAACCAAAACACGACCGGCAAGACTACCGACAATTGACAGCAAAAAAGTTGCTAACGTTCCCCACATCAGTCTTTAACTCCACCAATAACAATAAAAGCGGCTGAAAGCCAAGCAAACGTAATAATCAACGGATTGATACCACTGGCAAAATCACAATACGGTTGGTAAGACATCGTTATAGTTCCTCCTGTTTTAAGGTTCATTTGCGCATCAGCGGGACAAGACCCCGACGAAGACGCAGCAACATTTAAAATAATCGGCAATTGATACGGAACAACAGGCGCATCAGGCGTATCAACCGGCGCATCCCCAACCTCCAAACATGCCAACGAGTTAGGGTATAAATCGCACATACCATCACCCGTACCCGTACCCGTACCTGTATCAGACGGCGTAGGCGCTGGTGTACAATCAGGATGCACTGTCACCGTACCGTCAGGATTAGCCGTAGGCGATGGACACGGTTCCGGCGGCGGCGTTGGTTCAGCCGGTGGCGGAACTGGCGTAACATCCGGCGGCGGCGTAACATCCGGCGGCGGCGTGACATCCGGCGGCGGTGTTACATCCGGTGGCGGCGGTGGAGGTGGCGGCGGCGGTGGCGGCGGTGGCGGCGTTGGAGTTGTCACGCAATAATCACCGTTATACGTCCAACCGGTCGGACACTGACCAGCACTATCAGATAAACAATTACCATCTAAACTGGCATGAGTGCCGACCGGGCAAGATTCAGACGGCGGCGAAGGCTCACCGGAAGACGGCTCACCCGGCGGCGGTGCTGCCGGCGTGGAATCTGCCTCACACTGAACCCCCTCTCCCTCGATAACGTCATGATAACCAGCCGAACAAACGGACGCAGGTTCGCTAGGCGGCGGCGTGGAATCAGTAGGCGGCTGTCCAGTATCACCGGGCGGCGGTGGCGACGTTGTATCTAAAACGCACGTCATCCCGTCAAAATGCCAACCTGTTGAGCAATCAGGCGCAGGCTCACCACCCGGCGGCGAAGGTGTCCCATCATCCGGCGGCATTGGATCACCCGGCGGCGGCGTAGGCGTAGGATCGCTTGGCGGCGGCGTAGGCGTAGGATCACTTGGCGGCGGCATAGGCGTAGGATCGCTTGGCGGCGGCGTGGGCGTAGGATCGCTTGGCGGCGGCGGTGGCGTAGGATCACTTGGCGGCGGCGGTGGCGTAGGATCACTTGGCGGCGGCGGTGGCGTAGGATCACTTGGCGGCGTTCCTGGATCACCACCACCACCACCAGACGGCGGCGGCGTTGGATCACTTGGCGGCGTTCCGGGATCACCACCACCACCAGACGGTGGCGGCGTTGGATCAGCAGGCGGCGGCGGTGGCGGCGTTGGATCGGCAGGCGGTGGCGGCGGTGGTGGCGGCGTTGGATCGGCAGGCGGTGGCGGTGGCGGCGGATCAATAGGACAAGGATCAACAGTCTGAACAGTTCCATCCGAGTCAGTGCATTGTTGTCTTGTTGTGCCACAAATTAAAGTTTGAGCGCCCCCAGTTGGACAAGGTTCTGGGTCTGGCGGCATTGGTGGGCAACTTGATATATCACCCGGAACACCAAAGGCTTGAGAACCATCAGGACAAGCATTTATATTACAAACATTTGACGATTGATATTGAACAGGACTTAAACAAGATGCAGCCGTGGGCGCAGTCTGAACATTATCACAAGATTCAGTTGCGCCCGTAATTGCATTAGTTTTTGTTGCATGAACCTCAAAACAGGTTACAGGCTGATCGGCTATACAAAAGCCGGTTATTGGGTCGTTATGCTCTCCCGCTGGACAAACAGGATTTAAACAAACGCCGGTTAAATAATCTTTTACTTTTGGTGCATCGCAATCAGGCGCGTTTATACACGTTGTACCTGACAACGTGCCACCATTAGGGCATGAATACGTAATTGTTGATGTATACGATTTAGTACCACCATTGGAATAAGAACACGTGCCACCAGAACTACCCGTAACAGTTGGGGTCGGATACCATGAAGTGCTCATAGACTGACAAAGATAATAAGCCTGGCTATTACAAGAATAACCAGGCGAACAATACGGGGAACCATAAGTAGCGGTCGCTTGATAATCGACAGAAAAAACAGAACCCGAAAAAACCAACAACCCCACAATAACCAGTTTTTGAATTAAAGATTTTTTACTCATGGAGCAAAATCCAAGCCGCGCCGGTAATGGCCGCGACGATTGCAAGTGTATAAATATCCATCAGAAAAAAACCTTTTTAAGTTGCTTGATTGACCAAGCCACAACCCACACACCAACCACCAACCAAGCTAATTCGACCGCTTCCGAGGTGGTGATTTGCGGATTAATTAACGCGTAATCAGCGGCGGTATAAATAACGTAATCAGTGCAAGAACCGATAGCCGTTGAATTGGCTGTAAAAGCATTAGTTACGCTGTCAACGGTTGCACAAATAGCCATAATTCAAACTCGATAGTTAAAAAAAAGGAGTTATCAATTAATCAAGCATTAGAGGCGCTTAATTAACCGATAACCCCCTAATTGATTGCCCTAAATTACAAGGCGCGGCGCAACAATTTAAGCGCGTAGATGCCTACGATAACCACAAGCACAGCCGCGCCCATTGTTAAAGAATCGGTACCAGCATCAGAAAGCGCCGTAGTAACAACAGCAGGAACAGCAGCAGAAGCAACGCCGATAGAAACAGCAGAAACACCAGCGATTTGAGCAAAACGATTTTTAAAGATTTTCATTTGAAATAACCTCTTTTAAAGATTGAAAAGTGCCAACATTGGCAGGAATTAGGCAAATGCCCGGATGATCACTTAAATCGATTTTGAATTTCGTTTTAAGGGATTTGTTACGCGTATGAAATCGGCGAGCCTTACGGCCAATGCGCTTTATTTCAGACGACTGATAATTCATTTTTATAAAGTTGCGGGTTTTTGTTGTCCCATTGCCATTGTTTTTGGCGCTTTGTCGGGAATCACATCAATGTCATCTATGGTTATGCCGTTTTCGAGCTGCAAGAAAGCAACGCCGCTATCGGTTGCGCCCAAACGCGCAGGAAATAAAACGGTTTTACCTTCCAAGGCTTTAAAGGTTTGAATCACTTCATCCCCGGCTTTGGTGATATTCACATAAAGCGGATCTGGTTTAATGGGAACAACCAAGGCGCGAACACGCGCGGTAAACTCGCCCTCAACCGCTTTGTTATCACGGTAGACTTGAGCCTTATCTGTTTCGACTTTTAAGATTTTTACTTTTGAAAATTGAGCCATTTTTTTTCCTTTTTTGTGTTGTAGTGGTTGGGGTTGGTACAGTTATTTATAGAACTCCAAGGCCGCTAACGCGGCAAAGGGTGCGGGCTAGCGCCCGCCCCCAATGCCACATCATGAGCATTTAAGGTGGGTTTTTGTACGATCGTCCAAACCTTAACGTGGGTAATAACTTCGGTTGCTTTGGCCGCAATACCGACGACCTTTAAAACAATTTCCTGATAGCGGTTTAAGCGGATTTCGCCGGTTTCCGCATCAAACGCGGTTTTTTTTAATAATTGAATTTCGCGCTCGATACGCTTTACTTCATTGCCGCCCATAACGACCAGAAAACCAGACCAATCATTATTAATGCAGCAATCACGGGCTGCCCGTATAACATCGTGTTCGATCTCCTTATCTTTAAGACGGCGCAATTCACGCCAAATAGAAACAGAAGCGCCTCCAATTTGTTGAAATTGACGGATACCCCACGCAGACGACCACGACCTAACGCGGTTAGCGGTGGTTTCTGTGTTCTGGCTGTCGTCCTCTGAATCCATACCCACATCAAAACCGATATTTTTAGCAATGTATTTAGCGATATAACCCGTGGCGCTCACCTTTTTAATGCCGTCCTTGGTGATGATTTCCTTAACAATGCGCTTTGCGGTGAAACGGTATTCCGCCGCGCCTTTTTCGTGGCCATCCTCTTTTAAGGCGTAGTTTTGCATTGTTGAAGTAATGAAATGTTCATCAGAAGGGCGCATAAATAACAAAATATGCCAATGCGGCGTTCCATCGTGATGAGGTTCGGCAACACGGAAGCCGTAAGGGTGGACATCATGGCGACTTAGTTCGGCGCGAATTTGTGACCAAATTTTAGTAAGGTATTGTTGGGCTTCTTTGGGCGTTGCGCCGTTATAGTGCTTATTGGGTATCAGATCACCACCGGCAAAACGATGATATTTAGACGGACAGGTAATGGTATAAAACATGCCAATATCGCCTAATTCATCGGCGTACTGTTCAAACCCTGACATTCTTACCATCAATTCAGCGCGGCGGTTTTCAGGATTGGCGAGGCTGGACTTCATTATGTCCAACATATCCAACTCATCACCACAGTCGGAAACACACATTTTTTGTGACATTCCGGCTAGAGTTTCGTCCCAGCGTTCGCGGATATAACTAACGGTATCGTCGGAACAATAAAGCTCCCGACCTTTGGCGACTTTACAAGCGAATATGGCTTTAGCTTCCCGATCTCGAATATCCTTGTTGATTAATTTCCGTGACCACCAGTCAACGCAAAGCAACCGCAAAACAAAAGATTCATCATTGGTAGCCTTAGGCGCTGCTATGCCTACCTGATCCAGATAAGCATTTATTAAAATCTTTGAATCAAGCAAGGGTTCAATGTGCTGAATATGGTATTTAGCCGCTTTTCGAGCCTGCTTTTTAGTGAGTGGACGCGCTAAAGACATTGCGCCGCCTTTTCTTCAAGTCTAAATAAGGCGCGAATCCTTGCACCCTCGGAAAGTTGGCGGGACTTGTAACCTTTGCCCCATTCTATCCATTCGGAAAATTGCGCTTGATCGTAAGGGTTCATGTCGGTAGCCATTGAATTTAAACCCCGACCGAAAGCGATGGATTGAGCAGTATGCCGCCAACCGTGACCAGAACAACGAGCACAGCCGCAAGCGTGACAAGTGCAATAAACCATTCCACGGATAAAGTCGCGGTTGGCAAAAGCCAAGGAAATTTGTTCGTACTCATCTTGCCGCCGTTGCGCTTCTTCGTTCATCGGGGAAAAGGCCATCAAGGCCGCGCGGTTGCGGTAATTGGGACAGGGGAACGCCGATAAAAAGGGATTCGCGGGGTTCTGAATAACCAGCAGGAGGGCAAACCGGGAAAGCGGGAACATAAGCCAACGGGACAAATGCCTGGGACTGTCTAAATTGTTCCATTTGGTCGGCATAGGCGTATAAATCATCAAGCGTTATGTCGATGATGCCCAAATCTTTAGGATGTTGGGGGCGCTTCATTGACTTACCCCAAAAATATCAACCTGAACATTCAACGAATAAAAATATTCATTAACAAAAGACTTAGCTAAATCAAGAGCTTCACGAAAATTTGAATCTTTATAAAAAAATGGCTTTTCAGATTGACCATTTATTTTTACAACTACCTTTTCACCCTCAATATGCCTGTAAACCTGAGCCAATGGACAACGATCATCATAATTTTCTGCAGTTGGGTTCTCGTTGGTGTTGTACTCAAAAGAACCGCCGCCGGGATATAGACTGAACCAATTATTACCAATAGATTTAATTTCCATTAGTTGCCACCCTGTTCTACAACATCCGACGACGTAACAGGATGGCGGCAAGCGTCGCCAGATTGAAGTAATGAGAAAAGCTGAAAAAGATGAAACTGTATGGCTTGGTCATCTTGAAAAGATGACGATTTAATATGATCCGTACAAGATAAAGCGGTTAAAAGAACGCGCAACTCATCACGGGTAAAAGATGTTCTAGGTGTTTTTGCTGATTTCATTGGCTTGCCTCAATGGTTAATCTGAGTTCTAAGAAAATGAAATCTTTATACGTTCTTAGAAATCAGATGTCAATAGTTGAGTTCTAAGAATGTAGAATATTGAATATTTGAATAAGGCTAAAAAAATGCCAAGCAAACACATTGACGATAAAACATGGAGAAAAGTACAAGACTTAACAGTAAAAACTGTTATAGCCACTCAAAGGCCAATAAAAGAAACGGAAGTTCTAAATTACCTAATTAAAAGAGGCTTAGAGGAAACAAACGTGGAAGAACTAAAATCACTAGCAAAAGATAAATAAATATGAAAAAAATAGCGGCCTTGATAATAATCGGAATATTCAGCTCAAACGGATGGGCAGAACCCGAAAAACCAAATCATGGAAAAATGGCCGTAGAAGCAATGGTCACAGGAATAACAAGAACATTTAAAAAAATGCCCGAAGTCATGGGAATAATGACCAACAAATTAAAAAGTGAACTAAAAGAACCAAAAGAACCAACAACATGGACAAAAACCATTAAATGCAACGGTCAAGGAAAGGAATGCAAAACAATCTACAGTGACTAAAAAACCTCGCATAACACGCTTTATGCAAAAAAGCCCCAGGGGATGATAATTTTCCCCTGAGGCTTTTATACATAAAGCAGACTACATTATGCGAAGTTTTTTATTGGGCGGTTTGGCGGCTGTTTTTGTATAGAGCTAAGGCAAAGCGGGACTGAACCACAGCCCCCGCCAGCCAACTATCAAACTTCGTGTTCTTCGCGTCTTCGTGGTAAAAAAACTGTTTATAAACAATCTAATATAGCCCGTTTAACTGCATCCAGAGTGGCTTCAATGGTTACCGGATGTGCCGCTGCGCATTGCGCGATGGCGGTATCGGGATCTTTTAAGCCGTTGCCGGTTAAGGTGCAGACGATTTTGCTGCCTTCGGGGATATTACCTAACGCGATGTCGTGGAGCGCGCCAGCTAATGAGGCGGCCGAGGCGGGTTCGCAAAAGATGCCTTCATATTGCGACAGCATTTTTTGCGCAGCCAAAATCTGTTCGTCGGTGAATTTTTCAAACCAGCCGCCGGATTCTTTTTGCGCCGCCCAGGCATAATCCCAGGATTGCGGATTGCCGATGCGAATGGCTGTGGCGATGGTTTCCGGGTCTTCAATCGGGTGGCCGGCCAAAAACGGCGCGGCGCCGGCGGCCTGATAACCGCACATGACCGGGCGCGTGCTGCACACGCGGTCGGTGGCGTATTCTTTGTAGCCTTTCCAGTAGGCGGTGATGTTACCGGCATTGCCGACCGGCAGACAATGATAATCGGGCGCGAAACCCAAGTCGTCGACAATTTCAAAGGCGGCGGTTTTTTGGCCGTCAATCCGGTACGGGTTGATCGAGTTGACGATGGTGACCGGCGCATGGTCGGCGATTTCTTTGACCAAGGCCATGCCTTTGTCGAAGTTGCCGTTAATTTGTATGATTTCAGCGCCGTACATTAAGGTTTGCGCCAGTTTGCCTTGGGCAATTTTGCCGTCGGGAATTAACACGAAGGCTTTGATACCGGCACGGGCGGCGTAGGCTGCAGCAGCGGCTGAGGTGTTGCCGGTTGAGGCGCAAATAATGGCTTGGCTGCCCTCCTCTACCGCTTTGGTTACAGCCATAGTCATGCCGCGATCTTTGAAGGAACCGGTGGGGTTCAAGCCTTCAAATTTGACGTAAATATCCACATCTTTGCCGATTAGACGCGGGATATTGTACAGTTGAATCAACGGCGTATTGCCTTCGTTCAAGCTGATGATGCGGGTGTTTGCACTGACCGGCAGGCGATCGCGGTAACGGTCAATTAAACCGGTGTGGTGTTTGTGGGTTGACATGTTTATTTATCCTAAAGTTTCCAGACGGATGCGGTTTATTTTGCCGCTCACAGTTGCAAGTGCTTCGATTTCAGCGATGGCCGCGTTCATTTCCTGTTCCAGCGTGATTTGCGTCAGTATGATAATCGGCACGGACGTTTCATTGTTCAGCGGCGCTTTTTGGCTGATGGCTTCGATGCTGATGTGGTGCGCGGCCAGGATGCGCGTTACTTCGGCCAATACGCCGGGTTTGTCTTCGGCATTCAGGCGCAAATAATAAGCGGTTTTAAATTGCTCGGACGACAACACAGGAATGTCGGCGATTGCATCGGCCTGAAACGCCAAATGCGGCACGCGATTTTCGGGGTCGCTCGTTAATGCCCGAACTACATCAATCACATCGGCAACCACGGACGATGCGGTCGGTTCGGCGCCTGCACCGGCACCATAATAAAGCGTCGCGCCAACCGCATCGCCTTTGACCAAAACCGCGTTCATCACGCCATTGACGTTGGCAATCAAGCGGCGTTCAGGAATCAAGGTCGGATGCACGCGCAATTCAATGCCGGCCGCCGTTTTGCGGGCAATGCCCAAATGCTTGATGCGGTAGCCCAATTGCTCGGCATATTCGACATCGGTGCGGGTGATTTGGGTGATGCCTTCGGTAAACACCTTGTCAAACTGCAACGGGATGCCGAATGCGATAGAAGCCAAAATGGTCAGTTTATGTCCGGCGTCGATGCCTTCGACATCAAAAGTCGGATCGGCTTCGGCATAACCCAAGGCTTGCGCCTCGGCCAGGACATCAGCAAAATCGCGGCCTTTATCGCGCATTTCGGTCAGGATGAAATTGCCGGTGCCGTTGATGATGCCTGCCAGCCATTCGATTTGATTGCCGCTAAGCCCTTCGCGGATGGCCTTGATAATCGGAATGCCGCCGGCAACAGCGGCTTCAAAAGCGACAATCACGCCTTTTTCGCTGGCTTTGGCGAAAATTTCGTTGCCATGCAAAGCAATCAGCGACTTGTTGGCGGTGACCACGTGCTTGCCGTTTTCTATGGCTTTCAACACCATGTCTTTGACCTGCCCTGCCCCGCCAATCAATTCCAAAATGATTTCAATTTCAGGGTCATTGATAATGTCAAAAGGATCGGTGGTTAAGGCGATGCCTTGCGTGTCGCAAATGCGCGCCTTGTTTAAATCTTTGGCCGAAGCGCGGGTGATGATAATTTCACGCCCTGCCCTGCGCGCGATTTCTGCGGCATTGCGCTTTAATACATTGACGGTGCCGCCACCGACGGTACCTAGACCTAATACACCTACTTTTACCGGTTTCAAATCAAACTCCAGTTAAAAACTATTTTGCATAAAGAAAAATGGAACACGGATGGCACGGATTTAGACGGATAAGAACGGATTTGAAAACACATAACAGGCTCCAAAACTTGGCTTGGAGACTGCAAACTCAGTATAAAAAATCCGTGTAAATCCGTCTAATCCGTGCTTTCCGTGTCCTATCATTTGACCCGATTATATAACGTTGTCTTTCTTCATCATCAAACGGATGCCGCGCACCGCCTGACGGGTACGGTGTTCATTCTCGATCAGGCCGAAACGAACATGGTCATCGCCATGCTGACCGAAACCGATACCCGGCGACACCGCCACTTTGGCCTCATGCAGCAGTTTTTTGGAAAACTCAATCGAGCCCAAATGTTGATAAGCCTCAGGAATACGCGCCCAGACAAACATGGTGGCTTTGGGTTTTTCCACCGGCCAGCCTGCCGCCGTCAAGCCTTCGCACAATACATCGCGCCGTTTCCGGTACATTTCGGCAATTTCAGCCACGCACTCTTGCGGGCCTTCGAGCGCGGCAATCGCGGCGATTTGAATCGGGGTAAAAGTGCCGTAATCCAAGTAAGATTTGATGCGCGCCAAAGCCGAAACCAGCTCTTTGTTGCCGCACATAAAGCCGACTCGCCAACCCGGCATGTTGTAACTTTTCGACAGCGAGAAAAACTCAACCGCAATGTCTTTGGCGCCTTCAACTTGAAGGATAGACGGTGCTTTGTAGCCGTCGAACACGATGTCGGCATAAGCAATATCTTGCACGACCCAGATATTATGCTCCTTGGCGATAGCGATAATTTTCTCGAAAAAGTCCAGCTCTACACATTGAGTCGTTGGATTGCCGGGAAAATTAAGAATCAGCATTTTCGGCTTGGGCCATGAATCGATAATGGCTTTTTGCAGCTCCTCAAAAAAGTCGCCACCCGGCACCATCGGTACATGACGAAGATCAGCACCGGCAATGACCACGCCATAAGGATGAATCGGATAAGCGGGATTCGGCACCAGCACCACATCGCCAGGACCTAAGGTCGCCAGCGCCAAATGCGCCAAACCTTCTTTGGAACCGATGGTGACGATGGCCTCTGTTTCAGGGTCCAAATCGACATCGAAGCGATTTTTATACCAGGTGCAAATGGCTTTCCTTAATCGGGGAATGCCCTTGGACACCGAATAACGGTGGGTATCGGGGCGCTGCACCGACTCAATCAATTTATTGACGATATGCTCCGGCGTGGCTTGATCGGGATTGCCCATGCCAAAATCGATAATGTCTTCCCCTGCCGCGCGCGCTTTGGCTTTCAGGTCAGTCACAATATTAAAAACGTAGGGGGGTAAACGACTTATTCTATGAAATTCTTCCATTGACTGCTCTTGAAAAACCGATGTTTAAGTGAAGGTTAAAAAATGCTGCCTAAGGTACTGTTGTTAATAAGCTATGTCAAATTCAAACAGCGCCGTGCAGAAGGCGCCATCATTTTCAACTCATCCCGTTCAGTAATAGGGGATATGACGCATTATTTTATTAAACTGTGTTATATAACGTAATTTTACCCATCATTTCGAGTGCGAAGTAATTTTAGTAAATAAAATCAATTTCTTACAATTTGGCATCGATTATGCTTAATCAATAATTATATGTTTTTGTTAGTTAATCTTATATGAAAAGGTGAAGTGATGGCTCAGCAATTAATCCGTACAGACGTTAAAGCATCCCATAATGGTTCTTTATTACTAGGCACCAGTCTAGTCGTGGCCTCGATGATTTTAGTGCCCGCATTAGCTGTTAGGCTCGGTTTGGGCGCTAGTTTGACCGGTGCGCTGAGAATTGCGTTGATGAAGGCATCAAGCAAGGCGGTGAGCGGCGCCACTGATATTTCCAAAGCGGCTTAAAATAATTGTCCACGAAAGTCACGAAAAGACACGAAAATTTTGTGATTTTCCTGGACTTTATTTTTTACAGCCAGAGATCAGCACAAAACACGAAGAATAGAATGCAATCTGCTGTATGCATGGCAATTGGGTTTTAGTAGAATAACCATGAGCTCTGCCTTTGTCCGACTACGGTAAAAGGCAACTAACTGACGGAATTTTTTTAAGAAATTCCTTGCCGTTGGCGGCAACACCCTGATGTTGCCCGCCTAATCTTAGGTTAAATAACATAGTTAAATAAATGGTTGATACTAAAAAAACATGTGATCTTTGCGGGTTAGTGGTTGAAACACCGGGCTTTACATTAAAAACTAAAGACGGCGATAAAGCGTTTTGCTGCGAAGGCTGCAAGGGCATTTATCAGCTGTTAAATGAAGATCAGATTTTGCCCGAATCTGATCAGGATTAATTAATAATTAAGGAAAAAATATGAAGCTCGCACAAAATCCAGTCGTTAAAGGCTCAATCGTTTCATCTACAGTACATACGGGGAGCAAGCTAATGAGTAATGTTGCGAAACATCCGGTTCTGGTTTTTGGTTTAGGTCTAGCGGCTGGTTATCTGATTTATAAATACCGAAAAGAAATCGTCTCTAGCACCACTAAAGCGGTCGATGCAGGCAAGGACTTTGTCCTGCAACAAAAAGAAAATCTTGAAGACATCGTTGCGGAAAGCAAAGAATAACAAGCTGTTTGCCAATTAAAGCGGCTTCATTCATTAACGGGTGATTTTCTTGGCGGCATAACGCCGGAGCGCCCGTTTTGTTTTTCCATAGGGTTTACTTAAGTTATGTCCATACAAAAAGAATTTGTGCTGCGTCATCGTGTGGACGGGCATATCCGGTTTCAAATACCGGCTCAGATTTGCTCGGTTGAGATAGCCAAGACGATAACAGAGGGCATTTCTGCACTGGACGGCGTCTATCGCGTTAACCTTTATCGCGGTCAACAGAAGTTATCGATTCGTTTCGATGAGGCCGTTTGTGATTTTAAATCACTGGCTCGACAGTTGTTTCAGTTGCTGGCCGAACTGGAAGAAAAAGGCGCGTTAAAAGCCAAACCCGTTTCAACCTTGGTGCCTTGGCAAGAAAAAGCCAAAACCAAATTGGGCGATATGAAGGCGACGCGCTGGGTCAAACAAAAATTCGGCGATGCCAAGGAAACGGTTCAGGCCGCCAAAGTCATTACCAAGCTGGGCATGAAAAAGCCCACCGCTTTCATGCAAGACCCGGAAAAAGCCGTCATTGATTTTCTCAATGATATTCTGGTGATTTTCCTGATCCGACTGCATTGGGACAACATTACCCAGCATTGGCTGTTAAAGCCGCTCAAACATCGTTACGAATGGATGGCGCTGTTTTATATGTTCTTTTTGCTGGTTCGTTCGCGCAGAAAAAAATAATCCCGTCCGTTATCAGGAAACCGTTGTTGACTCGACGGTTTCCTATTCAAACCGCTCATCGACCTATCGCCGAGAACTGCCATCTTATGGATACATACATCGCCACGCCAAAAAACTTCCAGCTGGTACATCAATTAAAAAGGCGCATCCGCATTATTTCCCCGGTGTTAAAAAACGATCAGGAACGCGGTTATATTTTTGAAATCCTGTTAAAAAAGCGCCCCGAAATAAAAAAGATACGCTCAGTTTACGCGCTGGGTTCGGTGGTCATTCACTTTGATCCGGCGCATTTGCCGCTACAGAATTTACTGATTATGTTGGATGCGGTGCTGGGCAATATTGCCCGTAAGCAAGCCGAACAACACAAGCAACAACAGCAGGTTCTGGACGGCCCGACACAGGAAATCGATCTGGCCGTTGAAGGCATGAGTTGTGCGTCCTGTGCCTTATTAATCGAAATGGTGTTAAAGCGCGACCCCAGAATCAAACGGGCCAGCGTCAATTTCGGCACTTCGACGCTGACCGTTCACGGTCAATTGGCTAAAGATGAAGTCAGCGCGAAAGTCGCGACGCTGGGCTATGCCACTTACGCAATGGATACCTTGTCCCAGCGCAAAAAACTGATTGAGAAAGAACAACAACGCATTGCTGTCGCCAAACGCCGATTTATCTGGTCCGGCATCTTGAGTTTTCCTGTGGTCGTTGTCGGCATGGGTATGCCCAGTTCGCGCTGGCTGCACTGGATGCAGTTTGTACTGACTACGCCGGTGGTGTTTTGGTCGGGCTGGACTTTTTTTGCCAAAGCCTGGCGATTGGCCAAACAACGCAGCGCCAATATGGACACGCTGATTGCGCTCGGCGTCGGTGCGGCTTACGGCTACAGCTTGCCTGCGTTATTTCGGCGCAAAGGCCACCTTTATTTTGAAGCGGGCGCGGCCATTATCACCTTCGTGCTGTTGGGGCGTTTTTTAGAAGAACGCGCCAAAGGCAAAGCCGGTGAAGCCATCCGCAAACTGGTTGATTTGCAGCCGCAAACCGCAACCGTAATCCGTGACGGCCAGGAGTTCATCATCAGCGTTGACGATTGCGCCATTGACGACATTTTACTGGTGCGGCCGGGCGAAAAAATCCCAACCGACGGCGTGGTCATTCAAGGCGTATCGACCGTCGATGAAGCCATGGTCACCGGCGAAAGCTTGCCGGTGGTTAAAGATGTCGGCCACAAAGTGATTGGCGGCTGCGTCAACGGCAGCGGCGCGTTGCGCATTCGTGTGACCGCAGTCGGCATGGACACCGTATTGGCGGGCATTGTCCACATGGTCGATCAGGCGCAAGCCACCAAACTGCCTATACAAAAACAGGTCGATAAGATTTCTGCGGTGTTTGTGCCCTCGGTGATGCTGTTGTCGGCTTTAACGCTGACCGGCTGGCTGCTGGTCGGCGCACCGTTTGGTTTCGCTTTCGGCAACGCCATCACGGTATTGCTGATTGCCTGCCCTTGCGCACTGGGCTTGGCAACACCGGCGGCGATTATGGTCGGCGCCGGGCAAGCCGCACGGGAAGGCATTTATATCCGCAATGGCGAAAGTCTGGAAACAGCGGCCAAGCTTAATGTCATCGTGTTCGACAAAACCGGCACCATTACCGAAGGCAAACCAAAAGTCACCGACTTGCTTAAACTGTCCCGACTCAGCTCAGAAAAACTGATTCGCTTGGCGGCTTCGGCAGAAAACAACTCGGAGCATTTTTTGGCTAAAGCCATCGTCGCTTACGCCAAAGAACAGGCTATTGAGTTACAGGACTGCAGCTATTTTTACAGTGAAACCGGCCGAGGCATTGCCGCCGAAGTAAACGACAAAAAGCTCTTGCTGGGCAATCACGACTGGCTGTCAGATCAAGGTATTGTTGTCGATGGTTTATTAACTGCCGCCAGCGATTTTTCCGAACAAGGCAAAACTCCGGTGTTCATGGCCATCAACGGCAAAGCGGCGGCTGTATTCGGCATTGCCGACAAACCCAGGCCGCAAGCGATACAAGCCATTCAGCACCTGAAAAAACTGGGCATACAGACCTTGATGGTCACCGGCGACACCGAAAAAACCGCACAGCATATTGCCGCCATCGTCGGCATTGAAACAGTCATCGCCAACGCCAAGCCGGAACAAAAACTGGCCATCATTCAGCAGTTCCAACAAGAAGGCAAAAACGTCGGCATGATCGGCGACGGCATTAACGACGCCCCTGCCCTAGCCGCCTCCAATGTCGGTTTCGCTATCGGCACCGGCACCGACATCGCCATCGAATCTGCCGACATGACGCTGGTGCATGGCGATATTACCAAAGTCACCGGCGCCATTCAGCTCAGCACCGACACCATTAGAGTCATCAAGCAAAACCTGTTCTGGGCCTTTGGCTATAACGTTGTTGCCATTCCGGTGGCGGCGATGGGCAACCTCAACCCAATGATTGCGTCGGCAGCCATGGCGCTCAGCTCGGTATCAGTCATCGTTAACTCATTAAGATTAAATAAAAAATAGGCAAAAAATGGATCATTCAACAATGGATATGGGCATGCAGCATGTGACTGCGGCTGCGGGCGGCTTTGATTACGGACTGGCTTTTATGGCGGGCGTTTTAGGCAGCGGACATTGTGTCGGCATGTGCGGCGCACTGGTGTCGGGTTGCTTTATGCGTGCCGGTGCGTCAAGAACTTATACGGCCTATCTGGCTTATCAGCTGGCCAGAATATCGGTTTATACGGTGGTTGGCTTTGCCGCCGCCGCGCTCGGCGTAGTGCTGGTTTCCAGCGGCCTGTTCGGTCAAATACAAAGTATTTTGCAAATGTTCGTCGGCGTCGTGGTCATTATTTTGGCCCTGGGCATTTTAGGTTGGATTCCGTTTCAGGGTTCAGTCAGGCTATTGCCGATGAATTTATTGCGCAAAGGCTATGCCGAATCAAGAACCAAAGGGCCGCTGCTGGGCGCGACGATGGCCGGCTTGTTAAACGGCTTGATGCCCTGCCCTTTGACTTTTGCGATGGCGGTTAAAGCCACCTCGGCGACAACGGTATTGGAAGGCGGCTTGCTAATGCTGGCTTTTGGCGCAGGCACCTTGCCGACCATGCTCTTCGTCAGTGTCGCATTCGGCAAAATGAGTGCCCATTTCAGAGGCCTAATGATGAAATCAGCCGCGTTTATCATGATTGCAATGGGCTGTTACACTATTTACATGGGCTTGTCGTTTTATGTGGCGGAAAACTTCCAACAGCATAATTTCATCCACGATATTAAAAATGAAATTGACGGCGTTATTTTGTTTCTGCAACAAATGGTTGAGTACTACACCGGCATGATAAAAAGCATTCAGGACAGTTAAGTACATGAATATAAACCACAAAAAACTACTACCCCTTCTCGGGCTACTTCTGTCATTATCGCCTGCACTCGTCCAAGCCCATACCGGCGGCAATGCGGTCAGCGGCTGGTATAACGGCTTTAATCACCCGTTACAGGGCATCGACCATTTGTTGACCATGGTCACGGTCGGCATTTGGGCGGCGCAACTCGGCGGCCGCGCTATCTGGCAGTTGCCGCTGGCATTTGTCGGCGTGATGGGATTGGGTGGTCTGGTCGGCATGTTGGGCGTGTCGGTGCCCGGCGTAGAAATGATGATTCTGCTCTCGGTACTGGTTTTCGCTGTTCTGGTTGTCCGCATGATTCGCGTCCGGGCAACCGCCAGCATCCTGATTGTGGTTTTTTTTGCCTTTTTTCACGGTTACGCACACGGCCAGGAAATGCCTGCATCGGCCAGTTTGTTGTCATTCGCCTTGGGTTTTATGTTGGCAACGATGCTGCTGCATGGCGCAGGTATTTTAACTGCACGTTTGGTATTGCTCGCCCTGGCTTTTATTTTTACCAACACAGCTTATGCCCAGCCGTCGGCGGGCAAAACTAAAGCGCAAAAACAGGATGACGAATCTGTAGAATTTGCCGACCTGATTGTTGTCCAGCGCGCTGATTCGCAGGTCGGTATTGCCGACAGCGCGGCACAAGGCAATGTCGGTCAAGAACAGTTACAATACCGCCCGATCAGCCGCCCCGGCGAAATCCTCGAAACCGTCCCCGGCCTGATTGCATCGCAACACAGTGGCGAAGGCAAGGCCAACCAGTATTATTTGCGCGGCTTTAATCTCGACCACGGCACCGATTTTTTGACTCAGATCGACGGCGTGCCAATCAATCAGGTTTCCAACGCGCACGGCCAAGGCTGGACTGACAGCAGTTTTTTGATTCCCGAATTGATACAGACACTCAGTTACCAAAAAGGCAATTATTACGCGGAAAATGGCGATTTTTCCAGCACCGGCGCGGCAAACATCCAATATTTCAAAGACCTGCCGGCTAACATGCTCAAATTTACCGGCGGCAGTTTCGATTACTACCGAGGACTCTCCACCGGCTCGCGCAAACTGGGCGACGGCAATCTGCTGTACGCCGGTGAAGTGGTCAATAACGGCGGTCCGTGGACGGTGAGCAATGATTACCTTAAATTTAACGGTGTGCTGCGTTACAGCCAGGAACATGACGATTCCGGCTGGAGCGCTACTGCGATGGCCTATAAAGCCGACTGGAAAGCCACCGACCAAATCCCCAAGCGTGCGGTAGATGCGGGTTTGATCGATCGCTTCGGCAACATTGACCCCACCGATGGCGGCAACAGCCAGCGTTACAGCCTGAACGGCGAATGGCACCGGCAAAGCGCGGCCAGCGCCACTCAGCTGATGGTCTACGGGCTTTATTCCCAAATGGATTTGTATTCAAACTTCACTTATTTTCTGAATAATCCTGAGCGCGGCGATCAGTTTGCGCAACCAGACCAGCGCTGGACTTCAGGCCTGAAGGCGAGCCATAGTCTGTTCCATCAACTCGGTGATGTCGATTCCGAGACCACATTCGGCTTGCAAATCCGCAACGATAATATCCGTAACGGCCTGCTGTTAACCCAAGCGCAACAACGCTATGACACGGTGCGTGAAGATGATGTTTGGATCAGCAGCATCAGCCCTTATGCGGAAAACAAAACGCGCTGGACGGATTGGCTGCGCACTAATCTGGGTGTGCGTTTTGACGGTTTTCGTTTTAATGTGGCCAACAGCACACTTCAGGAAAATAACGGCAACACCACAGACGGCCTGGTCAGTCCAAAATTGGGCATCGTGTTCGGGCCTTGGGCGGATACCGAATATTATTTGAACGGCGGCCTCGGTTTTCACAGTAACGATGCCCGTGGGGTGAATACGCGCATTGACCCGGCAACCGGAACATCCGTTGATGCCGATGATAATCCGGTTAAACCGGCCGTCCCGCTGGCGCGCACTTACGGCGCTGAAGTCGGAGTACGCACCACTTGGCTCAAAGGCCTGCAAAGCACGTTGTCGCTGTGGTGGTTGGATATTGATTCCGAGTTGTTGTTTGTCGGCGATGCAGGTAGTACAGAAGCCAGCCATCCAAGCCGGCGTTACGGCGTGGAATGGGCCAATTATTATTCACCGACCGATTGGCTAACTTTCGATGCCGATTTTAGCTATTCCAAGTCGCGTTTTCGCGGTGATGTCCCCGAAGGCAATCATATTCCCGGCTCAATAGAAGCGGTGGTCGCCTCGGGCGCTACTTTCCATGATGTTTATGGCGGTTTTTTCGGCGGACCGCGTCTACGCTATTTTGGCCCGCGCCCGCTAAACGAAGACAACAGCGTGCGCTCGAAGCCGACCGCTTTATTGTCGGCGATGCTCGGTTATGCGTTCAACAAGAACTGGACGCTACAAGCGGAAATGTTCAATTTGCTGAACAGAAAGGACAGCGCCATCGACTACTCTTACGGCTCCCGCTTGCCCGGCGAAGACGCGGCGGGTGTTGATGACATTCATTTTCATCCGGTCGAGCCGGTCAGTTTTCGTATGAGTCTGACCGCAACTTTCTAACGATTCACCGCGCCCTTTCAATATGAATCATCGTGGCTTTTAACGAAGCTAGTACGTCGATAAACAGACACACCATTGAGCTGAAAATAAACAGTACACTGCCGACCACGAAGGCTATCAACACTTCGGGATTGATAACGTCGGTAAAGCGCGAAGAGATTGAGCCCAGCATAAACATGCCGCTGCTGATGGCGCTGCACAACAACAGGCCGAAACTCCATTTGAGTACATGACAGCGGTACACCATGGCATCAAGTTCCCTTTCCATTTTTTTTGCGTCTTCACTGGTGCCCAGTTCATCGTAAATATCCCTGACCCGGCTGATTGCGTGGGTATAGCGGGCATTTAGGGTCAACACGAAAATGCCGATGCTCGAAAACAACACCAGCGAGCTGGTGACCAGTTCGACAATACCATCTATTCTGGACAGCATTTAACCGTCCTGACCGTCAATGCGCGCCCGGATCAGTATGGGCGCATAGACAAAAACAAATAACGAGAATGCCGCCAGCCAGGACAATGTCGACAGATAAATCAAATTGCCGTACCAGCTTGGCATCGCTATCGGCAGCAAAACCCGGAACAATGCCGCGACATTAATCAAACTGAAGTTTCCCAGTTTTTCAGGAGCAAGAAATTCAGAAAGCGAAAAAATAGTGAAAAATTTTCGAAAATTTTGCCACTCTTAATAAGCGTTAATTCATTCCCGTGTAAATTGTTTATTCATTATAAACAACAACTTA
>JAUYMY010000027.1 GCA_030699385.1 Methylobacter sp.
TAAGTTGTTGTTTATAATGAATAAACAATTTACACGGGAATGAATTAACGCTTATTAAGAGTGGCAAAATTTTCGAAAATTTTTCACTATTTTTTCGCTTTCTGAATTTCTTGCTCCTGAAAAACTGGGAAACTTCAGTTTCTCATTAATGGCAGGTTATAAAATAAATCATATCGAATGTGAGATTTTAAGCAGTACGCCAATAATCAAGGTGGTTTGTAAAAAGCCTGCGCCAATAATCCAGCGGGTTAAGTCGGCTTTGCTTTCGGCTATCAAGCGCCCGGTGTCTGCCCTCAATAACTCAATCTCATGCCTTAAGGCCATGTCTACTTCTTTGATGTCCCGCGTCAAATTTGTTTCAAGCTCTTTGATGTCCCGCGTTAAGTTTGCCTCGATTTCTTTGATGTCCCGCGTCAAAGTCAGCTCAATTTCTTTAATATCACGTTTGCTGGCGACCTCATCCAAATGATAATCATGCCGCGCCTGCTCTAGGGTGCTGTCATTGGCGCTAAGTTGCAACTCGGTAATAACTTGAGCCTGGTCATCGGTGAAGCCAACCGACTTAAGCCGGTTGGCAAAGTGTAGAGTGTCAAACGTGATTGCATTCATGGCGCAGCCTTTAGGGGTTGTGGTCGGTTTATTATACTTACCCGATCCTGGTTTGCTTGATCATATTGCCCATCAGATCGGAAACAGCGCGGTCTGCGACACCCACTACCTTGATGTTTTTTTTGATAACAACAGAATAATTTTCATGCAGATGGCCGTGAAAGATATTTTTAACACCCATCGCGGCGGCCAATTCACCAATCACATCAAAACCGTGACGATGCGACCCCGGGGCTTCATGGCTGACTAAAATATCCGCTTTCAGTTTTTTTAAGGCCTCAAACTCATCATGCCAAATCGCCGCCTTATACTTTAACGACATGGCTCTGTGCCTGATGCTGGCGGGCTGATTACGCAGATAGTCCTGTTTATCCTGCCATTTTGGCGGTTGCGGCGGATACCAAACGCGCCCTAAAAAAATTCCGCTCAACCCGGCAATTTTCAGCCCAGCTATTTCCGTAACTTTTAAATGCAACCCCTGATCAGCCAAGGCAGAATTAAATAAATGCTTATGTTTGCTGGGTGTTTCAAAATCATGATTTCCTGCTATCCACCAAATCTGGGTTAAGCCGACAATGTCCTGCAAACAGCTTTCCAACGGCCTATCCAAATCATAATCGCCCAGCAATACCACGGCTTCAGGTTTGTATTCATGTACAGCCGCTATTAACGGATTAAAATCCCCATGCGGGTCGCCGGCAAATAAAATCTTATGTTTTGGGTTCAAAGTGTTACTCCTGTTAACTGGAACCTGAACCTAATGATTGAAGCAACGATTTATTTGCATTGCCCGGCGCGGGTTTAAAATTGCCCCGATTATAGACAAAACTCGCCTTGATTAATATTAGGGCGGTTAAATCATTAAAAAGGTTGTCGCCGCGAAGGGCACGAAGTTTTACTCTTCGTGCCGCCTAAAACGCCTACTTTATGCGTTTACTGATTCAGCATTTGTGCCGGTGCTGTCAGCGAAAACCGTGGCTCTAGCGTTATAGTGCTTTGAAGTGAGTTAGAGCAATTACAGCAGTCCGCGCTTTTTAACGCGGTAATAAAGAGCATCTCTGGACATGCCTAATAACAAGGAGGCTTGCTGATAATTGCCTTTCGTTTTTACCATCGCTTGCCGTATTAAATTAAACTCCTGTTCAGGCCAATTAAAACCATGCTCGGGTAATTCAAACAGCTTTTCAATTTCAGTTTTTCTAGGTTGTAAATAGCCGCGCGGCAGATCTGTTATTTCGACGGGTCTGCTAAGCGGAAAAATAGCTAGGTTCTCGCACAAATTACGTAATTCCCGGATATTGCCCGGCCAAAAATAACAGTGAAGTTTAGCTAAGGTTTCAGCGCTGATTGACGGCGGAGTGACGGCATATTTTTCGGCAAAATAGCCCATGAAGTGATTGATTAATAATTCAATATCTTGAGGACGCTCTCTAAGAGGCGGCAGCATCAGTGGCACAATATTGATGCGAAAATACAAATCCTTACGAAATGCGCCTAGCTTAACTTGTTGCTCTAAATTAGCATTGGAAGCGGCGATAATTCTGACATCGGCTTTATAGGTTTTAACAGCGCCAATGGGCAAATATTCGCCCGTTTCAATAAAGCGCAGTAATTTCATCTGTACCGATAGCGACAGTGAATTGATTTCATCTAAAAACAGCGTACCACTATGGGCGGCGGCTAAAATACCGCCTTTATCGGCAATCGCTCCGGTAAAGGCACCTTTACAATAGCCGAACAATTCGGATTCAATCAGCGACTCGGACAGCGCCGCGCAGTTTAAGGGGATAAAAGGTTTATTTTTACGTCGGCTGTTTTTTAAGATGGCGTTAGCGACAAGTTCTTTGCCGGTGCCGGTTTCGCCGGTAATCAATACAGTGACATCGGTCGGGGCAATTTTTTTAATGGAACTCAGTAGTGCTTTTAAAGCAGGATCATTACCAATGATGGTTTCTGAAGGGGTCATAATGAGGCTTGATGACTCGTTAATTTAATCGTTGTGGGAGCGATGCCTACAGCGCGATTTAAAATGAAACAAATCGCGGCGTAGGCGTCACTCCCACAACTTTTAGTCAAAAATTATTTAAATTGGAATTGTGTAATCGGTGAAATTGCGCCGCTGTTAAACTCAAGATACATCGCGCGGCAGGTTCCCCAATAACTTTTTGGCGTTTTCCAGTTGTATTGCCATTCACCATTTCCGCTGTATTGCAGGCCGCTGTTGCCCGGTGCTTCTTCTTCAACTGCGTCGTGTGGAGCAGTGGTTTCGCAATCAATCGGGTAAGAATAGAAACCTTTAAAACTGGTAGCATCTTCAATCGGCAGGCCGTTAGCATCGGTCAAACGCCATTTGGCAGGCACGACTTGTCCGGCTTTGGCGGTGTTGATTAGCTCGTTGTTCAAAGGTGCGGCAAAACCTTCAAATTGATATGTCACCATGAACGTGGAGCACGTCGGCGGTGTCGTAACATTGCCTTTAACATCGGTACCGCGCACACACACTTCGTTGGCACCTAACTTTGAAGCGGCTAACTCGGCACTCACGTCTTCACTGACGCTGTCGAATGCGCCATCTTGAGCGCCCATCGGCTCCCAATCCCCGCCGTTTAAGCTGTATTCGGCGTTGCTAATGTTATTGTTGCCGGTGTCGGCATCGGAAACCGTGGCTCTCAGTGTTGTGGTGCCGTTGATGATTGCAGGGTTCGGGTTGACACCGATGCCGTCGATTTTAGGGCCGGTTTGGTCGGCATAACCGATATTGATTTGGATGTGGTTATTATCAGCCCCCGGCTGCATACCGGACAGTACGATATGACCTTCCAAGGTAAAACCGTTGGTTAAATTTTCGCCGGTCACATTCCATTTGGCACCGGCTGCCGTTCCCGAAAAGCTGTTAGGCGACAGTTCCGCGCCATTGAGCTTAAAATGTTTAAGCTCGACTGACGTTGCATGTCCCATAGGATGATAAGCCTGAACATTCAACAACAAATAATTGAGTTCACCTAGATCGCCAACCTCTTTAGTCACTGTAATTGGAGCCGGAGACATGCCTGCCATACCAACAATAGTGGTCAGCTTCTTTGTTGCCGCATCGTAACTGAATTTAATGTGTTTTTCGCTGCCCCAGCTAATGTTGGTCGGCCCAGTAGTCGCTAGCGGCAATGTACCCAAGTACACTCTCGGATTGCCATTGCCATTGCCGTTCATGTGCCGATAACGCACCGCCGCTTTTAGGTCAGCGCCATCAATAGCACCGCTACGGACAGTTGCCGCATAAAGGTCTGTCGCAGTCAGTAGCTCCAGTCCAATAATCGCCATTAATTTGCCTAAAGGTAAAGTCAGTTTTTGTTTCATAAGTTGTTATTCCTCAATTAAAAAAAAGTTAAAAAAATGCACGTCCCTGTGCTCAAGTCTTCCTTAGCGGGTAACACTAAAGCTGCTGTTGGCAATGCGGCTGGTTTTGGCGTTGGACGCATTGAACATGGTTTTGAAATCCTCAACCTCCGCATCACTTTCGACAAACAAATCTTGTGCGAAGGAGTAGGCAATCGGTTGATGTACCAATTCCGCTTCGACTTGATAGTTATTGCCGGTCAGGCCGCTAATGCGATAACTGATGTCGTCGCTGCCGCCAACAAAATTGGCATCGGTCAAGGCATCGCCAACCACTTTGATGTCATTAGGCGCGGCGGCTTTGTTGAAACCTTGTGGCAATAAGCGGTTGTCTTTCAGATAAACCATGCCGCGTAACAAGGTGTAAGTAACCTGATTCAGGTTGTCACCCATAATCGCCTCGTACACTTGCACTTGGTCAGGAGCGGTAATCAACTCGTAATGCGGTTCAAAGGTAGTCCGGTTGGTATCCGCATCGACGCCGACAATGCTGCCGTTGGCGTTGATCTTGCCCGATTCAAACACAATGTTGTTTTGCGCATCTTTGACCGTCACATGCAGCACCACCCGCCGAGAAGGATAGGCGCTGGGCAGTTTATGGCCGGTGTTGCTGTTGATTTTTAAGGTAAAGTTCAAATTGTTATCGCTAGCCAAGGTTTGGCTAACCGGGGTAATGCTGGCCGAACTGTTCAGCATGGTTTGCGTCTTGTCGATAGTTTCGGCAAAGTTGTTCGCCAATACGCCAAGCTGATTTTTGTTTTTGTCAAAAATATCCAGCATCAATTTATTGGCGCCGACAAATTCATGCAGGCCAAAGTTATCACGACCCGCCAGCCACATAGGCCGGTTGGAAATTTTCACATTGTCAAGATGGGTCATATGACAGTCTTGGCATTGTTTGTTGACATTGGGCGTGGCGTAGCTGCTGTGTTCCCATTCGCTGTACGGCATTTGTTCCGGGAATTCAGTTTCCGGCGTGGTACTTAAAATCTTGCCGGTTTCATCCACAAAAGGTGTTTTTAAGTTATGGCAAGTGCCGCATATTTTCGATGATTCCATGTGAGCGCCATAAGCGGGCGTATAACCGGTATTCATCACCATAGGATTAGCGAATGGATCGGTGTATTGGCCATAAATGATTTTGTTATCGCCAATTTGATAGCCGCCGGTAAAACTGCTCAAGGTGCCCAAGTTAGCTGCATCTTGGATTTGGTGGCATGAGGTACAACCGACACCGTTCATTGCTTCATCATGGCGTGGATGGCCGGCGCTTAAAAAGCCGCCATCCAAAATGCCTTTAGGCTCGTTGAATTTTTTTGCCTCAAAATTCGCCATCGGCGCGTGGCAACGGGTACATTTATCGTTAATGACATCGGCCAAGTGCGGGTTGCGGTTCAATTCGCTGCGTACTTTGGCTTTCCAGAACGGATCGCGTGCTGAGTTCGCCATCATCGTCGATGACCAGTCGGTTTCAATCGACACATCCTTGCCGGTGCTGTCTTGAATATTGTTATGGCACATGGTGCAGTTGGCGGAACCGGAGAAATGTTCCGAAGTAAAAGCCGGATCGCCGGATGATGCAGGCGGCAATAAGAAATTGCCATTGCTGTTGGCTTTGGTGGTGACACTAAATGGGCCGTTGATGCCGCCGATGTTCAAAGTAGCGGTACTGGTGACGCTGTACTCGGGCGATGAAATTTGCTGTACGCGCGCGCTGTCGCCATTATTGACCTGTCCTGCAGTCGCCACGAAAGTAGCGCCGTTCAACGAATACAAACCGCCGCTGATGCTGATGGCCGCCGGGGCATTGATGCCGCTGACAGTGATAGCATTAGAGGTGATCGTAGTTGCCGATTCGACATTGGTTTGCGCGGCAAAGCCAAACGCATCCGGTGTGGTGTCGGCCACAGCGGCCAGCGTGGTGACGCTAAAAGCCCCCGATACGCCGCCGATGCTCAATGTCGCCGTGGTGGTTGTGCTGTTGGCGTTGGACGATTGCAGTTGAATTTTAACCGTATTGCCGTTAACGACCGTACCGGCACTGCTGGTAAAACTGCCGTTGTTAATCGAATACAGGCCGCCGCTGATGCTAATCGGCGATGCTGCGTCGATGCCGCTGACGGTAATGGTGTTGGACGTAATCGGGCTATTGAGCGCGACATCGGTTTGCGCGGTAAAGCTAAACGCATCCGGCGTGGTGTCGGACGGTACATTTGCCAGTGTGGTCGAACTGAAAGTGTCTTTAATGCCGCCAATGGTCAGCA
Source organism: Methylobacter sp. (assembly GCA_030699385.1). Lineage (GTDB taxonomy): Bacteria > Pseudomonadota > Gammaproteobacteria > Methylococcales > Methylomonadaceae > Methylobacter_A. Next base: position 6,267 of record JAUYMY010000027.1, read on the forward strand.
CCGTATTGATGGTGGCGTTATAACTCGTAGACGAGGTATGGCGAACCCGGATGGAATCGCCGTTATAGGCTGTGCCTTTACTGCTGGTAAAGCTGCCATTGTTGCGCGAATACTGGCCGCCACTGATGCTGATTGACGAGCCTGAATTAATGCCGCTTAGCGTAATCGCATTCGAGGTTATCGACGTATTCAGTGCCACCCCGGTTTGATCGGTGAAACTAAAGGCGTCGGGGGTGGTGTCTTTACTGCTGGGCGCTGCTTGGGCATTAACGCCATACAAAGCGACACTGAGCCAGATTAAACGGACTAGAAAGATTAAATATCGGGACATAATGATTTCTCATGAGTTGTAAAAGTAGATTTAGTTGTTTTCATTTGTTTTTCATGTAGTGCTTTATAAAAATAGAAAATTCACTCCATGTCCGTATTGAACCTGCCCATAGTCTTCTTGGAGGCCTTCCTTGAACCGAACGAACTTGATAGCAATGGATATATAAGCAATTACTGAACCACCTTTATTTTTTACTTCTTTTCAATAACTTATGTGAATTCCTCTAATTCTGCAGGCAAAAAAATAGGTCATATCACCTATTTTTGCGTGATATGACCTATTTTTTATTTTTAATACAGCAGTCCGGTTAAATGATGCAAATCACACCGCTTTTGTTATCATGCCTGAAGTCCGTGGAGGCGTTGCTGTGCGACGTCGCTACCTTATGCAGCAATCGTTAATATTATTTTAAGGAGTTGTTATGGCTAATTTCACACTTACCTCCCCCCCAAACGGCAGTGCAATCAGCGTACAAAACGGCAAACTGGTGGTGCCGGATAATCCGATTATTCCTTTTATTGAAGGCGACGGCACTGGGCCGGATATTTGGCGCGCCACGGTGCGGGTGTTGGATGCCGCCGTTGCCAGCGCTTATTCAGGGCAAAAGAAAATTCACTGGATGGAAGTTTATGCCGGGGAAAAAGCCAACCGGCTGTTTAATACTTGGTTGCCTGATGAGACGGTCGAAGCCTGCAAAACCTATTTGGTATCGATTAAAGGTCCATTAACTACACCGATCGGCGGCGGCATCAGTTCGCTGAATGTGGCGCTGCGTCAGTTACTGGATATGTATGTGTGCTTACGTCCGGTCAGATGGTTTCAGGGCGTGCCGTCGCCGGTCAAAAATCCCGGCGCTGTCGATATGGTGATTTTTCGGGAAAATACCGAGGACATTTACGCCGGGATTGAGTTTGAACAAGGCAGCGATGATGCGCTGCTTTTTTTGCGCCTGTTAAAAGAAAATTTTCCCAAGCAATACGCCAAAATCCGTTTTCCTGATACTGCCGGCATCGGCGTAAAACCGGTGTCGCAGGAAGGCACCGAACGCCTAATGCGTTCGGCCATTGATTATGCTATTACCAACAAACGCAAATCGCTGACGATTGTGCATAAAGGCAATATCATGAAGTTTACCGAAGGCGCGTTCCGTAATTGGGCTTACAAACTGGCCGAGCGCGAATACCCGGATCAGGTCTATACCTGGGGGCACTGGGAAAAAACCCGTGCCGAGTTTGGCGTCGAGGCGGCCAACAAAATGCAGGCGGAAGCGTTGGCAAAAGGCCGTATTCTGATTAAGGACGCCATTGCCGACATTACCTTGCAGCAAGTGCTGACCCGGCCTGAAGATTTCGATGTGATTGCGACCTTGAATTTGAACGGCGATTATTTGTCCGATGCGCTGGCCGCGCAAGTCGGCGGTATCGGCATTGCGCCCGGCGGCAATATCAATTATCAAACCGGCACCGCCGTGTTTGAGGCCACGCATGGCACCGCGCCCAAATATGCCGATCAGGACAAAGTCAATCCGGGCTCATTGATTCTATCCGGCGAAATGATGCTGCGTTATTTGGGCTGGACAGAAGCCGCCGATGCGCTCATTGCGGCCATGGATGCCGCCATTTCCAGTAAACGGGTGACTTATGATTTTGCCCGTTTGATGGACGGCGCGACCGAGGTTAAATGCAGCGAATTTGCCGATGTGTTGATTGAGAATTTGCAATAGCTTTAGGTAACTCTACCGATAGATAACGCTTGGTTTTAGCCTTATTATTTGAAAACAGGTTGATCTTATATCAACCTGTTTTCGATAACTCAGCTAAAGGCAGGCGTTATGGCGAAAAAGACAGCCCGAACACAAGTCCGCTATGAAAGAAACGACATTGAGGCGGTGTTCAAAAAATCGCCTGTTTTTTTCAACCGGATACAGCCGGTAAAAATCATCAACATCAGTAAGCAAGGCATTGCCATTTATAGCCATCAGGTATTAAAACCCCACAATCATCTGAATATCACCCTTTGTTTTAGGCAGGGCGAACGCTTTTTGCTGAATGGGCAAGTGGTGCATTCGTTTGAACAACAAAGCCATTCGCGGCGTGATGAGTTTGTCGAATTGTTTATTGATGGCGTTGCCGAGCCTATCCCGTTGCCGTTTAAATACGGCATTCATTTTGACCAACATTATCTCCCATTCAGGGATTATCTGATCGAGTCCGGTTGTAAAAACGGTTTTGAAATACAGCGCCGTGTTTTTTATCGACGATAATCGCGTTAAACAGCGCTCCCTTCGATTGCCCACTAAAGGCACTCATTCACCACGAAGAGCAAGAAGTTTGATTCTTCGTGTCCTCCGTGGTCTTCGTGGTAATAATCTTTTTAGGTAACTACTCAGCGAAAAAAAATAGAACACGGATGGCACGGATAAGACGGATTTACACGGGTATATTTTAGTGCTTTTAATCAGTGATTATCCGTTTAACCCGTATCATCCGTGTTCTATTTAGTCATTTTTAACAATCCCTGAGTAGTTACCTTTTTAGTCTCTATTCTTATTGAATCAATTAGAGTTTTCTGCTCACCTACTGCTTAATGAGATATTTCTGTCACAAACTTCAGATATAAAGAGTGGCGACATCTTGCCAATGGGGGTATTTTAGTTTGAGAATACTGCCCTATTGACCTAGCGACGCACCGGCAACACCGCCCAAAACAACCCCAAGTTAAGCGTATATGAACATGAAACATCACGATATGACCACTCCTCCCGACTTGACCTTGAGCACCGGCACCGGGCCGATGCAGCAGCGTGTGCCGGTTTACGAAAATTATCTGCCGCCTTGCAATAATGCCTGCCCGGCCGGGGAAAATATTCAGGCTTGGCTGGATTTGGCGCAGGCAAAACGCTATCAGGAAGCCTGGAATAGCTTGCTGGAAAATAATCCGATGCCCGCCGTGCATGGCCGGGTTTGTTATCACCCGTGCGAATCGTCCTGTAATCGGGTGGCGGTTGATGGTGCGGTCAGCATTCATGCGGTTGAGCGCTTTTTGGGTGACATGGCGTTTGAGCAAGGCTGGACGCCGAAAATTGTCGGCGAAAAATCCAACAAGCGCGTATTAGTGGTCGGCGCTGGGCCGAGCGGTTTGTCGGCGGCCTATCATCTGGCGCGTTTAGGCCATGAGGTTGAAATCAGGGATGCGGGGCCGACAGCAGGCGGCATGATGCATTTTGGCATCCCCTCTTATCGCTTGCCGCGCGAAGTATTGTCTGCCGAGATTAAGCGCATTGAAGATATGGGCGTAACCATCACGCTGAACCATAAAGTTGAAGATTTAAAAGCGGAAAAAGAAACGGGCGGCTTTGATGCGGTATTTGTCGCGGTCGGCGCCCATATCGGACGCTCGATTGATATTCCCTTATACCGTGACAGCGACATCCGCGATGCGGTCACTTTTTTGCGCGACATCGGTTTGGGCAAAGCGGCGAAAATCGGCAAACGGGTCGCCATTTACGGCGGCGGCAATACCGCAATGGACGCAGCGCGCACCGCCAAACGCTTAGGCGCTGAAACCATGGTGATCTACCGGCGTGACCGCAAAAACATGCCCGCGCATGATTTTGAAGCCGCCGAAGCGATCGAAGAAGGCGTGGCATTTCACTGGCTGCGCACCATCGTCGGCATTGACGGCAGTCACATTCAGGTTGAAATCATGGCGCTGGATGACAAAGGCCGCCCGCAAGCCACCGGCGAGTTTGAAATCATTGAAGCCGATACCTTGATTATGGCGCTCGGGCAAAATATCGATTCCGAGCTGTTAAAAACCTTCCCGGAAATTGAAGCGCAAAGCGATGGTGTGGTTCCTGTTAACGACAACATGATGACCGCTGTCGCAGGCGTTTTTGCCGGCGGCGACATGGTGCCGAGTTTGCGCACCGTAACCATTGCAACCGGACACGGCAAAAAAGCCGCTCGGAATATCGACGCCTATTTACGCGGCACTCAATACCAACACCCCGGCAAAAAACATATCGTCCGGCACGAAGAACTCAATCTGTGGTACAGCACCGATGCCGAACAATCCGAACAACCCGAGATGGCGCCGCTGCTGCGCAATAAAAATTTCGAGGAAGTGTTGGGCGGCTTGACTTTGGAGGAAGCAACCTACGAAGCCAGCCGCTGCTATTCCTGCGGCAATTGTTTTGAATGCGACGGCTGTTACGGTGCCTGCCCGGAAGGCGCGATTACCAAGTTAGGCAAAGGCAAATATTACGAAGTGAATTATGCCCTATGCACCGGCTGCACCGCTTGCACCCTGCAATGCCCAACCGCTGCCATTCATATGATTGAGAAAGCTTAACTTTTGGATACCGTCATGCCGACATTGACCATTAAAAACATTCCAGACTCTGTACATAACGCCTTAAGCGTATTAGCGACTCAGGATGGACTGAGCATAGAAGCTGAAGTATGCCGCATTTTAACCACTGTCTGCCTGAATGACCGGCAGCCTGCCGATAGTTTGCAGCGCGTTATAAAACAGCTTTATCAAGGCAAAACACACCGCCCTCAAGTTGAGCAATTGCTGCAAGAACGCAGGCTTGAGTCGGAAAACGAATGATTGTATTGGACGCATCGGCATTACTCGCGTATTTGTTTGAAGAAAAAGGTCACCACATAGTGGCTCAGTATATCGAGAGTGCCTGTATTTCCACCGTCAATTTAAGCGAAGTTGCGGGGCGATTAATTCGTGACGGTATTGATCCAGCGCCGCTTATACAACAAATGGAATGCACCTCCATCAATGTTGTCCCATTCACCCAAACACACGCGCTTTATGCGGCTAACTTTATTTTGCAGACGCAACGTTACGGTTTATCGCTAGGCGATAGAGCTTGTTTAGGCTTAGCAAAAGAAAAACAATTAGCAGTATTAACCGCCGATACGGTTTGGTCTCAGTTAGTTGATATTGAGATCATTCAAATCAGATAAACCCAGTTGCCAGGAAAATTTACCATGACCAAACAAGTTACTATCGACGGCGGCGAAGCGGCTGCTTATGTTGCCTACCGGACTAATGAAGTCTGTGCGATATTCCCCATTACCCCGTCTTCGTCCATGGCCGAATTTTGCGACCAATGGGCGACCGAACATAAAACCAATCTGTGGGGTAGCATTCCGACCATTGCCGAAATGCAGAGCGAAGGCGGCGCTGCCGGTGCTTTACATGGCGCCTTGCAAACCGGCGCATTAGCGACAACATTCACTGCGTCGCAGGGTTTGTTGCTGATGATCCCGAATATGTACAAGATTGCTGGCGAGCTGACCTCAACTGTCATCCATGTTGCCGCGCGTTCGTTGGCAACGCAGGGCTTGTCGATTTTTGGCGACCATCAGGATGTGATGTGCGTGCGCATGACCGGCTTTGCGCTGCTGGCCTCGTGCAATGTGCAGGAAGCGCACGATATGGCGCTGATTGCCCAGGCCGTTACCTTGAAATCGCGCATTCCGTTTTTGCATTTTTTCGACGGTTTTAGAACCTCGCACGAAATCAATAAAATCACCTTGCTGGAAGACGAGCAAATCCGCACCATGATCGATGATGTGCTGGTGTTTGCCCATCGCGACCGGGCATTGAACCCGGACAAACCGATGATGCGCGGCACCGCGCAAAACCCGGACACTTATTTCCAGTCCCGCGAAAGCTCGAATATTTATTATGAGCGCACCATTAGTGTGTTCGACGAGGTGTTAAAACAGTTCGAGCAGGTTACCGGCCGCAGTTATAAAGCCTTTGAATATTTCGGTTCGGCAACGGCTGAACGCATCATCATTATGATAGGTTCGGGCGTCGAAACCGCAGCGACGACGGCGGAAAAACTGAATGAACAAGGCGAAAACGTCGGTGTGTTGAGTGTGCGTTTATACCGCCCGTTCAGCGCGAAGAATTTTCTCGCGGCGCTGCCCGAATCGGTGCGCCATATCGCAGTGTTGGACAGAACCAAAGAACCCGGCAGTAGCGGCGAGCCGCTGTATAAAGATGTGGTTTCCGAGTTAAGCCAAGCCTTTGCCAGCGGCCAGCTTAAAGTCATGCCGCGCGTGATCGGCGGTCGTTACGGCTTGTCCAGCAAGGAATTTACGCCGTCGATGGTGGCGAGGATTTATCAGGAACTCAAGACCGAACAGCCGAAAAACGGCTTTACTATCGGCATCACCGATGACGTGACTTTTACCAGCCTTGCCGTGACCGAACATATCGACATAGAAGCAGACAACGTAGTGCGGGCGCTGTTTTACGGCTTGGGTTCCGATGGCACCGTTGGTGCCAACAAAAACAGCATCAAAATTATCGGCAATGAACCGCGATATTTTGCCCAGGGCTATTTTGTGTATGATTCCAAAAAAGCCGGATCGCAAACCATCTCGCATTTGCGCTTTGGCCCTGAGCCGATTAAAGCGCCTTACCTGATTGAATCGGCCAACTTTATCGCCTGCCATGATTTTAATTTTATTGACAGCACCGATATGTTGGCGCTCGCCAAACAAGGCGCGACCTTTTTATTAAACAGCCCTTTCGATGCCGAGGAAATTTGGTCGCAATTGCCTATCCATGTGCAACAACAATTGATAGACAAAGACATACAGTTTTATGTTATCGATGCGGTCAAAGTCGCCCGGCAAACCGGCATGGGCAGACGCATTAATACGGTGATGCAAACCTGTTTTTTTGCCTTGTCCGGGGTCATGCCAAAAGACGAAGCCATCAAAAAAATCAAGCAATACACCGAAAAAACCTACGCCCGTAAAGGCGCGGAAGTGGTGCAAAAAAACTTTGAGGCGATAGACCAATCCTTGGCGCATTTGGAAAAAGTGACATTGCCAACGGCAGTTAGCGCGCTTAGCGACACCGGCGCAGGAAAATTCGCCCTCGCACCGCGTTTTGTACAGGACGTGACGGCTGAAATGATTGCCGGTCGCGGCGATTGGATTCCAATCAGTTTTTTGCCGGTCGATGGCACTTATCCCACCGGTACCACGCAATGGGAAAAACGCAATATCGCCCAGGACATTCCTATCTGGGAAAGCGATGTGTGCATACAATGCGGCAATTGTTCGGCGGTGTGTCCCCATGCCGCGATTCGCGCCAAATTTTACCCAAAAGATTATCTGGAACAGGCACCGGAAGGTTTTAAAACCGCCAACGTCACCTCGCGCGGCTTCCCCGACACCCGCTACACAATACAAGTTTTCCCGGAAGACTGCACCGGTTGCAGCTTGTGCGTGAAGGCCTGCCCGGCGGTGTCGGAAAACGATGCCAACGTCAAAGCCATTAACATGACGCCGAAAGCCCCGCATCTTGAGGTTGAAAAATCTTCCTTGGCTTTCTTTGAAACCCTGCCCTACAACGACAGGGCGCGGGTCGATTTTTCCAATATACGTGGCGTACAGTTTTTGCAACCGCTGTTTGAGTTTTCCAGCGCGTGTTCCGGTTGCGGTGAAACGCCGTATTTAAAAATGATCAGCCAGTTGTTCGGCGACCGGATTTTGGCCGCCAATGCCACCGGTTGTTCGTCCATTTACGGCGGCAATTTGCCGACCACGCCGTGGTCGAAAAACGCCGAAGGCAAAGGCCCTGCCTGGTCGAATTCGCTGTTTGAAGACAATGCCGAATTCGGCTACGGCTACCGTTTGACTACCGACCAGCATGTTGCGATGGCGCATCGGCTGTTGACTGAATTGAAAGGTGAGCTTGATGCCACGCTGGTTGATGCCATTCTCGCTGCGCCGCAAAGTACAGAAAGTGACATTCGCAAACAACGCAGCCGGGTTGCCCAATTGCGCGCATTATTAGAATTGTCGGCTACCCCGAAAGCCCGCGAATTGCTGTCGATTGTCGATCATTTTGTACGCCGCAGCATCTGGATTATCGGAGGTGACGGCTGGGCTTACGACATCGATTACGGCGGCATCGACCAAGTGCTGGCGACCGGCTCCGATGTCAATATCTTGGTCATGGACACCGAAGTGTATTCCAACACCGGCGGTCAGGCGTCCAAATCAACGCCGATTGGCGCTGTGGCCAAATTCGCCTCAGGCGGTAAAGTCACCGCTAAAAAAGATTTGGCGCTGCAAGCCATCGCTTACGGCAATGTCTATGTCGCCAGAATCGCCTTAGGCGCCAGCCCACAACAAGCATTGCAAGCTTTCCGCGAAGCCGAAGCCTACGACGGCCCGTCTTTGATTATCGCCTACAGCCCTTGCATAGCCCACGGCATCAACCTGGAAAATGGCTTGGAGCAACAAGAGTTGGCGGTAAAATCCGGCTATTGGCCTTTGTATCGCTACAACCCAGCCTTGCGCGGCAAAGGTAAAAATCCCTTTATATTGGATTCGCTGCGCCCGACCATTGCGCTGAAAGAGTACGCTTACAACGAAACCCGCTACAGCAGTTTAAGGCTCAGCAACTTGGAACAAGCCGATAAATTGATGGAATTTGCGCAGAAAGTGGTCGACCAAAAATGGGCGCTGTATGAGGAAATGTCCAGCCGCGATGAACAAGAGTTTTTACCGGATATGCGGATAGCCAGGAAGGTTTAGGTTCAAAGCGATTTCCTGAAAATAATTGTCCACGAAAAGCACGAGAGCCACGAAAAAAAAGCAGTAGAAATAATAGCATTGCTTGTTTTCGTGTTTTTTGTGCTTTTCGTGGACTCTATTTTTTTCTACAGTCTAATATCATCAGGCGCCCTCGCCTTTTGCCTATTATTTTTTAATTGAAAAATTCATCTCAGGCTGCGGTAGGCTGATGTGGTAGCCTTGGGCGTAATTAATGCCCATATCTTTGAGCGCTTCCCAAATTTCCTGATTTTCGACAAATTCGGCAACGGTGAGAATGTCGATGTCTTGACACAAGCGGGACAGGTTATGCACCAACGCATAATCCACTTTAGAATTTAATATGTTGCGCACAAAAGCGCCGTCAATTTTGACATAATCAAAACGTAATTCGCGCAAATAATGGAACGAGTTATAACCGGTGCCGAAATCATCCAAGGCAAAGGAAAAACCTTTACGGCGCAAATTCGTCAAAAACCGGCGCATGTTGGTCATGTCGCCAATCGCCTCACGTTCGAGCAATTCAAACACAATGCTTTCCGGCGGAAGTTCCAGTTTCTGGCACAACTCTTCGGCATAACCCAAAATGCCGCGCCCCTGAATTTCCTGCACCGATAAATTAATGAATATTTTCGCATTCGCTTCCGGTCGCTTAGCATCCATAGCCGCACGTTTCGCGGTAAAAGAATTGTTAATCATGGCAAGGTCGAGTTCTCTCGCCAAACCATATTTGTCGATGGTTTCGATGAACGCTGCCGCCGAGGTGGTCTCGCCGGTGAGTGATTGTAGCCTCGCCAGGGTTTCAAAGGCATAGAGCTCGCCGGTCTGGCAATTAACGATTGATTGATAAAAGGGAATGATACGGCCTTCTTTTAACGCCTCACGCAGATTTTCCACACTGTCACGGGTCTCACGAATACTGACGCGCTTTTCCGTCGCATCAAACGTGCAGACGCTGTCTTTGCCCATATCCTTGGCTTTGTACATGGCTGCATCGACGCCTTCAAGCAGGGAATCAATGGTTGTCCCGTCAACCGGATAACTGCTGACACCGATGGAAACGGTCAAATGAAAACGGTTGCCTTGTACCGAAGTGATGGTCATTTCCCGCAGTGCCTCGCCCACTTTTTCAGCAACGATACGTGCGCCTTTAGGCCCTGTTTCGGTCAGGATAATGGCAAACTCATCACCGCCAATGCGGGCGCACATATCGCCGGTGCGGGTATGTTCAAGCAAAACATCGGCGATTGAACACAGCGCGGTGTCGCCGGTAGGATGGCCGTAGGAATCGTTAATATCTTTAAAATCATCAAGATCCAGCATCAATACGCTAAATTCATGCTTATGGCGTTCAGAACGACCAATTTCATAATTCAAAATATCATTGAATTGACGGCGATTGTGCAAGCCGGTCAGCGGGTCATGCACGGCATAATATTCAAGCTCTAACAGTGTGCGCGACAACACTTTACTGGAGCCGACCACCATCACCATAACAGCCAATATCGCACGGATGACGCTGGCTTCCTGCGGCGACAAGCTGTTGTCGGCGGCGTAAGCAACGCCCAATAATCCGGCCAGATTGGTTGAATGGTCAGGCACCGGTACGCTGATCATATTAATCTCCAGCTCCGGCCTTATTTCGGCACCGCAATTAATATTAAATTCTTCGATGTCCAGCGGCGAGTTATCCGGCAAGCCAATGCTGGCCAGCATTTGTTTACTCAATAATCCCCGGGCTTGGGTGCGGACTTCATCGGAGCAATGCCCTAAGTAATACAAATACAGCGATAAACCGTTTTCTTCAGCAAAAGCGATGTAAAAAAAGTTGAACGGAAAAATATCATAAAAATCCGACAAAATTTCTTGTACAAACTCTTTCCATTGCGAAATATGCTCATGCGACAGGATAATGCGCTCCAACACCTGGCTTTGCCGCTCCAACAAGTCTTTTTCGACCAAAACCGAGGACAGCTCAAGCAGGGTCTGATTAAACTCAATCATCAGATTCTGTATGTGCTCATCACTAGACGCCCACTGTTCGCTACGCTGTTTAAATAATAAATCAAGGCTGTGATCCAGCCGGGTGCAGGTGTTGATGATATGCGCAATTGTGGGGATCATCGCCACCATGGCGGCGGAATCGTCGGCGGCCATGGTCGCCATCGCGGCTACTAATTTGCTGACAATCTCTTGATGTACATTATGGTTCAGTTCGGACAAGCTGTTCGCATAGCGCTGGGAGCGTGTTTGATTTTCTAAAATCTCGGCAATCTGACTAATAACCTTAAAGCGCAAAGTCTCCAGATTATTGGGTTCGGCAATGGCTACATGCATTACTTTAGTCTTTGTATCAATACAGTTATGCGATAATTCACTCATGCTCAAGCCTCGGCCACATCACCATCTAACAGAAAATGTCCGCCGGGCTGCATCAAGTCAATGCCACATTGCAGGTCTTTGAGCCAGTCCATGAAATCTTGCACCGCAGCACCTCGGTAAATAGGCCCGTGCTGCGGCGCAATCATATCAATATCCAAATCGGCAATAGTCTCCAGCCAGCAACGTATGGCCTTGTTAGAGCACATATAACGGCGATGAAAGCCTTTGATATAAGGAATGTGACTGGCAAAATCATCGACAAAAGCTTCATTTTTATCTACCGGCAGCATGGCCGCGCCAATATCACCGGTGAACAAAATTTTAGAAACCGGATCGTAGACATTAATCTGGCCTTCGGAATGCAGAAAATGCGCGGGCACGATTTTCAGGTGAAAGCCGGGCACCGGCTCGCAGTCCATGCCTTCGTTGGGAACACCGATAAAACGCGCCATGTCTTTTAAGCCGTAATGCGGCAAAAAGCGTATCCAGATACTGGAAACATAAACAGGGGAATGGCACAGCTCCAGCCAGGTTGATAAACCGCCGACAATGTCGGGATCTTGATGCGACAGAAAAATCGCCTTGATTTGTTCCGGCCTCATGTAGCGCAACATTTCCGTTAACACCCGAGGCATGACGCCAAAACCGCCCGGATCAAGCAATACGCCGTCATCATGATGAGTGATCAGATACTGGTTGGAACGCACACCATCTTCTTCTCCTGGCTCGCTCTCGTTAAGTAAAATAAAGCGATGATCAGCCGATTCAAATAATTTAATGTTACGCATATTTTTCTTACTAAATTTTTAAGTTAAATTTTCTATTGTCAGTGTCTTAGTTGAGCTTATTTCAAAAAAGGATTGTAGCGATGTAACTGCTCAGTCTCTGCTAAAAATAATTAAATGGAACACAGATAGGACAGATTTACACAGATTTTTTAAATAGGCTTTTAATCAGTGATTATCCGTCTAATCAGTGTCCTCCGTGTTCTATTACTTTTTTCGCCGAGTATTTACATAGCGATGAAGGGCTAAAGAGCTATTCCAGCTTACCCACTTAACGCAAAACAGGCCTACGAGGCTTTTAAAAACCTCGTAGGCCTGACACGGCCTTTTTATCTGATTAACGATTATCCACTTTAAAGAACGACATCACTTGTTGCAACTGCATCGCCTGACCACTCAGTTCTTCTGCGGTCGCGGCCAATTCTTCTGAACCGGACGCGTTTTGTTGTGCCGCTTTGTCCAGTTGACCAACTGCATCGCTGATTTGACCTATGCCTTGCGCTTGTTCTTCTGATGACGCGGTAATTTCTTCGACCAAATCGGCGGTTTTTTGAATATTAGGCACCATTTTTTCCAGCAAAATACCGGCATCTTCGGCAATCTTGACGCTGTTTTTGGCCAGACTGTTGATTTCCTGTGCCGTTACCCGGCTGTTTTCCGCCAGTTTTCTAACTTCGGCAGCCACCACGGTAAAGCCTTTGCCATGCTCACCGGCGCGCGCCGCTTCAATCGCGGCATTCAATGACAACAGATTGGTTTTATAGGCAATGTCTTCAATCAAACCGATTTTGTCGGCAATTTCCTTCATCGCTTCTACGGTACGCTTCACAGCGGCGCCGCCATTAGCGGCTTCTTCCGCTGCTGTAGTGGCCATGCTGTTAGTCACTTTGGCGTTATCGGCATTTTGTTTCACCGAAGAACTTAGCTCTTCAATCGATGCTGTAGTTTGCTCAACGCCTGAAGCCTGTTCAGTTGCGCTTTGGCTGATAGCCTGCGCGGTCGCGCTGATTTCCTGCGAGGCATTACCTAACGCATCGGAATTGGTACGAACTTGCTGCACCACATTGCTAAGCTGGTCGCGCATGGTTTGCAAAGCGCTGGCCAGCACGCCAATCTCATCTTTTTGGTCAATATCAATCCGCGCAGTCAAATCACCTTCCGATAACGATTCGGCAAATTTCACGCCCAAAATAATCGGTTTAGTGATCATCGAAGCCAAAAACAACGCAATAATTACACCCAGCACTATCGAAAGAATAATGGTGCCGATGATGATTTTGTTAGCTTCACTTACCAATTGCTCAGCTTCGGTACGAGCATTGCCTAATTGGGCGTAACCGGCGCCTTCAGCTTCTTGCGCTTGCTTGATAACATTATTACCCAAACTTGCCATATCAGCCAAAATGGCCTTAAGTTTATTGTCGTTGTTTATCCAGCTTTTGGCGGCATCAGTGTAATCACGGGTTGCATTACGCGCCTCTGTAATTAATTTGAGTCCAACTTCACTTTCAACGATTTTTTGCAGGTCATCATAAAAATTCATCAGTTCGGGTAATAAGATTTCCATCTTTTTCCAAGCAACTCTATCCTTATAATTAACCTCTTCCTTTTCAGCCCGCATGATTTCAAGTGCTTTCACATAGATATTGGTCGCAATGATATAACGCTGCACATAGGCATCAAGCTCCGCTCCACTGACACCTTTTTTCTGTGCTTCGGTATAAAGTGTGACCTGTCTCTTCAAAAAAGTATCAGCAGCATTGGCTACCGCATTACCTTTATCCACCATATTTAGCACGGCTTGCTTGTTTTCCTTTAACGCCGCCACGCCAGCCCTGTATTTATCAGCATACTGCGCAGTCCCCTCTCTTGCTGTTTTCGATTGCTCCAACAGCTCGGCGTTTTTATATTCTTTGGCTACGGTATCAACTTTGTCCAGATAGCCCATCAACTCTTTGACGTTATTTTCAGCACGCTGATGGATTTCATCTTTCTCTTCCAACAGGTAATTTTTTTCTTCCATGATGGTCGACAGCGCCATACGCTCGACTCCGGTTGCATATTCAACCGCTTTGCCGTTGTTATCGGTAATGCCGAACAGCGAGTCCGACACTTTACCGATATAAATTTTTGACAGCACGCCAAAGGCGCAGGTAATCAACACCAACAGCAACGCGCCGGTCAATATCTTGGTTTTAATGCTTAGGTCTTTTATGTTCATAAAAATGAATCCTTATTTGGGTTATTAATCGAATCATGTAGGGCAAGTCTTGCTATCCGCCATTTAACCTATTGCGCCTGCTTCGTAATCGGCAACCTGTTTGAGCTGGGATAATTCTTTTATCGACAGTACGCGATTGATATTCAACAAAATAATGAACTCATCGCCGACCCTGCCCATCGACTGAATAAAATCAGTCCGAATATCGGCGCCAAAATCAGGCGGCGGCATAATATTCACTTCGGGAATTTCCAGGATTTCATCGACAGCATCAACCAACATGCCCAATAACTGAGCATCCTCTTTGTATTCAACCTGCACCAACACAATACAACTGCGTTTGGTTATTTCGCTGCTTGTCCGCCCCAACCGCGCCGACAAATCAATGACCGGCACCACGTTACCGCGCAAATTAATCACCCCGCGAATATAGTCGGGGGTCATCGGCACATCGGTAATGGTATTAATTTCGATAATTTCTTTAACATCCAAAATACTGATGGCTAAATTCTCATTGCCTGCCTGAAAAGTCAGATACTGACGCAACTGATCCTGAGCCATCACCTCAGTTTTATGTTCTTTTTTATGTATTAGCTCGTTCATAGTTCATTCTACCTGTCAAAAGCGTTCAAAATCATTTTCATTAAATTCAGGTTTACCCCCTCCAGACTTGCTGATGGGCATTGGCTTAGGCAATACCGGAGACGACTCTGTCGAGGTAAAATGAGGTGCTGTTTTTTTGTTGGTTTTACTGATTTTCTTGGCTGCAGGCGGCTGTTTGCCGACTTGCGGCAACGGTTGGCCTTTGCTTGCACGTTTTTGGTTGGCGTCCACGGTAAAAAATGACATCACCTGTTGCAACTGCATGGCTTGTCCGCTCAACTCTTCTGCAGTGGCGGCCAGTTCCTCTGAACCGGAGGCGTTTTGTTGTGCCGCTTTATCCAGTTGGCCGACCGCATCGCTGATTTGGGCTATACCTTGCGCCTGTTCTTGTGAAGACGCGGTAATTTCTTCGACCAGATCGGCAGTCTTCTGAATATTGGGCACCATTTGTTCTAACAAGTTACCCGCATCTTCAGCAATTTTGACGCTGTTTTTAGCCAAGCTATTGATTTCCTGCGCCGTTACCCGGCTGTTTTCCGCCAGTTTCCTGACTTCGGCGGCAACCACGGTAAAGCCTTTGCCGTGTTCACCGGCCAATGCGGCCTCAATGGCGGCATTCAGCGATAACAGGTTGGTTTTATAGGCAATATCTTCAATCAAGCCAATTTTTTCGGCGATTTCTTTCATCGCCTCCACGGTACGTTTTACCGCCGCCCCGCCATTGCCGGCTTCTGTTGCGGCCGTCGTCGCCATGCCATTAGTTAGTTTGGCGTTATCGGCATTTTGTTTGACTGACGAGCTTAACTGTTCGATTGAAGCAGTGGTTTCTTCAACGCCTGAGGCCTGTTCGGTAGCGCTTTGGCTAATAGATTGAGCTGTTGCACTGATTTCCTGCGAAGCGCTGCCTAAGGCATCGGAGTTGGTACGAACTTGCTGCACAACACTGCTAAGCTGATCGCGCATGCTTGCCATTGACTGTGCCAAAACGTTAATTTCATCGTTTTGCTCAAGATCAATGCGGGTAGTCAGATCACCTTTCGCTAAAGACTCTGCAAACTGTTGCATTGCAAGTAAGGAGCGGGAGATACCGCGAATCAGCATAAAACCGATAAATGTTGACAGTAACAGTCCCACCACCAGTATAACTATCGAGATAAAACGAATGTCTTCATAACGGGTTTGAGCCGCTTCATATTCTTGTTTGGCGACATCCTGTTGTAACTGAATCAACGCATTTACGCCGTCTCTGACAGGCCGAAATAATGGGCGTACAGATTCCCTGATGTTTTTTTCTACTGCTGCGGTATTTCCTGCCGCCAAATATTCCATGGTGGGTTTTATCCCTTCCTCAACAAATCGTTCACGATCTTTTGCAAACTTGTCGGCCAGTTTCTTTTCTTCCACAGTTAAAGTGGTGGCCGTATAGGTATCCCATATCTTGTTAATATCGATAATATTTTGCCTGACACGTTCAATATTTTTTTGGTCTTCTCCCTTGAACACCAAACCATTGACCAACACAATGCGGTTATCCAGCAATTTTGCATTGATTTCGGCCAGTTGCCCCGACGGGACGGTACGGTCGGCATAAACGCTAAGCAAGCCTTCGTTGGCTCTTTTCATCCCATTTAACCCGAGAACGCCCAGAGCAATGGCGAGGATAGACAAAAGCCCCACAACCAGGATCAAGCGGGCTTTGATAGTCAGATTATTTAGCATGGCGTAAAACTCCGGTTGATATTTCTATTAGTAATTTTATTGATATTCATAGAGCACCTGTGCCTGGTTATTTACGCAATATTCGACTTTTCTCTGTAACACCTTGATTCACTTCAGTACCAATTTAGGTGAACTTAATATTAAGAAATTTTATAAATTTAAAATCAATGAGTATAAAAGTTTAGCAGTGCGCATTATTTACATCTTCAGTCGTCCAAGGGCATTGCTCAGGGAATTTGTCGAAAGAAATACCCGTTTCTTTTTCTGCCGCATCACGGGCATCATCCCACCACCACCACTCATCATCTTTTAAACAACCTTCCCCGCCATTATTTTAATTTCAGATGTTTCAGCATGAACTTCAAAAAGCTGACGTCAGAGCCAACGTAGGACGTACACGCTTTTTGGCGTGTTGAATAAGCCCTTGAACATCAAGAATAAGTGCCACATCACCACTGCCCAACACGGTTGCACCGCCAATACCATCCAGATTTTCAAACAACTTTCCGAGCGGTTTGATCACGGTTTGATTTTCGCCATGCAACTCATCAACCACAAACCCGGCTTTGGCCTCGCCAAAACGCACCACAACCAGACTTTCGCGCTGAGTGTGAGTGTGTTTTTTATTCTTATGGAAAAAATCGCCCAAGCGCAGATAAGGTAAAACGTGACCGCGCAAATTGACATAATGCTGGGTGTCGTCGATTTGCCATTCATCGCTGCTCATTTCGACACACTCTTCAACCATACTCAGCGGAATGATGTAGCGTTCCTTTTGCGCTTCCACCATAAAGCCGTCAATAATCGCCAGCGTCAACGGCAAATGTATGGTCACGGTAGTGCCCTGCCCTAATTCGCTATCGACGAAAACGCTGCCGCGCAAAGCCTCGATATTGCGCCGGACTACGTCCATGCCGACACCGCGACCGGACAAATTGCTGGCTTCTTCTTTGGTGCTTAATCCGGGTTCAAAAATCAGGTTGTAAATTTCGCTCTGACTGAGCGTTTGATCGGGTTTAACTAAGTCTTTAGCAATAGCTTTAGCCAGAATTTTTTCCGGATCTAAGCCCTGTCCGTCATCGCTGATCTGAATCACAATGCGTCCGGAATCATGGTAGGCATTCAGATGTATCGTGCCTTTTTCGGGTTTACCGGCCTGCACCCTGACCTCGGGGGTTTCAATGCCATGATCAAGCGAATTGCGTACCAAGTGGGTCAGCGGGTCGTTGATTTTTTCGACGACGGTTTTATCCAGTTCGGATTCGCCGCCGGTGATTTGTAACTGAATTTGCTTGCCCAATTCCTTGCTGACATCATGCACCACGCGCTGAAAACGGGTAAAAGTCTCGCCGATTTGTACCATGCGCAGTTGCAAGGCGGTATCGCGTATGTCTTCGACCAAATGACTCATGGTCGAGGCGACATCATCGACATCAGATAAGCCATGCTTATCAACCATTAGCCGCATGGCGGCGCCTGAAATCACCAGTTCACCGACCAAATTAATCAAATAACCCAATTTGGCGGCATCGACGCGGATGTAACTGGATTCCTTATTGATTTTTTGTTTGACCGATTCCTGTTTTTTAAGCGCCTGCTCTATAACCGGTTGCTGCAAAATATTTTTGGCCACCAGCATTTCGCCGAGCGGCTTAATTTCTTCATTGTCATCATCACTTTGCTCATTCAAAGTAAGCGCAACTTCCTTTTCAGTTAATGCGCCGATTTCGATCAGCATTTCACCTAAACGTTTGAATTGGTCTTCCGGCAAATTATCCAGTAATTGCAGATAGTGTTCTTGCCTGGAGTTGGGCGGCAAAATAGCAATCTCGCAATCATCTTCGGCAAACTCGAACACGTTTTCTATGGTTTTTTTGTCCGCATTACTGTTAAAAGCGATCTTAAAATTCAGATAACAGTATTCAGGATTCATATCCTCAATACGCGGCATCGTCGGCATAGTCACAATCACTTCAATGATTTTACCCAACGTTTGCAAATAACGGATAAATGACAGCGGATCCATGCCGTTGCGCAAGGCATCCTGTTTAAAGGCCAAACTGATCACCCAGTTATCGCTGCTGTCGGTGGTATTGGGGTCTACTTCAAAATGACCAGCTTTTTCTTCTTGCGTCGTCGGCATACCGTTACCGGCGGCTGCCGAAGAGCCGGTTAATTCGGCAATCAGAACTTGGCCTTGTTGTTGCAGCGCCTCCGGCAAAGGCTCATCTTCGTTGAACAAAACATGCTGGATAATCTGTGCCGTATGGTCTTTACAAGCTAGCAGAACGGCAATAAGTTCGGGATCAATGGCGCGCTCGCCATTTCTGACCCGGTCTAATACGGTTTCAGCTTCATGGGTGAAAGCAACTACATGGTCAAAGCCAAACAGCCCCGACGAGCCTTTAATGGTGTGCATGGCGCGAAAAATACTATTGATACAATCAGTATCATCGGGCGTACTTTCCAAAACTAACAAGGCATCCTCCATCGCCGTCAGTAATTCGTCAACTTCTTGAGAAAACGTTTCCAGTGCGGGATTGATGTTGCTCATGATTTTTTCCAGTTAGCAGGAATAACAATAGGGTCGCCGAAATACATGCCCAGCTTGATCAGTTCAAAAACCTCAATCACGGCTTCGCTATGCCGTAATAAACGCAGGATAAAGCCTCGCTGTTGCGCTTCAGCCTTTAACAACAGCAACAGCTGCAAACCGGCACTGTCTATCTCGGCGACCGCCGACAAATCCAGTTGCAGTTCCTGCGTACCGGGTTGACAGTAGCCCAGCAAAGTCTCTTTTAACGACTCCGCATTGTAGATAGTCATGTCATCCTTAATGGACAACTGCAAGATCCCTTCGTTTTTCTTAGCTTTTGCGCTCATGACAACTCCCGGATAAGGTTTTAAGGCAATACTAACTTGGCAATGGCTGCCAATAAAATGGGCGGTTGAAAAGGTTTAGTGACCCAGGCTTTCGCGCCCGCTTCTTTAGCTGCCCGCTTTTTGTCATCTTCCATTTCGGTGGTCAGCATGATAATAGGCGTAAACTTATAGTTATCGAGCTGTTTAACCTCCTTAACAAAGGTAATGCCATCCATAACCGGCATATTAATATCGCTGACAATCAGGTGAATCTTAACCCCAGTCAGCTTACTCAACGCATCTTTGCCATCACATGCTTCTATGACCTCGTAACCCGCGCCTTTCAGCGCAATGCCGACCACCTGTCGCATTGAAGCCGAGTCATCTACGATCAAAATTGTTTTTGCCATAAGTTTAAAGCCTTGTTAAATGTAAAGTTTAGATTAAAAAAAAGTTAAGTCGTCCGAGCTGTCTTGCTCAGAACTAGGCCGCGAACTGACCGACTTGTAGTTTTCTTCTATATGTTCCACGGCCTCATCGACTTGAAGCATATTGCCGTTGCGCTCACTACCTTGCTGTTGTATTTTTTGTATGGTTTCTTGCAGATTCAGCAAGTTATTTTCGACTTGTGTCAATATCTGACTGACGCGATCCTGAAATTGGAAGGCAACCAGCACATTGTTGATTTCGCTACGGACTTGCTCGGCGTTGTTCCTGAGCACTTCGACATCAGTGCGGTAATGGACTAAGGCTTCGGATAAATGCGCTAAGGTTTGTTTGACGTTGTCTTCGGCCTGATACAAGGTTGAATCATCAACCAGAATAGAACTGTCTGCTGTTGCTAATGTGGCATTGACAGCCGTCACAATATTATTAACCTTTTCTGCCAGTTGCTGATCGATGTGCGCGCAGTCATCCGCCAATTGACGCAAATCTTCTGGCTTTGCGCCATTGGCCGCTAGCGCATTA
The DNA here is from genome assembly GCA_030699385.1 of Methylobacter sp. Lineage (GTDB taxonomy): Bacteria > Pseudomonadota > Gammaproteobacteria > Methylococcales > Methylomonadaceae > Methylobacter_A. The sequence goes on from JAUYMY010000027.1 coordinate 26,748, forward strand.
AGCTGATCAATCAACTTATGCCTATCGATGACGGTTGAACTTAGCCCGTCGATATGCGGTGTCAGTTTGTGCAGCTCCACGGTGGCCAGATGCTCTACTTGATGAATCTGTTTAAGCGATTCCAAAATAGGTTGCAACAAAGCGCGACTGGTGCCAATGACATTGTCTAATTGATAATGTTGCTGCCCGCTCAAAGCATCGTCTGCCCTGTTAACAATCAGCTGCAGCTCGGTGACCATGTCGGCAAAACGATTGGTTAGCGAAATAACCTCCTGCTCGGTATGTTCGCGTGAGGCCATGACATGTTGCGACAAAATTGGCGTAATCGTTAACAGCAGCCGCTCCAACTCGGTGGTATAGGTGACAACGGCTTCCATTTTGCGCCTTTCATCTTCCTCCCAGTGCGCATTAACGAGCGCTAATTCGTCCTCATGGCGACGCCACAAAAACAAACCACTGCCTACGCCGCAACATAACAGCGCTAAACCAGCAATCACTCCATATAAGCCAACTCCGTATTGCCAGATAATAGCCATAGCACCTAGAATCACCGGCAACGCAGGTAGTAAAGCGTACAAAAACTTGGTGTTATTGTTACTTTGGTCGTGCAGCATTAAAATCCCTGTTGTTCTTGTAAAACGTATAGTCTAGTATGTATTTACACTTAGTGCCATTTCAATTTCATTTGTAAAACTGAGGGTTTTTATCAGTATTTAAGCCTGTTTGTCATGTTAATGTAAAAAATAACCGCTAACCTAAAAATCAAGTGCAAAGCGAAAAAAAAACTGCAAATGGCGCTATTTTGAACCTTAAACTTGGAGCTTTATTATCAGTCTCGAACCTATCAGCGCCGAAGAATTCAGTCATTTTAGGCGTTTAATTTACGATCACGCCGGCATTGCGCTGGCGCCGGAAAAAAGCATTATGGTAGCCAGTCGCTTAGCCAAGCGCCTATTGCATTATGGTTTGCAAACTTATGGGCAATACTATCAATTAGTAAAAAACGGGCAATACCCGCACGAATTTCAATTGATGGTTAATATTTTGACCACTAATGAAACTTATTTTTTCCGTGAACCCAAGCATTTTCAATTTCTTCAGGATCAGATTATTAAACCCTGGCGTGGTGACAATTTCCGCCTGTGGAGCGCTGCTAGTTCCACCGGCGAGGAAAGTTACTCTATTGGTATGATTCTGGCTGAAAATCTGGGCATGAGAAACTGGGAAATATTTGGCTCCGACGTCAACACCGATGTGCTGGAAACCGCACAAAAAGGCGTTTATCTAATGGACAGGCTGGATAATATGGACAAGCGTTATCTGGATAAATATTGCCTGAAAGGTGTGCGCTCGCAAGAAGGCTATTTTCGCGTAGATGAAAAAATTAGGAACCATATCACTTTCGGCCAACTTAACCTGAAAGACCCACTCCCTAAAAGCCTTGGCCAATTCGATGTGATTTTCCTGCGCAATGTGTTGATCTACTTTGACGCCGAAACAAAACAAGATATAGTGCAGCGCGTTATTTCCGCGTTAAAACCGGGCGGCTATTTTTTTATCAGCCATTCCGAAACCTTGCACAGCGTTAAAACCGAATTAATCACAGTGACGCCTTCCATTTATCAGAAACCATGCAAATAGGGCAATATCAAGGGCTGCCGAGGATTATCATTGACCCCGGCGAAAGTTATGTCACCCGGAAAGATGAAATCATTTCCACCTTGCTAGGCTCCTGCGTAGCGGCGTGTTTGTACGATCCGGTCAATCGCATCATCGGCATGAATCACTTTTTGCTGGCTCAGCAACATGCAGCGCACAATGCCGCCTTATTAGGCTCTGAAGGCGGACGCTATGGCATTCATGCAATGGAATTGCTGATCAATCAAATGCTGAAACAAGGCGCGCAACGCATCCATATAAAAGCCAAAGCCTTTGGCGGCGGCGATGTGCTGAAACTGGAAAATAAGTCGCGCGGCAGACAGTCTATCGGCGAGATTAATTGCGAATTCATCAAAACCTTTTTGCAGACTGAACGCATCCCCTTAGTCGCTTCCGGCTTAGGTGGACATATAGGCCGCAATATTTTCTTTCTCGCCAGCGATTTTTCCGTGTATGTTAAAAACATACAACGCGCCGAAGAAGAAACGGTAATTAAACAAGAAAAACGTTTTCTGCAAAAAAATATTATCGTGCCCACGCCGGACCCATCGAGTCAGGCGGATTTTTGGTAAGCCTATAAAGCTACAGCGCCAAATTAGGTGTTTCTACCGATTGTTCACATAAGCCAGTTCATCTAACCTCTATTCAACTTTAAAAAACCGGCAATACGAAGATGAATATGGACGTTGCTAACAGCCAGCTTGCAGGCTTTGTCTACAAGCCGTTATTGCTTATTCCTAAACTTCATTCTTCGTGTACTTTGTGGTGATAATTTTTTTTAATCCGTCATGTCATTATAAAAAGTTTTAAAAGTCGTCAAAAACCCATAAAATCACTGCTCTTTCAGTTATCAAAAAAAGAAGGAAGGAAGTGCATGAAAAACTATATTGCGGAATTTCTGGGTACATTTTGGCTGGTTCTTGGCGGCTGCGGCAGTGCCGTATTGGCAGCGGGATTTCCTGAGGTTGGCATCGGCTTGCTAGGCGTTTCTCTGGCTTTTGGTTTAACCGTGCTAACCATGGCCTACGCCATCGGCCCCATCTCAGGCTGCCATCTCAACCCGGCCGTTTCTATCGGACTCTGGGCAGGCGGGCGCTTTTCGGCCAAACAATTGCTGCCTTATATCATCGCTCAAATCGCTGGCGCTATTGTTGCGGGCGGCGTACTTTATCTTATCGCCAGCGGCAAGGCGGACTTCAATGTTGCAGCCGGCTTCGCTGCCAATGGTTATGGCGAGCATTCACCTGGCGGTTATTCCTTGTTTGCCGCCTTGATCGCTGAAATTGTTATGACCCTGATGTTTTTGCTGGTCATTCTCGGCGCGACCGACACGCGTGCGCCGCAGGGCATGGCGCCTATCGCGATCGGTCTTTGTCTGACCTTGATTCACCTGATCAGTATTCCAGTCACCAATACTTCGGTAAATCCTGCCCGCAGCACCGGTGTTGCTGTCTTTGTCGGCGACTGGGCAATTGAACAACTGTGGTTATTTTGGCTGGCGCCTATCATTGGCGCGGTACTGGGCGCGTTAATCTATCGTTTTATCGGTAGCGCAGAAGACTGAAGCGTGGTTGCGCATAAGCTAATCGCCCTGTATAAATAATTTGTAACTACTCAGTGAAAAAAATAGAACACGGATGGCACTGGTTAGACGGATAATCACTGATTAAAAACCTATTTAAAAGATCTGTGTAAATCTGTCTTATCTGTGTAATCCGTCGACTGCAGGGACAGATATTTGCTCCTGCAATAACATCCCTGTGGGTTATGCAGGAGGTAGAGCACCAAAATTAGGCGCTTTAGGCGATGCAGGAGCAATTGCCGAGTTCCATTTAATTATTTTTAGCAAAAGCTGAGTAGTTACAACTTTTTGCATCCATTCCAAAATCAAAATCCATCGGATCACATTATGCGCAATCGCCCCTACCACGTTGTACTATGGCTGTTATTTTCTGCGATAACACTCGGCTTGATGTCAACAGTGATGGCAGAGAATTTACTGCCCCCGCAACAAGTCATACAAAGTGTTTCCTCGCAAATACAGCAAAAAATGCAAGACAAGTCTTTTACCAAGAATTTTGCACAGGTTGTACAGTTTGTTAACGGCGTTATTGATCCACATACCGATTTCAATCAAATTGCCCAATTAGTGCTGGGGAATCATTGGAGATCGGCCACACCCCAAGATCAGGCGCGCTTTAAACAGGAATTTAAAACCTTACTAACCCGAACCTACTCCAGAGCCTTTGTTGAATACACCGATTGGTCAATGCGCATTAGGCCGCTGAAACTGCCCGATACAGCGCGAAAAATCGTGGTCAGGACAGATATTTTGCAGCCCGGCCGCCAAGCGATTGAGGTGAGTTACCGAATGCTGCTCACTAAAGGAGAATGGAAAGTCTATGACATTATCATTGAAGGTGTCAGCTTAGTGACCAATTACCGCACAACGTTTAACGATGAAATTCAAAAAAAGGGCGCGTTAAGCATCGTCATTGATGATCTGGCGAAACGTAATATCGAAGCATTGTCAGGCCAAGGTTCCTAAATGACGCTCAGCCACCGACTCAAAAACGTCTTGCATACCCTAGCGCTATTTTTGTGCATGGGCGCGATTTTATCCTTAGTCGGTTTTGTGTTGGCTGGCGTTGAAGGCGTTTTGTGGGCCCTGTTTTTAGGGCTTTTAATACTGGCCATTAGCCCGAATATACCGCCCTCGTTAATTTTTTCGCTGTATAAGGGCGAATTGCTATCGGCAAATAATGCCCCCAGTCTTTATCGGATTACCCAGGAACTCGCTGCCCGCGCCGAATTACCCGCCCTGCCCGCGCTTTATTATTTGCCCAGCCAACTGATGAACGCCTTTTCTGTCGGCAGCTCGGCAAGTTCGGCAATCGGCCTAAGTGATGCCCTGTTAAATAGCCTGAGCACACGCGAGCTTATCGCGGTGCTGGCACATGAAATTAGCCACATCCAGCATAATGATGTACGCGTATTGACCTATGCCGACCTTATTAGCCGCATCACCAGCATCTTGTCCTTGACTGGATTCCTATTAATTTTTATCAACTTACCCTTATATTTTTTGGGACTGGTGACCATTTCCTGGTTTGCCTTGGGCATACTCGTCATAGCGCCCAGCCTAATGAGTGTTCTGCAACTTTCATTATCGCGGCTCAGAGAATTTGATGCCGACCATCAGGCTGCATTATTGACCGGCGATCCTGAAGGTTTGGCCATGGCTTTACGCAAACTGGACATTTATGAATCCTCTCTTATAGACGTTCTATTTGGGCGTGAGCGCAGTTTATACATCCCCTCAATCCTCAGAACCCATCCTGATACAGAAGAAAGAGTCAGTCGGCTGTTGCGCTCAAAATCGCCGCCAGAACCGACACTAATCTATACCGACGATGACCGCTTCACCTCAGCCCTGACGCATAAACCTATCGCCCAGAAAATAAATCTATCCAGCCTATAGCGTTAGTCCAAGAAAAATCTCATTACGGGGATATTTAGCTCATGCTACCGACGCCTGCGGAGACGACACAAAAAATAATTATCTTTTGACGTGATTTACTTAACAGCGAGGCGCAGCTGTCCAAAGGTGACGATTTATCGCCCCTGAAAAACCTCGGCCCTGTGGAAAAATTATTCGAGCTGCAAATGAAATGGCTGCGCTAAGAACTGCGC
>JAUYMY010000033.1 GCA_030699385.1 Methylobacter sp.
CTGGCCGACTACAGCATCGCTTATCTGCAGACCGCGCCGGGCGTGAACGATTGGGTGATCAGTAATGTCCACAGCGGCGACAGCAATATTGTACGCAACATCGTGCTCGGTCGAATAGGCGGCGACATTTACCAGGAAAAAGTCGGATCGCCCACGCTGTCAGTCGGCGATGTGATACCGCTGGCCGATTTTGTGCAGGTGATCGGCGTGGCTGAATTACAGGCGCTGGAGGTACCTGCAAGCTGGTTGGCGTAGGTTTGCCCTAAAGGTTGTGGGAGCACAATAAATTAGTTGTTAACCACAGAGGCACAGAGTTCACAGAGATGTTTTGCTCTGTGTTCTCTGTGTCTCTGTGGTGAACTTTTCTCGCTCCCAAGTTCCAGCCAAGGTTCGGGTTTACCCTAAAGGGCATAAAAGACGCTAGCCGTAACCCGACCTATTCACGCAAAAATGTCGGGGCTGTGTTTGTCATTAACGCTAAAGAATTAGGCTACAACCATTGGTATTCCCGGTCAGACCAACATAAAATAAAAAGCAACTATTTTTTCAAATAATTCGAAGCTGTTATAAATCTTTATTTATCGAGCGGTTATCATCAAAAAATTATTTCTAAAAACGACCCGTGCAAAGTAGTGCAAGGTTCAGCTTTTAGCCTGTGTTATATTTTTACTAATTTGTTGGATTCTTACTCATTGGCAAGATTCCCTTGTGTCTTGGTTAAGAATCTAAATGATAAATGGGTATAGCAACATGACGACAGTAAAAAAAGCCGAATCCTTGTTTCTTGATATAAACAGCGCCGATCAACAAACACTTAGCGATATTGCATTTAACATCGAAGTCCTTGTCTTCCAATGACAGCGCCAACACGCTTCTTGCCTAGCAGGTCTGCTTGGTGCGGGCTTGCGATTGTCCTCATCACCCTTTGCCGCGCGTCATCTGCGCTCGCGCTTGAGTCTGTCTCGTTGCAACTGCGCTGGATGCACCAGTTCCAATTTGCCGGCTACTACGCTGCGCTGCAACAAGGCTATTACCGCGAGGCTGGGCTCGATGTCACCCTGAAAGAAGGCGGTCCCGGCGTTGACCCGGTGGCGGACGTGCTATCCGGCAAGAGCGATTTCGGTATCGGGGTGTCGAGTCTCGTCGTCGATTACCTCAAGGGCAAGCCAGTGCTGATGCTGGGGCCGGTATTCCAGCATTCGCCCAATATCCTGGTCGTACATGGGCGCGATAAGCGCCCAGTTGATCTCGCTACCGCCGGGGCGGGTAAGATCGCGCTGATGGCAGGCGATCAGGATATCGAATTGAAGGCGATGTTCCTCGAAGAAGGTATCGCGCTCGATAAGCTGCACATTGTCCCCGACGAGCGCCACCTGGACGACTTCCTCGACCGCCGTGTCGAGGCACTCTATGCCTATGTGTCAAATGAGCCTTTCGTCCTGAATCAGCTTGGCCTGCCTTACACTATCCTCAAACCGCAAACCTACGGCATGGATTTTTACGGCGACATTCTGTTCACCCACAAGGCGCTGGAGGCTTCGCGCCCCAAGGTTGTTGCCGCTTTTCGTGCCGCCTCGATGCGCGGTTGGCAGTATGCGCTCGAACATCCGCTTGAGATCGTTGATTTGATCCAGGAGCGCTACAACAGCCAAAACAAGACACGCGAGCACCTAGCCTATGAGGCGCAGGCGTTGCATCGGCTCGTTAATCCCGAAATAATTGAGATTGGCCACAACAACCCCGGCCGCTGGCAGCACATCGCCAATACCTATCAGCGCTTCGGCTTGGTCGATTTCGATCGACCGCTCGATGAATTTTTTTATCAGCATGAACACAAGATTGATCTCACCCGCATCTATTGGGCGCTGGCGGTGATGGTAGCCGTGATGCTCTTGGTCGGTGGCATTGCGCTTTTCATTCATCGCAGCAACCGTCGCTTGGCGCAGGCGTTGGACGAGAAATCCCGCAGCGAGGAGCGTCACCGCGTCATTTTTCAGACCTCGGCCTCAGCCGGCATCGTCTGGCGAGAGGGCTTCATCGTCACCGACTGGAACCGACAGGCCGAAGTCGTGTTCGGTTGGACACGGGAGGAGGTGCTCGGCCGCTGTTATATCGACTTCTTGATTCCCGAAACTGAATGTGATCGTCTTACGTTTGAGCTTTCACAAATGCTTCAGGAAGAAGTCCTTCCGCACAGAATCAACGATAACCTGACCCGTGATGATCATGTGGTCACCTGTGAGTGGTTCAATGCTTGGCTGCCTGAGCGGCCGGGCGAACCGCGTGAGATTGTTTCACTCGCCAACGATATTAGTGAGCGATTGAGGCTGGAGGAGCAGATTCGCCAATTGGCCTTCTTCGATCCACTGACTCAGCTGGCCAACCGGCGGTTGCTGCAGGATCGTCTTGATTGCCTACTCGCAGGGACGAGACGTGATGGCAGTCGCGGCGCACTGATGTTCCTCGACCTTGATAACTTCAAACCACTCAATGATTGCCACGGCCACGAGGTCGGCGACCGGTTGCTAATCGAAGTAGCGCGGCGGCTAGCCGAATGTGTGCGCGATACCGACACGGTGGCACGTTTTGGCGGCGACGAATTCGTCGTGTTGCTGGGTGATCTGGATGCTGACGAGACGGCTGCGCGCGCTCAGGCCGAACGCATCGCCGCCAAGATATTGGAGCGCTTGGCGCAACTGTATCAACTCGCCGACGCAGACGGCAGCAATGCCGTCGAACACCGCTGCTCGGTCAGCATCGGCGTAGTCCTGTTCGATGGCAGTTCGGATGAGGAGGAAGCTTTCCGGCGTGCCGACGACGCGATGTATAGCGCCAAAGCCGGCGGGCGCAACCGTGTCGTAGTTGATGCTGGCGAATAATGGGTGCATTTAAACAAACATCAAAGCCCCAGAGGATTTTGAATCCTGCGGATAAGCTTAAAGAATTGGCTGGACTTGTGGATGATGTTTTTCAGTTAATGCCTTCGGGTAAGTATATGGTTGGCCGTAATTTAAGCCGTATGGAACCGACGGCTTCACTACAGTGCCGAGTCGCTGAATGAGGTTTACAAGGGGCAGGCTGGGGAAAATTTAAAAACTTGAACATCGAGTTTAAAATAGTAAAAACACCCGCATAACCACTAGGGCAAACTTAGCGCAAAGATTTATCTTTAGGCGGTGGCGGGGTGTAACGGTTATCCAGCTCTTGATCGATTTTGACGGCAAGGCTTTCAACGCCTTTACGCGTCAGTTTTTCATCGCCACCTTTGGTTTCGGAAATGTAGTTGCCGATTAATTGACCGTCTTTGACGCGGATTAAATGACCCATGATGTAGGCGAATAAATAGCTGGGTTTATGCAATCTACCGACTAACACATAATCAGCACCGGCTGTTTTGCCCAGGTTGGCGGCGACGTCATCATGATCGAATAAATAACCAAAACCACTATTGGCTTTGGTTTGAGCCGCTAAATCAATAGGGATGATGCGATAATCAGCGCTTTTTAATTCCTGTTCCAGCAACGGCTTGATGCTGGCGGTTCTGGCAATTTCCTCATCCGTTCGGGGCTTCATGGTCAAGTCATGGAGTTCAAAATCCAAAATGGCAATGCGGGTTTCGGCATGGGCTTGAGTGATGGCGATGAACAGTAAAAACAATAAACTGTAGGTTTTCATTTACTGGCCTGTTTGCGCAAAATACCGACCAGCCAAGCGGCTTCGTCGCGGGTCATGAAAGGCTGCCAGGGCGGCATGGCGGTGCCCGGGCGTCCGTTAAGAATAGTGGTAATCAAAAAATCATCCGATTTGTCGGCCAGTGCTTCGGGCAATAGGGCGGGGCCTAGACCGCCTTTTAATGTTAAGCCGTGACACGCGCCGCAATCGTGATTGAGCAGATTGCGGATGACGTTTTGCCTTTCCGGTGAGGGTTCACCGGCAATAGCTGAGGTCGCGGTTAACATTAAAAGCAGCCATTTTTTCATGAAATTAAGGTTTTAGCCGGGCGTAGTAGGTCGCAACATTGCTGATGTCGTCATCGCTTAAGGAGCCTGCGATTGCGTTCATAATGTCGGACTGACGGGTTTTATCCCGGTATTGTTTGAGCGCGGTTTTTAAATAATCGGCATCGCGCCCGGCTAATGGCGGGAAAGGCGCTTCGGCTGAGGGGTTTTTAATGCCGTGACATTGCGAACACACCGCAGCAGCTTTGGCTTGTCCGGCATAAATGCTGGCTGCATTGACGCTTGAGGTGGACGCCAAACCCAGCAGCAATGAGGCAGTAACGAGGGTCAGTTTCATTATTTCGCCCCTTTCATTTCGCCTACAGGACGTAGGCGAGGTGCGTTAGCAGGAGCGGTAGCTTCGTCAGGAGAAAGGCCGCGGGTCATGTATCTGACGCGACCGTGGGAAAAGATACCGGCTGGGCTTTCCATCGATACGGAAGCGACTTTTTGCAACGATGTAGAATCATAAACCACCACTTCATCACCGCTGTAACCGGCGCTGACGTAAAGGAATTTACCATCGGCGCTGTATTCGGGGAAATAGGCGTGACCACCTACATCAAGCGTTTTAACGACTTCCAGCGATTTCTTGTCGATTAATTGGACAGTACGCGCTCTGCGGTCTTTGGAAATAATGTCTACCGCGACGTAAGGCGCATTGGCGTGGGCTGCAGGAGATTCGGTGCCGCCGGCAACCGGGATTTGTTTGACCACTTCCATTTTGTCCAAGTCCCAAACGCTGACCACGGTTTTGTCGCAATCGCCGAAGTTGGTGCCGAAACCTAAGGTGCGGCCATCAACTTCAACCGCTGAACCGCCGCCGACATGCGGTACGCAACCGGCTTCGAGTTTTTTGATGATTTTGCGCTCTTTCAAGTCAATCGCAGCTACGATGCTATCGTCATAAGAGGCAATCATCAGTTTGCGGCCGCCGTGGGATAAGAACGCGTCATGCAAATGACGGCCAACGTCAGTGATTTTAGTGACCGGGAAACCTTCTTTTAAATCAACCACCCACACTTGACCGGCATTTTCCAGGGCAATGGCAAAAATGTCGTCAAAAGGCGTACCGATGACCATGCCGGAATCGGAGGAGACCATTTTTCCATCGGGGTCGATGCCTTCCAGTTCAAAGGTTTTCAGCGGTTCCAGAGTGTCGGCATCAAGGATGACGGCGTTATGCGGTACGAAGGAACCGGCCATGATGTATTTGCCGTCACGCGATACGCCAAGACCTGGGCCGTTGTAGCCGGTTTTAACGCTGCGCACGGCTTGCATCGAATATAAGTCGACTTTAAAAATTTCGGCGGTGTCGGTTTTGATATAAGCCCAGCGCGGGTTGGCGGGGTTATAGTCGATGATATGTGCGGCGGTGCCGGTAGGGATTTCGCCGATTTGTTTGTGCGTGGTGCTGTTGATAAATACCGCTTTGGAGCCCGAGCCGCGTCCGTATTTGCCGCGAGCGGCAACGCCGATGACGTCATCCATGCTGTCGATGGCATAGGTTGGTTTGTCAGGCAGGGTGCTTTCGTCGCTGACATAGACTTTGATCGATTTTTTGATGTCGTCTATCGTCCAGCTGGGATTGGCCAATTTCGGCGTGGTTTGCAAATGACTCACCAGACCGCGAATTTGGTCATCGGTCAGGCGGCCATAAAACGGAGGCATCAGGGTATCGAAACTGCCGGTCATGATTAGGCTGCGTAAGGCGGTTGGGCTGCGGCCTTTTAGTGTTTCCGAGTTCAATGCCGGCGCCAGAAAGCCGCCGTGATCCGAGCCGTGACAACTGGCGCAGTTGTCCTCGAATAATTGGTGCATGTCTTTAGCGTTGTCGGCAGCTGCTTGTACGCCAAAAGGTAAAACGAGAGCAGCGAGAGCGGTCAGGATTGATTTGCGTAAGGGTGTTTTTAGGATATTCATCGTGTTGGGCTCCAAGGTAGTGTTGAATCAATATTATCGTGTATGGGTCAAAAGCTCAAGTCATCATGGCTGTTCAGGCAAGAAAAAAATGACTGCGATGTAAATGCCGGACGTTAAAAAATAGGTTGTTTGGAGGCGCCGCCGGCTTGTTCTTTGACCAGTTTTGGCACCAGATAACCGGGCAAGACGGCTTGAATCTGGCGCATCAGTACCAGCGCCTCGGTCTCGGAAACTTCAAAATGGCCGGTTCCGCTAGCCTTATCCAGCAGATGCAGATAATAGGGAATAATGCCGTGGCTGAACAGTTGTTCGCTTAAGTGACATAAAATTTGTGCTTGGTCATTGACGCCTTTTAACAGCACGGATTGGTTGAACAAGCTGATGCCGCTGTTTTTTAGCCGAGTGCAGGCATTAATGACGCGCGGATTGATTTCATTGCCATGATTGCAGTGCATGACCATGATGAATTGCTTGGGGCTCTGTTTCAATACAGTAAGTAATTCGTCGGTAATGCGCGCGGGCAGCACGATAGGCAGGCGGCTATGGATACGGATGCGTTGTATATGCCCGATGGTGTTCAGTTGTTGGATCAGCCGCGCTAATCTGGCATCGCTGAGCAGCAAGGGGTCGCCGCCGCTTAAAATGACTTCCGAAATGCTGGTGTCGTCTTGTATGGTCTGCATGGCCGCGTCTTCCTTTTGCTTGCTCAGTTGTAAGTCGGCGTAGGGGAAATTGCGGCGGAAACAATAGCGGCAGTTGATCGCGCAACTGCCGGTGTTAATCAACAAAACCCGGCCGTGGTATTTGTGTAAAACACCGTTTTGGCTGGCGGCGGCAAGATCGCCAACCGGGTCATTGCTAAAGCCGGAGTAGCTTAATAATTCGTCTTTAACCGGCAATACTTGGCGTAATAAAGGGTCGTGCGGATTGCCTTTTTCCATGCAGGCGGCAAAACTTAACGGCACCCGTAACGGGAAGTTTAAGGTGGCTGCGTGCGAAACCGGCAAGTCGTCCGGCGACAGCTGCAAATAACGGCAGAGCTCATCAATATCGGTAAAAGCGTCGGCAAGTTGTTGTTGCCAGTTTTTGGCAAAGTGCTGGAGTTCGGATTGCGCTTCGGGCATGAGTTGGGTTTTTTAAAGTTTCTATCGCTTGTTGGCTCTATTATAATGCCTAGGTTTTACATTGTTTGTCATCTTTGAGGATAAAATGGCCATTTATAGTACTAGTGAGTTTAAAGCCGGGTTAAAAGTTATGTTGGATAACGATCCCTGTGCAATTATTGAAAATGAATTCGTAAAACCGGGTAAAGGCCAAGCTTTTAACCGGGTCAAAATCAGGAATTTGAAAACAGGCCGGGTCATGGAGCGAACCTTTAAATCAGGCGAGTCGCTGGAAGGCGCCGATGTGGTCGATGTCGAGATGCAATACTTATATAACGATGGTCAATTTAGGCATTTTATGGTGCCGGATACCTTTGAACAGTATCAGACTGATGAAAAAGTGGTCGGCGATGCCGGCAAATGGCTTAAAGATCAGGATTCCTGCACGGTCACCTTGTGGAATGATGCGCCGCTTGCCATTTCCCCGGCTAATTTTGTTGAGCTGACCATTGTGGAAACCGATCCGGGCGTGCGCGGCGATACCTCGGGCGGCGGCGGCAAACCGGCCACTTTAGATACAGGCGCTGTGGTCAGGGTGCCTTTGTTTGTACAGCAGGGTGAAATGATTAAAGTCGATACCCGTACCGGCGAATACGTTTCTCGCGTAAAAGAATAGTGGTGCAGGATTGGCGGCCGAGTTGCGCCATTGAGTTGTTGCAGTTAAGGGCGCGGATGCTTGCCGAAATACGCCGGTTTTTTGCCGACCGGGCGGTGCTGGAAGTGGAAACGCCGCTGTTAAGTCACAGCATCGGCACCGATCCGCAGCTGGAATTTTTTACCGCCGAGTACCGTTTATTGCCTGTGCGGCAAACGCTGTTTTTACAAACATCGCCGGAGTTTGCAATGAAACGGCTGCTTGCCGCCGGTAGCGGCTGTATTTATCAAATCGGCAAAGCGTTCAGGAACGGCGAGTCGGGGCGCTTTCATAATCCCGAATTTACGATGCTGGAATGGTATCGGGTCGGTTTTAGCCTGCCCCAGCTGATGGATGAAATCGCCGGATTGATCAATCATTTGTTTAGGGCGCAGCCGTTGCAGGAAACACAGCGGGTCAGTTATCAGGACGCGTTTTTTTCGCATACCGGATTAGACCCGTTGGTGTTTTCCTACCCTGATTATTGCGCTTATGCCCGGCAATCCGAATTACCCGAAGCAGTCACTATATGCGGGCACGACCACGCTTTATGGTTGGATTTTTTGTTTAGCCACAAGGTGCAACTGCATTTGGGCAATAACGCGCTGTGCATGGTTTACGGCTATCCCGCTTGTCAGTCGTCTTTGGCCAGAATCAATGAACATAATGCCTTGATTACTGACCGGGTTGAAGTGTTTATTAATGGCGTTGAGTTGGGCAATGGCTATCATGAACTGACCGATGCAGACGAGCAAAATAAGCGTTTCGATAAGGAATTGGCGGTCAGGCAACAACAAAAATTGCCGGTCACGGTTAAAGACCAGCGTCTGCTTGCGGCACTGGCATCGGGCTTGCCGCACTGTTCAGGCATGGCGATAGGTTTGGATCGTTTACTGATGCTATTGTCTGGCAGTTCAGCTATTGATGAGGTGCTTAGTTTTCCAATTCACCGGGCTTAACTTCGTTTACTTATTTACTGTGATATAATCCGCCAGCTTTTAAATATCAAAATTATGCTGTTTTACTTTTAGACTCCTACATGAAACTAACTACTTTTTCTCGCTTGCTACTGCTATTCCTACTTGTTGCGCAAGTGGCCAAAGCCGATGAAGAGTTTATTGTCGAGGACATTAAAGTCAAAGGCTTGCAGCGTATCTCTGTCGGTACTGTTTATAACTATCTCCCGGTTAGTGTGGGCGAACGGTTTTCCCTAGATAACGTAGCGCCAGCGATTAAGGCCTTATTCAAGACCGGATTTTTTAAGGACATTTCCCTGGAAAGGGAAGGGGCAACGCTGATTGTTAATGTGGTTGAGCGCCCTTCCATCGCAAAAATCGTTTTTGAAGGCAATAAAGATTTAAGTAAAGACGACTTGACTAAGGCCCTAAAAAAAATCGGCTTGGAAGAAGGCAAGGTATTTGACCAGCAGGTGCTGGATAAGGTGGAGCAGGAATTGAGCCGCCAATATTTTAGTCACGGTAAATACGGCCTGAAAATCACCACCGAGGTTTCCGACCTTACCCGCAACCGGGTCGGCATACAGATCAAAATTTCTGAGGGCAGGGTCGCCAAAATCAAGCAGATTAATATTGTCGGTAACACTGTTTTTGATGATGCAACCTTGTTGAAAAACCTTGAATTAAGCACCTCTAATTTGCTGTCGTTCTATACCAAGAATGACCAGTATTCCAAACAAAAATTATCGGGCGATTTGGAGTCTTTGCGTTCTTATTACTTGGATCGCGGCTATATCAACTTTAATATCGAGTCTACACAAGTCGCCATTACTCCCGATAAAAAAGACATCTACGTCACTATTAATGTCAAAGAAGGCGCGGTTTATACGCTGGAAAAAGTCAAGTTAGCGGGCAATTTGGTGGTGGCGCCTGAAGAACTGATTAAATTGGTTAAAATTGGGCCGGGAGAGATTTTTTCCAGAAAAAACGCCACTGAAACATCGAAAGCGGTTTCTGATCGTTTAGGCGATGACGGTTATGCCTTTGCCAATGTCAACATGGTGCCGGAAATTAATGAAGCAGCAAAAACAGTCGATATGACTTTTTTCGTTGATCCGGGTAAGCGCGTTTATGTTAGGCACATTAACATGAAAGGCAATACCAAAACCCGCGATGAAGTGTTGCGCCGGGAAATGCGGCAAATGGAGTCCAGTTGGGCGTCTAGTTCAAAAATTGAACGCTCGAAAACGCGACTGGAGCGCTTGGGTTATTTTGAAGATGTCAATGTTGAAACGCCGCCGGTTACAGGCACGGCCGACCAGATTGATGTTAATTATTCGGTAACAGAAAAACCTTCCGGCAATTTGTCGGCAGGGGTCGGTTATTCTCAGGTTCAAGGCATTGTATTGAATGCCAATATCGCCCAAGATAACGTCTTTGGTTCGGGCAAACGCGTCAATATTGCCTTTAATAACAGTAGTTATTCTACCAATTATCAGTTCGGTTTTTTTAACCCTTATTTTACTGTCGATGGTGTCAGTCAGGGTTACAACTTGGGTTATACCAAGCGTGACGCCGGGCAGATTAACATTGCTAATTACTCAACTGATGTAGCCAATGCGGGCATCAATTTCGGTATCCCGTTGAATGAATTCGATCAGCTGCGTTTTGATTTGGATTTAAAAAATACCAATTTAACTGCCGTTGATTATTCGTCTTTAGAAATTCGTGATTTTATTAAAGAGCAAGGCGATTCATTTTTGACCTTGTCGCCGGCAATAGGTTGGACGCATGACACGCTGAATCGGGCAATTTTTCCGAGCCAGGGCGGACAACAGCGGTTTTCTGCATTGGCCACAGTCCCCGGTAGCGATCTGGAATATTACAAATTAAGTTATAAGCACCAGCTTTATTTTCCCTTAGCTAAGGACTTCACCTTCAGATTGCATGGCGAAGCGGCTTACGGCGATGGTTACAGCAACACTAACGAATTGCCTTTCTTTGAAAATTATTTTGGCGGCGGTACCGGTTCCATACGGGGTTTTAGAAATAATACCGTAGGGCCTAGAGACTCTAATGGTAATCCGTTAGGTGGCTCCAGCAAGATTATCGGTAATGCCGAACTGTTTTTTCCGGTGCCTTTTATGGCAGAGACAAAATCAGTTAGGCTCGGAACGTTTGTCGATGCCGGGTCAATTAATAATGGCTTTAAAGTCGACAATATGAAATATTCTGTCGGTCTTTCCGGTGAATGGTTATCGCCCTTTGGTGCCTTGTCTGTCAGTGCGGCAGTGCCGATTAATTCGGGCTCTACTCCTTACACGGGCGGCGAAATAGAGGATCAAACCCAGATGTTTCAATTTAATTTTGGTCAAAATTTTTAGTCACTGTCTTTTTAATTATTTTAATTTCACCCGAGAACTGTTTAACAATGAAAACAAAAATTGCCTTATTTTTAGGATTATTGCTCGCCGCCAATGTGAGTTATGCGGAGTTAAAAATTGGTTTTGTCAATATACCGGCTGTTCTTGAGAAAGCACCGCAGGCAGAAAAAGCCAAAAAGCGTTTGGAACAAGAATTTTCGCCGCGTGATAAACAATTAGTGTCCCAGCAAAAAGAAATCCAAGGCATGGACGAGCGTATGGCCAAAGATGCCGCGGTAATGGGCGAGTCTGCGCGGTCTAATCTGGAAAAAGACATTTTAAATAAGAAACGGGATGCAAAAAGAGCTCAGCAGGAATTTAGCGAGGATTTTAATGTGCGTCGTAATGAGGAATTAGGTAAGTTGCAACGCCGTATCGTTGAGGCCATTCGGGAAATAGCCAAAGATCAAAAATTCGACTTACTACTGACTGATGGTGTTATTTATGCCAGCGATAAAATTGATATTACCAGTCAAGTCCAGAAAAAATTGTCAACCATGCCCGAATAATTAGCCTATATAACCCCTTTTTCGCATTCAACTCTTAAAGAAGCATCCCCATATATGTCTATTACGCTAGATATTTTACAAATACAAGAATTCTTACCCCATCGTTATCCTTTTTTATTGGTCGACAAAGTTATTGAGTGCGAACCCGGCGTCAGGCTGTTGGGCGTGAAAAACGTGACCTATAACGAACCGTTTTTCCAAGGACATTTTCCGCAAAAACCGATTATGCCGGGTGTGCTGATTTTGGAAGCGTTGGCTCAATCGACCGGTTTGCTCGCTTCAGAAACAGCCGGGGACGAATTGGCCGGTATGATTTATTATCTGGTTGGTATTGATAAAGCCAAGTTTAAACGCCCCGTTGTGCCGGGCGATCAATTGATGCTGGAAGCAAAATTCCTTAAAAGCAAACGTAATATCTGGGCATTTGAATGTCGTGCAGAAGTTGACGGGGAGTTTGTCGCAAGTGCCGAAATCAGATGCGCAGCGGTGGTGAATTAGTTTTGATTGATTCAACAGCGATAGTTGATAGCAAGGCTGAACTGGCCGATGGCGTATCGGTTGGTGCTTTTTCTGTCATAGGGGCTGATGTGAAAATCGGCGCCGGTACAGTGATAGGTTCTCACGTTGTTATTAAAGGGCCGACGACCATAGGTGAGCAGAACCGCATCTATCAGTTCACCTCCATCGGCGAAGATCCGCAAGACAAAAAGTATGCGGCAGAGATAACCCGCCTGGAAATTGGCGACAGAAACACCATACGCGAATATACCTCCATGCACCGGGGGACGAAGCAGGATCAAAGCCTGACCAAAATAGGCTGTGATAATCTGTTTATGGCTTATACCCATGTGGCGCATGATTGTATTATCGGCGATCACGTCATTATGGCCAATGGGGCGTCGTTAGCCGGTCATGTGCATCTGCATAGCCATGCCATTTTGGGCGGGTTTACGTTGGTGCATCAGTTCACACAGATCGGGCGCTACAGCTTTGCGGCTATGGGTAGCGCGATCACCCAGGACATTCCGCCGTTTGTCATGGTCGGCGGCAAGCCAACCCGGCCGCATGGCATCAATTCGGTCGGCATGGAGCGTAACGGTATTTCGCCCGAAGACATTAGGCTAATCAGGAAGGCCTATAAAATCATCTATAAGATGAATTTGCGTTTGGAAGATGCTATTGAGCAAATGGAAGATATGGCCGGCGACAGCAAGGAGTTATCCGACATGGTTAGCTTTTTGCGTAATGTAAGCCGAGGTATATTGCGTTAAAGCTATTGTTCATGAAAATGATTTTTTTCACGGGTATATAAGCTGTTATGGATGACGTGTTTTCAACAAAAATTCTTGTTGCCGGTGTTGACGAAGCAGGCCGTGGGCCGCTTGCAGGGCCGGTGTTTGCCGCCGCAGTTATTCTTGATCCCCTACGCCCCATTGTCGGCTTGGCCGATTCCAAAACCTTGAGCGAAAGCAAGCGGGACAGCCTTTACATCCTTATTAAAGAAGCCGCTTTAAGCTGGTCGATTGCAGCCGCCAGTGTCGAAGAGATTGACCGGCTTAACATTTTGCAGGCAACCTTGCTGGCTATGCAAAGAGCAGTGCAAGGTTTGTCTATTCAGCCTGAGGAAGTGTTGGTCGATGGCAATCGTCTGCCCGATTTGACTATGCCCGCACAGGCTATCGTTAAAGGTGACAGCAAAGTGCAGGCGATCAGCGCGGCTTCTATTTTAGCGAAAGTCGAGCGTGATAAATTGATGCTTGACTATCACCAGCGCTATCCCGATTTTTCGTTTCATCTGCATAAAGGCTATGGCACCAGGCAGCATTTGGCCGAGATTGAGCGGTTTGGTTTTTTAGACGTGCATCGAAGAACATTCAATCCGGTGAAAACCATGCTGATGCGTCAGAGAAGCTATTAATCTTGTCCACGAAAGACACGAAAAGCACGAAAAAAAAGTAGACGAAATAATTGTGTGTACTTTGAACGGTAAGGTTTTCAGCTTAATGTTAGGCGAGAAATAGGCCGATATGCAGACTTTGATTGCAAAAAACGAAAACCGAGAACTTAGGCTATTTCCGAGAAATGACATCCCTTGATAATCATGGCCTGTAAAAGATAGAGTCCACGAAAAGCACGAAAGCCACGAAATTTTCGTGTTTTTCGTGGATGAAATGTTTTAAGCCAGCTCCAGCGGCCCTTCATCCATTAACGCGATTTGTTCGCGCAGTTCAATAATCCTATCCTGCCAATAACGCGGGGTGTCGAACCACGGAAACGCCATTGGAAACGCGGGGTCATCCCAACGCCTTGCAATCCAGGCGGAATAATGAATCAGACGCAACGTGCGCAAGGCTTCAAGCAGATGCAATTCTCGGCTGTCGAAATCGTAAAATGTCCGATAACCCGCCAGCAAATAATTCAGTTGCACGGTCATTTCGGCGCGGTCACCGGACAGCAACATCCATAAATCCTGTATCGCAGGCCCCATCCGGCTATCGTCGAAATCGACAAAATGCGGGCCGTCATCCGTCCATAAAATATTGCCGGGATAGCAGTCACCATGCAAGCGTAGGCTTTTTACCGCTCCTGCTCGCTCAAAGCAACGCCTTACGCCAGCCAGTGCATGTTCGGTCACGCTGCGGTAGGCGGCAACTAAATCGGCGGGGATGAAATCATGCGCCAGCAAAAAAGCGCGGGGTTCGTCGCCAAAACCGGCTATATCCAGCGTTGGCCGTTGTTGAAAAGGTTTTAGCGCGCCGACGGCATGAATACGCGCAATCAGCCGCCCCATCCATTCCAGCTTGTCCCGGCCTTCAAGTTCAGGCACCCGGCCGCCCTGTCGTGGATATACCGAAAAACGGAACCCGTCGGCCTGGATTAAGGTTTGTTTATCGCCAAAGGGCAACGCCGGAACTACAGGGATTTCAGCATCAAACAATTCCTGCACGAAGTTATGTTCCTCAGCAATGGCCGCCGTTGTCCAGCGTTCGGGTCGATAAAACTTGGTCACTATAAAGGAGGCGTCAGTCATGCCGACCTGATAGACCCGGTTTTCATAGCTGTTAAGTGCGAGCAAACGGCCGTCGCTAGGGAGGCCGACACCGTCAAGCGCAGTTAAAATCAGGTCGGGAGTCAGTGCTGAGAAGGGAGTGAGATTTGTATTCATAGGTGCCATTGTAACGTTGAATGCCTATTCGGCGCATGTTATGTGTTGAGGTGCTAACCTGTGCTTATTCGTTTATCGGCATGCGCTATGAACGAATGCCCGCCGTCATTTTTTACTGCTAAACTGGCGGCTGGCGAGTTATTATATGAACTTAACCGCTTGTTAATAAACCTTTCCGCCAAGTTAACTCGTTCGCAAAAAATCGCCTTAAGTCTTAATGGCTAATTATTTTTGCGGGTTCGCTAATTTATCGGGCTGATAATAATGAACAACACGCTATTCCTTGGTTATCAGTTGCTTGGTTTCTATGGGTTAGCATTCAAACTGCTTACATAATGGGTGCATATTTTTAATGAATGACAATGTAAAAGCTCTGACTGCCAGAGAAACAAAGGGATGCAATATCCAGTATATCAATACCCCAGCCCAGTTGGCGCAACTGTGCGAACAAATAAAAAAAGAATCGTGGCTGGCTCTTGATACCGAGTTTTTACGGGAGAAAACCTATTATCCGAAGTTTTGCCTACTGCAAATAGCCACGCCTGAATGGGTGGCTTGCGTTGACCCTATTGCCTTGCCATCGCTGGATATTCTTTTTGAGGCGCTTTATAACCCCGCCATTGTGAAAGTATTTCATTCTTGTCGCCAGGATTTAGAAATTTTTTATCAATTGACCGGAAAAATACCCGAGCCGCTGTTTGATACGCAAATTGCTGCGCCGCTGTTGGGTTTTCAAGAAAATCCGGGTTATGCCATGCTGGTTTCCAGTTTGTTAAATGTCAATTTAAATAAGGCGCATACCCGTGCAGATTGGAGCAAACGGCCACTGATTGAGGCCGAGATTCAATATGCGGCTGATGATGTGATTTATTTGTGCCAGATTTATCAACTGATGTTGCAGAAATTAGACGAGCTAGGCCGCGCCGATTGGCTGGAGCGTGACTTTGCTGAGCTGAGCAACCCGGATCTTTATCAGGTCAGGCCTGAGCAGGCGTGGTTAAAAATCAGAGGCAAAAACAAGCTGACCGGCAGGCAATTATCGATTGTCCAGGCGCTGGCTGAATGGCGGGAAAAAACTGCGCAGGCGGAAGACCGCCCCAAGACTTGGCTGTTGCGTGATGAATTGTTGTTTGATTTGGCTAAATTGCAGCCGGAAACGGTGACTGAATTAGCCAATGTCCGTGGCATTAATGAGCGCGCGGTTAATCGTTATGGCGCTGAGCTGTGTCAGTTGATTACGGCGGCCAAAGAGAGGGCGCCGATACCGTTGAATGAAAACGGCCGTCCTGCTAAAAAAACGCAACAACAAGAAGCGATACTGGATATTTTAACCGCGCTGGTTAGAATTCGCGCCGAAGAAAACTCATTAAACCCGATTATCCTCGCGACCCGGAAAGATTTGGAAGTGCTGATGTTTAATGATGACGAGGAGTGTCTGTTGTTGCATGGTTGGCGTTTTAATATGGCGGGTAATGAATTGATCGGTTTGTTAAAAGGTGAGTTATTGCTTGGGATTGAATCGGATAAATTGGCTATTATTGCTAATAAATCGGTAGTTGCACTGAATTGACAGAAACTTAATGTTGAACTAGTGTTAGGCGCAATACTATTGACTTAAGCAAGGTAAAGTTGAGGCTTAAGTCATCGTATTAAGCGTTAACTGAAGGGAGTTAAGCGCATTGATTTCCTTAATTCAGTGCCGGATTTATATTAATTTGGATAGATAAAAGATCCGGTAAATTAAATGTTTAGCGAGGAGTTAATAATGAATAAGAAAAACCTCTTTACTGCCTGCGTTATTTGCAGCGCAGTGTTATCAACTGGATCGGCTTATGCGGATGGCCATGATTATATATCCGGTGTCGGCTCCAGATTTACTCAGGGCTTAGCTAATACAACGACTGGTTTTATTGAGCTACCGAAAAATATTGTCAATATCAGTCATGAACATAATATTTTTGTCGGCTTAACCTGGGGTGTTTTGCGGGGTGTCGGCCACGCCGTGAGCCGGACGACTGTCGGCGCAGTCGAGCTGCTTACCGCACCTATTCCGACTAGCGATTATATTTCGCCGCCGTACGTGTGGGATAGGTTTAGTGAAGATACCCGCTATTTTGGCCAGCATTTGCCGGGTTTCTGGACCAGTTACGGACCCTTAGATGACGGTAAATAGATAGCATTATCGCCATTAGACAATCATTGCATTCGTGCTCCAGAAACAGGGCGCATGGATTAAGACTGAAAAAGGATAAAACTTATGAACAAGACATTTATTTATGTGCCATTTGCCTTATTAGCCGCGACTCTTGCCGCGTGCAGTGCGCCACCACAAAAAGATATTCCAGGTCTAACTGCGGGGATTGATGCGGCTAATGCCGGGCATTACCGTCAATCGGTTTATCATGAGGCGTTGGCCGAGAAAAAGTTGGAAGATGCTAACAGGATTCTAGGGCACTGGCAAAATGATCATTACTGGAATATTAATGAACACCAGCAAGCCATTGATGCGGCGCAGACAGCCGCACAACACCGTTTGGCCTCGGAGAAAGAACTGTGTCAGTGGCTGACCGAGGTGCATGGGCCTAATCATTTGGCTGATGAACCGGTCTCCGGTCAATATAGCGCGGTATTTTTTGCGACCGGCAGCGCGATACCCTATAAAACCGATCAACATGAGCTGGCTATCTTAGGTAGTTATCTGGAAGCTCATCCTAATGTTAGCGCGGAGATACGGGCGTATACCGATACGGTTGGCAGCGCGGGAAGCAATCAACGCTTATCGGAAAGACGGGCGGCGTCTGTCAGTGACATGTTGATCAAATATGGCGCCAAGAGGGAGCAACTGAACATTAAAACCTTAGGTGAAGCAGAGGGACCAGATAGTACGCACAATCAGAAACACCGCATCGTGGCTATGGTTACCATTCATCCCTCCTATGTTGATTGTGCCCATTTAAATTAATGGCAGTTGTTTTGTAAGTATTCAGCGTGTCGAATTGCCACAGATTTGCAGATGAAAAGATGCAGTCTGTGGCGTTTTATTTTTGACGGCTGACGCGTCTCCGTTTCTCCCTAGATACATTACTTATTCCTAAAATCCGTTTAAGCAGATGCTTGTAGTGCGCTGTTGTCATATAATGCGCGCTTTAGTTTTTTATGTCCCTGAAAGGTAAGTTAATATGAAGAAAATCACTTTGTTTGTTTCAGTTTTGCTGTTCTTTTTTACTGCAATAGCCAGCGCTCATGGCCCTGTGCGTCAAAAGGCTGAAGAAAAAATCACTATCAATGCGCCTGCTGAAAAAGTCTGGGCTATCATTAAGGATTTTGGCGATATGTCCTGGCATCCTTCGATTGCTAATACCACTGTGCAAGGCGGTAATGAAAAAGGCGCAACCCGTGTGTTGAGCTTAAATGACGGCAGCACCATTACCGAAGAATTAAAAAAGCATGACGATAAAAAAATGACTTATGCTTACAAAATCACTGAAATGAGCACGGCTAAAACCATCACTCATGCCGGTGCTGAAGAAAAAGTGCCTGCGTTACCGGTTAATGACTACGCTGCCAGCATCGAATTAGCCGATAAAGGCGGTAAAACTGAAGTGATTTGGAAAGCCGGTTATTACCGCGCTTACATGAACAACAATCCACCGGAAGAAATGAACGAAACAGCCGCTAATACGGCGATTAAAGCGGTTTTGGAAACGGGTCTGTTAAACCTGAAAACGCTGGCTGAAAAGTAAATGTTCCAAGCGAACTATCGCCGCACCCGCTCCCGGCTGGTTTGCTGCATACGCACCCTCTTTGGTGATAAAGCTGTAGCGATGACTATCGTTACAGCTTTTTTATCAGCCCCCGTTGTTGCCCAACCTTTTGCCTACAAGGACGTAGGCAAGGGGCGTGAGCTGGGAGCGGCAAGCTTTGCCTATATCAGCAACCAGTTGGCTGATAGCGTTTCGGTGATTGATACCGCAAGCGGCCAAGTCGTCGACACCATTGCTGTTGCCGGAAAACCGGCCGGCGTGGCGGTGGCGCCTGATGGCAGCAAAATATATGTCAGTACGCCTGAAGCCAAAGGTTTCGCCGTCATCGATGGCGAAAAGCGCGAGGTTATCGCAACGGTGGTAGTCAATGATGGCACGCTGGGTATTGCTGTCGCTCCCGATGGCAAACGCATTTATGTGGCGGACTGGTATAAAAATAACGTGTCGGTGATTGATGCGGTCAGTTTGCAAACCATTAAAACCATAAGCGTGGGTGAATCGCCCTCGGGTTTGGTGGTCAGTCCTGATAAGCGCTGGCTGTATGTAGCCAACCGTATCAGTGATTCAGTGTCTAAAATCGACCTGAATAGCCTCGTCGTTACCCAAACCGTAGTCGTTGGCAGCCATCCGTTTGGATTGACTATCGATGCGCGGGGCGAGCGGATTTATGTCGCCAATGTCAGAAGCGATGATGTTACCGTTATCGAAACAGCGCGGATGAAACCGATTGCCACGGTCAAGGTCAATATGCGGCCTTACGCGGCAACGCTTGCGTTGAACGACAGCCGCTTGCTGGTGACTAATCAGGATGACAGTTCGGTTTCTGTGATTGATACCGAAACCTTAAAGGAAATTGGCCTGATTCCCGTAGGCGATAAGCCCGAAGGCATTGGCACCCATCCAGACGACCGCCATGTTTACGTGGCTAACTGGTTTGATGGCACGGTGTCGGTGTTGGATGCCAGAACCCTGCAAGTCATAAAGACCATTGAAACGGGCGAAGGCAGCCGTGCATTCGGGCAGTTTATCGGCAAATGATATTGCCTCCCCTCTAAAAATTCTATTCACCAAAAGTACGAAAAATGGCTCATGCCATGCTTACTTTTCGTGGGCACTGAATCACATTAAAAATGCCGTCACCCAATCAACTTATTGCCGCCCTGCCGTATTTTACCGACAGCGCTGCACTGTTTTCCGCTTATGCCGGCCAAGCTTGGGCGGTTTTTCTGGACAGCGGTTTTCCCCACAGTAATCAGGGACGGTACGATATTATTGCGGCTGAACCAGTATGCACCCTGGTTACGCATGGCGATACCACAGAAATTACCAGCAACGGTCAGCGCCTGACATCCACTAAAAATCCGTTCGATTTAGTTAAACAGCAGCTGGCTTTATACCCCGATTTTGCGCCAACTGAGCTGCCGTTCAACGGCGGCGCCATCGGTTATTTTGCTTACGATTTGGCTCGCCGTCTGGAAACGCTGCCGGTTACCGCCGACGATGCCGAGCATATTGCCGAAATGGCGGTGGGCATTTATCAATGGGCGGTGGTCGTCGACCATCAGCAGCAAAAAAGTTATCTGATAGGGCAATGCGAACCGCAACAATGGCTGGCCTTAATCCGGCAATTTAGCCATCCGCCGGCAATGCAGTCTGAGCATGACTTTAAGGTCGTCGGTGCAATCACGGCCAACATGGACAAAGATTTTTATATTGCCGCTTTTGACCGGATTAAACATTACCTTAAGGAAGGTGATTGTTATCAGGTTAATTTGGCGCAGCGTTTTGTCGCCGCTTGCGAAGGCGATCCGTGGGTGGCCTATCAGACCTTGCGTCAATTGAATGCCGCGCCGTTCAGCGGCTACCTTAATTTTCCCGAAGTGCAGATATTAAGCTCATCTCCGGAGCGCTTTTTAAAGCTGACCGGCGGCGTGGTCGAGACCAAGCCGATCAAGGGCACACGGCCGAGAAAAGCCGATTATGCGGAAGATCAGCAACAGATAAAAAATCTGGAAATCAGCCCAAAAGACCGGGCGGAAAACTTGATGATCGTCGATTTGCTGCGTAACGACATCAGTAAAACCTGTAAGAACGGCTCGGTTAAAGTGCCGGTGCTGTTCGATGTGGAAAGTTACACCACCGTACACCATCTGGTCAGCACCGTAACCGGCATTTTGGCCGATGATAAACACGCGTTGGATTTGTTAAAAAGCTGCTTTCCGGGCGGCTCCATCACCGGCGCGCCCAAAGTCAGGGCAATGGAAATTATCGAAGAGCTGGAGCCGAACCGGCGCGGCGTTTATTGCGGCGCCATCGGCTACATCGGTTTTAACGGCAACATGGACACCAATATTGCGATCAGGACGCTGGTGCATTCCAAAAACACCATCCGTTTCTGGGCCGGCGGCGGCATCGTCAATGATTCTGTTGCTGAAGAAGAATATCAGGAGAGTTTTGACAAAGCGGCGGCCATGCTCGATTTATTGCGGCAGTTTAGCGGTTGAGTGCTGAGTATTTCATTATCCTGGAAAAACCGTTTTGTCCATGAAAAACACAAAAAGCACGAAAATTTGCAATGAGATACCGAACTGTAAATTCTCACCCAAAGGATAAATGGCTAAATCAATGATTTGTTCGTGTTTTTCGTGCTTTTCGTGGACAATTTAATCAAATGATCATTATCAAACTAGGCGGCAGCCTGTCGCGTTCTGATGCTCTGGTCGACTGTCTAAACGCAGTGGAAAAAAATTATCAGGGCAGGGCGGTGGTGATTGTGCCGGGCGGCGGCGCTTTTGCCGATCAGGTCAGGTTAGCGCAACAGCACTGGCAATTCGATGATCACACTGCGCACCGGATGGCGCTGTTGGCCATGCAGCAAACGGCGTTGATGTTGAAAGGGCTTAAAGCTGATTGGGTTATCGCCCAGAATGTCGAGGCCATTCACGCTCAGCTAAACCGGCACAACATCGTGATCTGGTCGCCGGATAGTGCCGAGCTTGATAGCGCCGGCATAGCGGCTAGTTGGGATATAAGTTCAGACAGCCTCGCGGCATGGCTGGCCCGCGCCCTTTCGGCAAATGAATTGATTTTGGTCAAGTCTGCCGTCATTGATGATAGCCTTAGCCTGCATCAACTCGCCGAACAACAGATAGTCGACAAGGCTTTTTGCGGATTTGCCGAAAAAACCGCTTTTACCACGCAAGTTATTAATGCACAAAACTTTGTACTGAACACTACACGGCCGATAAAGGGCAACGAAAATGGTAAATAGTTGGCAAAAAAAGTGCGTTAAATTAACCGAATGGTTCCCTTTGTGGATTGTTCTGGGCTGTGTGTGGGCCTGGTTGCAGCCGGGCGCATGGCTTTGGTTTCAGCCTTATATTACTATCGGTTTGGGCGTGATTATGTTGGGCATGGGGCTGACTTTGCGCTTGGCCGATTTTTCGGCGGTGCTGCGGATGCCTAAAATAATCGCCATCGGTGTGTTGGCGCAGTTTGTCATCATGCCGTTGGCGGCCTGTTTTTGGGCTAAAGTTTTGGATTTGGACAGCAGTTTGGCGATAGGCTTGATTCTGGTGGGTTCTTGTCCTGGCGGCACCGCTTCAAACGTCATTTGTTATTTGGCGCGCGCCAATGTCGCCTTGAGCGTGTTGTTGACACTGTGTTCCACGCTGGCCGCCGTGGTGATGACGCCTTTGCTGACACAATGGCTGGCGGGCACTTATTTGCCGGTTGATGGCTGGGGCTTGTTTGCGTCAATGGTCAAAGTGGTGTTGATTCCGTTAATCGCGGGTTTGTTCATCAACACCGCACTGGATCGGGTGCAACAGCATAAACGCCATGTCGTCCGCGCCACCATCCATGCGCTCGGACCTATCGTCAGCGTCGCCGTGATTGTCTTGGTGGTGAGCAGCATTATGGCCGGCAACAAAGCCGCGATTGAACTGGCCGGGCCAGCGTTATTCGGCTCGGTTTTTTTGCTGCATGCCACCGGGTTTACCTTCGGTTATCTGGCTATGAAAGGGCTGGGTTACGGCAAGGCGGAATGCCGCACGGTTTCGATAGAGGTCGGTATGCAAAACAGCGGATTAGGCGCATCATTGGCTAAAGCACATTTTGCCGAAATGGCGATGGCGCCGGTTCCGGCAGCGATTTCGGCGGTGTTTCATTGCTTGATCGGTAGTGCGTTGGCTGGGCTTTGGGGAAGAACAAGTAAGAATATCGCCACGAAGAACACGAAGAATTAAACTCCTATATCATCAGTAGGTAATCAGAAGTTTCACCATGACTAACGAACTTAATCCACGGGTTTTATTGCTGCTGTTAAGTGCCGTGGGCCTGATTACCTTGCCGCATATCGGCCATATTCCGTGGCCGTTATCGTTGCTGTTCTTCGCTTCATTAAGCTGGCGCTGGGTTGGGGTTTGGCAGCCGCGCGTATTGCCAAATGCCAAGGTCATTTTTGTGCTGACTCTCGGCGGCATCGGTTTATTGTTCAGTCTGCACACCGGAGTTTGGGGGCGGGATGCCGGGACGGCGATTTTTGTCACGGCTTTGGGGCTTAAACTGCTGGAAATACACAAGAAACGCGAGGTGTATCTGGTCGGCTATTTGGTGTTTGTCGTCGCCGCTTCGCAGTTTCTTTATCAGCAAACGATGGCGATGGCGGCTTACAGTTTGCTGGTGTGCTGCGTGTTGCTGGCGACATTGGTGGCAATTAATAGCGAGCAGCCGCAAAACAAAACGGCGCTACGCACGGCCGCGCTGATTATGTTGCAGGCGCTACCGATGGCGGCGATTATTTTTGTGTTGTTTCCCAGGATGCAGGCGCCGGCCTGGATGCTGCCGATGAGCGATAAGAATAAGGCGCTATCCGGCTTGAGCGATACGCTAGAACCGGGGAGTATCAGTCAGCTGGCCTTGTCGCCGGAATTGGCGTTTAGGGTCAAGTTTAACGGCCAGCCGCCGCCGAAAAATCAGCTGTACTGGCGCGGCCCGGTTTTTTCTTATACCGACGGCACGGTCTGGTCGATGGCGAAAAATAATGCGGCAATGGCTAATCAAAATCAGCCGAGTTTTTCCGGCACGGCTTATCAATATTCGCTGTTGCAGGAACCGCAGCGCCATCAGTGGGTGTATGCGCTGGATATGGTCGCCCGCTTTGATGCCTCGTTGCAACGTCAGCGCGATTTTCAGCTGACCAGCCGGACGAAAGCGGGCGAAGCGGCGGAATATGCGCTGGTGTCCTATCCGCAATACAATACCGGCGATATTACTCCTGCGGAAGCCCTTGAAAACCGCCAGCTGCCGGGCACGCCTTCCCGGCGCATCATTGAACTGGTTAAGCAGTTGCAGGGTTTTGACGGCAAGCCGGAGTTGTTCATTCAGCAATTGCTCGGCCACTTTCGCCAGCAGCCGTTCAGTTACAGCTTGCAGCCGCCGTTAATGGGCAATAATCCAATCGAGACTTTTTTGTTTGAAGCCCGGAGCGGTTTTTGCAGCCATTATGCGACGGCATTTGTCTATCTGATGCGGGTGGCTGATATTCCGGCGCGGGTGGTGAGCGGTTATCAGGGCGGCGAACTCAATGCGGTCGGCCAGTTTCTGGAGATTAGGCAGGCTAATGCCCACGCTTGGGCGGAAGTGTGGCTGCAAGGCCGGGGTTGGGTCAGGGTTGATCCGACCGCCGCGATTGCGCCGGAGCGGATTGAGCAGGATATTAATCTGCAACAGCAGATTGAGACCGGCGGCACCCGTTTGATCGTCATTGATGGCGATTGGCAGGGGCGGATGCTGGGCTTAAATCAGCTTAGACAATTTTGGAATAATGTCGATTATCAGTGGCAGCGCCGTATTGTCAATTTTGGCAGCGACCATCAGACCTTGCTGTTATCGGCCCTCGGTATTGGCAGCCTGCTTGAGCGCGTGTTGTGGATGCTGGCGGCGATCGGGGTGGTGACGCTGTTATTAGCGGTCTGGCTATTAAGAATCCGTTATCAAGCGGAAGATCCGGCGCTTATCTTGTATCGGCAGTTTTGCCAAGAAATGGCCAAAGCCGGTGTGCCCATTAAATTGGGCGAAGGCGCCCATGATTTTGCTGCTAGGATTCATGCGCAAAAACCGGAATTTGCCGAGCGCGTTGATGAGATTACCCGGCTTTTCATTAGCTTGCGCTACCAGCGTTCGCCTGCCAAGGATGATTTAATCTTGCTGAAAAAACACGTTAAGGCGTTCTGATATTTATTCTGGTGTTGCGGTGATAAAATGGCCGCTGATTTGAACTTCACTAATGGTCGAGAGAAATATGCGCACACTTCAACAACAAATTAAACACATACTGACTTATTCACTTTTTATCGCAGCGTTTTCAGCGCCGGTTTTTGCCGAAGATGCCGCAGAGACCAGTCATAAGGATATGCACCATGCTCAAAAAAGCCTTGATTGGCCGGGCATTTACCGCGCTTTTTTGCCCTGTGCTGATTGCAAAGGCGTTAAGGCGACGCTCGCACTAAATAAAAATAGCAGTTATCTGTTGATTACCCAATACGTTGGCAAATCGGAACGGGAAATTGTCGAAAAAGGCAAGTTTACCTGGGGTGATAAGGAAAATGTGATTGTGTTGACGCCGCGTAATGGCACCACTACGCAGCAATATTTTGTCGGCGAAGATATGCTGATTCAGCTTGATAATGCAGGCAATCGCATCACCGGCAATCTTGCCGATCGCTACACTTTTCGTCGCAGCGATATGACGCAATCGTCACCGTCACATGCAGCGCATTGAGCATAAATTTCATATTAGGACAAAACAAATGATACGTGTGGGTATTGTCGGCGGAACTGGTTATACCGGGGTTGAATTGCTGCGGATTTTGGCGTTGCATTCGGCGGTTGAGGTCGCGGTGGTCACCTCACGTTCGGATGCCGGGTTGCGGGTGGATGCGCTTTATCCGAGTTTGCGCGGTTACATCAACGCGGTATTTACTGTGCCTGAGGTTGAAACCTTGGCGGAATGTGATGTGGTATTTTTTGCGACGCCAAACGGTACGGCCATGCTGATGGCAGGGGCTTTATTGGCGCGCGGCGTCAAGGTGGTTGATCTGTCCGCCGATTTCCGGTTGAAAGATGCGGCCGAATGGAGCAAGTGGTACGGCATGGAACACGCCTGCCCGGATTTAATTGCCGAGGCTGTTTACGGTTTGCCGGAATTGAACCGTGCGGCGATTCAGCAAAGTAACTTAATCGCCTGCCCCGGATGCTATCCGACAGCGGTGCAGTTGGGCTTTTTGCCGTTGCTGGAAAACAAGTTGATTGATGTTCAACATTTGATTGCCGATGTGAAATCGGGTGTTAGTGGGGCCGGGCGCAAGGCCGAATTGGCGACGTTAATGAGTGAAACCGGCGAGAGCTTTAAGGCTTATGCGGTGTCTGGTCATCGGCATTTGCCGGAAATTCGTCAAGGACTTGAGCGAGTGGCAGGCACAGCGGTTGGCTTGACTTTTGTGCCGCATTTGACGCCTATGATTCGCGGTATACACGCGACTTTATATGGCCGGGCAGAAGGCCAGTTGGATGCTGTGCAGGCTTTGTATGAGCAAAGATACGCGGATGAGACTTTTGTCGATGTATTGCCGCAAGGTTCGCACCCCGATACGCGCAATGTTCGCGGCAGCAATAATTGCCAGATTTCGATTCATCAGCCGCAGGGCGGCGACACGGTTGTGGTGTTGTCGGTGATTGATAATCTGGTTAAAGGCGCGGCAGGGCAAGCGGTGCAGAATATGAACCTGATGTTTGGCTTACAGGAAGATGCGGGCTTAAAGTGCGTTGCTCTGTATCCGTAACGCTTTTAGAGTGGGTTGTGGGCGTCGCTCCCACAGTCAACATGTCTGCACCAATATCCACGGCTTGACCACAACCGCCCACACCTCAGCGTTAGTCTTAAACCAGTCACTGGCTTGCTGATCGGATACCAGCGCCAGCTGATTGTCGTGCATCCATAAGGCAACCTGATCTTTATTGTCGATGGAAAATTGGTAGGCCACATCGACTAAATCCAGTTCGGCGGCGACACATACCGCAGCGCCGGCGGCAAAAAAACGTTGTAATTGGCTCCAGGCAATCTTTGAGGTTTCTAGGTTTACTTTTTCTCTAACGATGTCGCAAGCGTTTGATTTATTCATTATTTGTCCTTTATTATCGGCTGGTAATGTGTTAATTAAATTTTTGCATGTGCCGTTGTCAGCCCAGCTGTTATGCTATGCCCGCGATTATAAACCACTAAACTGAGAGAGATAAATCATGTCGTTTTTTGAATCCATATCCAAGAAATCCAAATTGAAAGCCGCGATCAAGCAAACTACGGAAGCGCGTAATAGCGAAGCTGGCGTCGCTGATCAATTATTTAACGGGGTTTATCAGGACTATGCCGAGGTCGTGGCTCACGAACCGCTCATTGCCGAGGCTTTATATAACTGGGGCTTTGCCTTGTTGCATCAGGCAAAAACCAAGTCGGGCCAGCAGGCCGAAGCGCTTTATCAGGAGGCGATTGAAAAATTTGCTTTTTGTTTGCTCGTTGAACCGGCTTATCTGGGGGCGGCGATTGATGGTGGCGTGGCTTATATGGAATTGGCGCGGGTTAAAAAGGTCAGTCCTTATGATGGGTTGTATGCGCAAGCCCATCACTATTTTGAAAAAGCCAATGCGATTCAGGCAGGCTCGGCGGCTTATAACATGGCGTGCATTTACGCTTTGCGTAGTGATAAAGAGGCGTGCCTGAACGCGCTGGAAATCGCCAACGGCAAGGGTATTTTGCCTGTTGCTGCTGATATTCTTAATGATCCTGACCTTGCCGGCATCAAAGGCCAGCCTTGGTTTGTTGCGTTTATCGATGATTTAAATAAAAAGCCGGAACTGCCGGCTGAAATCAAACAGACGCCAGCGCCCGTTGCTGAAGCGCAGACTGATGTTGCGGTTGAGCCTGAAGCTACTAGCGTCAACGCCTTCAAGGCGAAGGTTGAAAGTCAGCTGGTAACTGACGAAAACGCTGCTGTAGACGAACACAGCGACGTTGAAGCTGAGCTGGCAGATAAGTGATGAAACAGGTGCTGATGGCCGGGTTAATGATGGCTGTAGTTCAATCGGTTGTTGCGGAGGATCAGCTTGATAATCCAGCGTTTTCGGCGTGTATGGAGCAAGCCGGGGGTGTCACTAACGCCATGATTGAATGCATGGGCGCTGAAACCGCGCGGCAAGATGTGCTGTTAAATCAAGCTTATCAGGCGGTGATGGGCGGTCTGACGCCGGAACGTAAGCGGCAGTTGCAGGAAGCCCAGCGCTTATGGCTTAAATACAGAAAAGCTAATTGCGATTTTTATTACGATCCTGATGGCGGAAGCATGGCGCGCGTCAGTGCCAATGATTGTTTCATGGCGATGACAGCGGCACGAGCTAAGGAATTAGAGGGTTTTAAGCTGCAAGACTAAGTTGAAGGAGAGCACGACGTTTCATTTTTTGCTCTTTGTGTACTTCGTGGTGATAATTTTTCCTTTTGCCCCACGCCGCACTTATTGTTGGACAGATCTCGCCTGCTCATGGCCGTTGCCAGTTAGGCTATTTCCTGAAAAAACATACCAAAAATTGTCCACGCTTAATACGAAAGCCACGAAATTTTCGTGTTTTTCGTGCTTTTCGTGGACTTTATTTTTTACATGCCATGATCATCAAGGGGTGTTATTTCCCGGAAATAGCCTTAGACCTTCCAGGTTTTTAAAACCTGGAAGGTCTGCATCTCGAAGACGTTATGGCTTGGTTGCATAGCAGGCGGCTAATAAAGCCTGCATTTTAGCTAAGCCGAGTTTTCGGGTCAGTTCAATATTGTGTTGCGGAATGCCTTCGGTATCGGGATGGCTGGCGACGGCTTGTTCTATGCTGGTTTCACGCAGCAGATGCAGCATGGGATACGGCGAGCGGTTGGTGTAGTTGGCGGCATCGTCTAGGTCGGCACCTTGAAAGCAGTAGTCGGGATGGAAACTGGCCAATTGGTAAATGCCGTCATAGCCTTGTTCGGATAACAGCGTTTCGGCAATGTCAACAAAATCCAGATAGGCGTCGAAATCGGTAAAGGCTTTGGTGTAAATCAGCAGCGTGGTTTCAATCTTGGGTTCGGTGTCTAGCCGATCACATTCAGCGATTAAATTTAGCAGACATAATTCGATGTCAGTGTCGTGGTTGACGCTGAAATAAATGCTGCCGCGTTCTTGTTCGCGTTTTGCAAACGGGCAGATGCCATAATTAATGATGACGGTTTGTAACCAGGCTTGGGTGGCGGCTTTTGCGTGTTCAGCGGTAAGATTTTTGTCGGTCATGGCGGGGCGCTGGTTAAAATGAAAAAGCCCCGTTAAACCGGGGCTTTTGTAATGTCGCAAAGCGTTCGCAGTTATTTGTGCGCGGTGCCTGCAGCGATGCGTTCCTCTCTCTTTTCGCTGGCTTTTTCGATTTTCGAAAAAACCCGCAGTATGTCGGTAGAAGACAAAATACCGACCAGTTTGTTGTCTTTATCGACTACAGGTAAGGCGCCGATTTTATTTTCAGCCATTTTGGCAGCCGCTTCTGACGCATAAGTGTCAGGATTAACGGTGATAACGCCTCTGTGCATGATATGTTGGACTTTTTTGGGGATCACATGCATTTCTGTAGTGCCGGTGCCCGTCGCCGCTTCAATGGCTTGAGAGTTGCTTTTAGGGCCTAAGGCTTTGTATAAGTCGCGGTCGGACACAATGCCAATAACTTTGCCTTTTTCAACGACGGGTAAGTGACGAATTCTTTCGTAATGAATTAAGAAAAAGACACGATCAATTAAATCGTGTTGCTCGACTGTAAATACTTTTGAAGTCATTAAATCTTCAACACGCATTATTTATTCTCCTGAATGTAAAAAAACTCGATAAGAATAGGGAAATAAACGTATTTTTACAAGAGATAAAATTTGATGTGTTATAAAATAATCGGTCACGCTTTATGTTATTTTCAATCTAAATCTGTCTTAGCGACACAATGGAGTTAGTTATGCGCATCATCCTGTTGGGGAGTCCCGGTTCCGGTAAAGGAACTCAGGCTCAATTTATTACTGAAAAATATGCTATTCCGCAAATTTCAACCGGTGATATGTTGCGCGCTGCGGTGCGGGCGGGAACGCCGTTGGGCATAGCTGCAAAAAAAGTGATGGATGCCGGCGGCTTGGTTTCTGACGATATTATTTTGGGTTTGATTAAAGAGCGCATTGCCCAGGCCGATTGCGCTAACGGTTATTTGCTGGATGGTTTTCCGCGCACCATTGCTCAGGCTGAAGGCCTGAATGAAATGGGCGTGAGCATCGATACGGTGATTGAAATCGTGGTCGAGGACGAGGAAATTGTTAAACGCATGGCGGGCAGACGGGTGCATTTACAATCCGGCCGCACTTATCATGTTGAATATAATCCGCCTAAAATGGATGGTATTGATGATGTGACCGGCGAGCCGTTGATTCAGCGCGATGACGATAAAGAAGAAACGGTGCGCAAACGGCTGAGTGTTTATCATGAACAGACCAAGCCGTTGGTAGGGTTTTATTCAGCGCCCGGCTTGCAGGTTAAGTTTGCATCGATTGCTGGTGTCGGCAGTGTCGATGACATCACGCAAAAAGTATTTGCTGTGTTGGCGTGATAAAAAACGGCGATGATAAATAAATTAATGGCAAAGAAAGTTGCCGTGTTAGCGGCTGATGGTGATGCAGTGCGCATTTTTAGTTATGCAGAAGGGCGGTTTTAGATGAGCAAGTTATATAATGTTGCTGTAGTGGGGGCTACCGGTGCGGTGGGCGAGGCTATGTTGTCGATTTTGGAGGAACGCAATTTCCCGGTCGGCGAGGTTTATGCGTTGGCCAGCAGTAATTCAGTTGGAAAAAGAATCGCCTTTAAAGGCGGGTCTTTAGCGGTACAGGATTTGGCCACGTTTGATTTTTCCAAAGCGCAAATCGGTTTGTTTTCGCCGGGCGCTTCGGTTTCAGCGGAATATGCACCGAAAGCTGCCGCAGCAGGCTGTATCGTTATCGATAATACCTCGCAATTTCGTTATGACGACGATATTCCGCTGGTGGTGCCGGAGGTGAATCCGGAAAAAATTGCCGATTATAAAAATCGCGGCATTATCGCTAACCCCAATTGCTCGACGATTCAAATGTTGGTGGCGTTAAAGCCGATTTACGATGCGGTCGGGATTACCCGTATCAATGTCTGCACTTATCAGGCGGTTTCGGGGACCGGCAAAGAAGCTATAGAAGAGTTGGTTAAGCAGACTACCAGCCTGCTTAATATGCAGCCGATGATCAGCAAGGTTTACCCCAAACAGATTGCGTTTAATGTGTTGCCGCAGATTGATGTATTTATGGACAACGGTTACACCAAAGAAGAGATGAAAATGGTGTGGGAAACGCAAAAAATTATGGGTGATGCCCGTATTCTGGTCAATGCCACTGCGGTGCGGGTGCCGGTTTTTTACGGACACTCCGAGGCTGTGCATATTGAAACCCGTGACAAAATCGATGCCGCAACCGTGCGGGCTTTGTTGGCAAAAGCGCCGGGGGTGACCGTCATGGATGAGCGTAAAGATGGTGCTTATCCAACGGCAGTGACCGAGTCGTCAGGCCATGATGATGTGTTTGTCGGGCGTATTCGTGAAGACATCTCGCATCCTCTGGGAATCGATTTGTGGGTTGTCGGTGATAATGTGCGCAAAGGGGCGGCATTGAACAGTGTGCAAATAGCAGAAGTGCTGGTAAAAAATTACATCTAGGCTAAGCTTGGGTACATATTTGACTGGACGCGGTAAAAAACTGTGGTAACTATTGTGAAGAAGAGCAAAGTGCGATTATTGACTAAGACCTTAGCGATTGTATCGTTACTGGCGCCGACGGGTGGGCATACATTAGGCATAGGCGAAATTCAATTGCATTCGGCGCTGAATCAAAATCTGGATGCCGAGATTGCGTTAAAATTGTCGGGCGAGAATGTTTCTGACATTAAGGTCAGTTTGGCGGCGCCCGAAAAATTTGAAAAGGCGGGCGTGTCATGGAACTATTTCCTGTCGAAAATTAAATTCGAAACCATTGCTCGATCCAATACGGCGGCGGTCATTAAAATAACGTCCAGAGAAGCGTTAAAAGAACCTTTTTTGGATTTTTTGCTCGAAGTCAGTTGGCCTAAAGGCAATTTGTATCGTGAATTTACGGTACTGGTTGATCCGCCATCTGACTACAGTCCTGATTCGGCCCCAGTTCAGAGTTATGCCCAGTCATCTGCGGCTGTGCCACGGCATCAGGCATCTCGTCATCAACAAAATCGCGACGGTGAATATGGGCCTACATTGCCCAAAGATACGTTGTGGCGGGTCGCTGAGCGAGCAAGAGCCGGCAGTGATCTTTCTGTAGAACAAATGATGCTGGCGATTTATGAAGCCAATCCTGATGCTTTTTATCAGGACAATGTTTACGCATTAACGGCCGGGAAAATGTTGAAAATTCCAAGTCGGGATGCGGCGTTGCAATTGTCGCGAAATCAGGCCTTAGCAGAGTTTAACCGGCATACACAAGCGTGGAAAAATCGTTCGTCTATTGCCCGTGCCGGAACGGAAAAATCGAGTGAGAAGCAATTAAAGCTGGTGGCGCCCGTTGAAGAAACGGTCGCTGAACGCGCGGTTGTTGAGCCGGCCGTTGATGCTTCTGTCGGTAAGGCGGCCGGGGTTAAGGATAAAGCTGTTGCTAGTGCTGGCGCTGAAACAGGTCAAGGCACCGCGGTGCCGTCAGCGAGTGCAGTGCAAAGTAAGTTGGCGGAGATGGAAAAACAACTGGCGATGATGCAGGAGTTGGTCGCGTTAAAAGATCAACAACTTGCTGCTTTGCAAAGCCAGTTACAAGCAAAACCTGTTGATCAAGAGCCGGCAAAGCCAAGCGAAGTCATCGCTGCCAAGCCGGAAGATCAAGTTGCCGCGTTACCTGAACCCGTCACGGCTCCAGTGGAACCGCCGGTTGAAGCGGTGCCGCCTGTCGAGCCAGTTCAGACTGTACAACCCGTTCAGCCTGTCGAACCGGTGCAACCCGTACAACCCGTACAACCCGTACAACCCGTTCAGCCTGTCGAACCAGTGCAACCGGTTCAGCAAGCGGAGGCAGACAGTGCCATCGATCCGTATTATCTGGGCGTAGGTGGTGCTGGCGCGTTGATTTTGGCGCTGCTGGGCGGATTGTGGTGGCGCAAACGCAAGGTTGATGAAGAAACCAATACCGAGAGCATGTTTGCGTCTTCCATCTTGACTAAAATAGAAGAGGATAATAGCCAGCTTGCTGCGCAGGTTATTGTCGAAGAGGGCTTGGGTGATGAATCCGGTACTGTGGGCGAAAGTTCTTTCTTGAGTGAGTTTACGCCGAGCGATTTCGACTCATTCGATACCGACCAAGGCGAAATTGATCCGATATCCGAGGCCGATGTTTATCTGGCTTATGGCCGTTATCAGCAGGCTGAGGAATTGATACGGCAGGCGATTGTCGATCAGCCTAATCGCGATGAATGTAAATTGAAGTTGTTGGAAGTTTTTTACGCCAACGAAGACAAAGCCGCTTTCCAAACCTATGCTAATGAATTAGCGGCGGCAGGCAAGATGGATGACCTTGAGTTTTGGGACAAAGCGGCTGAAATGGGCCGTGAAATTTGTCCTGATTCTGTTTTGTTTTCTTCCGGCGGGGAGTTGTTTTCAGTGGATGAGGGCATAAAAACTGAAGATGATACTGAGAGTGTGCTGAGTAAAGAAAGCACCGATACGGGAGAGGCTTCTTTCGCCGAATTTAGCAGTGAAGGCTCTGATCAGGGCGCGGCTGAGTCAGGAGAGTATGATTTAGATTTCGATTTGGCGGGATCGGCGCCTGAAAAAGAAACGAATTTTGATCAGCCCAATAATCAGGATATTGATTTTGATTTGAGTTCATTCTCAATGGATTTTGGCGAGACGGATAAGGACGTTATAAATGCCAACGACAAAGCGGCCGCTACACCATCAGAAGCCGCTCAAATAGAATCGGTTGATTTTGAATTAGGTTTGTTGGCAAAAAAATCAGACCCATCAGATAGCGGTGTCATTGCGTCGGCTCCAAAACCGAGCAAATCGCCTGGCGTGAATGCGCAAGTAGATAATTTCGATTTAAGTTCGTTTTCGCTAGAGACACTGGAAATGGATAGCGGCGTAATCGCCTCTACAACCCGAGCTGCTAAGATACCCGGGCAACACTCGGATACTGTCGCGTTCAAATCATTTTCCATGGAGTTGGATGAGCAGGAACAAGGCGTTATAGCGGCCAGTGCCGATGAAGACAAGTTGTCGGGAGCGATAGAGCAAATTGAGTTCAATTCTTTCTCAAGCGAGATGGCGGCGAGTCAAGCGAAACAAGATGATGCGGCAATAGCCGATGCTTTATCAAAAGACATCGACAAAGGGCTTGAATTTGAATCATACGAGTTCGATTTTAGTACCAACGATGCGGAAACAAAAGACATCGATGATCTTGATTTTGGTGCTTTAGATGTTGACGATAAAGAGCTTCGGGATATTGATTTCTCTGCGGTTGGGGAAATAGATTTGAGTGATAGTTTGGACGATGATTTTGATTTTAACTTTGATATACCCGCTACAACGGGGCAAAATGCCGGTCAATATGATGAGTTTGGGGTGTCTGATTTGACCGATATGGATGAATTGGAGACCAAGTTGGATTTGGCAAAAGCTTATGTTGATATGGGCGATGCTACAGCGGCTAAAGATATTGCTAAAGAGGTGCTTGAGCAA
Source organism: Methylobacter sp. (assembly GCA_030699385.1). Taxonomy (GTDB): domain Bacteria; phylum Pseudomonadota; class Gammaproteobacteria; order Methylococcales; family Methylomonadaceae; genus Methylobacter_A. The sequence continues at coordinate 34,410 of JAUYMY010000033.1, forward strand.
GGTACCGATGAGCAGAAAAAGGCAGCCCAAGCGTTACTTGATGAGTTGAATTAACATCGTCTTTTTCGATAAAAAAAGCCCGTTATGGGCTTTTTTTTATGGAACACGGTAATTTAAGTGGCTTCCCATTCATGACAGGTAAAAAAGATTATCAGCACGAAGAATGAAGCTTCGTGCTCTTCGTGGTGAATAAAGAGTCATTCAGTATCTGGTTGATTTGAACGCTCTGATAGTGCTGCTAATGAGAAGTTAGCTTTTTTCTTGTATGATTGTACCGTTTATACGAGTGTGATTATTTTGTGGTTTTAAAGTTGCTTATTTTTAATGATTAAAAAACTAAAGGGTTGGCAATATGGCTGAGCTTGATCAAGGAAATGGAGAGAAAAAATCTCTTAAAAAAATCATCATTATCGTTGTTGGGGCTGTGGTTTTATTGGCAGCGGGCGGTGGCGCTACTTTCTTTCTGATGAAAGACAGTATGACTAAAGGGCCGCATGAGGATAGCGAAGCTGCGGCAGTGCCTGTGGAAAAGTTTTATTTTGATATGCCTACACCTGTGGTGGTTGCTTTTCCTAAAGGAACGGGGGCTAAAAATGCGCGGGTTACTATATCAATGTTAGTTGAAGATGCCGCGATCCTTGAGGCCTTAAAGAAAAATGAACCGATGATACGTAATAATTTGTTGATGCTGATTGGCGCCCAAGAGAGCGCCGCGTTAAATACTCGCGAAGGAAAAGAAGTGCTACGCAAAGCCATGCTGGATGATGTGAACGCCGTTTTAGAAAAAGTAGCAGCAAAAGGCGAAGTCCAAGAGATATTTTTTACTTCATTTATAACCCAATAACATGAGTGATTTACTCTCGCAGGCAGAAATTGATGCGCTGCTAAACGGTGTCAGTGATGGCGATATTGATACGGAGGAAGAGACCGAGTTTTATTCCGAGGCCGACACCGAAGAATTTCATGAAAAAGGAGTCGTTAGGGAGTATGACTTTGCCAGTCAGGAAAGGATTGTTCGGGGTCGTATGCCGACCCTGGAAATGGTTAATGAACGCTTTGCCCGATTTATCCGTATTTCATTATTTAATTTTTTACGCCGTTCGGCAGAAATTTTCATTTCGGGCATTCAGGTACAAAAGTTTTCCGAGTATATACAAGGGCTGTTGGTGCCAACGAATTTAACCATTGTTCGGTTTAACCCGTTGCGCGGTAAGGCCTTGATTGTCATTGATCCGCGCCTGGTATTCACGGTAGTGGATAACTTTTTTGGTGGTGCCGGTCAATTTTATAATCAGACTGAGGGCCGGGAATTTACGCCGACGGAAATGCGCGTGGTTCGGATTATTATCGACATGATTTTCAAGGACTTGAAAGAAGCCTGGAAGCCGGTGATGGAGCTCGATTTTGAATATGTGAGCGCGGAAATCAATCCGCGTTTTGCCAATATTATCGGCCCTGGAGAAATTATCGTCATTTCCACCATTCATGTTGAATTAGAAGGCGGCGGCGGTGATGTCAATATTGCCATGCCTTATGCGATGCTGGAGCCTATCAGAGAGTTGCTCGACGCCATCAGTAGCGACAGCGGTGAGGTTGATGACGGCTGGCAAATGGCGCTGCGTAATGAAGTATTGCGGGCTGAGGTGAGCATAAACAGTCTGTTGGTGGAAAAAAGTATGACCATAAGGGACGTGATGCGGCTAAAAAAAGGTGATGTGATCCCTATCGATATGCCGGAAACGGTGATCCTTAAAGCCGAGGGAATCCCGGTGTTTGAAGGCAAGGTGGGCATATCCGATGGTAATTATGCGGTACAAATTATTGATAAAGTGAAAAATTAACGCCGGACAGGGTTTGATGATAACAATGTTGAGTTGGGAAATAAGATGAGTGAATATTCAAATACATCCGGCAATGCAGGCGCCGGTGATGATTTTGAGGCGGCTGCGTTCCAGGAGTTTAATGATCAGTTCGACGATAACAATGCCCATGCAAATGTGGGCGATGAGGTTAATCTTGATGTTATTTTGGATGTCCCCGTCACTATTTCGATGGAAATTGGTCGGACACAGATTAACATCAGGAATCTTTTACAGCTTAACCAGGGCTCGGTTGTTGAGCTGGAGCGTTTTGCCGGTGAACCGCTGGATGTATTGGTCAACGGTACGCTGATTGCGCATGGTGAAGTGGTGGTGATTAATGACAAATTCGGCATTCGCTTAACCGATGTTATCAGTCCGTCAGAACGGGTTAAACGCTTAGCCTGATGCTGGGAAAAATCATAAGCGCAGTTTTGTTGTCCGGCTGGTTTACCGCCTGCTTTGCCGTACTGCCAAATAGCGATGCGCCGAAACAAGCGGTCAGAACAGTGTCTTCCGGCGATATGTTGCAGTGGGGCGTTGGGCTGTTGCTGGTTTTGGCGGTATTTTTTTTCTGTGTCTGGGTCATGCGTAAGTTGGGCGGATTTAGTGTCGGCGGTAGCGAAAAAATGCGTGTCGTTGGCGGTCTGTCATTGGGGATGCGGGAAAAAGTCATTTTGCTTCAGGTTGGTAAAAAACAGCTTATTTTGGGCGTGACACCCGGACGTATAGAGGCGCTGCATGTGCTTGAAGGTGAGGATTGTTTGAATAAGGACGAGTCAATAGCGCCGCCGCTGGACGGCGGTTTTGCGCACAAACTGGCACGCGTGATGAAAGGGCGAGTCGATGCTTAACAGTCTAGGTTTTCGTCTTTTATTGATCGGCATGGCGCTGCTGTGGGTCGATGCACCTGCGTTAGCCGCCGGGATTGAAGCAGTCACGGTGACGACCGGCAAGCAAGGTGGACAAACTTACACGGTCACCATTCAGATTCTGGCGTTGATGACACTGTTAACGGTGTTACCGGCGTTGTTGCTGACGATGACCTCGTTTACCCGCATCATGATAGTGCTCAGTTTATTGCGTACCGCGTTAGGCACCGGGCAGGCGCCGAGTAATCAGGTATTATTGGGACTGTCTTTATTTTTGACCATTTTCATTATGATGCCGGTGTTTGATAAGGTGAATGCCGAAGCGGTGCAGCCTTATCTGGAAGAGAAAATCGATGTCACCGTGGCCATTGAAAAAGCCTCCGAGCCGTTTCGGCAATTTATGCTCAAACAGACCCGCGAGTCTGATTTGGAATTATTTATCAGAATTTCCGGCAACGCAGAGATTGAGTCGGCTGACAACGTGCCATTTTCGTTATTGTTACCGGCTTTTGTGACCAGCGAATTGAAAACGGCCTTTCAGATAGGCTTTTTGATTTTCCTGCCTTTTTTGATCATCGATTTAGTGGTGGCCAGCGTACTGATGTCGATGGGTATGATGATGCTGTCACCGATGATTATTTCCCTGCCGTTTAAAATCATGCTGTTTGTGCTCGCCGATGGTTGGGCTTTGATTATGGAAATGTTGGCGGCGAGTTTTTATGTTAGTTGAGGGCTGGTCAGTTTATGGTTCCTGAAACTATTTATATGGTTGGACAGGAGGCGATGATTGTTGCAATCAAGCTGACTGCGCCGGTATTGTTGCCTTCTTTGGCGGTCGGCCTGATTGTGGCGATGTTTCAGGCGGCTACCCAAATCAATGAAGCGACACTGACATTTGTACCCAAGGTTATTGTTATCGGGGTGGTGCTCATGCTGATGGGGCCGGCGATGCTGCAAATGTTCCTGGATTATTTTCAGGCTCTGATCAGGGATATTCCGCATTTGATTGGTTGAATGTTGAATCTTAGCGAAGAGCAAATTATCCGGCAGGTAGCGCTATTTATCTGGCCGTTAATGCGAATCAGCGCGATGTTTGTATCGGTGCCGTTGTTCAGCATTAAAGCGGTGCCGGCGCGCGTCAGGCTGATTCTTTCGGTGGTGATAACATTGGTGGTGATGCCCTTGCTGCCGCCTTTGCCGGCTGTTGATATGTTCAGTTACAGCGGGTTCATGATGGCGATTACGCAAATTATGATCGGTTTGACCACGGGCTTTATTTTGCAGCTGGTGTTTGCCAGCGTGGTTTTTGCCGGGCAGAGCATTGCCCTGAGCATGGGCTTGGGCTTTTCGACTATGGTTGATCCGCAAAGCGGGCAGCAAATGCCGGTTATTGCGCAATTTTATACCGTGACCACCACGTTAATTTTTATCAGTTTGGATGGGCACCTGGTGTTGATACAAATGTTGCTGGACAGTTTTAGAACGTTGCCGATTGGTATTGAAGGCATCGACAAGGCCGGTATTTGGTCAATTTTGGCCTGGAGCAGCCGGATGTTTGCCGGCGGTTTGTTGTTGGCGTTGCCGGTTATTGCCAGTTTGTTATTGGTTAATATTATTTTTGGTGTGGCAGCCAGATCGGCACCGCAATTGCAGATTTTTTCGGTAGGTTTTCCGGTGACCTTGATGCTGGGCATGATGCTGGTTTGGAAAACGTTGCCCGATTTGCTTGAGCAATTTTCCGGACAGCTAACCGATGGCTATGATTTCATCGGTCAGTTGCTGCGCCTGTAGATTAGCGTATGGCAGATAACGACGACGATAAAACCGAAGAACCCACCAGCAAGCGTCTGGCGGACGCAAAAAAGAAAGGTCAGATTGCCCGTTCACGGGAACTGAATACCTTTGCGATGCTGATAGCCAGTGCGACATTTTTGCTGATGCAGGGGCAGAAACTGGGCGAAGGTTTGATCGAGTTAATGCGCACTCAGTTTCAATTAAGCCGGGCGGTTATTTTTGATCCCGCGAGTCCGGCTCTTCATTTTAAGCAGGTGATGATAGATGGCCTGATGTTGTTGGTGCCGTTTTTTATCTTGCTGATTTTTGTCGCCATTGTTGCTCCCATATCCATGGGCGGCTGGGTGTTTAGCTGGGAGGCGATTGCTTTTAAGGCGTCAAAAATGAACCCCATTACCGGCTTTGGCCGAATTTTTGCGGTGCGGGGGCTGATCGAATTATTTAAAGCGATGTTAAAAATTGGCCTGGTTTTTGCTGTATCAATGGCATTGTACAAGTCTTTTATCGGTGAGTTACTCGGTTTGGGTGCTGAGCCGATTGACAAGGCAATTCATCACGCGCTGACGATTATCAGTACGTGTATTTTAATACTCAGCAGCTCGTTGATACTGGTTGCGCTGATTGATGTGCCTTACCAGCTGTGGGATCACAGTAAGAAGTTGAAAATGTCCAAGCAGGAAATCAAGGATGAAAATAAACAATCAGAAGGTAGTCCCGAGATAAAGGGCCGGCAACGCCGGATGCAGATGGAAATGGCGCAAGGCCGGATGATGGCGGAAGTACCCAAGGCCGATGTTATTGTCACCAATCCCAGTCATTATGCAGTTGCCTTACGCTATGACCAAAATTCCAATAGTGCGCCAAAACTGGTCGCCAAAGGTGTCGATTTGATTGCCGCGCAAATCCGTAATGTCGCAATAGCCGCTGACGTGCCGCTGGTGGCATCGCCGCCGTTGGCGCGCGCCTTGTATTATTCGACCGAGCTTGATCGGGAAATTCCGCAGGGGCTTTATTTGGCGGTAGCGCAAATATTGGCTTATGTGTATCAGCTAAAAGCGGCGGAGAAAAACGACTGGCGGCCGCCAGTGCCACCTGAAGACATCAGCGTACCTGACGAATTTAAACGGGATTAGCAAGGTATGGATTTCACTAAATTTAAAGCCGCATTGGGGATATTGGGCAAGGCCGAATTGGGCGCTCCCATGGTGATTATCATGGTGCTGGCAATGCTGATATTGCCGTTGCCGGCCTTCGTGCTCGACCTGTTTTTTACCTTCAATATCGCTTTCTCGTTAATCATCCTGCTGGTTGTTGTCTATACGATAAAGCCGCTGGAATTTGCCTCATTCCCCACCGTTATCCTGTTGGCGACTATTCTGCGACTGGCGCTGAACGTGGCTTCGACGCGGGTCGTTTTAATCGATGGTCATAAAGGTGGCGATGCCGCCGGTAAAGTGATTGAGGCCTTCGGCGCCTTTGTTATCGGCGGTAATTTTGCTGTCGGTCTGGTGGTTTTTGCCATCCTGATTATTATTAATTTCATGGTGGTCACCAAAGGCGCGGGGCGTATTGCCGAGGTGGGCGCGCGGTTTACCTTGGATGCGATGCCGGGCAAGCAAATGGCGATTGACGCCGATTTGAATGCCGGTTTATTGACGCAGGATCAGGCGCGTGAACGTCGCGCCGAAGTCGCTACCGAAGCCGATTTTTACGGCTCTATGGACGGTGCCAGTAAATTTGTTCGGGGCGATGCGATTGCCGGTATTATCATTTTATTTGTCAACATGATCGGCGGCTTAGCCATTGGTGTGGCGCAGCATGGCTTGAGTTTTGCCGAGGCCGGCGAGATTTATGTGTTGCTGTCTATCGGTGACGGCTTGGTCGCGCAGATTCCTTCGTTGCTGTTATCAACCGCCTCGGCGCTGGTAGTGACTAAAGTCGGCAGCAGCGGCGAAAATATCGGCCAACAGGTCACCACGCAGCTGTTTGCTAATCCCAAAGCGTTGATGGTGACTGCAGCTGTGGTCGGCGCGCTGGGTATTATTCCGGGGATGCCGAATGTGGTGTTTATCCTGCTGGCACTGACCTTGGCCGGTTCCGGTTATTTGATTGATAAGAAAAAGAAAGACGCCGAACTGGTCAGTCTCGATTATCCGCAAGATTTGCTGCCAACCAGTGCGCCTGAAGTTAAGGAATTGGGCTGGGATGACGTGATGCCGGTCGATGTGGTTGGCCTGGAAGTCGGTTACCGGCTGATTCCGTTGGTGGACAAAAATCAGGGCGGGCAGTTGATGGTGCGTATTAAGGGTGTGCGTAAAAAACTATCGCAGGAATTGGGTTTTTTAATTCCCTCGGTACATATTCGCGACAACCTTGATTTAAGCCCGACCGCGTACCGGATTTCGCTGATGGGCGTGACGGTCGGTGAGGCCGAGATTATGCCGGAAATGGAGATGGCGATTAATCCGGGGCGTGTTTTTGGTACCTTGAACGGACGTGCCTGTAAAGACCCCGCTTTTGGTCTGGAGGCGGTTTGGATAGAACCAAATCAAAAAGATTATGCGCAAACGCTGGGTTATACCGTGGTTGACCCCGGCACCGTGGTGGCAACACATTTGAGTCATCTGTTACAGTCTCATGCCCATGAGTTGTTGGGATATGAAGAGGCGCATAAAATACTCGACAATCTGGCCAAGTCGGCGCCTAAACTGGTTGAAGATTTGGTGCCAAAGACCTTGCCGCTGGGCGTCGTGGTCAAGGTCTTGCAAAATCTGCTGCAAGAACAAGTACCGATTCGGGATATGCGTACCATCGTCGAAACTTTGGCGGAGTTCGGGCTGAGAAGTCAAGATCCCGACATCTTGACCTCGGCGGTGCGATCCTCATTGGGCCGATTAATTGTTCATGAAATCAGCGGGATGCAGGATGAACTTCCGGTTATTACGTTGGATGGGGAGTTGGAACAGTTGTTGCATAAATCTTTACAAACGGCAGGCGAAAGCGGTGTTGGGATAGAACCGGGGTTAGCAGAACAAATGCATACATCGTTACAAGAAAGTGTGCAAAAAATGGAAATGGAAGGGCAAACAGCGGTATTGTTGGTTTCTTCTTATATCCGCCCTTGGTTAGCCCGATTCGTTCGCCATTCCATTCCTGGATTACATGTCTTGGCATACAATGAAATACCCGCTGATCGTCAGATTAAAGTGGTTTCAACAGTCGGACGACGGACATAGCACATGAGGCTAGATTATGAAAATTAAACGTTTTTTTGCACCCGATATACGCCAAGCCATGCGAATGGTGAAAGAAGAGCTCGGCGCGGATGCGGTCATTATGTCAAACAAGTCGGTTGACGGCGGTGTTGAAATTGTTGCGGCGCGTGATTTTGATGAGCAATTGATTCAAAGCAAGCTGCACAAAGAGGCTGAGCCACAACAGGCTGCCACACAAACCAGAAAACTTGACTTGCCTGATTTTGAAGCGGAAAAAAATCGTTTGCATGTGCTAAGCAGCCAAAGAAAACAAAGTGCCGAGGGCTTTGTGCCAGAGCGCCCTGCAATGGAACGTCCTGCGGTGCGCTCTTATCAGTTTCCTACCGAGCGCGATACGTCTGCGGTGAACGGCAATCGCTCAGCTCAGTTTGCTAATGAACGCGACACTTCCACCATCCCTGGCGGTCGGTCGAATCGGTTCCCTACCGATTCCGACACTTCCACCATCCCTGGCGGTCGCCGGAATGTTGATCAGTATGTGGGTTATGCGGAAAAAGTGCATTTGCGCGGCAATCTGGAAACGGTCGCCGCCAAACCCGCCAATAATTCGGCACGGCCTAACACCAATGCCAGACCGGTAGCACCGACTCCAATGCCAAGGCCGCAACCCGTTGAAAGGCCTATGCAAATAGCCATGCCAGTGGAAAAGCCAAACAGTGCGGCGGATAATTTGTTGCTGGAAATGAGCAAAGAACTGAAATCATTAAGATCGGCGATGGATTCTAAATTATCCAATGTCAGCTGGGCGCATACTACGCAAACCAATCCGGTCAGAGCTGATTTGTTACAACGTTTGGCAGGGATGAGTATTTCAAGAAAATTGAGTGTCAAAATTGCCAACCGCTTTGCCAATCATACCGATGCCGAAATGGTGTTTAACCAAGCACAAGAATTGCTGGCTAAGGTATTGCCGGTTGCGGATGACGATTTATTGCAGTACGGCGGCATTGCCGCTTTAGTTGGCCCTACCGGCGTTGGCAAAACCACGACCATTGCCAAATTGGCGGCTAAATTTATTTTAAAACACGGCCCTAGACAAGTGGCTTTAATTACCACCGATAATTACCGGATTGGCGCCCACGAGCAATTGAATACTTACGGTCGGATTCTTGACGTTCCGGTTCGGGTGGCATCGAGTGCGGCCGAGTTGCATCATCTTATTAATGGCTTTGCAGACAAACGCTTGATTTTGATTGATACTGCTGGCATGAGCCAACGCGATATGAAACTGGTCGAGCAGATTAATACCCTGCAACAAAGCGGACAAGCCATTAAAACTTATCTGGTGATGTCGGCCGCGACTGAATACAAAGCGATGAATGAAATCATTAAATCTTTCCAGGTTTTTGAACCACAAGCCAGTATTTTGACTAAACTTGATGAAGCAGCAACAGTGGGTTCGGCAATTTCTTCAATCATAGAACATAACCTGCCGTTGTCTTTTATTGCCGATGGTCAGCAAGTACCTGAAGATATGCACAATCCTTGTGCCCGGACTTTAGTCGCGCAATGCGTGGCCGAGCTGGAAATGGAAAGCGACTATAACGATGTCAATAACGAAGCTTGGGCGGCGCAAGGCTATGCATAATCAATTTGATCAAGCAGCTGGAATAAGAAAAATGAATAACATCAAACCAGTGCGCGTGTTTGCCATTACCAGCGGCAAAGGCGGCGTAGGCAAGACCAATTTGTCGGTTAACATCGGCATTGCGATGGCGCAAACGGGGCAACGGGTGGTGTTAATGGATGCCGACATGGGCTTGGCGAATGTTGATATTTTGTTGGGTGTTTACCCTAAATTCAACCTGTCGCATGTTCTGTCAGGGGAAAAAACGCTGGATGAAATCATGATAGACGGCCCGGCCGGTTTGCGAGTGATTCCCGGCGCTTCGGGTATTCAGAAAATGTCTGAATTGACCACACTTGAACAGGCTGCGGTCATTCATGCTTTTAGCGAGATTGACCAGGATATTGATGTTCTGATTGTCGATACCGCCGCCGGTATCTCGGCCAGTGTGGTCAATTTTGCCCGCGCCTGCCAGGAGATTATCGTGGTGGTCTGTGACGAGCCGACCTCGTTAACCGATGCTTATGCCTTCATTAAGCTGCTGAACCGGGATTACGGCTTGTCGCATTTTCATGTGATAACGAATATGGTGCAAAGCGTGCAGCAAGGTCAAGCGCTGTTTCAGAAATTGAACAAGGTTACCGACCGTTATCTGGATGTCACCCTGAAGTTTGCCGGCGCTGTGCCTTACGATGAATATTTGCGTAAATCGGTACAAAAACAAATGCCGGTGGTGATGGGTTTTCCTCAAAGCAAGGCAGCGCTGGCGCTAAAATCGGTTGCCGCCAGAATTAGTAATTGGCCGGTTAAATCCCAGGCCGGCGGTTATATTGAATTTTTTATTGAAAGAATGATCCAGTACGGATCGCAAAAGGATGTCGCATGAGTGGTGTGGCGATGTACACTTCGGTCCAAACTGGAGGCACCGATGAACGTGTCATGCAGCATGCACCCTTAGTTAAGCGCATTGCCTACCATTTATTAAACCGGCTGCCGGATTCCGTTCAGGTCGACGACTTGATTCAAGCCGGAATGCTCGGCTTACTGGAAGCGATTAAAAATTACGACACTTCGCAGGGGGCAAGTTTCGATACTTACGCCGGTATCCGCATCCGTGGCTCTATGCTTGACGAAGTCAGGCGTAGCGACTGGACGCCGCGTTCTGTGCATAAAAAATCGCGCATGGTCAGTGATGCGATTCGGGTGATTGAAAACAAAACCGGACATGAGGCGAAAGATACCGAGGTCGCTGAATATTTAGGCATCGCGCTTGATGAATATAATCATATCCTGCAAGATTCCAGCAGTTGCCGCGTATTCAGTGTCGAAGAATTGGCTGAAGATGGCGATCATTATCTTGACGTGACGCTGGCGCAGGACGAAGGCCTGGCCGAAGGCTTAACGCGTCAAAGTTTTGAACAGGCCTTGGCAAATGCGATTAAGGGCCTGCCGGAACGCGAACGGCTGGTCATCTCGCTTTATTATGATGAAGAACTTAATTTGCGCGAAATCGGCGAAATTTTGAATGTCAGCGAATCCAGGGTCAGCCAGATCAGCACACAAGCGGTATTAAGGCTACGCTCAAGATTGGCGGATTGGACGCGTGATTGACGGGTATTTTGGCCGCTAAACAATGGATTTTTTAAGCGTCACCGGTATTTTGCTGGGTGTGGGTGCTGTTTTGCTGGGCGTGGTGCTGGATGGCGGCGACATCAGCTCATTGCTTAATGTACCGGCACTGGTTGTCGTATTTGGAGGAACGCTGGGGGCAACGCTTTTGCAATATCCTCCTGTCATTGTGGGGCGCAGCATCAAAATGCTAGCCTGGGTGCTGGTGCCGAAAAAGACTAATCTGATTGCGTTAATTGACAAGGTCGATTACTGGAGCCATCTGGCACGAAAAGATGGTCTGTTAGGCTTTGAAAATCAGCTACTTGAGGAAGACGATGGGTTTGTAAAAAAAGGCCTGCAACTGCTGGCTGACGGAAATAATGCCAATGTCATCCGTGAGATATTGGAATTGGATATGTATGCCAAGGAAAATATGGACTTACAGGCGGCCGGATTGTACGAAGCGATGGGCGGTTACGCGCCGACTATCGGTATACTCGGCGCTGTCATGGGCTTGATTCATGTGATGCAGAACCTGACTAACCCAGAGCTGTTAGGTCAAGGCATAGCGACCGCTTTTGTCGCAACCATCTATGGCGTAGGGGCGGCCAACCTGATTTTTTTACCGATTGCCAATAAATTAAAGGCTTATGCGCAGGAATTGAGCCAAGTTCGCGAGATTCTGGCAGAGGGCTTTATCGCAATTGCCGGCGGGGAAAACCCAAGAAATATCAAGCTGAAACTGAGCGGCTATTTGCATGACGGCTATAAAGACAAAGACTAGACAAATCGGGCGCAGAAAAAGAGTAGTAGGGAGCACCAACAATCATGACCGATGGCTGGTGTCTTATGCCGATTTTATTACCTTGTTGTTCGCCTTTTTTGTGGTGATGTATGCCATCTCTTCAGTCAATGAAGGCAAGTACAAGACCCTGTCCGATTCTTTGGGCGTCGCCTTTTCAAACAAAGAACAACCGAGTCATCTGCACGACCCCATTCCGATAGGGTCGGCGCCAACAACCCTACAGCCTATTCCCTTAGAAAATCCCGCTACGGCGGAGGTTGAAAAAAGGCGCGAACTGAGCGAGGAAATCTTAAAAGAAAGGAAGCGCTTAGGCGAGGTATCCGAGCAATTTGAACAGGTTTTGGCGCCTTTTATTGATGATAATCTGGTTTCAGTCAAGAAAAATGATTATTGGATAGAACTGGAAATGAACAGCGAAATGCTGTTCTTGAGCGGCGAGGCAGCATTATCGAAAAAAGCGCTGCCGGTGCTGAAAAAGATTGCCGAAGTGATTAAGCCGCTACCGAACATGGTTAATATTGAAGGCCATACCGATAATATTCCTATCGATAACGCAAAATTCAGGTCGAACTGGGACTTGTCCTCTGCCCGTGCCACCAGCGTCGTACACGAGTTGGTTAAGGAGGGGATTAATCCGCTGCGTTTATCAGCCATCGGTTATGGCGAATTTCACCCCATCGACGACAATGCGATAGCGCAAGGGCGCTTTAACAACAGGCGGGTGATGTTGGTTTTAATGGCGCAGGCATTTGCCCGTTATGGCGCTAATGATGAAGAGCGCGCTAAATTATTGAATCTGGCTCCGACCGCGCCGAGTGACGGTCAACCCTGATTCGATTAACATAACGCAAAATGACTGCTAATATTAATGCGCACTGACGCCAGTCAGAGGAGGCCGTTATGCTGGACATACAACCTGTATCACCTTATTCGCCCGTGGTTAAACCGAAAAAAATTAACAGAGATGACGAGCGCCCGGACAATCAGCAACGCAAGAAAAAACAACAAAAGCAAAAACCTGATGCCGAATCCCTACACCATATTGATGAAATTGTTTGATGAATAACTTATTGATGACGGCTCTGATTATTGAGAGCGTGATGATAGTCATTATAGTTGTGCTGTTATTGTGGCTGTTTCGCGCTCAGGCAAAGCTTAAACGTGATTATCAAAGCCTTCGCGATAGCGTCCACGGCAATGGCAACGATATTGCCGGCTTGTGTTCGGCGGCGTTGGCGGTCGATAGTCGGATAGCGGCGGTCGACAAGCGGATTACTGCCACTAATGGGCTGATTGATGATTTGGCGGCAAAAATCGGCGAAGTGGAACAACTAGGCCAGTTAGCTCAGCCGGACCATCCGTACAGCGTCGACATCCGTAAAGTAAGAAGTGGCGCCAGTGTTGATGAGTTAATGCACAATTCAGGGCTTAGCCATGACGAGGCGGCCTTGTTAATCCGCTTGCACGGCGGCAAAATCGAGCAGTAAAAATCACTCCATTAAAAAAGCCCGGTTAACCAACATTAACCGGGCTTTTTTGATGAGCGAAGATAAAACTACTCAGCGAAAAAAAGAAATAGAACACGGATGGCCACTGATGAAACGGATAATCACTGATTAAAAGCACGGTATATTTTAAAGAAAACCGTGTAAATCCGTCCCATCTGTGTAATCCGTGTTCTTTTTTAGCATAGGCTGAGTCTTTACGGCCGAAGTTTAATCTTCGCCGCTGAATACGCCCAGCAGTTGCAACAAGCTTAAAAATAGATTGTAGATAGACACATATAAAGACACCGTGGCTAAAATGTAGTTAGTTTCGCCGCCGTGTATGATGGCGCTAGTTTGGAATAAAATCATGCCCGACATCAGCAGGATAAACATTGCCGACACCGCCAGCGATAAGGCCGGGATAGAGAAAAACAGCGCGCCCAGTCCCGCCAAAAAGGCGACTAAAATGCCAACCATCAAGAAACCGCCCATGAAGCTGAAATCTTTGCGGGTGGTTAAGGCGTAGCCGGAAAGTCCGAGGAAGATCACGCCGGTGCCGCCTAATGCGGTCATAATCAGTTCATGGCCGTTGCTGAACATTTTAAGATACATCGTTAAAATAGGCCCGAGTGTCAGTCCCATAAAGCCGGTTAAGGCAAAAACAAACACCAGTCCTAGCGCGCTGTTGCTGAATTTTGTGGTTAAAAACAATAGGCCGAAATAGCCGACTAAGGTAATGATTGGGCCGACAGGCGGCAAATTCATCGCCATCGCGACACCGGCTGTCATCGCGCTGAAAAGTAAGGTCATGGACAGCAACAAATAGGTATTTTTCAGGACTTTATTGGTTGCCAGAATACTGGCTTCTACAGGCGAAATAGCGGTATTTACTTTCATTTTATGTGGATTCCTTAAAAATAAAGGGTTAAAGACGGTTTAATCTTACAAGAGTTTGACGGCGTTGGTAATAATATTTAGTAGAATAGACCTTATTAAAACTGATTTTTTGATGGGCTTAAACAATGACAGAGCAGATAACAACGACACCTTATGATTTGATAGGTCAACAAGCCGCCTTACAAACGCTTGTTGAGCGGTTTTATTTTTTTATGGATACTATGCCTGAAGCCGCTGCCATTCGGGCGATGCACGCAGCTGATTTGTCGTCGGCGCGGATGAAATTGTTTAAATTTTTGTCGGGTTGGCTAGGCGGCCCCGATTTGTTTGTACAGGAATACGGGCATCCCCGCTTGCGTCAGCGCCATTTTCCTTTTGCCATTAATACGGCGGCGCGCGATCAGTGGATGTTGTGCATGAATAAAGCGCTCGATGAAGTCAGCATGGATGCGCAATTCAGGGTCAATTTAACCGAGGCATTGCAACATTTAGCCACGCACATGATTAATCAGGATGAATAAGCCGCGTCATCGTGGTTAATTTTTACGAGAGTAGCCGTTATTTCAAATTCAGCCTTTTGTTATCAAATTCGGCGCAGCCCACGCGCCGTCAAAACACGCATTATCGTCACGCCTGGTCATGTTGAAGTGGTGGCGCCGACGCACGTTGCCGAGCGGCATATCCATCAATTTGTGCAAGCCAAGCAGCAGTGGATAGAGCAGGCGCTGGCTAAAATCGAAGCAAAACAGGGGCAGCAATCTCTGGCGCCGGCTGTTTATGGGCACGGCGTTGATATTCCGTATCAAGGCGCTACCTATAAATTGACGGTGCGGGCAAGTGGCGTAACCGCCATCACCATCGCATTCGATCAGGAATTGATAGCTTATATGCCGGAGGCGCTGGCGTTGAAAGAGCACAGCGCCGAGCTTAAAACCGCGTTAACTCAGTGGATGAAACAGCAGGCGCAGCAGCAGGTTGAACGCTTGGTCAAACAGCACGGCGCCACCCGGCAATTGTTTCCTCAGGCGGTCAGAATTAAAACCCAAAAAAGCCGCTGGGGCAGTTGCGGTATCCGTAACGACATTAATATCAATTGGTTGTTAATTATCGCGCCGCCCGACGTGCTGGAATATGTGGTGGTACATGAGCTGTGCCATATTAAAATTAGAAACCACTCGGCGCATTTTTGGGCTTTAGTGGCCGAACATTTGCCGGATTATCAAAGCCGAAGGCGCTGGCTGAAGCAGCACGGCAGCCGTTTGATGCAGGGTTTGTAATTGGGGACTTTAATCTCGATGCCTGTCTGCCATTGTTTTTAGTTTTTGAGATTTCAGATAAATGGTATCGGGGCAAAAATCAATATCATCGAGCCAACATACGGTGCCGTGGGCCGCTTTTACCAAAGAAAAAAAACCTTTATCGCGCAATCTATTAAAAGCGGGATAATCTAAATAAGGCGTAACATCAAAAATACCCGACTCACCACTGCTAAATGTAATCAGTAATTGATGGTTCTCTAAAGCCTCTACATTAATAACACGTGGATTCATGGCAGATAACTCAACGTAACGGTTCAATTTTAAATGTTGGTTCACCGCGAACAGCTAATTTCCAGTCAGCGAGTAGTTCTTCTTCATGAATAATCATCCACACTTGTACCATTTTAAGTTTCTTCGGAGGCAAATTACCACTGAGTAACTCACCATCTGGAATTCTTAACACGGCATTAAAATCCTGATACTCAACATGGATGTGCGGTGATTGATGATGATCAATATCTTTGAAATACATCATCACTAGAATCCCATAAAACATACTGATCGTTGGCATTACTTATCTCCATAGGTTTAGAAAGTGTTTAATATAGCAAATTAAATTGAGCTAAGCGCATTTCTTATTTTAATTCAGCGCCTTAAACAACGTTCAAACTCGACCGCCGGCACGGCTTTGCCGAACAAATAACCTTGATAATTGTGGCAGCCGTGAAAGGCCAAAAAGGCGCGTTGGGCTTCGGTTTCCACACCTTCTGCAATGATGTCCATGCCTAAGTTATTAGCCATGCTGATGATGATTTGCACGATGATAGTGTCTGCCGGTTTGATGCCGATGTTCTGCACAAAAGACTGATCTATTTTCAGTTGATCAAAAGGCAGTTGCGATAAATAGGTCAGCGATGAATAACCGGTGCCGAAATCATCGATAGAAAAACTGACGCCGATGGCTTTGAGTATGGCTATTTTGGCAATGGTGTCTTCAATGTCTTCAAACACCAGATTCTCGGTAAACTCAAGTTTTAGCCGGTTGGCGTTGAGCGTGTTTTTTTCCAGCAATTCACGCAGATCTTCGGCAAAATCGGGTTGATGAAATTGGCGGGCGCTGACATTAACCGCCAACTGTAAATGACGTGTTCGCTGATCATTCTCCCATTGTTTAAGTTGGGTGCAGGCGGCTTCCAAGACCCAGTGTCCAATCGGCACGATCAAACCTATTTCTTCAGCTAAAGGCACAAATTCCAATGGCGGCACCGAGCCGCGTTGCGGATGCTGCCAGCGTAACAGCGCTTCGGCGCCGATAATTTGCCCGTTGTTATGCGCTTGTTGTTGATAGTGCAATTGGAATTGATTTTTCGTCAGCGCATTGCGTAAATCGGCTTCTAAGGCGGCGCGAGCGCTGACAGCTTCCTGCATGTTCTGATCGAAAAAACGCAAGGTATTGCGGCCGGCGGCTTTAGCGCCGTACATGGCAATATCGGCGCGCTTCATTAATGCGCCAATACTAAGCTGATGATTGATGAACAGCGTGACCCCTATGCTCGGCGTATTTTGGTAGTCGTGATCAGTCAGCCGGTAGGATTGATTGAGCGCATGAATAATTTTTTCGCCGATCACTTTAGCCTTGGTCGCCGCTTCTTCGGCGTGTTCGCTAAGTTCTTCCAGCATCACCACAAACTCATCACCGCCCTGGCGCGATACCGTGTCGCCTTCGCGCACACAGCTAATCAGGCGTTGCGCCACTTGCTGCAACAATACATCGCCCATGTCGTGGCCGAGATTGTCATTAAGCGATTTGAAATTATCCAGGTCAATAAACAGCAAGGCGCCGTATTTATGACTACGCGAGCTACTGGCCAATGCCTGATGCAGGCGGTCCAGCAACAGCCGCCGATTGGGCAGCGTGGTCAGCGGATCGTAGTAGGCTAGGCGTTTGATTTCTTCTTCCGAGGCTTTGCGTTCCGATATATCGATGTGCATACAGACATAATGCGTGAGGCTGCCGGCGTCATTTTTTACTGCTGTTACAATCAGCCATTTGGGATAATTTTTGCCATCCTTGCACTGGTCCCATATTTCGCCCTGCCATGACCCCATACGCTCAACGCAGTCCCAGATATTGGTATAAAAGTTTTCAGCATGGCGTGCTGATTTGAAGGTGTAAGGCTGGCTTACCAGTTCCTGTGCGCTGTAGCCGGTGATGATAGTAAAGGCCTGATTGACGCGTAAAATTATCTTGTTGGCGTCGATAATGGCAATGCCTTCCTGGGCTTCAAATGCCACGGCGGCAATGCGTAATTCTTGTTCGATACGCTTGCTTTCACTAATGTCGGTCAAGATGATGCGCAGTACCGGGGGTTGTTCATCAGGCATTAACGACAGGCAGTCAAGCCGGGCGGGAAATTGACCATCGCCGCGTTTAAACATCAGCTCGAAATTTTGTTGTTCGCCCGGATGTCGCAGTAATTCTTTCAGTAGAAAATAGGCGCGATCGCTGTCTTTAGGCGCCACCAAGTCGATAAAATAATGCTTGAGCAGGGTATCTCGTTCTACGCCGAGTAAGCTCGCGGCGGTTAAATTAAGCATAATAATCTCGCCCTCAGCTGAGAGCGAGAGGTAGCCTACAGGGGCGAATTCATAAAGATTGCAGTAGCGTTTATGAGACCCCTCCAAGGCGGCGCGTGCCCGTTGTAATTCCTCATTTTGCATTTCCAGTTCAATCTGGTGTACTTGTAACTCATGCAGCAGCTGTTCTGAATGATTTAACGGTAGATCCGGTTGTTGCTGGGTTTTGATTGTGTTGTTCATGTAAACCCCTTGGTCAGGATGGCGGTTCATAAATGCTAATCACATCAAATTCTGCGGTAAAAATATATAGGTATAAAACGCAGGGCAAAGGTGCGGGACGTTATTTTGACTTGGGTTTGTGGCGGCGCTAAGCTGGCGCGAACAATGGCAAGTGTTCAGTAATGCCACTTTTTCAAAGTGGGAAGCCTGATTCCAGTTCGTTTTAAACAGAGAGGGGGGAATAATTACAGCAAATCAACTTAGGTTTATAGGGTTTTTTTTGTTATGGGTTCCCTGGTGCTTACATTCTCATTCTGTATGTTTTAAACTTTCCGCTGGATTTATCGTTTGTTTCCTTAATCTTTTGAACTTTAGGCGGTTCACAGGTGGGGAGGCTCTCGATGATTCCCGTAATTGTCAAACTTTGTGAGCCCCCGGCAGAGCCGGGGAGTTACCCATGATTAATTAAAGGCAGGCATCTCAATACGTCTATCGAATTATTTTAATCCGTTAACCCCTGTTCAAAGGTCAAACCATGAATAAACAAACCGGCTTTACGCTGATAGAGTTAATGATTGCCTCGCTGCTAGGTTTAATCGTTGTTTCAGCGACCATCGCAATGTATGTCGGCACCGTCAGAGCCAGTACCGACACGCTGAATTCCGTACACTTAAACCATGATCTGGATGCCGTCCTATCCCTAATCACCAATGACCTTAAGCGAGCGGGCTATTGGGGCGGCGCTGTTATTGGCGCAGATAGCTTGAATAATCCGTTCACCCTCGATACTGCTAATATCCAGGCTCCAGCGGCTTCGTGTATTTTATACAGCTACGATGCAGATGGTGACGGAGTGGTTGACGCCGATGAATTTTATGGCTTTAGACTTAATGGCAGCAATATCGACATACGCCTTTCAGGGACAACAACCGCCGATTGTGCCGATGGCACCTGGAGCGCCATGACAACGGAAGGAACCGTCAACGTCACTGCACTCACCTTTGCCACAACCTACAAATGTCTGAACGTTACCACCACGCTGTCTTATAACACGCCCTGTGCGGATGTTACCGCAGGCAATCTGGCGACAGGCGAAAAAGCCGTTGAATCCCGCCGGATTGATATCGCTTTGACCGGGCAATTAGTGAACGATACCACCGTGACCAAAACACTCACTGACACCATTAAAGTCAGAGCCGACCGTGTTTTTATCCAACCGTAGTTGCGCCAACTTCAAGGGCTGAATAATGAAAATAATAGCAAATGATTTAACCCGCCAGCGCGGTGCCGCGACTTTACTCACCGCAATGGTACTACTCATCGGCATCACTCTGGTCACGCTCACCACCTCAAAAGCGGTTCTGGTTGAAACACAAATAGGCGCTGACAATTACCGGATCAGCCAGGCAACCGCCGCTGCCAGTGCCGCTATGGATTATGGCGTGGTTTATTTTAACGATGGCGGTTTGGATCATGGTGCTGATTTGGCGGTCGATTACACCAGCGCATCGCCCTGTAGTTTAAACTTCACCACCGGCACACAAACCAATGCACAAACAGCTTGCAACCCGGCAAGTGCCGTAACCGGCAATCAGGTAACCAATGCCTCCATGTTTTACAGCAACAATACTGCCAGCTGTACCACAGCTGCCAACATGAAAAGTGCCTTAATAACTGCCGTCGGTTTCAGTGACGATGGTTTAGCACAAAGAACCATCACCCAATGCGTCGGTACCATCGATATTTTTGGTGGCAATGCGCCCAAACAACCGCTTGTAGCGCGCGGCAATGTTGGCTTGACCGGAAACTACGCTATTATCAACCGTTACACCGACATCAATATTTGGTCAGGAGGGCCGGTTGCCATAGGCAGCTCCGCCAGTGCAGCTACTTACAGCCGCGCCGCTGGCGTTAGTTTAGCCTCCTTATCAACGGCTCAGCTTACGAATGACACGGTTAATAACGCCTATACCTCAAGCAAAATTTCGACACGGGATACTGGTGCCGGCGTTGATATTATTTCCAGCGATCCTAGTCTGGGCAATTTAACCGGAGACGATTTTTTTGAGAATTTTTTCTTTGGCACCCGAACTGATTTAAAAAATATGGCGATTGCGGCAGGCACTTACTATACCGGCGGCAATATTGGCAGCGCCGCTGGCAAGTCCGGCATTATCTGGATAGAAGGCGATGCGTCGTTAGGAGGTATCAACATCGGCACTCTAGCAAAACCGGCTATTGTTATTGTCAACGGTAACTTGGACGTAGCAAGTCACCCTAACATTTACGGCATGTTGTATGTGGCGGGGCAAATGAATGCCACAGGAACACCGTCTGTGTTCGGTTCATCAGTGGTCGAAGGTAATCCGGCTATTATGGCAGCGGGTGGTAAAACCGGCGCTAACGTAGTCGGTCACGGTACGGTTAATCTGGTTTATACGCCCTACACACTCGATCAATCACCCGCCTCTATTCCTAATACCACCGCCATTGTGAGCGGCTCCTGGAAAGACTGGTGAACAACAAGCGTCCATTAATTCAGAGATCAATATTATGAATCATCAAAACAGATACAGTCGTCAACACGGCATAGGCCTCATAGAAGTACTGGTTGCCACCGTGGTTATTGCCGTTGGCTTACTGGCAACAGGGTCTTTGCAGGGGAAATTTATGGCCAGTAGCGGGCAATCCAAAACCGCGATACAAGCCACCAAACTAGCCGAAGCAAAAATTGAAGAATTAAGAAATACCACCACTTTAGCCGATTTTACCGCGCTAGCCAGCGGCAACGACAGCCCTGTCGGCAGTAATGCCACTTTTACCCGGACTTGGACCGTCACTGACCTGACCAGTCCCACTCGAAAGAAAATTGCCGTTACAGTGACCTGGCCACCCGCCTCAGCCAGCGAAACCGTGTACGTCACCTCCCAAGCGGGCTGGTTAAATCCCGGCAACTCGAACCTTTATGCGAGTGGTGCAGCGGGCGGAGCCGGAGTAGCCGCCAAAGCGCCTGATCCCAATCAAAATTCCTCTGTTCGAGGTGCCGCACCCGGACAGCCAGCCAGCTACAGTCCCGGTACTGGAACCGCGCTTAACGATGGCAGCGCATTAAATACGCACACTGATGGTACCGGTAATTTAATATTACTTAATGCGGGCGGCAACGTTTTACAAACCTTTTATGGCGGTAAAATGAACACCTTTAAAGGTACGGTTTATACCGTCAACAATTTTACTACCAATAATCTCACGATGGCGGTCTCAGAAGACGGCGGCTATTGTGTCGACACCACTTTCACCACTAATACAGTTTCTGCTGGAAAAACAAGAAATTATATCTGTTACATGGGCGGCAATTGTAAAGATACCACGCCCGGAACCAATGGTTGTCCAGCCTCGCCTACCGCAGCGCAGCTTGCAAAATATAACACCGTCGGTCCCGGCGGCTGGTATGGCAACATAGGTTTTGCAGGGCTTGGCGTTTCAGGCGGCACACAAGAAAAAGTATGTTTTGATGTCACCGATTTTTCAGCACGCGGCTATTCCACCGTAAGAACATCATCAGGCGTAGTCACTTCGGAAGGCATTAACAAATCTTATGCCTGCCACAATTTTTTGATTGTTGATCAATCAGGTTCACACAGTAATTGCGCCACAGTAGCGGCGGATTTCGGCTTGAGCATATCGCCAACATCAATACCGCCAACCATAGTCGCGCAAAAAATAACACGCTCATTAACGGGTACGTCAACAGCCGCACCTAACGTGGTTGAGGCAGAAGATACCAGTGCTTGTAATGCAGTTCCCACCCATGTAGTTACAGTAACCGTAACCGGCGCCACCTTGACAGCCGGAACCTTATCAGTCACACCCGCCACCGGCACCGGTAGCTGTACCGTCGTCGGGAGCTCTCCCTATATCGACTACACCTGTACGGTACCTGATAACTATGACGGCACCTTAACTTTTGGCGGCACAACCAGTACCGGCACTTGTTCGGGGGCTGGCAGTTACATAGCCGCAACATCGGCTCAAACTGCCTCAATAACGGCAACGTGTACCGCCACGCGCACCGTTACAGTAACCACCGCGCAAACAGGGACAGGAACAGTATCCGGTATTACCATTTCTGGAACAGGCGCAACCTGTACGGGGCTGAGCTGTACCGTAGCGAGCACCTGGTCCGGCACATTAACCGCAACCGGCACCTGTAACGGTACGCTTTCGTCGGTAAGCGGTACCAGTGCGACAATTTCATCAAGTGCAACAACGGCAGGTATTACTTTGGGAACTTGTACTGCACCGGTAACATTTGCAAACTGTTCGGTGACAGTAACGGGTGATATTACTAAAGGAAGTAATAATGGCGATAAAGATGTAACCGATAATCAGGTTTCAGTTGATTCGACGCCAGGTAGTTGTACAAAAACTGCCACAGCGAACTCAGGCACTTATTCATGTACTTTAGGTACCGTTAGCACAGGTAGTAATGCAATTTTAACCTGTGGGAATAAAGTTACTGGTTGCAACACTATTAGTAATATTAGCTGCTCTAGTTCCACTATGACCATTACAGGGCCATCATTGACAACAAAATAGAACGTGTGATTACGGTAAAGTTATTTTACTTACACCAATATTCAAGTTTTTAATTCTTGATTTTAAAGAATCTCGATAAATCAGGCTCTGCAATCATAAGAATTATTATCAATCACCCAAATCTGTTGATGAGCGCTAGTCGCGACGTAGGCGTCGCTCCCACGTGGGAGCGACGCCTACGTCGTGACTATAGCCATAATGAATTGATTTATCTGTTTATTCGCTCTTCCCGAACGTACTTTATTGAATTTTAAAGATATTGTATTTTAAAATTCACGTTACGCATGAAATATTACCCTTTAATAACAACATGTTACATTGAAGAGCGAAAAGTGGGATTTATACTGGGTTATTTTAGTTAAGCTAAGCTAAAAACTTGAACATCGAGTATAACTAATGAGAAGTTAGGTGCACGGCAAAGGTGCGGGACGTTATTTTGACTTGGAATTTGTGGCGGCGCTAAGCCCGGCGCGAATAATCGCGTCATTTGCGGCTGCTACAACATGAAGCGAAAAGTCATCAAGCCGGGTAAATATGCTCTATCATTAACAAAATATTGGCGTTTTTTACCAATCCGAATTCAATTCATCACATAAAAAAATGAAAAAATTACTATTGCTGTTGCTTATTATCCAATCCAGCGCCGTATTAGCCCTCAGCAATAACCAGGTATTTGCTTATGCGGAAGCGCAATATCCGGGCATGTTTGCCGGGCCGGCTACGGCGGGAACCCATCAGAAATATGCTTATCAATTCTATCCGGCTAGCGGCTATTATTTGGGCATTGATGATGTTGGCCGGATTGCAATTCAGGGTTCTTCGTCCCAAAATGTGCTGACTGAAATAGGCTCAGTGGCCGATTATTTGGATGTGATTACGGCTTGGGAAGCGGAACTTTCGGTTGCCAATGATAGGGTGTTTGCTTACGCGGAAATGAATTATCCGTCTATTTTTTCAGGCATTCCAAGCACTGGAACCTATCAGCAGTTTCATTATCGCTATTATCCCGACAGTGGCAATTATCTGGCTATTGATACGCATGGCCGCATTTTCATGCTGGGGCCGTACACCACTAATATGCAGACTGACATAGGCTCGGTCGCTGATTATGCCGATGCTATCAGTGCCTGGGAAAAAACGCTGACTTACCCTAATATTCTGTTCGTCATTATGGACGATGTCGGCATTGATCAGATGAAGTCGTTTGGCTATGGCGGTCTGACTGCGCCTGCGATGACGAACATTGATCAAATCGCCAGTAACGGCATTCGCTTTCGTAATACCTGGTCTATGCCGGCCTGTTCGCCGAGTCGTGCGGTGTTGTTTGAAGGGCGCTTTCCTTTGCGCACTCAGGTCAATGGCGCGCTGGGGCCTGAGGATATAGCCAACTCGATGGTGTCTCCTTTTGAAATGACCGTGCCTAAGTTGTTGAAACAGCGTAATTATCAAAGTGCGTTATTTGGCAAGTTTCATTTGGGGCTTCAGGGTAACAGCCCTTATAGTTATGGTATGCCTAAATCATTAGGCTGGGATTATTATTTCGGTTGGCTGGATGAAACCGGCGATCCGTCGTCTATTGACACGACTGCCGGCGGTGTTGGCGCGGCGGGTACTTATTCTTGCGGTTTTGTGCCCGGCGCTCAAAATGGCGGCGCCGATACCGGCGCGTGTTATACCGCCGATAACAGCTGTAGTGAAGTATCGGGTTCGGCGCTTAATCCTCCTGGCCGCGCTTGTCGTGATAACGGCGGCATTTTTGATCCGGGTGCGTCGTGTCAAACACCGCGTCCCGCTAATATAAACTTTAATGTGCTGGATGCGCATTATGTGTCGCCACTGGTAATTAATCATGAAGACGGTTCTATTGAACAAGTGCCGTTAACGGATAAACGCGCCCGAACTTTTCGTGGTGTGGCCCCGGTTGATGCGGCGATAGACTGGATAAAACAGCGCCCGAAAGATAAGCCTTGGATGGCTACAGTCAGTTTTGCCACCGTGCATACGCCTTTGCAGCAGCCACCGTTAGGCTTGTTGACGGCCGGCTCGGTCGATACCAATGGCTTTGATTGTGCGAACACTAAGCAGTGGCCTGTATTAAGTAATCAGATGACCGAAGCCTTAGATACCGAAGTAGGGCGCTTGCTGATTGAAACTGGGATTGCTTCGCGCGATGTCAAAGGCGCATTGCAGTATAGCCCGGAACATTCTGACACGATGATTGTGCTGGTTGGGGACAATGGCACGCTGGGTTACACCGTGAAACAGCCGTTTGATCCGCAGCGCGCGAAAGGTACGGCTTACCAGACCGGCGTATGGGTGCCGCTAATTGTGGCCGGCCCTTTAGTCAAAGAGCCTAACCGCGATGTTACGCACATGACCAATATTGCCGATATTTATCAATTGTTCGGTGAGATGGCGCGCATCGATGTCAAAAAGACCGTTGAGCGTCCGCTCGATTCGGTTTCTATGCTGCCTTATTTGACCAATCCGCAGCAGAGCAGTATCCGCAAGTGGAATTACACCGATGTTGGCCTGAATAAACAGGCCAACGGCAGTATCAATGGGCCGTGTCAGTTTAGTAATAGTTGCTCTCACATACCGGTTTCCAAAGCCGTCTGTGAAGATAATGGTGGTGTCTGGTGGGGTGTCGGCGCAAATCCTTATCCGGCTACCGCAGGGCCTGCAGGTCTTACGCATTGTTGTGATGTGCAAAAATGGCTGCATGATCAGGTTCCTGCTCAAGCGACGGTCAAAATATTGCCGCAAACCTCAGTAGGCATTCGCAATGACGACTACAAGTTAGTCCGCAACACCATTAAAGATTACGACCCGGATGCCAACGCCTGCGTCGATACTCAAGTCGATGAGTTGTATCAAATTAACGAAAACAGTCCGTTGCCCAAACTGGATAAAGAAGACAACAACTTGCTCGACGGGCGCACGCTGACTAGCCTAGACCAGCTGAATTATCAGGCTCTGCTGAGTAAATTGGCCGCCTATCAAAATGGCGTGGTTGATTGTGAAGGCGATGGCAATTTAGATTTGCTTGTTGACGAGAAAGACATTGCCGGTTGGCAAGAATTCAGTGCCAACGGGGGTAAATCCAGCTGGTACGACATCAATCTTGATGGTTTGACCAATGAAGCCGATTTGTCCATCATTCAGCAGAATATGGGCATGGATTGTAGGGCGGCTAAATAAGGCGGATTTTTGCGAAAAGGATATATTTGGAACAGTCAGGTTTTAGGTTTATGTTAGGCGAGAAATAAGCCGAACTACAGACCTTCCAGGTTTTTAAAACCTGGAAGGTCTGTAGTTCGGCTTATTGCAACTTTGAGAACCTGATACTCAAAGGGTGAGTCGTGCGGGTTTAGGCGGCCTGCTTGCGCAATAGTTTATGCGTATCGAATTTATAAAGACCTATTTCCTCCAAAGGAATATCCCATACTTCCGCTTCTGATATTGCAGCCTCCAATAATTCATAACACAAATCCGCTTCTTTGCTTCCAGGATTATCTAGCCCTCTAGTCTTTGCGATTTCGATCAGAGTATTTAAAATTGATGCGTATCTATCTTGACTTGCCATTATTGCGCTCCTTTAAAACACCTTTAAGTATTGCCATTTGATCTTGTTGTCGTTGTATGTCTTGCGGCCATTTTCGTTCGATCAAATGTTTTTGCTGGTCTGGATGAAGTTCACCAAAATCTGGTATTTTCGTCAAAGGATTATCTATCCATTTTCGATGCTTATCAATCTGTTTAGAAAACGACTTTATTCCTTTCTCAATCTCCGCATCAGATGAATTAAGCTGATGTAAATACCAACCATGATGTGGGCCGTTTTTTTGTAATGCTGCCAGATAAGTATCGTTTTTCATTAGCCCAAGTGTAGTCTCTTTTTTCCTCTTCAATTTCGCCAACTTTATCATTAAAGCTCGGCTTACCGGTTTGAAAATCACTCAGCGCGTTTATCAAAGTCTGCATTTATACAAGCAGGATGCCGGTTTTTTTGCTAGGATTTTATCGCTATGCCTATTTAGGTGCAGTGGCTTTTGTTAAAGTCACGAACAATAAAAAATTAACAGGGGGAGATATGCAGCGATTATTAATAACAAGTGCCATCGTTTTGTTGATGCCGATGACGGCATCGGCGACGCCATTGAATATACAGGTTGAAGAGGTGCCGGTGAGAGCGACGCCGTCTTTTTTTGGTGAGATAGTCGATAAAGCCGTTTATGGTGAATCGGTGGAACTGCTCAAAGAGCAGGGCGCGTGGCGCAGGGTGCAGACCTTAAGAAAACCGGGCTGGGTTCATGAGTCGGCGGTGTCGACGTCTAAAGTTGAACTGGAGGCTGGCAGCCAAGTCAATGCAGGCGCTAGCGGTAAGGAAATTGCGCTGGCCGGTAAAGGTTTTAATGCCGAGGTGGAAAATGCCTATAAAGCTAAGAACCAGCAGATCAATTTTGCCTGGGTCGATAAAATGGAAAAATTTACGGTTAATAATAGCGAACTTCAGCAGTTTGTTAAGCAAGGTGGCTTAAGGGGAGAAGGCTTATGAAACGTTCATTATTAAGCATATTGCTAGCTCTGGGCTTGACCGCTTGTGCTGATATGAAAGATTTGAACAAGGTGGTTAGCGGTCTTTCTTCTGTAGCGGGTTCAAGCGCGCTGGGCTTGGTGCCTTATGGCAGTGAGATCGGCTCGGCGATGCGCGCGTCGACAGCGGTTGGAAAAACGCTGGAAGATATTACCCCATCGCAAGAATATTACATCGGCCGCACCGTGAGTGCAGGCATCGTCAATCGTTATCCGGTGAAAGCTAATCCGGCGGCCAATCATTACCTTAATGTGTTGGGTCAGGTGCTGGTAATGGCGTCAGATAAGCCGTCAACCTTTAAAGGCTATCATTTTCTGTTGCTGGACACCGATGAAGTGGTGGCTTTTGCCGCGCCTAGCGGTTTTGTTTTTGTTTCCAAAGGCATGGTCAAGTTGTGCAAAAATGAGGATGATTTGGCGGCGGTATTGGCGCATGAAATCGGCCACGTCCAGCACTCACACGCGCTGGCGGCAATTTCGACCAGCCGCATCACCTCGGCGATGACGGTGATTGCTGCCGAAGGCACCAAGACCTTTGTTGGCGGCCCGGTGGGCGAGTTAACCCAGCTATTTGAAGGCAGTATCGATGATATTACCCAAACGCTGGTTAATAGCGGTTACGCGCGCGGTCAGGAAAATGAAGCCGATGCAACCGCTATTAAAATCATGCAGCGTGTCGGCTATGACCCGGCGGCGTTGATACGGGTGTTGGAAACGATGAAAGTGAAGGTCAAGCCGGGAGCGACTGGTTTTACCTCAACTCATCCGGCGGCGGACGATAGAATCGCTGATATTAAGCCTTTGCTGCCGCAACAGGGTGCGGTGATGGCGGCCAATGCCAACCGTGATAAGCGTTTTGGTAAGTTGATGAAGGCGTTATAAAACCGTCAAGTTAATGACGAGTAAAAAGATAATCACCACGAAGGGCACGAAGGGCACGGAGGACACGAAGAATGAAACTTCGTGATCTTCGTGATCTTCGTGGTGAATAAAATACTTTCTTTTGGCTAACTTATGATGACCTTAAGCCCCTTGATGAAGTTGCGTTCTGCATTGCTGACCGGTTTAATCGCGGTACTGCTGGCGCAAGCGTTGCAATCAACCCGTTTGCTGGATCAATGGGAATACGGCACCTGGTCATGGCGGGTGAAATTGTTGGCGCAACCTTCAGCGCACACTCAAGACATTAAGATTATTCTGCTGGATCAGGCGAGCCTGGATTGGGGCGCGTCGGTCAATGGCTTATCCTGGCCGTGGCCGCGCGAGGTTTATGTGCCGCTGCTTCGGTTTATGCAACGCGCAGGTGCCAAAATAATTGCCTTTGACGTGTTGTATACCGAGGCATCGGTTTACGGCGTTGACGATGATCAGTTATTTGCCAATGCGATGGCGGGCAATAAGGTGGTGTTGCCGGTTTTTTTAGGCGAGCAAGTGCTGCAAACAACGCGTTGGCCGACTACGCTGTCGCCTTCTAAAGTCAACATTGATGGCTTGTCGCAATGGCAAAGTCAGATTGTGCATAAAAGTCACGCCACCTTTCCGCTTGCGCGTCTGGCAAATGCCGCCAGCTTGCTTTCCCATGTCGATGAGACGCCCGATGCTGACGGCGTGTTCAGGCGCGCGTCGTTATTCCGTATTTTTGACAAGCACATTATTCCATCGATGGGCTTGGCGGCCTTGTTATTAGACAAGCAAGATTTGACCTTAAGTTTCGACGGGCTGCTGCATTATCAGAACAGCACCATACCGACCGACGATCAGGGGCAATTAATCTTAAAGTTCCGTGGCGATTCCGGTACTCATCAGGCGTTTAGCGCGGCGGCGATTATCCAGTCCGAATTGCACTTGCAGGCGGGCGAGCCCAGCGCAATCGATCCGGCGTTGTTTAAAGATAAATATGTATTTTTCGGTTTTAGCGCGCCGGGTTTAAAGGACTTGCGGCCAACGCCAGTCAGCGGCGATTATCCGGGAGTGGAAGTTCATGCGACGGTGTTGGATAACCTGCTGGCGGGCGATGCAATCAAAACCTATCCGCCTTGGCTGGCTTTTGTTACCGCCTTGATACTCGCTTGTTCGGCCAGTTATTTACTGATTCATAGCAAGCGCATGGTGAGTCTAGCGTTGGTGTTTGTCGTGTTTACGCCGGTGTCATTATTGATTGGATTTTTCGCCTATTGGCAAAGCTATGATTGGCCGGTGTTGTTTGTGCAAACGGCGATTGTGTTGGCGCTGGTCAATTCGGTCATTTTAAAATACCTGACCGAAGGCCGCGAAAAACGCGCCATTCAGACCATGTTCCAACGCTATTTGAG
This sequence comes from Methylobacter sp., assembly GCA_030699385.1. Taxonomy (GTDB): domain Bacteria; phylum Pseudomonadota; class Gammaproteobacteria; order Methylococcales; family Methylomonadaceae; genus Methylobacter_A. The sequence continues at coordinate 64,142 of JAUYMY010000033.1, forward strand.
CAAAGACTATATCGAGATACTGAAGAAAAATCCCCAGTTGTTGCGCCTGGGCGGCGAAACCCGCGAGTTGAGCATCTTTTTTTCGGATATTCAGGGCTTTACCACGATTTCAGAAAAACTGACGCCGGAACAGCTGGTGCAGTTTCTGAACAGCTATCTGACCGACATGACCGATATTATCACCGATGAAGGCGGCACCTTGGACAAATACGAAGGCGATGCCATTATCGCTTTTACCAACGCGCCGCTGCCCCAGGACGATCACGCGGAACGGATGTGCCGCAGCGTTTTAAAATGCCAGCGTAAATTGGCGGAGCGGCGGGATGAGTTTTTTCAGCAAACCGGCGCGTGGATTTATAACCGCATCGGTGTCCACAGCGGCGCCGTGGTGGTGGGTAATTTCGGTTCAAAAACCCGTTTTAACTACACCATGCTCGGTGATGCGGCCAATCTGGCGGCTAGGCTGGAAGGCGCCAACAAGTTTTTCGGCACCTACACCATGATTTCCGAGGCTACCAAGAACCAGACCGGCGATGCTTTTTTGTGGCGTGAAACCGGCACCATTCGCGTCGTCGGGCGTAAAACGCCGGTCACCGTTTATGAATTACTGGGTTTTAAAGGCGAAGACTTGCCTCCGGCGATTCAGGTATTTAATCAGGGTCAGGCTTTATATAAGCAAGGCGAGTTGAAGGCCGCCGCCGCTATTTTTGCCACCTTGCCGGATGATCCGGTTGCTAAGGTGTATTTACAGCGCTGCCTTGCCGATCAGGATGTAGGGATGCCGGCCTGGGATGGCGTTTGGGTATTGAATGAAAAGTAATTCAGTCAAAACAAGTTGTCATTTTTCTGTCCTTTGTTTAAGCGGAAGCAACGTTGTAAAATGCCGTTCCGCTGAGTTTACGATTTAGGCTGAAGGCTACCAGCGGAACAGGCCATGCGGGTGGCAACATCAGGCCGATAAACCGACAAAAAAACACTAACTATTTATTTACTATAAGGAATTAACAATGAAACAACACTATATCGCTTTGTTTTTGGCAATGGCAGCTTTGACTCAGCCCGTTATAAGCAATGTTGCTCAAGCCGCCGATGAAGCGCCTGTGGCCGCGCCAGCGGCAGTCAGCAGCGCCCCCGTTGCGAATGCCGAAGTTACTGATGAAAGCGATGAATTTAAGATGTTTCGCTTCAGCTTGAGAATGGATAAATTGGACTTTGTTAAAAAAGCAATGGGGCTTAATGCAGAACAAGAAAAGAAATTTTTTGATCAATATGTTCGCTACGACATAGAGCTAAAAGCCTTAAATGACGCACGTCTTGCCATCGTGGAAGATTATGCAGCCAATTTTGAAAAAATCACTGACAAGGATGCTGATAAATTGGTCAAAAGGTCACTCGCTTTCCGCAAAGACCGTACTAAACTGCTGGAAAAATACTACGCTAAAATAGCAAAAGTGACCTCAAAAGTCATTGCCGCGCGTTTTTTGCAAGTTGAGAGTGTGTTGCAAGGTTCCAGTGACGTGGTTATCGGTTCATCCATTCCTCTGATGTCTAAATAAACGCCGTATGGCTGTACTTGGTAAACGTGGTGCAAGTCTACTAATGACAGTCACCACGAAGGCCACAGAGGGCACGAAGAATGAAACTTCTTGATCTCCGTGGTCTTCCTGGTGAATAAAATATTTTCCTATTGATTTTTATTGTCTTAGTTTGCCCCGGTTGCCAAGCCTCTGTTTGGTAGCCGGCAAGCTGAAATTCCCCGCCAACCGGTAGCCTACAACATCATTGGGCTATCCAATGACACATTAAAACCATGCACAAACAACCCATGAGCATTGCAAAAAGAGAAGCCGAACTGGCTGTTTATTTGGATAAACAACCCTATAGGACAGAATTGGACGGCGTTACTTTAGAGATAGCAAAAAATGTATTCCCATCCGATTTTGGATTAACCAGCTCTTTTTTTGGTAACTTTATCTTGCAACAACAACCTGCGGCGACGGCTTTAGACATGGCCTGCGGCAGTGGTTATTTCGCTTTTTTACTGAAAAAAATAGGCTGTACTGATGTGTTAGGCGTTGATTTTAACGAAGATGCCATAAAATGTGCGACAAAAAATAGCCAGCTCAATCCCTCATTGCAACCCTCGGATTTCATACACAGCGACTTATTTGTTAAGGTTCCGCCATCAAAATTTGATTTAATTGTATTTAATTTTAACTACTATCCGTCCAATGGCGATTTCGGACTGAATTCGGATGGCGGTCAATCGATATTAAAACGGTTTTTTAGCCAAGTTGAGAGCTATATCAACGAGAACACTATCATTTATATCCCTTATTCCGAATTTGTTGGCGAAGAGCATGATCCTAAACACATTTGCCTAAATTTTGGTTTTTCAGCTGAAATTATGGTGAAAACACAAAATGAGACGGGCGAGCATTATGTTTACAAAATCACGAAAAGTAGCTCATTGAGTTAAAAACGGATAAGGCTATTTCCTGAAAAATAAATACCAAAAATTGTCCACGAAAAGCACGAAAGCCACGAAATTTTCGTGTTTTTCGTGCTTTTCGTGGACTTTATTTTTTACATGCGATGATCATTAAGGGATGTTATTTCCTGGAAATAGCCTAAGTTTGCTTGCCCCGCGCAAATCCGGCCGTTAAAGCCAGTGTTTTTTCTTGAAAAACCTGAGCAGAGATACCGATACGCCGATAAAAACCAGCCATAATGCCGGGTAGCCCCAGCGCCATTTTAGTTCCGGCATAAACTCGAAATTCATCCCGTAAACACCGGCGATAAAGGTCAGCGGGATGAAAATAGACGCAAATACGGTCAGCACTTTCATGGTTTCGTTCATTTTGTTGCTGACGCTGGATAAATAAATGTCCAGCATCCCGGCGATTAAATCCCGATAGGATTCAATCGCTTCAGTCACGCGGATGACATGATCGTAAACATCGCGGAAATAGCGCTGGGTTTTGGCGTCGAGCAGCGGCGATTCGCTGCGCAAGATGCCGGCGAGCAGTTCGCGTAACGGCGACACGCTACGGCGCAAAAATATCAATTCACGCCTTATTTTTTGAATGGTAGCGAGCGTTTGCGCGGTCGGGTTAGCCAGCAATTCATCCTCAACGGCTTCAATCAGCTCATCGAAGGTGTCTTGCAGGGTAAAATATTCGTCAACGATGCTGTCCATGATGACGTAGGTCAGATAATCGGCGCCAAAATTCCTGATTTGGCTTTTTTCGTTATCAAGGCGGATGAACAGCGGGTCGAATATCGCATCGGGTTTTTCCTTGAAGGTGAAGACAAAATTATCGAGCAGCAGCAAACTGACCTGTTCATAATCGACGCCAAATTCATCGTCGGGCACTGCGAGTGCCTTGACCACAATGTACAAATAATCGTCAAATTCCTCGAATTTCGGTCGCTGATGGGTGTTGAGAATGTCCTCAAGTATCAGTGGGTGGATGCCGAAATGTTGACCAATGGCATCGATGATGGACACGTCCTGTAGGCCGTCAATAATCACCCAAGTGATGGTGTCGGTGCCTTTGTAGGGCTCCAGCTCTTCAATGCTGTTGATGGTGTGCCGGGTCAGCGTGGTTTTATTGTAATCAATGACGGTGATTTTATGCTCGTTCTTATGCACTTCGCCGACATGCACCAAGGATCCGGGCGGCAAGCCTGATTTTTCGGAGGCGTAACTCAATGATTCAGACATCTTTTATCCTTTTTGGTAAATATTTTCTGCACATTCAAGCATAATGGCGCACATTTTACAGGTGCCCTGGCTGATTGTTCGGGCGAAGTATAACGTTAGATGAAGGCTTTACACAGATGATGGACAAACCGATATTGGGTTGGCGCGAATGGGTGGCGTTGCCGGAACTTAAATTAGCCAAAATTAAGGCAAAAATCGATACCGGGGCGCGTTCGTCGGCGTTGCATGCCTTCGCTATCGAGCCGTACCGAAAAGGTGGGCAGCGCTGGGTGATGTTTGCCATCCATCCGTTGCAAAACAATTGCGAGGTGTCGCTGGAATGCCATGCGCCGGTTAAAGACCGGCGCATCGTGATGGATTCCGGCGGCCACAAGCAGCGCCGTTATGTGATAGAAACGCAGATTATGTTGGGGCCATCACTGATTCGGGCTGAAATGACGCTGACCAATCGGGACAGTATGCGTTTTCGGATGTTGCTGGGGCGCACCGCGATGGCGGCGCATTTTATTGTCGATCCCGCTGCCTCGTATTTACAGGGACGGCCCGATGCGGCTGGCTATCAACGTTTGCTGGAACAGGAAAATAAATGAGCAAGAAAGTTAAAACCGGCTTTGTCTGCGATCAGTGCGGCGCCGATTATCCGCGCTGGGGCGGGCAATGCACCAGTTGCGGCGAATGGAACACAATCAAGGAAGTCAGGCTAGGCGGCGTCGAGCGCAGTACCCGCTCGGCCGGTTATGCCGGTAGCCGGTCTGAGGTCAAATTGCTGTCGGATGTCAATCTGTCGCAGGCGGAGCGGATTTTTAGCGGCATTTCCGAATTCGACCGCGTGCTGGGCGGCGGCATTGTTTGCGGCAGCGTGGTGTTGATCGGCGGCGCGCCGGGGGCGGGCAAGAGCACACTGTTGTTGCAGGCGATTGCCAATATTGCCGCGCGCGGCGTCAGTGTGTTGTATGTATCCGGCGAGGAATCGCTGCAACAGATTGCCGAACGTGCGCACCGGCTTAAATTGCCTGCGGACAAAATCATGATGCTGGCGGAAACCTCGGTGCAGCAAATCTGCGATGTGCTGGATGAAGTCAAACCGCAAATTCTGGTGATCGACTCGATTCAGGTGATGCACACCCAGGACACCGAATCCGCGCCGGGTTCGGTGTCGCAGGTCAGGGAGTCGGCCAGTTATTTGACTCAATATGCCAAAAAGCACGGCGTGTCCATTTTTATGGTCGGTCACGTCACCAAAGACCAATCGTTGGCCGGGCCAATGACCTTGAGTCACATTGTCGATACGCAGGTGATGCTGGGTTCGACCGATGACGCCAGGTTCCGGGTGTTGCGGGCGGACAAAAACCGTTTCGGCAGCGTCGGCGAGTTAGGTTTTTTTGCGATGGACAGCAGCGGGCTGAAAGAAGTTAAAAATCCCTCGGCGATGTTTTTAAACCGGCCAGACAAGCCGTCTTCTGGCAGTGTGGTCACGGTGTTATGGGAAGGCACGCGGCCGTTGCTGGTGGAAATTCAGGCGCTGGTGACCGATTGCCAATACGGCAATCCAAGACGGCTGGCGGTCGGCTTCGACCAAAACCGTCTGGCGATGTTGCTGGCGGTGCTGTCGCGGCATGGCGGCATTGTCACCGCAACCGATGAGATTTATGCCAATGTGGTCGGCGGCATCAAAGTGACCGAAACCAGTTCCGATTTGGCAATTGTGGTCGGCGTGGTGTCCAGTTTGCGCGATAAAATCATTCCGCATGATACTTTCTTTTTTGGCGAAATCGGTTTGAGCGGCGAGATTAGGCCGGTTGCAAACGGCCATGCCCGGCTTAATGATGCGGCAAAACACGGCTTTAAAAAAGCGGTGATTCCCAAGGCCAATGTGCCGAAAAAAGCGATTGAGGGGCTAAAGATATACGGCGTGTCTACGCTGTCTGAGGCTTTGGAGATTCTTAAAGAAATGTGAATATATAGACCGACGGTTCGCTCATTTTTTTTTAAGTTCAACAGATTCAGTCTATTACAATGAGACTGTCTGTTTTTTTTTAGCAAAAACATCGAAATTAACCATTAATAATCATGCGGTTATAAAAATGACCGAACCGAGGGTATAGAGTATTAGGTAATAAAGATATGTTCTGCGGGCTTTTTACTCAGAGTAAGTAACAGGCCAAAAGTCTTTTTAACATCTTTAGATTTACAGGCCAGAAAAAATACGACGTGTCTCTTAAAAGACTTTTTACCTCCCCATTCGCTCTTAAAAATAAGACTATCCTGAATTTGTCAGTAGACCATAAGCGCCGTCCAAGCCGAGACTGTTCAGAATAGTTTGTTGCACCACCGTTAAGGGCGACAGCCCGCGTAGCACCTCATTGCCGTTGGCATCTTGGATGATGGTTAAGGTGATGCCGTCAAACGCTTTAAGAATGCGCTCCGCCGTCGGTTTGTCGGTTTCCTTGCGC
>JAUYMY010000035.1 GCA_030699385.1 Methylobacter sp.
ACCCGGCCGCAAACAATCGCGCACTATTCGCGGCCGGGTGGCCGCTCCCACAACTTATGTATAACGATGAGCGCTCCAGCGTCCCGAGTCACACTATAATCAGAGACTAAAACCATGGGCAGAAATCGCTACAAAATTGTCGATCCGGCAAGCCCTCATTTTATGACCTGCACAGTGTTTGAGTGGCTGCCTGTTTTTACTACCGCGCGGCAGATTCTTGATTATTTAGAAGCGCAGCATGTTGAGCGCTTGCTGGCTCGATTTCGCTTTGCTAAACGGGCGCACAAGACGGATCGGGAATATCAGTTTTGGCAAGAAGGTTGTCATGCTGAACGGGTGTTTAATGAGGCAATGATGCGGGAGAAGCTGAATTATATTCACTATAATCCAGTAAAACGGGGCTATGTAAACGTGGCGGAGCATTGGCACTATTCGAGCGCGGCTAATTATGCGGGGCTAGAGGGCCTGATTAAGCTGGATGTTTGGTAATTTGACGACACTGAACAAGGGTCGTTATAGATAGGTTTTAAACGTGGAGAGGAAATTTAGATCTGCGAGGTGTTAAAAACCTCGCAGGTCTGTCAAGCGTAACGATAAATTAGTCGTTAATAACAGAAGGTCTGTCTACTAATTCAACATAAGCCATAGGCGCGTCATCACCGGCTCTAAATCCGCATTTCATAATGCGCAAATAACCACCCGCTCTATTTTTGTAACGCGGGCCTAGCTCATTAAAAAGTTTGGTCACTACATCACGATCACGCAATTTAGCAAACGCCATACGTCTTTTCGATACGCTATCTTCTTTCGATAAGGTAATTAAAGGCTCAGCGTAACTTCTTAATTCTTTAGCTTTTGGCAAGGTTGTTTTTATTAATTCATGCTTAAATAATGAACTAACCATGTTACTGAATAGCGCCTTGCGATGGCTGCTATTCATATTGAACTTTCTTCCGGATTTACGATGTCTCATTGTAAGAAGACCTAATGTTAGTGTTGTGTTATTGCGTGAGTTTGATCAGCAAGATTGTCAGGCGGCCAGTTCTCTAATTTCATGCCAAGAGATAAACCTTTTAAAGCCAGAATGTCTTTAATTTCTGTTAAAGACTTTTTTCCAAGATTTGGCGTTTTTAATAATTCAACTTCGGTGCGTTGAATTAAATCGCCAATATAGAAAATGTTTTCGGCTTTTAAACAATTAGCGGAACGTACCGTTAATTCGAGATCATCTACAGGACGAAGCAAAACAGGATCGAATATTTCTTCAACTTCAACCTCTTCCTCTGCAAGCTGATCATTGACTTTTTCAAAGTCGACAAAAACAGATAACTGATCGTGAAGTATCGTGGCAGCAAGTTTAATAGTTTCTTCTGGATCAACGGTTCCGTTTGTTTCCAGTTCAATTATTAATTTATCTAAATTGGTGCGCTGTTCAACACGCGTACTTTCAACCTGATAAGCAACTTTAACAATCGGACTATAAGACGCATCCAACTGAAGCGCACCAACAACCGGGTTATGATCGGCATTAGATTTACGAACGCTAACAGGCTCATAGCCTCGTCCGCGACGCACTCTAATCTTCATGCTTAAAACACCGGCCTGGGTCAAATTAGCGATAACCAATTCAGGATTAATAATCTCAACGTCATGCGGCAACACAATATCAGCGGCAGTCACACAACCGGCACCGTGCTTGGAAAGCGTCAACTCAACTTCATCTTTAGAATGAAGCACTATCGCCAGTTTCTTAAGATTCAGTAAAATGTCGATGACGTCTTCTTGAACGCCTTCAATGGTGGTGTACTCATGAAGTACACCTTCAATTTCAACGTCGGTAACCGCGCAACCTGGAATTGTAGATAAAAGAACACGGCGCAAGGCATTGCCTATGGAATGCCCAAAGCCTCTTTCAAGCGGTTCGATAACAATCTTAGAATGATTAGGTGTTTTACTTATAACCTCAACTAATCGAGGCTTCAGCAAGCCAGAAATAGAATTCTGCATTTATATCCCTCAAAACTACGATTATTTAGAGTAAAGCTCAACTACTAATTGTTCATTTATATCGCTACCTAAATCAACACGATCCGGCAGGGAGCTAAATGTACCTGACATTGCTTTAGAATTAACTTCGACCCAAGATGGAAAGCCATATTGCTCAGTCACAGACAAAGCATCAACAATCCGTTGTTGTTTTTTCGCTTTTTCTCTAACGGCCAACACATCACCAGGAGAAACCTGATAAGAAGGCACATTAATCAGCACATTATTAACCTGGATAGATTTATGACTGACCAATTGTCTAGCTTCAGCTCGTGTAGAAGCAAATCCCATACGATAAACGACGTTATCTAATCTGGATTCTAAAAGGTTCAACAGATTTTGACCTGTTGCGCCTTTCTTTAAATCAGCAGATTTATAATAATTTCTAAACTGTTTTTCCAAAATCCCGTAGATTCTACGTAAACGTTGTTTAGCTCTCAACTGAATCGCATAGTCAGAGCTTCTTGCGCGCTTACTGCCATGCTGACCAGGACGCTGATCTAATTTACATTTATTTTCTAAAGACTTGCCTCTGCTTTTTAAAAACAGATCAGTCCCTTCTCTTCGACTTAATTTACAGGTAGGCCCAAGATATCTTGCCATAACAAACTACTCCAGATTTTTTATACGCGGCGTTTTTTCGGTGGACGACAGCCGTTATGCGGAATTGGCGTCACATCAACAATATTGTTTATTTTGAATCCCAAATTGTTCAGAGAACGCACGGCGGATTCGCGACCAGGACCTGGGCCCTTAATCATGACATCAAGGTTTTTCATACCGAACTCTAAAGCAACAGAACCTGCTTTTTCTGCTGCAACCTGAGCAGCAAATGGCGTACTTTTTCTAGATCCACGGAAACCAGAACCGCCTGACGTTGCCCAAGAAAGAGCATTACCTTTTCTATCTGTGATAGTTATAATTGTGTTATTGAAAGAAGCATGCACATGAACTATACCGTCTGCGACTTCTTTTTTGATACGTTTTCTAGAACGATTTTGACTCGCCATTTACTTCAACCTCTTAAAGGAATATCTTATTTTCTAATTGCCTTACGCGGACCTTTTCGAGTACGGGCATTGGTTCTCGTTCTCTGCCCTCTTAAAGGCAATCCTCTTCGATGTCTTATTCCGCGATAGCAACCTAAATCCATCAAACGCTTGATATTCATAGAAACTTCACGACGCAGATCACCTTCAACTGTCATCTTGGAGACTACAGCACGAATGGCTTCTAATTGCTCTTCAGTCAGCTCTTTTATTTTTATCGAAGGTGCTATTCCCACCTCAACGCAAATTTCACTTGCAGTTTGACGACCAACACCATAAATAGCAGTTAAAGCGATAACCGCATGTTTATGATCTGCTACATTTATCCCGGCAATACGTGCCATCTAGAGACTCCCCTTGGTAATGCTCTAAAGTAAAGCGCCAAATTATAGCATTGCATTAATTATGGCGCAACAAATTATCCTTGACGTTGTTTATGTTTTCCGTCTTCACAGATAACCCTGACAACACCATTTCTTTTTACAACTTTACATTTTCTACAAATCTTTTTAACTGAAGCTCGAACTTTCACAACTAACTCCTAGATTGCTCTTGCGCAATAATTTATTTTTTCAGATTAGCTTTTTTCATCAAGCCATCATATTGCTGGGACATAACATGGGTTTGCATTTGAGAAATGAAATCCATCACTACCACAACAATAATCAATAACGATGTCCCACCAAAATAGAAAGGAACATTCCAGTAAACAATCAAAAACTCAGGTAACAAACAGACAAGGGTGATATAAAACGCACCAATTAAGGTTAATCGCGTCATCACTTTGTCAATATAAGAGCTTGTTTGTATACCCGGTCTTATTCCAGGCAAAAATGCACCTGATTTTTTTAAATTATCAGCCGTTTCTTTTGAATTGAATACTAAAGCGGTATAAAAAAAGCAAAAGAAAATAATAGCCGCCGCATAAAACATAACATAAACAGGCTGACCCGGAGATAACATGGTGGCGACATCCTGAAGCCAAGTAAAGCCTTCGCTATTACCAAACCAGCCGGCAATTGTCGCTGGAAATAGAATGATACTTGATGCGAAAATAGGAGGAATTACCCCTGCCATATTAAGCTTTAGAGGCAAAAAACTACTTTGCCCAGCATACATTTTTTTACCTTGCTGACGCTTTGGGTAGTTGATAAGAATCCTTCTTTGCCCTCTTTCAACAAACACGACCAGCGCAGTCACTGAAATTGAAAGCAAAAACAATAGAATGATAAATGCACCATTCATCTCACCGGTTCTTGCCAACTCTAAGGTTCCGCCAATCGCTTTAGGCAATCCAGACACGATACCCGCGAAAATAATCAACGATATGCCGTTACCAATGCCTCGCTCGGTCACTTGCTCTCCCAACCACATCAGGAAAATAGTACCGGTAACCAGAGTAACGGTGGTGATAACGATAAAGCCAACACCCGGACTCAAAACCACTGAAAGCCCGCCGGCTGTTTGATTCTGCAAAGCCAGAGAAATACCGATCGCCTGAAAAGTAGCCAAAACAACCGTACCGAAGCGAGTGTATTGGGAAATCTTTCGCCGACCCGATTCACCCTCTTTTTTCAATTGCTCCATTGCCGGCACGACGACTGTCATTAGCTGCATAATAATCGATGCAGAAATGTAAGGCATAATACCTAAAGCAAACAAGCTCAAACGCATCAACGCGCCACCGGAGAACATATTGAACATGTCCAATATGGAGCCGCTTTGTTGTTCAAACATAACAGCAAGTGCCTTGGGATCTATACCAGGCACTGGAATATGAGCACCGACTCTGTATACAAAAAATGCTCCCAGAACAAAAAGCAATCTCGCTTTAAGCTCTGAAAATCCACCCACTTTGCCTACCACCTGAGCTCTTGAAGTACTCACTTAGACCTCTACTTTGCCGCCAGCAGCTTCGATAGATTGCTTAGCGCCACCAGTAACTTTTATACCTTTAATAACGACAGCCTTGGTTAACTCACCAGACTTGATTATTTTTGCTTTTTTGGTAAAGACGGGAACAATATTTGCATCAATCAAAACTTTAAGATCGATGACGTCAGCATTTAAATTATTAAGCTCGTGCAATCTAACTTCTGCAGAATACTTGCTAAGTAATGAAGTAAATCCGACTTTAGGCAACCTACGTTGCAAAGGCATCTGACCGCCTTCGAAACCTACTTTATGAAAACCGCCACTACGTGCTTTTTGGCCTTTATGACCTCTTCCACAAGTTTTACCTAAGGTACAGCCTATACCACGACCGACGCGTGTTGCTTTTTTTCGAGCGCCGTCAGCGGAACGAATAGTATTTAAAAACATTACACTTCCTCGAATTTTAACATGTACGATACTTTATTTATCATACCTCTGTTTTCGGGGGTATTAAGCACAACAACCGTTTGATTGATTTTGCGTAATCCCAATCCTTTTAAACAAGCCTGGTGCCTTGGTAAACGTCCAAATTTGCTCTTTATCATGGTAACACTTATTTTATCGCTAGCCATTGCCACTACCCAATAATCTGTTCAACTGATAAACCGCGTTTTGCGGCTATTTGGCTAGGACTATGCATGCCAGTAAGACCATTAATAGTTGCTCTAACAACATTAATAGGATTACTTGTTCCAATACATTTAGCCAATACGTTATGCACTCCAACTACTTCAAATACAGCTCTCATCGCGCCACCGGCAATAATACCTGTACCTTCTGAAGCGGGCTGCATGTAAACTTTAGCGGCCCCGGTTGTATTCATAATAGGGTATTGCAATGTGTCGCCTTTCAAGGAAACTTTACGCATATTTTTGCGCGCTTGCTCCAAAGACTTTTGTATTGCAATAGGCACTTCGCGAGCCTTACTAACACCGTAGCCAACTCTGCCTTCACCATCGCCAACTACTGTCAGCGCAGTGAAACCGAAAACCCTACCGCCTTTAACAACTTTTGCAACGCGTCTTACGTTAACTAATTTTTCTTGCAAACCATCTGCACTAACCTGTGAAGGTGCTGTAGACATCTTATTCCCCTAAAATTTCAAACCGGCTTCACGTGCAGCATCGGCTAACGCTTTAACACGACCATGATATTTAAACCCCGAACGATCAAACGCGACTTCAGAAACGCCAGCAGCTATCGCTTTTTGAGCAATAAACTTACCGACTTCTGCAGCGGCATTGATATTGCCGGTATTTTTTAACGTTGATTTAATATCGGCTTGTGTTGTTGAGGCACTTGCTAAAGTTGTCGATCCATCGGCACTGATAACCTGCGCATAAATGTGTTGCGAGGTTTTGTGAATTGACAAACGTGTTGCATTTAATTGCTTAATTTTGCTACGCAATTTTAATGCGCGCTTCATACGAGACTGTTTCTTATCCATTACGCTACCTTACTTCTTCTTAGCTTCTTTTCTTGCAACATGCTCTTCAGCATATCTAACACCTTTACCTTTATAAGGCTCTGGCGGACGGTAAGCCCTGATTTTAGCAGCAACTTCGCCAACTAACTGCTTGTCGCTTCCCTTGATAATGATTTCAGTTTGCGTCGGAGTTTCAACTGAAACGCCGGCAGGAACTTCAAAATCAATCGGGTGAGAAAAACCAAGTGCTAAGTTAAGTATATTGCCCTTAGCTTGAGCTCTATAACCAACACCAATCAAGGTTAATTTCTTTTCAAATCCTGCGGAGACGCCGATAACCATGTTGCTTACAATTGCTCTAGCCGTTCCAGCTTGAGCAGTCGCTTTTTTATCATCTTTATCCCATTCAACCTGTACTACATTATCAGTAATACCGATACTAACGGCTGAATTAATATTATGAGATAACTGACCATTACTTCCTTTTACAGTCACATTATTACCTTCTAGCTTTATATCCACACCACTTGGGATAATAACTGGAGCCTTTGCAATTCTTGACATAACCTGACCTACACCTTAACAAACAGTACAAATGACTTCGCCGCCGTGTCCAATTGAACGGGCTGCTCTATCGGTCATAACACCATTTGATGTTGATACAATAGCAATTCCCAGTCCACCAAGAACTTTTGGCAATTCATCCTTAGACTTATAAATACGTAAACCAGGCCTACTAATTCTTTTAATATTTTCAATTACAGGCATTCCTTTATGATACTTCAATTCAATAGTCATTTCTGTATGACTACCAATTGTTTCCGTAGAATATCCCGCAATAAAACCTTCTTCTTGCAATACTTTGGCAATAGAAACTTTCAGCTTTGACGAAGGTTGCTTAACGGTTTTTTTACCCGCAGATTGACCGTTTCTAATACGGGTCAACATATCTGCGACTGGATCTGTCATACTCATCTTATAATCTCTCCAAACTTGATCTAAAAGATCTTACCAACTTGCCTTTACCAAACCTGGCACATCGCCACGCATCGTTGCTTCTCTTAGTTTATTTCGACTAAGACCAAACTTACGGTAATAACCATGCGGACGCCCAGTTAAGTTGCAACGATTACGAACTCTTGATGCACTAGAGTCTCTCGGCAATTTTTGAAGTTGTAAATGAGCAGATTCTTTATCTTCAAACGTAGCATTGGGATCTCTGATAGTTTCTTTCAAAGACTTACGCTTAACATCATATTTTTTTACTAATTTTTTACGCTTATCTTCACGCGCAATCATTGATTTTTTTGCCATTTTATGTGCCCTTTAGCTCTTAAATGGAAAATTAAACAGCTTCAACAAAGCCAATCCTTCTTCATTAGTTTGAGCTGTTGTCGTGATAGTTATATCCATACCGCGCAGCGTATCAATTTTGTCATAATCAATTTCAGGGAAAATGATTTGCTCTTTAACGCCCATAGAATAATTACCACGCCCATCAAAGCTTTTAGGGCTCAATCCTCTAAAATCGCGAATTCGAGGTATAGAAATACTAATTAACCGATCTAAAAATTCATACATTCTGTCGCTACGCAAGGTCACTTTGCAACCTATTGGCATATCGTCACGAATTTTAAAACCAGCAATTGATTTTCTTGCCAGAGTGATAACGGGTTTTTGACCGGAAATTTTTTCCATGTCGCTAACCGCAGATTGCAACACTTTCTTATCTGCTACAGCACCACCCACACCCATATTAAGGGTTATTTTTGTGATCCTTGGAGCCTGCATTACAGAGTCATAAGAAAACTGTTCTACTAATGCTGGAAGGATTTTTTCTTTATATACGGTTTCTAGTCTAGCCATGATTTTTATCTACACCTTATACATCAACAACTTCATTTGTTGACTTAAAATATCTGACTTTTTTTCCATCTTCTAGAAACTTAAAGCCGACACGATCCGCTTTCTTGGTCTCAGGATTATACAGACCTATATTAGAAATATTAATTGGCATATCTTTGGTGATAATGCCACCTGAAACACCAGCATTTGGGTTTGGTTTTTGGCTCTTTTTAACCTGGTTAATTCCTTCAACCAAAACCTTATTGTCCTTTAAAACCTTACTTACTCTACCGCTTTTACCTTTATCTTTACCAGTACGAACAATTACTTCATCGCCTTGTTTGATTCTTTGCATTTCAGACCCTACCTTATAAAACTTCAGGAGCAAGTGAGATAATTTTCATAAATTTTTCACCTCTAAGCTCACGTGTTACAGGACCAAAAATACGAGTACCTAGTGGTTGTAAGTTGTTATTTAAAATAACCGCTGCATTACCATCAAAGCGAATAACCGAACCATCAGGCCTACGAACACCTTTACAGGTTCTAACAACTAATGCGTTATAAACTTCGCCTTTCTTTACCCTTCCACGCGGAATAGCATCTTTGATGCTAACCTTGATGATGTCACCAATTCCGGCATAACGCCTATGAGACCCACCTAATACTTTGATACACATGACCCTTTTTGCGCCGCTATTGTCGGCGACGTCAAGGTTAGTTTGCATCTGAATCATGATTTATTCCTAATTATCTGTTTATTAAATAGCCATTAACTGCTATTTGTTAGCGCTTTCTAAGACCTGAACCAACTTAAAAGTTTTATTCTTAGACATAGGTCTGCATGAGGTAATAGACACCACATCACCTTCGTGGCAAATATTATTTTCATCATGAGCCATCATTTTAGTCGAGCGCTTGATGTATTTACCATACACAGGGTGCTTAACTACTCGTTCGACTAAAACAGTAATGCTTTTATCCATTTTGTCGCTAACAACCCGACCCGTGATCGTCCGCAACTTAGTTACATTTTCACTCATGTTATGCGCCCGCCATTTCGTTTAGTATGGTATGGATTCTTGCCACATCACGCCTAACCTTTTTCACTTGATCTGGTTTCGACAGCTGACCTGTACCTTTTTGCATTTTAAGATTAAATTGCTCGCGCGAAAGCTCAAGCAACATCGTTCCTAATTCATCTTTAGATTTCTGGCGTAATTCACTTGCTTTCATTACATTATTGTCCGAGCAGTAAAAAGTGTTTTCAAAGGTAACTTAGCCGCACCCAAAGCAAATGCTTCACGCGCCAACTCCTCAGATACACCCTGTATTTCATACAGCATAGTTCCGGGCTTAACTTGAGCAACCCAGTATTCTACACTACCTTTTCCTTTTCCCATACGAACTTCTAATGGTTTTTTAGTAATAGGCTTATCAGGGAAAATTCTAATCCATATTTTACCGCCACGCTTGACGTGTCGTGTAATTGTTCTACGGGCAGATTCAATTTGGCGCGCCGTGAGTCTACCACGCTCAACTGACTTAAGGCCAAAGTCACCAAAACTGACTGATGAGCCACGCACGGCAGTACCGTTATTTCTGCCTTTATGCTGTTTACGGAATTTTGTTCTTTTAGGCTGAAGCATCTTTTTTATCCCTTCAACTATTTTTTAGTTTCTGAATTAATGGATGCGATATGAGCATCCATATCGAATACTTCACCTTTGAATATCCACACTTTAATGCCGATAATTCCATAGGTGGTGTGCGCCTCTGCAGTTGCATAATCAATATCTGCTCTTAAGGTATGCAAAGGAACTCGCCCTTCTCTATACCACTCGCTGCGGGCAATTTCGGCGCCGTTTAAGCGACCACCAACATTGATTTTTATACCTTCTGCACCTAATCTCATTGAGTTAGTTACAGCGCGCTTCATCGCGCGACGATACATAATTCTTTTTTCAAGTTGCTGAGCAACCCCCTCAGCAACTAACTGAGCATCTAACTCGGGCTTTCTAATTTCTTCAACATTAAGCTGAACAGGAATGCCCATTATTTTTGATACGGCTTGTCTTAACGCCTCAATATCTTCACCTTTCTTACCTATTACAATACCCGGTCTAGCAGTATGAACGGTAATATGTGCATTATTGGGCGGACGATTAATTTGAATACGACTTACGGAAGCATGAGCTAATTTTTTCTTAATGAACTCTCTAACTATCAAATCTTGGTGCAGGAAAACTGAATAATCCTGACTATTCGCATACCATCTCGAATTCCAATCTTTTACAATACCTAGGCGTATACCTGTTGGATGTACTTTCTGACCCATTTTCTGCCCCTACTCGTATTCTGCGACTTTAACTGTAATATGGCAGGTTCTTTTAAGGATATGATTCGCATTTCCTTTAGCTCTTGCCTTGAATCTTTTCATGGTCACCCCTTCATTTACATAAACGGTCGACACTTTTAATTCGTCAATATCTGCATTTTCATTATGTTCCGCATTAGCAATTGCGGACTCAAGAATCTTTTTGAAAATGGTTGCAGCTTTCTTTGAACTGAACTTCAAAACATTCAACGCTTTTTCAACTGGCATACCACGAATTTGATCGCCTACTAACCTTGCTTTTTGGGCCGATAGCGGTGCGTTTTTTAATTTTGCTGAAACTTCCATAATACAAACCTATCTAGATTTCTTATCAGCCACATGGCCTTTATATGTACGAGTTGGCGAAAACTCACCCAATTTGTGCCCGACCATATTCTCAGAAATCAGAACAGGAATGTGCAGGCGTCCGTTATGGATTGCAATAGTTAATCCCAGCATATCAGGGATAATCATTGATCTTCTTGACCATGTTTTAATCGGTTTCCGATTATTTGTACTTACAGCATCTTCTACTTTTTTAAGCAGATGATGATCAATAAAAGGACCTTTTTTAATTGAACGCGGCACGCTAATTCCTCTCTATTTAAGCTTACGACGTCTGATAATCATATTATCAGTACGCTTGTTATTTCTGGTTTTATAGCCTTTAGTTGGCATGCCCCAAGGAGATACTGGGTGTCTACCACCTGATGTACGACCTTCACCACCACCATGAGGATGGTCAACCGGGTTCATTACAACGCCTCGAACAGTAGGACGAACACCGCGCCATCTTGATGCACCGGCTTTACCTAGAGATATCAGGTTATGCTCTGAATTTGAAACCTCGCCAATAACAGCGCGGCAATCAGCCATAACTTTACGCATCTCACCTGATCTCAGCCTGATGGTTGCATGAGCGCCGTCTTTCGCGACTAACTGTACTGAAGTGCCGGCACTACGAGCAATCTGAGCGCCTTTTCCTGGCTTCAATTCGACACAGTGAACGGTAGTTCCCATTGGGATATTTCTCAATGGCATACAGTTACCTGGCTTAACAGCTGTTGTTTCCGAAGAAAGAACTTCCTGCCCAACTTCAAGGCCTTTAGGTGCGATGATATATTTACGTTCACCATCTTTAAATAGCACTAAAGCAATATTAGCCGTTCTGTTTGGGTCATATTCAAGACGCTCAACAACAGCAGGAATATCAACTTTATTTCTCTTAAAATCAATGATCCGATAGTGTTGCTTATGACCACCACCTATATGGCGCGTCGTGATGCGCCCATTATTATTACGCCCGCCACTTTTGCTTTTCTTACTTAGCAATGGTGCATACGGCTTGCCTTTATGCAGTTCATCATTTTTGATGCGCACTACAAACCGTGAACCCGGTGACGTCGGTTTAGACTTTACAATAGCCATGCTTTCTACCGTTTCCTATTGATCTTTTAATACTTAAATTATTAAGCAGCCGCAAAATCTATATCATGACCGGGCTTAAGCTTTACATAAGCTTTTTTCCAATCAGATCGTTGCCCTAATGCGCCACCAAATCTTTTTTGCTTGCCTTTAACATTTAAAACCTGAACTGAATCAACTTCTACTTTAAACATTAACTCGACTGCACTTTTAACTTGTTTTTTAGTTGCTTGCTTTTGAACTTTAAAAACAAATTGATTATTTTTTTCTGCCGCAACAGTGCTTTTCTCAGATACAATCGGAGCTTGTAGCACGCCTGCTAAATGGTATTGATTCAAACTCATGCCAAGCGCTCCTCTATTTTCTTCAACGCACCTACTGTAGCAATAACTTTATCAGCTGAAACCAATAAAACCGGGCTTAAATTAATAGCCTCAATCACTTCTACATAAGGTATGTTTCTTGATGCCAATGCTAAATTCGCATCGACACTCTCTACAACAATCAGAATACGCTTTGCATCAATATTTTTTATTTTTGCATTCAATTCTTTTGTTTTAGGACTAGAAGGCAATATATCATTGCTAACGACTAGACGATCCTGTCTTAACAACTCGGACAAAATTGAGCGAACACCGACTCGAAACATTTTCTTATTGAGCTTTTGTTCGTAATTTCTAGGTCTCGCAGCAAATGTCACACCACCTGTCCGCCAAACTGGACTCCGTGTTGTACCCGAGCGTGCGCGCCCCGTTCCTTTTTGTCGCCATGGCTTTGCGCCACCACCACTTACATCAGAGCGTGTTTTCTGTGCTTTAGTTCCGGCACGAGCACCAGCGAGATGTCTAACAACCAGCTGATGAATCAAGGTTTCATTAAAAGCCTGACCAAAAATAGCTTCTGTTACCTCCACATTTCCAGCAGAGTCTTTTTCACTTAAAGCAGGTACTTGCATACTCATGGCTTAACCTTTATTTCGCATTTTCATGGCAGGTGTAATCACTACATCACCGCCTTTAGCACCAGGCACAGCGCCTTTTACTAGAATTAAATTTCTCGCTGCATCAATAGAATGAATAGTCAGGTTCTGCACGGTCACTTTTTCCGCACCCATGTGACCTTCCATTTTCTTTCCTTTAAATACACGTCCTGGCGTTTGACACATACCGATAGAACCCAAAACTCTGTGCGAGCGAGAGTTACCATGCGTAGCATCTTGCATACTGAAATTATGACGTTTTATACCGCCCGCAAAGCCCTTACCAATACTTTTACCCTGAACATCAACCACCTGACCAGCAGAAAAAATATCTAAAGACAATTGAGAGCCTAGCGACAAGTCTTCACCTTCACCGTCTTCGAGCCTAAACTCCCAAAGACCTCGACCTGCCGTTACATTAGCCGCTGCGTAATGACCAGCCATTGCCTTATTAACCCTAGAAGATTTTTTATCGCCCGCAGCTACCTGAATCGAACGATAACCATCAACCTCAATACCTTTGACCTGAGTAACTCTGTTTGAGTCAATCTGGAGTACAGTAACAGGTACTGACGAACCATCTTCACAAAAAACTCTGGTCATACCACATTTACGACCTATAAGACCTATTGACATCTGCCAATTCCCCTGCTTCTTAATTCAATTTTATTTGAACATCAACACCGGCTGCAAGATCCAACTTCATCAATGCATCTACGGTTTTTTCTGTTGGTTCAACGATATCCAATAACCTTTTGTACGTTCTCAATTCATACTGATCTCGCGCATCTTTGTTAACGTGCGGAGAAATCAAAATTGTAAAACGTTCTTTTTTAGTAGGCAAAGGAATGGGCCCTTTAACTTGAGCACCTGTTCTTCTTGCTGTTTCTACTATCTCACCAGCCGATTGATCAATCAATTTATGGTCAAATGATTTCAAACGGATTCTGATAGTTTGATTAGACATAATTATTACTCGATTATTGATGCAACGACGCCCGCACCTACTGTACGACCACCCTCACGGATTGCAAAACGCAAGCCATCTTCCATGGCGATCGGTGAAATCAGTTTTACTTTGACTGAAATGTTATCACCCGGCATTACCATTTCAACACCTTCCGGCAACTCAACCGCGCCTGTTACGTCTGTCGTTCTAAAATAGAACTGTGGACGATAGCCATTAAAAAATGGGGTATGACGACCACCCTCATCTTTTGACAAGATATAAATTTCTGAGTTGAAGTAAGCATGCGGTTTGATGGTGCCTTTGTGCGCCAATACTTGACCACGCTCTACGTCGTCTCTTTTGGTGCCTCTTAACAAGATACCTACGTTATCGCCCGCTTGACCTTGATCCAGCAATTTACGGAACATTTCTACGCCAGTACAGGTTGTTGTCACTGTATCTTTGATACCGACAATTTCAATTTCCTGGCCGACTTTGATAATACCACGCTCAATACGACCCGTTACCACGGTACCGCGACCAGAGATAGAGAATACGTCTTCGATTGGCATCAGAAAGGCGCCATCTACAGCTCTTTCTGGCAATGGAATGTAGGTATCTAATGCTTCAACTAATCTAATTACTGAAGGTACGCCGATTTCACTGGTATCGCCTTCTAATGCTTTTAAAGCGGAACCGACGATAATAGGTGTGTCGTCGCCTGGAAATTCATACATATCCAGCAATTCACGAATTTCCATTTCGACCAGTTCGATCAATTCAGCGTCATCAACCATGTCGGCTTTATTCAAAAAAACTACGACATAAGGCACGCCAACCTGCCTTGACAACAGGATATGCTCTCTGGTTTGCGGCATTGGACCATCAGCTGCCGAGCAGACTAAAATAGCGCCATCCATTTGCGCCGCACCGGTAATCATATTTTTTACATAGTCAGCATGACCTGGGCAGTCAACGTGCGCATAATGGCGTGTTGCTGATTCGTATTCGACATGTGAGGTGGAAATGGTAATACCACGCGCACGCTCTTCAGGCGCATTGTCAATTTGATCAAACGCTTTAACTTCTCCACCTTGGAGCTCAGCCATTACTTTGGTTAAGGCAGCAGTTAAGGTAGTCTTACCATGATCGACGTGACCGATGGTGCCGACGTTTACGTGGGGCTTGCTACGTGAAAATTTTTCTTTGGCCAT
>JAUYMY010000052.1 GCA_030699385.1 Methylobacter sp.
TTGTTCGCTGGCGGTTACCGGGTGATGTGCATATTATAAAGTATGGCGTGCGATAATACTTTCACAGTTTCTGGAGCTTGGGAGCGAGACATTCAATCATGGAAACTTTTATCTCAGCTATTCAGAAGTTAGTTATTAAAGATGTAGTTTTATATGCTGACAGAAAAATAGCGGCGACAAAAACTGTCACGATGCCGAATTAAGATGCAGGTGAAAAAATGTTAGCTTTAGAAATTGATAACCCTGAAATAGAACCCACTTTTCGCTCTTCAATGTAACATGTTGTTATTAAAGGGTAATATTTCATGCGTAACGTGAATTTTAAAATACAATATCTTTAAAATTCAATAAAGTACGTTCGGGAAGAGCGAATAAACAGATAGAACTTATCTTTAAAACAAAATTTAATGGCAATAAAAATACGTTTATAAACTTTATTCAGGACAGTTTAAAAAAACTTGGAAAATGCCAATAACGATGAGTTTCAATTTAAAAAACTAAATCCTAAACAAAACGCCTATCGCATGACGAGCGTTGCTGAAAATGAAACGCTATCAAATCCGTTTAAAAACGTAGAAGACGCTTTATTATTTGCACAATCGCTCAGAGATAAGGCGTACCGATGATTTTTATAGACACTCATATTGTCATCGAATATCTAAAAAATAAAAGCTTTCTTGAATGCTATGATTTTGAAGACTTATTTATTAACGATATTGTGATCATGGAACTATATCAAGGCGCAAGAAATAAAAGCGATTTAGCGTTTATCAAAAAAGAAATCAGTGTTTTTCAGATTCTGAATACGTACCAAGAAACGCTTACGCTGGCGAAACAAATTGTCGAAAAATACGGCTTATCGCATAACATGAAAATAATGGATGCTTTAATTGCCGCAACTGCAATGGTGTATGATTTGGAATTGATGACGTTAAATCGTAAAGACTTTCAATTTTTACCGCAATTGGAACTGTTGCCAACCCTGTAGGTCGGATTAGCGTAGCGTAACCCGACATTTTTGCGTGAATAAGTCGGGTTACGGCTAGCGCCTTTTATGCCCTTTAGGGTAAATTCGCCAGGTTATTTATTAGGCCAGTTAGTTGAGCAAACCACCGCATGGGCAACGACATAAATAGGATTGCTATTGATGGATATGCCAAAACTGTCCATTACCGCATCATTTAAATTAGAATGGGTATTGCCAAATTGGCCGGGCGCGCCTGTTTGGACATCGGTGGCGCCGACATACAAATGGGTCTCATCCATGGTAAACCCTTCGCCCATATCAAACTTAACATTGGCCAAACCACTCGCATAATCAATGGTCAACAAACCTACTTCAGTACCTTTATTAATATCATTTCCTCCGGCACCAGCATAAATGGGCGTTTCGATAGCACTTGGATTAGACGCCGTAATTTGCCAGCCCCAACGATTGGTAATAGGGTCGCCGGTCGCAACATTTTCTATGTCCCAAAGCTTGGTCTCACCCAAGGCAAAAGCGGTTTCACAGGTTTTAGCGACAGGATCGGCTTCTATAACAGCACCACACGAAAATTGATACGAAGAATACATCGCCCAACTGCCTTTCTCAACCATACGGTCACCGCCTCCCCAACCCGTTTCATTTTGGAAGCTGCCGTCACCATTGTCTTTTCGTAATGCAGCATGGGCAGCAAGATAATAATTAATACCACAATCAGCGGATAAACTGCTTAGAGGAACAGAAAAGGTGTAATTGTTAGCGCCACTGATGTTGCCGGTTTGATAAGGGAAACGGCCAATACGCGGATTTCCTTGCTTGGTCATCGGAATATCGGCGAATACCGAGCCCGTCCACAAATGCGCTTCAGTCAACTGCCAGCCATTTTGGGTAGTATAAGTCACTTGTAAATTATCACCCTCAACAGCTAAGCAAACATCGCCGGCATCAATATTTTGCCCAGCAATTAAAGTTTTGCAACCGTCTCCGTTAATGCCGCTCACAGCGGCAAACGATGTTCCAGAAACAAGCGTTAGGGCTAAGCCTAACAGTGATAAATGGGTCATTTTTTTAGTTTTCATGATAGTCGTCCTCTGTATTATTAAATTTAGTCTTTCCGCGACATGAGGCCTGTTTAGTTACATTTCATGCTGCGTTGTAAATTAACAAACAACAACCATGCCAAATACTAAAAATAAAATATAAGTCATTATTTTTTATTAAAAATAAAGTAAAAAAAAGCTACAGCAGATTTCCCTAAAGCCTGTATACCACATTAATGAGACAGTTTTTTAGTGTCTCACCACTGTCCACTCGTGTATCATTGTCCCAACTGTTAATCCACACCCCCCTATTATTTTTCCTGCTTAGACCACCTTAAATACCAACATAATGAACGAACATATTTGCGTTATAGAGGATTCAGAATTTGACCGTCCCCTGATTGAACTGATACTAAAAGCTCAAGGTTTTAAAGTTTCAAGCTATGAATCCGGCAACCTTGCGTTAGAAGCTTTGCAAGCGATGGAACAGCCGCCCCAATTGATTTTATCGGACATCATGCTGCCGGACATGAATGGCTTTGAAGTGTGCCACCGTCTAAAAGCGCATGAACCTTTGCAAAATATCCCCATTATTTTTTTGTCTGGTTTGCAAAATTATCAGGATATTGTCAAAGGCTTACAAGCGGGAGCCGTTGATTACATTACCAAACCTTTCCAGCCTGAAATTTTGCTTTCACGCATCAATATTCACATGACGCTCTACCAGCAGGAGCAGGCACTACGTAAAAGCCGAGATAATGTCTTTGCCCTTTTCAATCAATTACGCATATCCACCGTCATTATCGATCATGTCGGCATGATTGAATTTATCAGTGATTCTTGCCAGTATTTGCTAAATTGCGATAAACAACAGGCTATTGGCAAGCTTTGGTTCAGCATATTCAATTTTGACAACAAATTATTGCAACCCTTAGTAACCGCATTGGAACATGGGGCTATCGAACAAAAACGCTGGCTACTGACTGATACCAACAAGACGTATCATATTGAAGCAGAAGCTAAGGCTGACCCATCCTCGCCATCGCGCCATATTATTTATTTTTATGATATTTCTGAACTATACCAATTGAAGCAACAAAAATATCAATCTACGCTAGGCCCAATTGTCGGCCATAGCTACGCACTCAAAAAAGTTATTGAATTAGTCCAACAACTGGCCTGCGGGAGTTGGTCTGTTTTAATCGAAGGCGAAACCGGTACTGGCAAGGAATTGATAGCAAAAGCCATTCATCAGGCCAGTTCCCGAAAACATAAGCCTTTTATTGCGCTAAACTGCGCAGGCATGACCGAAAGTTTGTTGACTAGCCAACTATTTGGACATAAACGTGGCGCTTTTACCGGTGCGATAGCGGATCAGGAAGGTTTTTTTGAGGCGGCTAACGGCGGTACTTTGTTTCTTGATGAAATCGGTGATATTCCAATGACTATGCAAAGCGTTTTACTGCGTGTCCTGCAAGAACAAGAAGTGACTCGTATTGGCGAGCTAAAGCCGCGCAAAGTCGATGTACGGATACTGACGGCTACACATAAAAACTTACAAGAAGAAGCTAGAGAGGGGCGCTTCCGGGAAGATTTGCTGTATCGGATCCGTATTGGCCGGATTACCCTCCCACCTTTGCGTGACCGTCAAGATGATATTTTGTTGCTTGCCAAAACATTTTTATCACAAAATGCATTTGCCGAAGAAAAAGGCATTCGTTATTTTAGCGCGGCGGCCATCATGGCTTTAGAAAATTATGCTTGGCCTGGTAACATCAGAGAATTAAAAGCGTGTATCGACTATGCCGTTATCAAATGCCGTAGCACTACGATTCAATGTGACGACTTAACACCAGAACTGCTCCATACTGACAATAAATTGCCGGCACTTCCGTCGGAAATACTCAATGAGCCGGATGAAACCCGCCGTATTCTGGCAGCATTACAACATACCGGGAATAACCGTAGCCAAGCGGCCAAGTTATTGGGTATGGGTCGTGCGACATTTTACCGGCGGCTAGAGAAACTAAAAACCAACATTTAATATCTTTCTTCAAATTTCATATACAAACATATAGCAGACATGATGGCTACACAATCAATCAATCTTGTTGGCGCACTCTGCCAAAAGTCAATTCTTTGTAACTATTGGCCACATCTCCCCACTTGCCTTACAAAACAAAAAACCCGTGAGTTTTTTCCTCAGTGGTGCCCGGTATTTTTGCCGCAAAGCTTGTGCGATTCCAACCGTATTTGGTAATAATAACGAACGACTCCCTAGAAATATTCCCTTGGAACAACAATTTCAATACCGGTATTGTTGTCATTGATGAACAACACCAAGAAATAGCCCTGTAGGTTCGGTTAGCGTAGCGTAACCCGACATTTTTACGTGAATAAGTCGGGTTACGGCTAGCGCCTTTTATGCCCTTTAGGGTAAACCCGACTTACCTGGCTTGTATGGCAAAACCGGTTGGGCCGGCGCTGTAAAGCCGAACATCGGCTGGTAGGTCGGCTGGGTGCAAAAAGGCGATAAGCTATACAGCTTTGCGTTAAACATGGACATGCAGCAGGCAAGCGATGCGGCCAAGCGTATCGAATTGGGCAAAGCCGGTCTTAAAATATTGGGCGTGCTTTAGATTTAGCAGGAATCGATGATAGTGGCTGATCTAATCGAATTGGAAACGAAGCGTCTTCGCTTAAAGCAGTGGCGACTGGTCGATCGCGAGTTTTTTGCGGCGCTTAATTCAGATCCGCGCGTTATGGAATTTTTCCCTTCGTTACTGACGCGTGCGGACAGCGATGCGTTGGCTGACCGTTGCCAATCGCTTATTGAAGAGCGGGGCTGGGGTTTTTGGGCTGTCGAAATTAAAGCCACTCAAGAGTTCATCGGATTTGTCGGCTTGAATACGCCGTCTGCCGAACTTCCGTTTTCTCCCTGCGTGGAAATCGGTTGGCGGCTTGCCTTTCATCAGTGGGGCAAGGGCTTCGCGTCGGAAGCAGCGTGGGAAGCGCTGCATTTTGGTTTTGATGTGCTCGGTTTACAAGAGATTGTCTCTTTTACCGCGCTCGACAACATCAGGTCGCGGGCTGTTATGATGCGTCTCGGGATGCTTGAATGCGGCACATTTGAGCATCCTCAAGTGCAGGAAAGTAGCGGCCTGCGACAGCACAGCTTGTACCGCCTGTCACGCGACCGTTATTTGAACTTAGATGTGAGTTAAATTATTCAAGGAGACAAAATGAAAGGTAGTTGTTTATGTGGCGCAGTTGAGTACGAAATCGACAGCATTGATATTCCTATCGCTCACTGCCATTGCCGGACTTGCCGAAAAGCGCATGCAGCGGCGTTTAACACAGGCGCCGGAGTCATGCGCGAGCATTTTCGCTGGTTGAAAGGTGAAGACAAATTGTCGTCTTTCGAATCGTCGCCGGGAAAATTGCGTTATTTTTGTTCGGTATGCGGTTCGCATCCGGTGGCGGAGCGGGTCAATCAGCCTCATGTTATTGTTCGGGTGGCAACGCTGGATGAAGATCCCGGCATCACGCCGCAAATGCATATTTGGACATCGCATGATGTTCCGTGGCTTGAATATGAAGATATCCCAACTTATCACGAATGGCAACCGGGGCGAAAATGAAAACAGACATGAAACATTATCTCGACAGCAGTGAATACATTGATTGGAAGCATCCTTTAGTAGTTGCCAAGGCAGCCGAGCTTGCCGAGGGCTGTGATTCCGATCAGGCTGTGGCTCAACGTTGCTTTGAATTCGTCCGCGACGCCATTAAACACAGTTGGGATTACCGGATGAATCCCGTCACCTGTAGCGCGTCCGAAGTATTAATCCACGGCACCGGTTACTGTTATGCCAAAAGCCATTTATTGGCGGCGCTGTTAAGAGCCAATGCCATACCGGCAGGGCTATGTTACCAACGCTTGGCGCTTGAAAACGATGAACCGCCTTATTGTCTTCATGGCTTGAATGCGGTTTATCTTGAGCGGCATGGCTGGTATCGCATCGATGCCCGAGGCAATAAGCCCGGTGTAGCAGCCGAGTTTTGCCCGCCTACGGAAAAACTGGCTTTTCCGATTATCAATGCGTTGGAACGGGATTTTCCGGAAATATTGGCTGAGCCGTTGCCGTTGGTGGTAAAGGCATTGACCCGGAACAAGACGGTAGAGGAAGTTTTTGACAATCTGCCGGATGCTGAAGTTATCAAGGTTCCGCCGATAAGGCTGCGTCCTCTTACCGTGCATCCTAAAGATCAATCATGAACAATGTCTTTGCCGAACATTTTGCCAACGATTGGATAGACTCGTGGAACAGCCACGATTTGCAGCGCATCTTATCCCACTATGCCGACGATTTTGAAATGTCATCGCCTGTGATTATCCAGCTTGCCAATGACGCCCTGTAGGTCGAGTTAGCGTAGCGTAACCCGACATTTTTACGTGAATAAGTCGGGTTACGGCTAGCGCCTTTTATGCCCTTTAGGGCAAACCCGACCTGGCTATGCGGTTTAGATACGCAGGGGATTGCTGTTCAGGTTGAGAAGTTTTGCGCATAATCTAATAGGGCAGGCAACGCCTTTCTGCCCACCATTCATGTCTTGATAAAGCTGTTTGCCTTGCCCTCGCCTTTTCGATTTTAGCAATACCACTTTCCGGTATTGAGCTATATTTTAAGATGTTCTTATATGAAATGGGAGAGCTGATATGTACAAATCAATGCGATTAAGTTTGGTTTTGGCAGTGTTGATCTTAAGTAGTATTCCTGCCAGGGCCGGAAGTTTGGCAAACGGCGTTTTCGACGAGACTTTCACTGAGAATTTAGGCTTTGGCGATCCGACCACGTATGTGGAACTCGATTTTCGTTATAGCAGTGTGAGACCCGGTTCATTCGAACGCCGTGAATTGATTGATTCCAATGGTAACCATTGGATATATTATTTTTTTCAAATGCCGCAAGGCGAAAGCAGAGCCAATGTTTCCTGGACCGTCGGCGGCGGCGCCACTACAGCGTCTTTGTCGCGTTCGAATTCGCAATTTAATTGGAGTTCGCGCACCGGAATATCAACCAATCCTTTCAACATGGAGTCAGGGCGTTATTACTTATTAACAATTACTTCCGAGGCGCCGTCTCGTCTCAGCGGAAGGCGGACGGACTATTTTTACTTTTCCCTGGAGGAAGGCGGTAATGTAACGCCGCCGAATGATAATAAGGCGCCGACCGTGAATATGTCGCCTGTGCCGGGAAGCGGGCTTGAATGGCAAAAAAATATTTTCGACGGCCAAGGTTTTTCGATTATCGTCGAAGATCCCGACGGTATGGCCGATATCGACTGGAATAGCTTAAAGGTGAGCATTGCTGGGGTCGATAAGACACAACACTTCATGACAGTGGCAGGAGTATTGGTCGATGAAGGCCGCTTAAGTTCAAGTCAAGGCGTCGATTTTCAAACCTTTGTGTTTCGCCCGGATCCTAGCAAATTTTCAGATAGCCATAATTTGTTCAATCTGCAATGGAATGGCGATTGGCCGATTAATATACAAATTTGCGATAAGGGAGGTTTATGCGCCAGTGCCGATTACAGTATTTATATCGGGCCGTTTTTGACGGTGGAATCCGTTCAAGATCTGCGTTGTTCCGGTGTGCCGCAGAAAGATCCGATAAAACTTAGCGGAATAAAACTCCAAAACATCGGTTTTACAGTGGCAGGGAAAATATATGCGGCTCTGCAAGCTTCGGGTACTAATTCATTTTGGACATATTATGCGTCGGCTTACGGTATGCCGGTATTAACGAAAGAAATCACGTCTTTCTATTTAGATCCTTTATTGATGTCGCCCGGTTTTAGCTTGAGCGCGGAAGTATTAGATTTTCCGGCGGAATTTCTATACAGCGCTTCAGGCGATGATTTGTTTTTTTATTCGTTGCAAAGCGGCAGCTATAAATTCCTGACAGGGATTCAGGATACTTCAAATGGCGCGATGGCGATTTATGAACGAGAAATTCAGGTCTGCCCATAGCCATAAAGTATCCACACATCTTTTTAGCCCCGTAGGGGGCTGTGCGTACCTTTTAATTTTATGGACACACCAAGGTACGCACAGCCCTGTAGGTCAGGTTAGCGCAGTGTAACCCGATCTACCTGACTCCAACTTCCTTACGCATACGTCGGAGCAAAAGCCTGCTCAGGATTGGCTACCGGGCCATCGCCTGACCAATACGGCGACAATTTGCGCAGTGTCGCCACAATACCGGGCATCACTTCGATGACTTTTTCCACTTCCGCCATGGTGTTATAGCGCGAGAACGAAAAGCGTATCGTGCCGTGCGCGGCGGTGTACGGAATATCCATAGCCCGCATCACATGCGACGGTTCCAACGAACCTGAAGTACAGGCCGAACCGCTCGATGCGGCGATACCGGCTTTATTCAACAACATCAAAATCGACTCGCCTTCGATATATTCAAAGGCAATGTCCGTGGTGTTCGGCAGGCGGTTGTACATGTCGCCAGTGACGAAACAATGGCCGATTTGCTCGGTAATGCCTTGCTCCAATCGGTCGCGCATGGCTTTGACTTGGATGTTCTCATATTCGATAAAGTTCTGCGCCAGTTCGCAGGCTTTGCCGAGGCCGACAATCGATGCGCTGTTTTCAGTCCCTGCTCGTCTGCCACGCTCTTGATGGCCGCCGCGTAACAACGGGCGATAACGGGTGCCGCGACGCAGGTATAAAACGCCGATGCCTTTGGGCGCATGTAATTTGTGCCCCGACAATGACAACATGTCGATTTTGGTATCCTGCAACATCATCGGGATTTTGCCGACCGCTTGCACCGCATCGGTATGGAACATCACGCCCGCCGCATTGGCCATCTCCGCCATTTCCGCGACCGGGAAAATCGTGCCGGTTTCATTGTTGGCCCACATCACCGAAACGATCGCGACCTGGTCGGACAACAAGCGTTGGTAAGCATCCAATTTTAAACGCCCGGCTTTATCGACCGGCAACCGGTGGATGGTGTAACCCTCTTTTTCAAGGTGCTCGCACAGGCTTAAAATCGCCGGATGCTCAACTGTGGTGGTGATGATTTCTTTCTTATTCGGCTGGGCTTTAATTGCTGAAAGAATCGCCGTGGAGTTGGATTCGGTACCGCAGGAGGTGAAAATGATTTCTGAATCATGTTCAGCGCCGATCAACGCCTGCACCTGTTGCCGAGCCTGTTTAAGCCCCCGCGCCACGCCGTCGGCGAATTTATGGATGGATGACGGATTGCCGTATTGCTCAAGGAAATACGGAATCATCACATCGACCACCGCCGGATCAACCTTGGTGGTGGCATTGTTATCAAGATAAATGTCAGTCATCACGCCACCTCAATATTGACCAGTTTCGCCATTTCCGATGCCGGTACCACTTTAATAAATTCGCCCATGACTTCCATCAAGCGCTGTTGGATTCCTGCAATGGTCATCGCGGCCATTTGGCAACCGTTGCAGGCGCCGGTCATGTTGACGTAAGCGGTGTTGCCGATGACCTCGACCAGTTCCACATCGCCGCCGTCGGCCATCAATGCCGGCCTTAGCGATTCCAGAACTTCCTCGATTTTTTTAATGCGTTGCAGATTGGTTAACGGTCCTTTAACCGCGGCAATTGTTTCCGCAGGTTTCTTGACCGGTGCCGCGCCGGGATCGAATTTCTCGCCTTTTTCCGCCAGCACTTTTTCCAAAATGGCTTCAATATCTTCATGGCACGCCGCACAACCGCCGCCCGCTTTGGTGAAGTTGGTGACGTCTTCAACGGTGCGCAATTTATTGGCCCAAACCATTTCCTCGATCATCACCGCATCGATTGCGAAACATTTGCAGATCAGCGCGCCTTCTTCATGGTCGTCCTTCCATTCTTCGCCGCGATAGTTGGCTATCGCTGCTTGCAAGGCTTCGCGTCCCATCACCGAACAATGCATTTTTTCCGGCGGCAAGCCTTCGAGTTGATCGGCAATATCCTGGTTGGTGACTTTCAACGCCTCATCCAGCGTCATGCCTTTAATGATTTCGGTCAATACCGATGACGAAGCAATCGCCGAACCGCAGCCGAAGGTTTGAAAGCCGGCCTCGAGGATGATTTCGCTGTCGTCATCGACCTTTAAGGTTAAGCGCAAGGCATCGCCGCAGCTGATGGAACCCACTTCGCCGGTCGCATTGGCATCAACCACCGCGCCCGCATTTTTGGGGTTGAAAAAATGTTCTTTGACTTTGTCTGAATAGTCCCACATGGCTTTTTCCTCTAATTGGGTAGGCTGTAGGTTGGGTTAGGCGGTAGCCGTAACCCAACGCATTCGAGCCGCAAATGTTGGGTTACGCTACCGCTACCAAAAGTAGGCGCTTTAGGCGACCCAACCTACATTTAAGAACAGGTTTTAGTTCCAGTGCCTTCGCTGCTGGTATTAAACGAAGTGCCGCAAGCACAACTTTTAGCCGCATTGGGGTTGGTAAACTTGAATCCCGAACCGTCAAGGGTATCGAGAAAATCGACCGACATGCCGTCTAGCATCGGCAAGCTGGCTGGGTCAATAAATACCTTCACTTCGCCGCAATCAATGACGGTGTCTTCCTGCGTATGGCTGCCTTCGAGTTTCAAGCCGTATTGGTAACCGGAACAACCGCCATCGGTGACTTCTATCCGTAAACCCGCTGTTGGTGTTTCCGATCCGGCAATAAAACGGCCTACGGCGCTAATGGCCTTTTCTGTTAATGTAATCATTTTTATGCACTCCTGAGTTTGTGGCATCGTTCTTGTTAATACTTAAAGCAACCTGTATGCCATTTTGTTATTTATTTTTAATGGCCTGTTTAATAAGACATTATTGTCAGTATCCGCACAATAAATAATGTATTAGCACACAGGTTTCGCTCACACACGCAACTGACAATGTAAGCTTTGCTACAAAACAAAGGGGATAAGCAATGAAAGTAGAAGATTTAGAGATAGGCGATGTCGTTTATGCAGCAAAGACGATTACTGATGATGGCTCAATACCCGGCGGTGTTGAAGGTACGTTACTGGCTGAGGCCGGTACTCGCGGTGTTCTCACCCTGATCGGGCATGTGGAGGAAGAGCCGGAGCGCAGTGTTTTTCTGGTGCGTTTTGAGGATAAGGAGATGAATCTGGGCAACCCGATTGGCTGCTGGCTTGAGGATTTGACGGTGGAGCCTAAATTGGTTAATTAATTTTCATCACGAATGATTGTGGGAGCGTCGACCTCGGCGCGAACAGCGCGATTGTTCGCGGCCGGGTGGCCGCTCCCACAACTTACATAGAGTACCTTTCTCAATGATACTTCTTTAAACTCAGGGCATTAAACTCTCAATAGCGCCTTGGCCATTTTTTCAGACAGCTGCTCTTCAACGAATTGCGGCTCGTTGGGCGGATAAAGTTCCACTTCATCCAGTTCAAAATTATATTCTTTGCCCAAGGCAATCAGTTCCCTGATTTTTTGTACCGCCAACAGTTTTTCTTTTAATTCGGGATCTGTTTTGGCCTGTTCGGAAAAGGCTTTGATTTGTGCAATTGACATAGTGTTGACTCCTAAGGTTGAAAATGACTGCAATGCAGTTGATGAAAATTTATATTCGCTACACGCTGTAAGGCGTGTTAACCCAGTCTTTAAGTACCGCAACATCGCGTTCGGGCAAGTAAGAAAAATCGCCGCTGACATCTTTAAAAACCGCCAGCCCGCTGTGCGGGGACACCAACCTGCCTTTGACCATATAAAAGAACCAGGCAAATGGATAACCGGCCTGGCGGTCGAATCGGGTCAGCAGGTTATGCAGCGCCGTGCCTTTTTTGCCGCTAATATCGTCCAGTTGCGGGACGTTTTTTTGCTGGGTATTGATAATTTCGACGTTAATGATTTGTTCGCCAAAACGCCCGGTGTGCCGGAACGGCCGCACAATCCAGTCATCGGACAGCACGGCTTTTTGCAGCGCACTGCTGCGGTTCCAGTCGTCCATAAAACGCTGCACCGGGTGTTCGTCGAGATGGTATTTATTGATTTCATCCATGAAAACCGACACGTCAGTTTTACGTCGATAAGAATAACGCGGCGTTCCAATACAGAATGTTTCTACGCATTCCGGCTCCAATGGATCAATAAATTCTTCTAGGTCTTCCGGCGGACTGTCTTCGCCGACCAGCAGGCGAGCCGACATCTCATAGGTTTTATCGATGTCTATTTGTATGAATTGCTCAGCTTTACTGCCGGTTTGGACGACAAAATGCAAAGTAGTGCCGGTTTGTTGCGTGGCAATCAGTTGTTCTTCTTGGGCGTGCTCAATCAGGGTTTGCAGATTTTTGCCGCATTCGATATAAGTCCGTTCCGTCCATTCAATCAGGTCAGTGGCAATACGCTTGCCCTCTCTATCGACAATGCCGCCGAGGCGATACCATTCATCCCCGGTTTTAGCCAGATGAATCGGATAATCGGGATTCAGCGCTTGCAGCGTTGCCAGCAATAAGCCGTCATCCGAGTCGGGCAAGGTGTGTTTGCAGATTTTTGCAAGCTGTTGCCCATCAAGTTGAAAATGTTGGTCAGCCATGGTCAGTCCCCGGTTTTTCGTTCCCGTCTGCGCTTTGGGAGTGGTGTGTTAAGCGTTCTCGTGCCGCCGCCTTGACATCAGGCTCGGGGTCATCGAGCAAACAAGTCAATGCCTCCGGCGCAACGCGTTGGGCTGCGGTATAGCGCACCACCCAGTCGGCATCATGCAGCATGATTACGGCGTCATCCGGGCTCATGCGTTCGGCGACAATGCGCCTGACTTCAGGCGCGCTGTCATGGGCCATCAAGCCTAAACTGACTTCGGGCAGCCGTTCGGCGACAATTTTTCGCACTTCCAGGTCTTTATCGCGGATAAAGCGGAACAGGCGGCCTTTCGGCAGTCGTTTGGCTACAGTCAATCTGACGATGTAATCTTTATCGTCCGCCATTTTTTCCAGGTCTTCGGGCGCGATGCGGTCGGCAACGGTCATACGCACTTCCCTATCCACATCATCGATTAACAGATACAGCTGGGATACGGGTATGCGATAGGCAACCGCGCGCCTGACCACTTCGTCCTCATCGTCAATCAGCGCACCCAGTGCTTTTTGCGGTGCGTAACGGACAGCAATGGCGCGCCGCTCCCAAAAGCCGTCTTGCAGATAATGCTCGGCGTATCCCGGATTGACACGAAAAAAGCGGTCGATTTGCCGACCGCTTTCCACCAACACGCAAGTGTCGCCGGGCATACAGCGCCCCATCAGCAAGGTTTTGCCGCGAAAAGGGCATAAACTGCAATCGGCAAAAGGGACACTGACAGCGTTCTCATGATCGGCCATGCTAGCTTCCCGTTCAGTCCGGGATGATCTCTGCAACGACAATACCCGTTGCGGCATCGTAATCGTTGGTCAGGCACAAACAATGCTCCCGCCCGTCGATTAAATAAAGGTTGAAGCCATCCCCCTCAATGACCGGTTTATTGTTGGGCAAATCGTCATCCATGCAGTAGGTGAAATGGATGGGTTGATACTGCTGCCTCAACTCAGTCACCGTGGCGTCATCGACGCCCATGGTTTCGATTTTTGCCGCTATCGCGTTGACTTGTTCGCTGCTAATCATCCTGTCGCCTCCTCCCGTTCAAAATGAAAACGCTCGCTGGCCTCAATCCCCATAACCTTGGCCAGCCAAGGCGGCGGCGTCCCGGCAATCACGCTTTGCAGTTGGTTAAGCACGCCGGCAATGGCATCAACGGCGGGCAATTTAATCGGATGAATGCCCAGTTTGACGATTTTTGCCGCCGCAGGACCGCCGACCGAGGCGATATAAAGCACTTGGCAATCCTGTATCAATTCCGCCCTAAACAAGTTTTTATCTTCAACTTCCTGCCGGCAGTCAGTGTTGCGGATGTCAATTAAACGGGTTTCATCGGCGGAAACTTGATAAACCATAAATTGGCTGCAAGAACCGAAATGGCCATCAACATTGATGCCGTCATTGCTGGCGCAGGCGATGCGAATGGAGCCGGGCATATCGCCCTCGTTATAGGCCTGTTGCTCAGGCACATTAAGGCCGGATTTAAGGATGCTTAACGCATGGGTCAGCAATGGCGGATCAATAGCGGCGAACTCGCCCGCTGAGGCTGTTTTAAGCGTATCAAGAGTGAGACCGAGCAGTTTTTGTTCGGTGAGCGGAAGGCCGATGCAATCGGTCAATACCGACAACAAGCGTTTGGCATCGGTATCGGGCAAAGCGCGAGCGGCCAGCCCAATACGTAAAGCCAGTTCCCGTGAGATAATCTGGCTGTCCATCTGCTTACGCCTCTAGCGGCAGAATGCAGTTATCGATCGGGCATACTTTGACGCATTGCGGTATGTCAAAATCGCCCTCGCATTCGGTACAGGTTTTTTTGTCGATTTCAAAGACAATTTTGCCTTCGGTAATAGAATTGGTCGGGCACACCGGTTCGCAGTCGCCACATGAAATACAATCTGCTGCAACAATATATAAGGCCATGATTATTCTCCTGAATCTAAGCGTTTTGCGCGTAAAGTGACAGGGAAATCCGGTTGTCCGTCCAGCGGTTCAAAATAATATTTTGAGCCATCACTGAGCAGGACTTCGCCGCCCCATTTATCGGAGCTATCGAATTCAACCGATTCCGCCACTTCTTCCAAATCTTTTTTGGGCACGTAGAAGACTAATTTGCCCTCTGCATTTTTTTTCAACATGACACTAGGCATTGGTTTTCTCCGTTTACACGCATGTAAGGTTGTCTTATCGTTCCTACGCTCCAGCGTAAGAACGATGCCACTTCGTGGTGAAAGGTTACGACACAGCCGGACGGGGCATGTTGCCCCGTTCGAAACGTTTGCTTCCTTCTAGCTCTCACGCAGCGCAGGAACTAGAAAAACGTTAGGAACGGGGTTGCAAACCCCGTCCCGCTTGGTCAGACGCGATAAATCGCGTCTCTACGGACAAATTAACGAACCAAATCGTAGTTATAGTCAGTGGTGCCCATGCCTCTGGTTTCTTTGTCCAACTGCTCCAGCACCGCATTAACCAAGGTTGTCAGCATATAAATCCCGCCTTCATAACCCAGCGTGGTCATTCTGTGCAGATGGTGGCGGTCAAAGATTGGGAAGCCGATACGGATCAACGGCACTTCAAATTCTTCGCCTTTATACAGCGTGTCGCGCTGGATAAACTTGCCGTAAGAATTGCCGATCATGAAGTCCGGTTTGTTGGTGAACACCAATGAACGGAAATGCCATAAATCGCGTCCGGTATGGACAACCGTTTTTTGTCCATAAGGTGAGGCTTTGAGCATTTTATCCATCGCTTTCGCCCAACGTTTGTTGGCATGGTTGCACAATACGTCAGCCGGTTCAGCACCCACTTCCAGCAGGAATTTGGTCATGCCCATGACGAAATCCGCATCGCCGTACAAAGAGAATTTCTTGCCGTGCAGCCAAGTGTGCGAGTCGGTCATCATGTCCACCAGGCGGCCGCGCTCCAGTTCCAATGAAGCAGGAATCGGTTTGCCGGTCAATTCCGACACCTTCATCAGAAACTCATCAGTCCATTCCAGACCCATCGGGATATTGATGGCGGTGGCGGGTTGATGCATGATGTTTTGCACATACTTTTTGGTTTTATCCAACTGCCAAGGTTGCAGCAATAAAGTGTCAATCGCATTAGGCGCGTCTTTCACTTCGGCTTGTGTCGTGCCGCCAGAGTACAGGCGGAAAGTGCCGTCAGCAGGCGTATCCAACACTTCGGAAGGGTCGCTCAATAACGAATAATCAACGCCCATTTCTTTCATCATGCGGTGCATGACACGGAAATTGCCCAAATAGGTTTCAAAACCCGGCACCAGGTTGATTTTGCCGTTGGAACCGACTTTCTTATCGGCCATGTGGTTCAGGGTGAAATACTTCAACATGCCCTCGAACATATTGTCCCAGCCGGTGGTATGGCTGCCGACAAAGCTTGGGGTATGCGCGTAAGGTGTCGGAAAATCCTGTTCGATATGACCGGCATTTTTGGCGTTGTTGATAAACGCATTTAAGTCGTCACCGATTACTTCCGCCATACAGGTGGTCGATACCGCAATGATTTCCGGTTTGTATAAGGCTTTGGCGTTTTCCAAGCCAGCCATCATGTTTTTCTGGCCGCCGAACACCGCCGCATCTTCAGTCATCGAGTCGGAAACGCAAGCCACAGGCTCTTTAAAATGACGGTTGAAATAGGTACGGAAATAAGCGACACAACCTTGCGAACCGTGTACATAAGGCATGGTTTTTTCAAAGCCCAATGCGCACAAGACAGCGCCTAAAGGTTGGCAGGCTTTTGCCGGGTTCACCGTTAACGCTTCACGGTTGAAATTGACTTCTTGGTATTCCTTGGTGGTTGTCCATTGGAACACTTCGTCAATTTTTTCCTGAGGATGACGCTCTTCGTAAGCTTCACGTTTGTTGGCGAGGCTGTCCTTGTATTCGTCGTTGCGGAATAGAGGATAACTCGGTTGTATGTTTTCGACTTCTTGACTCATGATAATCTCCTACGCGCCACTAATCTGTGGACGACGATTAAGGGAATGGTAGGGTGGGCAATGCTGTTTTGCCCACCTTATCTTTTGCAACTTTCAGTTGTGGGCAAAAAAACCTGCCCACCCTACAGATTAAGCGCTTGCAGCGACCGCTACGTCTGGACTTTCAGCTGTTTTCCAAGGTGCTGTCACCTGTTTCCAGCAAGGGTTATTCAATGTCATGTCCATATCGCGGGCGAAGATGGCAAAGCCGTCATAGCCATGATAAGGGCCTGAATAGTCCCAAGAGTGCATTTGGCGGAACGGGATACCCATCTTTTGGAAAATATACTTTTCCTTGATGCCGGAACCGATCAAATCAGGTTTAACTTTCTTGACGAACTCTTCAAATTCATAGCCGGTCACGTCGTCATAAATCAACGTCGCGTTGCCCATTTCTTTAATGGTACGGTCGTAATCGTCGTTATGACCGAATTCGTAGCCGGTACCGACCACTTCCATGCCCAAATCTTCATAAGCACCGATTACGTGACGTGGACGCAAGCCGCCGACATACAACATCACACGCTTGCCTTGCAGACGTGGTTTATATTTGGCGATAACCGCATCGTATTCAGCCTGGTATTTAGCGATCACTTTTTCAGCGCCTGCCTGGATTGTTTCATCGAATAACGCAGCAATTTTGCGTAATGATTCGGCAATTTTGGTAGGGCCAAAGAAGTTGTACTCAATCCAGGGGATTTTGTATTTTTCTTCCATGTGCCGCGCAATGTAGTTCATTGAGCGATAGCAATGGATCAAATTCAATTTCACCTTGGGCGTTTTTTCCATTTCCGCAATAGTGCCGTCGCCGGACCATTGGGCGACTACGCGCAAGCCCATTTCTTCCAGTAAAGTACGCGAAGCCCAGGCATCGCCGCCGATGTTGTAATCGCCGATTACCGCAACGTCATAAGGCGTTGTTGGGAAGCTGTCGTCGCCGTCACGGTTTTCCAATACCCAGTCACGGATTGCATCATTAGCAATGTGATGGCCTAGCGATTGGGAAACACCCCGGAAACCTTCGCAACGAACAGGGACTACCGGCTTGCCGATTTCTTTGTTGGCTTTTTTAGCGACCGCTTCAATATCGTCGCCGATCAAACCAATTGGGCATTCCGATTGAATACTGATGCCTTTGTTTAACGGGAATAATTGTTCGATTTCAAGCATGATTTTGGCGAGCTTTTTATCGCCGCCGAAAACAATGTCTTTTTCCTGAAAATCAGAAGTAAAGTTCATGGTGCCGAACGTATTGACGCCAGTGGTGCCGACATAATAGTTACGACGACCGGCACGGGAATATTGTCCGCAACCGACCGGGCCGTGCGAGATATGAATCATATCTTTAATCGGGCCCCAAACCACACCCTTGGAACCGGCATACGCGCAACCACGGATGGTCATGACGCCGGGCTGGGATTTACGGTTTGAAGTGATGCATTTGTTTGATTTTTCCAAAGACTGATCGTTAACCGCCAAATGCTTGGCGCGATCTTTCCTGGCTTGTTCGGGATAGACTTCCAGCACTTCTTGAATAAGCGCTTCGGTCTCTTCTTTTGTTAGAGCTGCCATGAGTATCTCCTACTTGTGCCGTGGGTAATCCCCCAACAGACAGGTTTTAG
This sequence comes from Methylobacter sp., assembly GCA_030699385.1. GTDB lineage: Bacteria > Pseudomonadota > Gammaproteobacteria > Methylococcales > Methylomonadaceae > Methylobacter_A. The sequence goes on from JAUYMY010000052.1 coordinate 18,288, forward strand.
GATGGAAATCCGTAGAGACGCGATTTATCGCGTCTTATTTACGCGTATCCACAGTCAGAGACGCGATAAATCGCGTCTCTACGGTTGGTCATTTATTAAGCAGTTGCTTCAGCCGCCGCCGTGATACCGATAATCGATTCGTCTTCTTGATCGATAATACCGAATTCCATCATCAATTCTTCCAGCTCATCCATTGTGATCGGCGTAGGGATAATGAAGTTTTTGTTATCACGAATTTTGATCGCCAATTGACGGTATTCGTCAGCTTGTTTGGCTTGCGGTTCGTATTCGATAACAGTCATACGGCGAATTTCAGCGCGTTGCACCACGTTGTCACGCGGTACAAAGTGAATCATCGTGGTGCCGATTTTTGCCGCCAAAGCAGAGATCAATTCGTCTTCACGCGCCGTTTCACGCGAGTTACAAATCAAACCGGCCAAACGCACACTGCCTGAGTTCGCGTATTTCACGATACCTTTAGCAATGTTGTTAGCGGCATACATCGCCATCATTTCGCCCGAACAGACGATATAAATTTCTTGCGCCTTGTTTTCACGGATTGGCATGGCAAAACCACCACACACAACATCCCCAAGTACATCATAAAAAACGAAGTCAAGTTCATCGTCATAAGCACCTTCTTCTTCAAGGAAGTTAATCGCTGTAATAACACCGCGACCGGCACAACCGACGCCGGGCTCTGGGCCGCCTGATTCAACGCATTTGATGCCGCCGTAACCGACTTTCAACACATCTTCGAGTTCCAAATCTTCAACACTGCCGGCTTCGGCAGCTAAGCTCATAATGGTGGTTTGGGCTTTTGCATGAAGGATTAAACGGGTAGAGTCGGCTTTTGGATCGCAGCCTACGATCATTACTTTGTTGCCTAATTCTGCCAACGCAGAAACCAGGTTTTGAGTTGTAGTAGACTTACCGATTCCACCTTTACCGTATATTGCACATTGACGTAATGCCATGATGTTCTCCTCTTTTTAGGACGTTGTTGTTGATGACATTAGGGATAAAGCAAGGGCTGTGCCAATTGATAAAACTATAGGTAAGGCATTGAATTTAATTGATTATTGTTATTAAAGACGAGCGCCGACAACGTTGCGTTTCAAACATTTTGTAATGTTCTGTAGGCTTAATAACAGTGTGGATATTCAAAAATTGTTTGAAGATTGAGTTAGCGGCGCAATCAATACGACCGATTAAGCCTTCATCCGCTCAAACAGTCTTTTGTCCCAGATTACTTTTATAACATTCTCAGACAGCCTTCTAGGCCATTATTAGCGCGGGTGATTTAGTCCTGAGCAATTAGACAATCAGGGTTAAAATAGTCCGCTAAACTTAAGCTATGAACTTTGAACTTTGAACAGATTTACGGAGACGTTGTGAAACATCGATACACGCTTGAACAGGCCAGAATATTGCTGGATATTTTAAAATACCATAACGCGGCTACGCTGCGACCTTCCTTTCATCAAGTCAAAGAAGAGGCGTTGGATGACGCGCTAAATAAGCTGCGGCTGGAATTGTCTGATTTTATTGCCACCGATGACGGCCTCGGTTTCATCATCCCGATTCGTGATGAAAAGGGCTTGATTTAGCTGGGAACGCCGAGCCCCAGCTCGGTCAGTTGGACATTACGGATATTCGCCAAGCAGGGGCTTGGCGTTCCCGGCTACTCGCCATTTAGCCCAGGGCTATTGCTTTAACACAACATCGCATAACGCAGGCAGTACCAGTGGCGCCGGTTTTTTAACCGCTGGCGCCGGCGTTTTGGCTTCCTCGGAAAACCACCAGGTCAGCGACGCATCGCAGCCGTCGTTTTCCGGCAGCGGCTCTTGCCCACGGCAGTTTTTACTGTCTTCCGGGCATTTTAGGCGCACATGAAAATGATCGTCATGCTTCCACCACGGGCGAATTTTTTTGAGCCAGTCATGCGCCGATTTGCGGGTACAGAGCAGGCGTTTGACGCTGGCATTGACGAAAATACGGTCAACGTCGGGGTTGCGCGCCGCCGCTTCAAGCACTTTTTCATGGGCTGGCGACCACTGATCAGCGTTCATTGCATCGGATTTGGCCATCAATACCGAAGGCGCGCTCCAGGATTCGCGCTCATTAAAAGTCAGCTCCCGGCTTGCCGCTTGTTGCGAAAGCAAATACCAAATATCAACATCAAGCCCGCTTTGATGGCTACGATGACCGCTAGGCGTCGGCCCGCCGCGCACTTGCCCTAAGTCGCCGATAAGCAGGACACCGCCGTTTTGTGCATGAACCGTTTGCCCCAAGTTTTCGATAAAACGTATCAGGTTGGGATGGCCGTAAGAGCGCGCTCGTGTCGGCCGCATGGCTTGATAACCGATGCCGTTTTGCGGCAAGGAAACCGCGCCGCTCAAGCAACCGGCGGTGTAAGAGCCAATGCTTTCCGCGCCGGCGCCAATCCGGGCCGGTTGCTTGGCCGCCGCCCACATGCCGGCAAGCGGAGACGCCGGGCATTCGGCAACAACACCGAGCAGGAGAATGAGAGTGAAATACTTTTTAATGAAATTGGATCTTGTATTGTGCATTTTTGCTTTCTGTATTATGTTCAGTTTGGATTAGCGTTTCCGGGTGCTTTGTATCATATAACCTCAAGGCGTAATGATAAACAGCCTTAATTGCCGATTGCACTTAAGCACTGCATTTAAGGGATATTGGCTGCCGGCGGCTACATTTTTTATTCATCACAGGGATTTCTCATGAAAAATCAGCAAACACTTACCATCGATGGAAATCAGGCGGCCGCGACGGTCGCCCATAAACTTAATGAAGTCATCGCGATTTACCCGATCACGCCGTCGTCGAATATGGGCGAATGGGCCGATGAATGGTCGTCACGCGGGCAGGTCAATTTATGGGGCACGGTGCCGCAGGTGACCGAAATGCAAAGCGAGGCCGGTGCGGCGGGTGCCATTCACGGTGCATTGCAGGCCGGGTCGATGGCGACCACTTTTACCGCATCGCAAGGCTTGCTGTTGATGCTGCCCAATATGTACAAAATTGCCGGGGAACTGACGCCGACGGTGTTCCATATCGCTGCCCGCTCGCTGGCTTGCCAAGGCTTATCGATTTTCGGCGACCATAGCGATGTGATGTCGGCGCGGATGACCGGTTTCGGTATGTTATGCTCCAATTCGCCGCAGGAAGTGATGGATTTTGCGCTGATCGCCCATGCCGCTGCGCTGGAAGGTCGCATTCCGCTGATGCATTTTTTTGATGGATTTAGGACTTCGCATGAAGTCGCCAAGATTACCATGCTGGATGACGACATCATGCTGGCAATGATTAACGAAGACTGGGTATCAGCGCACCGAAGCCGGGCGCTGACACCGGATAATCCTGTGCTGCGCGGCACCGCGCAAAATCCCGATGTGTATTTTCAGGCCAGGGAAACGGTCAATCCTTATTATCAGGCAATGCCGGGCATCGTGCAGGGCGCGATGGACGGCTTTGCCAAGCTGACCGGGCGCAGTTATCGGCTGTTTGAATACGAAGGTTCGCCGGAAGCCGAGCGCGTTATTGTGATGATGGGTTCGGGCGCGGAAGCGGTTGCGGAAACGCTTGATTATCTGATCGGTCAGGGCGAGTCGGTTGGTTTGCTGAAAGTGCGCTTGTACCGGCCTTTCGATGCCGCCAGTTTGTTAGCGGGACTGCCTGCCAGCTGCCGCAAAATCGCGGTGTTGGATCGCACCAAAGAGCCGGGCGCAGATGGCGAACCGCTTTATAAAGATGTGCTGGGTGCAATTGCCCAAGATTATATCGGCGGCCAGGGCAAATTCGCCGAACTGCCGAAAGTGGTCGGCGGCCGTTACGGTCTGTCGTCCAAGGAATTTACGCCCGGCATGATCAAGGCGGTGTTCGATGAATTAAAACAGCCGCAACCGAAAAATAATTTCACCATCGGCATCCACGATGATGTCACTTTCAGCAGTCTGGATTGGGATGCCAATTACCGCACCGACGCGCAGGCCGAAACCTTTCAGGCGATGTTTTACGGTTTAGGCAGCGACGGCACTGTCAGCGCCAATAAAAACACCATTAAAATCATCGGCGAAGCGACCGATTTGCACGCCCAAGGCTATTTTGTTTACGACTCGAAAAAATCCGGCGCGATTACCGTGTCGCATCTGCGTTTTGGCCCCAAGCCGATACGTTCGACTTATCTGATAGCCGAAAACGACGCCAATTTCATCGGCTGCCATCAGACCATTTTTCTGGAACGTTACGATATGCTCGCCAATGCGGCGGACAACGCGGTGTTTTTGCTGAACTCGCCGGAGCCGGTGGAGCGGGTTTGGGATTCGCTCCCGGCCAACATGCAGCGGCAGATGATAGCCAAAAAAATCCGTTTTTATGTGATCGACGGCTATGAAGTCGCGGAAAAAAGCGGTATGGGCAAGCGCATCAACACCATCATGCAAACCTGCTTTTTTGCCATTTCCGGCGTGTTGCCGCAAGAACAGGCGATTGCCGATATTAAACACGCGGTGGAAAAGACCTACGGCAAAAAAGGCCAACGCATTGTCGAGCTGAATTTCAAGGCCATCGATGAAACGCTGGCCAGTTTGCATGCGGTGCCTTTGCCGACAGCAGTCAGCAGCCAATTCGATATTCAGTCGCGAATCAGCGATGTGGCGTCCGATTTTGTCAAACGGGTGACCGGCGAAATCATTGCAGGACGGGGCGATGCCTTGCCGGTCAGCGCGATGCCGGTTGACGGCACGTTCCCGACCGGCACGGCGGCGTATGAAAAACGCAATCTGGCGCTGGAAATCCCGGTTTGGGAAACCGATTTATGCACACAATGCGGCAAATGCGTGATGGTGTGCCCGCATTCGGTGATCCGCAGCAAGATTTTCCCGACCGAGGCGGTGGCCAATGCACCCGAGACCTTCAAACATGCGCCGATGCTGGGCAAGGATTTTCCGGCCGGGCTGGAAATCAGCTATCAAGTCGCGCCGGAAGATTGCACCGGCTGTACGCTGTGCGTCGACATTTGCCCAATCCGGGACAAGTCCAACGCCAGCCGCAAGGCATTGAATATGTTGCCGCAACCGCCGCTGCGCGAAGCTGAGCGCGATAACTGGGATTTCTTTTTGTCACTGCCCGAATACGACCGCAGGCTGTTGAAAACCAACACCATCAAAGGCTCGATGGTATTGCAGCCGCTGTTCGAATTTTCCGGCGCGTGCGTGGGTTGCGGCGAAACGCCGTATATCAAACTGGCCTCGCAGTTGTTCGGCGACCGCATGGTGGTTGCCAATGCCACCGGCTGCTCGTCGATTTACGGCGGCAATTTGCCGACCACGCCGTGGAGCAAAAACCCCGAAGGCCGTGGCCCTGCGTGGAGCAATTCCTTGTTTGAAGACAACGCCGAATTCGGCTTGGGGATGCGCATTGCTTTGGATAAACAACACGGCTACGCCAGAGAATTATTGGCCTCACTGCGCGAGTCCTTAGGCGGCGAGTTGGTCGATGCGATATTGGATGCCGACCAGTCCGATGAGGCCGGGATTTATGAGCAGCGCGAACGGGTTACTGCGCTGAAAAGCCAGTTGCAGTCACTGGGCAGTCAGGCGGCTGAAACCTTGGCTCAGCTGGCGGACAGCTTGTGCAAAAAAAGCGTCTGGATTATCGGCGGCGACGGCTGGGCTTATGACATCGGTTATGGCGGTCTCGACCATGTGTTGGCCAGCGGGCGCAATGTCAATATTTTGGTGCTGGACACCGAGGTTTATTCCAATACCGGCGGCCAGACTTCCAAATCGACGCCGTTAGGCGCGGTGGCGAAATTCTCTGCCAGCGGCAAAGCCACCGCCAAAAAAGACTTGGCCTTGCTGGCAATGGATTACAGCAATGTCTACGTTGCCCATGTCGCTTATGCCGGTAAAGACACGCAAACTCTGAACGCGTTTTTGGAGGCGGAAGCCCACGACGGGCCGTCCATCATCATTGCTTATGCGCCGTGTATCGCGCATGGCGTCGATATGTCCAACAACCACCGCCAGCAAAATTTGGCAGTGAAAAGCGGGCATTGGCCGCTGTTCCGCTTCGATCCCGGCAAGATCAAACAAGGCAAAAACCCGATGCATCTGGATTCGGCCGAGCCGTCTATTCCTTACCGCGATTTCGTCAAAACCGAAACCCGTTTCAGCATGTTGTGGCAAACCCATCCTGAAGACGCCGAGCGCTTTTTGGAACAGGCGCAGCAGGACGTTAAAAACCGCTACCACTATTACAAACAACTGTCTGAGCTGGCGTGGAACGAAACCACCAGCGTTTCGGCGGTCAAAGCCCAACTCAAAAGCGAAATTGCCAAGGAGAACGACAATGGTTGATTTAACGACTGAATACTTAGGCTTGAAACTGGCTAACCCCTTGGTGCCGTCGGCATCGCCATTGAGCAAGGATCTGGACAGCGCGCGCAGGCTCGAAGACGCGGGCGCCTCGGCGCTGGTGATGTATTCGCTGTTTGAGGAAAAAATCGAAGCCGAAGAGCAGCAAATGGAACGGTTTTTTTATCAGCAAGCCATAGGTCATGGCGAAGCGGATTCGTTCCATCCTGTGTCCGACAACATTCAGACTTATCAGGAACAGTATCTGGAGCATTTGCAACAGCTTAAATCCAGTTTGGCGATTCCGGTTATCGCCAGCCTGAACGGCACTTCATTGGGCGGCTGGGTCGAATACGGCAGGCAATTGCAGCAGGCAGGTGCCGACGCGTTGGAACTGAATATTTATCATCTGGCGGCGAATAGCGATGAAAGCGGCGACGCGGTCGAACAGCGTTATTTGGACATTTTGCAGGCGTTGAAAGGCCAGGTCAGTGTGCCGATTGTAATGAAGCTGTCGTCCCAATTCAGTTCGCCGATTCATTTTGCCAAACGCCTGGAAACGGCCGGAGCCGATGGTGTCGTGTTGTTTAACCGTTTTTATCAGCCTGATATTGATTTGGAAACGCTGGAAGTGGTACCGAAGCTGGAGCTGTCATCGTCTGCGGAAGCCTTGTTGCGCATACGTTGGACGGCTTTATTGTATGGCCGGACTAAATTATCGCTTGCAGTAACCGGCGGTTTTCACGAGACACCGGATATATTGAAAGCGCTGTTGGCGGGCGCCGATGTGGTGCAACTGTGCAGCGTGTTGCTAAAGCAGGGTGTAGGCCGTTTAACTGAAATATTGGCAGAAATGGAACAATGGCTGGCCGAGCATGATTATGAATCGGTCAAGCAACTAAAAGGCAGCGTCAGCCAACAACACGCGATTGATCCCAGCGCTTATGAGCGCGCCAATTATGTGCAGGTGTTGGACAGTTATTCCAGTCCGGCGGGGGTGTTGAGGTAGTTTTCTCACACGAAGGCACGAAGAAAATGTGTTGGATTTTTGTGCCTTTGTGAACTCTGTGCTCTGCGTGGTGATTAAATAACTAATGAGAAGTTAGACGATTCCCTGAAAAAGACATACCAAAAATTGTCCACGAAAAGCACAAAAAACACGAAAATTTCGTGATTTTCGTGTTTTTTGTGGACTCTATTTTTGATCATCAAGGGATGTTATTCCCCGGAAATAGCCTTACGCTTGCCGACCTTGTGGATGTATAGTTCCTTTTTGCCTTTATTTTTCAAATAATGAGATTGATATGCTTAAACGATTGATTATTTTATGGATGCTCGCAGTGTTGTCCGGCTGCGGTTATAACACCTTGCAGACCACTGATGAGGATATTAAGGCGACCTGGGCAGAGGTGTTAAATCAGTATCAGCGCCGCGCCGATTTGGTGCCTAATCTGGTTGGTGTGGTTAAAGGTTATGCGGCCCATGAAAAAGAGGTGTTGACCGAGGTGACCGAGGCGCGCGCCAAAGTGGGCGCGCTGCAGGCGACACCGGAATTGGTTAATGATGAACAGGCGTTCCAAAAATTTATTGCCGCGCAGGGGCAAATGACCAGCGCGATTTCACGGCTGTTGGCGGTGGCGGAAAGCTATCCGCAATTGAAAGCCGATGGTTTGTTCCGCGATTTGCAGGCGCAGTTGGAAGGCACCGAAAACCGCATTACCGTGGCGCGCAATCGCTATATTGCGGCGGTCAAGGAATACAATATTACGGTGCGCTCGTTTCCGTCCAATCTAACCGCGATGATGTTTGGTTTTAAAACCAAGCCGAGTTTTACGGTGGAAAATGAACAAGCGATCGCGCTGCCGCCAAAAGTCGATTTTAGCGCACCGGCACCGGCTAATGGACGTTAATAGAGTGTCCGCACTTCGCTACGGGCTTGGCCTGTTACTGCTGTTGTTTGGTCTGATGGCTTGGGCGGGCGCAGGCGTTCCCAAGTTGGAACAGCGCGTCACCGACTTGACCGCTACACTCAGCGCCGAACAGGTTAGCGCGTTGGACGCTAAATTGGCGGCGTTTGAAGCGCAAAAAGGCAGTCAGATTGCGGTGTTAATCGTGCCGACCACGCAGCCTAAGGATATTGCCGAATTTGGCATAGAGGTGGCGGATTTGTGGCAAATTGGTCGTAAAGGCGTTGATGACGGCGTGATCCTGATTGTTGCCAAAGATGACCGCACTTTGCGTCTGGAAGTGGGCTATGGCCTGGAAGGCGTCATTTCCGATGCGGTTGCCAAGCGTATTATTGCCGAGATTATTACCCCGTATTTTAAGGCGGGCGATTATGCGGGTGGTATTGACGCCGGTATTAGTCAGCTCATTAAATTGATCGAAGGCGAGGCTTTGCCGGCGCCGTCGGCGAGTGCCCTCAGCCAACAAGATGAAGGCGCTTTTGGCTTTGTGTTGTTTGGCGGCATAATGGCGGGTTGGCTGTTGTCGGCAATAACCGGACGTACTACAGCCGGCATAGTGGGAGGCTTGGCTAGCGGTTTATTGGCGATGATGTTCTTTGGTTTGGCTCTTTCCTTGGCGTTGTTTGTGGGCTTTATGGTTTTCATCATTGTTGGTTTTGGTAACACCCGTCGGCGCGGGGGTTGGTCTAGCGGCGGCGGTTTTGGCGGTGGCAGTGGCGGCGGTTCATGGAGCGGCGGCGGTGGTCGATCTGGCGGTGGGGGGGCATCAGGCTCATGGTAACTATTTTGCGTTGCTTGCGTCATGCGTTTATGCCGCCGTGGCGTTGGCGTCTGTTATTTCCCCAAAAGACGCTGAACGAAATCGAAAAGGCCATCGAACGCTCAGAGCTTCAGCATGGCGGCGAACTTCGTTTTGCTGTTGAGAATGCGCTTGCGCCGGGGCAAGTTTGGCGTGGCTTGTCTGCGCGTCAGCGTGCGCTAGAGGTGTTTTCAAATCTGCGGATTTGGGATACTGAAGGAAACAGCGGTGTTTTGATTTATCTGTCATTGGCAGATCGGGAGGTTCATATTATCGCAGACCGAGGTATTGCCAAGTGTGTAGCGCAAGTCGAATGGGATGCCATAGCAAAGGCTATGCAGGAAGAATTCCGGCGCAGTGATTTCCTGAGTGGAACTCTGCAAGGTATTGAGCGCATCACGAGCTTGCTGGCTACGTATTTTCCACCTGATGCGGATAATCCCAATGAGCTTTCCAATGAGCCTGTTGTCGTCAAGTATTAATGGTTTTTTTCTTTGAATTAATCGTGTTGCCTGTTTTTATTTAAAAAAAGTTGCGTGTTCAATCAGCCGGAAGCCGGTATCGTAACTTCTCATTACCCGCAGGCAACATCCAACATTTCAAACCAACTAAACACTGAATAATCATTGAAAGTATTTTACCTGTCATTAATGAGAAGTTACCCGGTATCAGGTATTCAAAATGGAAAAACGTCCCCCGTTATTGGCCGTAGCCACATCCGAGAGTGGTTTTTATGTAAGCGTTCATTTAGTCGCGATCCTTGGCGTGCTCGTGCTGCTAGCCGCCTCGGTATTGTGGTGGCTGGTTTTCAAGCCGCTTGCACCCGAAAGCCCGGCCATGCCGACACCGGCGAACAAAATGGCGCCGGAGGCGCGTATCCTGCGCCTGGGTCTCAACATCGCTGCCGGTAGCGCCCTGCATGAGGCAGCGGTGCGTTTTTCCGACCTCGTTGGCGAACGCAGTGGGGGCAAACTCAAAGTTACGGTACATCCTGATCAGCAGCTCGGGAACGACGACCAGATGCTGGAAATGACGCGCGACGGCAGGCTCGATCTGGTGCTTACGCCCACAGCCAAGCTCAGTTCGGCCATTCCGGCGATGCAGTATGCCGATTTGCCGTTCTATTTTTCCGGACGCGAGGAGCTTTACGCCATGCTCGACGGTGAACCTGGACAAATGCTGCTTTCCAAGATGAGTTCCATCGATTTGGTTGGCTTGACCTTCTGGGAGAACGGCTTCAAGCAATTCACCTCCAACACGCCGATTCACAGTCCTCAGGACTTTGCCAAGTTGCGCATCCGCACCATGAAGAGCCGACTTATCGCCGATCAGTTCGAGACATTAGGCGCCCAGGCCATTCCAATCGATTTTCATGCCACTTATCAGGCGCTGGCCGATGGCGCTGTCGACGGTCAGGAAAATCCGCTGGTGGCTATTGTCGGCATGCGCTTTCATGAGGTGCAAAAGCACCTGACACTGAGCAACCATGCCTATCTGGGCTATGCTTTCTCGGTCAGCAAGCGGGTGTTCGAGACGCTGTCGCCCGATATGCGCGACGTCATTCAGCGTGCGGCGCGTGAGCTTACCGTCTGGGAACGAGAGGAAACCGCCCGCCGCGAAGCCAAATTCATTGAGACGATACACGCCGCCGGGGTCGAGGTTTATACCCTGAGTCCAGAAGAGCGCCGGCGCTTCAGTACGGCGCTGGCGCCGATAGCCGATAAGTTCGGTTTTGAAGTCGGCTACGATCTGCTGGCGAAGACGGAGCAGTTGCGCTATGCCAAGCAAGAGCCGGCGTCGGCGCCGGGTGGGCGCACACCCCTATTGATAGGCCTCGATGCTGACTTGTCGTCACACGGCGCTCAGGGAGGAGGGGCGATTTATCGCGGCGTCCAATTAGCGGTCGAGGAGATTAACCGGAAAGGGGGCTTGTTGGGCGCTCCGTTGCGCATGATCGCGCGCGATCACGGGGCTAATCCGGAGATTGGGCGGCAGAACCTCGAACACTTCGCCGCCATGTCTTCGTTGCTGGCGGTAGTCGGCGGCGTACACACTCCGGTGATCATCGAAGAGCTGGAGGATATTCACCGCCTGCGAATTCCTTACTTGATTCCCTGGGCGGCAGGTGATGGCTTGACGGCGCACGAGTATCGTCCGAGTTATACCTTCCGTGTCTCAAGTACCGACAGCGAGATCGCTCCGTTTTTACTCGAACGTGCGCTCAAGTTAATTGGAGGCGGGCATGCCGCGTTCCTGCTCGAGCGTTCGGCTTGGGGGCGCAGCAACGAGGCCGTGCTGACGCCGCTGATCGAGAACCTCCCCGCGGGCAGCGTCGAGATGGACTGGGTCACTGCCGGCGACCCTGGCATTGAGGCCAGGATCGATGCTTTGGCGCGCCACGGCACACGCACCCTGATAATGGTGACCAATCCGGCGGTAAGCGGCGCCATCGTGCAGGCGATGGCTCGCCAGGACAAGCCGTTGCCGATATTGGCTCACTGGGGATTGACCGCCAGCGACTTTTGGAAACAAGAGCAGGCAGCGTTGCAACGCGTCGATCTGCGTTTTGTGCAAACTGTGCTGATCGACGAAGCCCAGAACCGTCCCCAGCTTAAGAAATTCATCGCACGCTACCGTGAGCGCTACGGCCTAGGACCCGATGACCCGGTGCCGTCCCCTATCGGTACGCTGCAAGCTTACGACCTCACGCATCTGTTGGCCCGCGCGGTAATGCAGGCAAAGTCCACTAACCGGGAGGCCGTCCGTGCCGCGCTGGAAACGCTGCGGCCATACTCCGGCGTAATACGCGACTACAATCCGCCATTCACCAAGGAACGACACGATGCACTGAACGGTTTGGCACTGCATTTGGCGCGCTTCGATGCGCACGGCCGCATCGTCCGGGCCGAATAATTCATGTCCTTACTCGATTACTTCCGCCGTAGCGTCCGCCGCCGTATCGTCTGGGCTTTCGGCATCTTCGTGGCCTTGTCGATGGTCACGTTAGTTGTCACCGTGGGTTTTCGCCTGTTTACGACGATTACCGCGAATCTGACCCATGAGCTGGAACAGCGCGGTCGGCAGGATGCTTCACTGGTCAGGCAGCGCATTGAGTATCTGCTCGAAAGCGCCGGCGTGCTGGTCAAGAACCCGTTGGTGATCAACGGTCTGAACGATTCCCAGGGACGCATGACTTACCTGCCGGGCTTAGTGAAGAACTTTAGCGAAGGTCGCGATGTCCGCGCCGTCGCCTTGCTCGGCTTCGACGGCAAGCCGGTCTATTCCAGCTTGGTGAGCCTGCCGACCTACGGCGACTCGGCCGAGCTGCGTAGCACACTGGCCAACGGCGTCGTCAGTTATCTGGTCGACACGGCGCGCGGGGACTGGGTGTTATTTGTCCCGGTTAACTATTACAACACGACTCAGGGCGTGCTGGTGGTGGTTTTCGATTTGAAGGCAGTGGTTCAGCGAGCATTGCCGAGCGATGCGCTGATCGGGCATAGGCTGAGGGTGGCTGAATGGGTGATCCATGAGCACATGCCAGCCGATGATGGCGACCTGCTCGTGGCGCGCCAGCCGCTCGTCCCCGGCGGCGAAAGTTTTCTGGCGGGGCTCAAGCTCGAACTCGAAGTTTCGGCGCCGCGTCAACACTATCTTCGTCCGGCCGCCTTGGCGATACGCGACATCGCAATCCTGGGCCTGATTTTGACGCTGGCCGCGATCGCGATTGCCTCCTGGATTGGCTTTTCTGTGTCGAGGCCGATACTGCTGTTGCGCCAGCGTGTTGCCGAAGCAGACGGCAGTCCTGAGAAGCGCTGCGCGCCGCTCGGTACCGCAGACGAACTTGATGATCTTGCCGAAAAATTCGATCAGCGTACTTCCGAGCTGCTGGACATCCAGCAACATCTCGAGGATCTGGTTGCCGAGCGTACCAGTAAACTTTCCATAGCCAAGGATGCCGCCGAAGCCGCCAACCGGGCTAAAAGCATCTTTCTCGCCAACATGAGCCACGAGCTACGCACCCCGCTGAATGCGATTCTCGGTTTCTCGAACATGATGCGCTTCGATCCTGCGTTGCCACAAAATCAGCGCGATAATCTCAACATCATTAATCGTAGCGGCGAGCACTTACTGACGCTGATCAATGACGTGCTGGAGGTAGCCAAAATCGAAGCGGGGCGTCTGCAATTGGACGTTGCGCCGTTCGATTTGGGGGGCATGGTGCGGGAAGTCCTAGAAATGATGCAGTTGCGAGCCCAGGAAAAAGGTTTGCAGCTACAATTCGACCAGTCATCGGATTTTCCGCGCTACATCAAGGGTGACGAGGCACGCCTGCGTCAGGCATTGATCAATCTGGTGGGCAATGCCGTGAAATTTACGGAACAGGGAGGTGTCACCATCCGGCTGAGGGTGAGGCAAAATCACCGGCAGTATTTGCTGATCGAGGTTGAGGATTCCGGTCCCGGTATTAATATAGAAGACCAGAAGCGTCTTTTCGAGCCCTTCGTGCAGCTGGCGGAAAGCGGCGCGCAAAAAGGTACTGGCCTGGGATTGACTATCAGCCGTCAATTTGCGCGACTAATGGGCGGCGATATAACCGTGATCAGTACGCCGGACAAGGGCTCGTTGTTTCGCATTGAGTTGCCGGTGGAACTGGCGAGCGCTAACGACATTGCTAAGCCGGAGACCCAAAAACACGGCGAAGTAATAGGATTGGCGCCGGGACAGCCCTGCTACCGCATCCTGATCGCCGAAGACCAGCTTGAGAATCAGTTATTGCTCGACCGCTTGATGACCGGCATCGGTCTCGAGGTGAAAATGGCGGAAAACGGCGAACGTTGTGTGGAACTCTTCCGGAGCTGGCGACCGGACTTGATCTGGATGGACAGGCGCATGCCTGTCATGGATGGTGAGGAAGCTGCTAAGCGCATTCGCCTGCTGCCCAATGGGGGGAAGGTGAAAATCGTCGCGGTCACTGCCGAGGTCTTTAAGGAACAGCAGCAGGAAATGCTTGATGCCGGCATGGACGACTTTGTGCGTAAGCCCTATCGCTTCGACGAGATATATGACAGTCTGGCTCGACAACTGGGCATACGCTACCTGTATCGTTCAGACTCCCCGGAGGAGCAAGTCGAATCCGTGGTATTGACATCCGAAATGCTGGACGGTTTACCGGCCGCGCTACGCATTGAGCTCAGGGATGCACTGCAAGAACTGGACAGCGAGCGCATTATGGAAACCATTCGGCAAATCAATGAAGTCGACATGAAACTGGCTGGCGTATTATCCCGTTTGGCTGACTATTTCGACTATTCGGCCATTTTGAAAGTGCTCGATTAGCTCGGCCTAATAGTCCGAATTTAAAACGCTCCGCGCAAATTGTTTTTTACGGTGGGCGCTGGCGGGCTACTGAGCGAGTCAATTCGTTTGCCACAGGGGGAGCGTTTATTTCATTATGTTTAGACCTTTCTTGTATCATTTCAGCAAGTGTGAACAGTTTATTTGTTCTTGCGGCATGTTATTTAGGGTTTGACGAAATTAGTGTTTGCCTATACCATTGCGCGGTTATGTTAGCTCGATTACCTGAATATATAGACCCTTTGCACCTCGCTGATAAGCGCGGTGAATTGAAAGGTCAAATCCCTGTAAGTAGTCTGGATCGTTTAGCGGATATTCTGTTTGACGACACGGGCGCTGTCGCTGTGGAACTTTTTTTTGGCCGGGAAGGACGCTTGCCCAAAATTGAGGGGCAACTGGAAACAGTGCTTGAACTTAAGTGCCAAAATTGCCTGCAAGCAGTGCAATGGCCAGTTAAGCACAGCGTTAAACTAGGACTGGTGACGTCTATCGATCAAGCCGACAGATTACCCGAGGATTACGAACCCTTGTTAGTTAATGAGGAAAAAATCCCGTTAAAAAATATTGTTGAAGATGAGTTGTTACTGATTTTGCCTACATTCCCCAAACATGCGCATAATTGCCTTGCTCAAGAGTTTGTTAATAAAGAAGATCCCCTACAAACTGAGCAACCGACGCTCCCCGAAAACCCTTTTTCTATTTTAGCCAAACTTAAAAAAACTGGAGATTTATAATGGCCGTACCAAAGAGTAAAATATCGCGTTCAAGACGTGGTCAACGTCGTTCACACGATGCGTTAACAGGTAAAACCCTGTCTCAAGATCCAATGACAGGTGAAGTTCACATCCGTCACCACATGACTCCCGATGGTTTTTTCAAAGGCCGTCAAATCGTAGGCGCTGTTGAGGAAGATTAATTAATCCTCTCGCTTGGTAGCATGACGATACGCCGAAGCTGATTCATCAGGTTCGGCTTTTTTATAATCACTCTGGAGTCATCTGTAAGCGTGAGCCTAACAATTTCTATTGATGCAATGGGCGGGGATTACGGCCCCGAAGTCACAATTCCGGCATCCTTGGACTGCTTAAACAGCAATCCAGACTTAAAACTTATTTTAGTGGGCGACGAGGCGGTGCTCAAACCGCAGTTAACTCAAGGTCTGTCCGATTATCCAGATAGATTGACTATTCAGCACGCATCGCAATGCGTGGGCATGGATGAGTCGCCCTCAAAAGCGCTAAAAAACAAGAAAGACTCGTCAATGCGCGTTGCCATTAATCTGGTGCGTGACGGCAGTGCCGATGCCTGCGTCAGTGCCGGCAATACCGGCGCGTTAATGGCCACAGCGCGATTTGTACTTAAAATGATTCCGGGCATTGATCGCCCCGCCATTATTTCCACCTTGCCGTCGATTTACGGACATACCCACGCGCTGGATTTGGGCGCGAATGTGGATTGTACGGCTGAGCATTTATTTCAATTTGCGGTGATGGGCGCGGAACTGGTTAAAGCGGTTGAAAACATTGATAACCCTAAAGTGGGCTTGCTCAATATTGGCGAAGAAGATGTTAAAGGTAACGAGCAAGTCAAAGCGGCGGCAAAGTTGCTGGAAAATTCGTCGTTGAATTACATCGGTTATGTCGAAGGCGATTCCTTAAATGCCGGTCATATCAAAGTTGATCTGATTGTTGCCGATGGTTTTGTCGGTAATGTTGCGCTTAAATCGATTGAGGGTGCGGCAAAAATGATCGGCACCGCGTTAAGAGAGGCTTTCGGCAAAAATAGTCTGACTAAATTGGCAGGTCTGCTGGCTTATCCGGCACTTAAATCGTTCAAAAAACGTATCGACCCGCGTCTGTACAACGGCGCAAGCTTTCTGGGTTTGCGCGGCCTAGTGATTAAAAGCCACGGCGGCGCTGATGTGCTGGCGTTTAAAACGGCCATTCATCTTGCCGAGATTGAAGTCAAGAAAGATGTCATCAGAAAAATAAGCGAACAAGTTGAAAAAACTTTGGCTTTGAGAGAGAGCGCATGATTCGTTATTCAAGGGTAATCGGTACCGGCGGCTATTTGCCGGAAGAAGTGCGTACGAATGAACAAATATCCCAAACCGTAGATACCTCGGATGGCTGGATTTTTGAGCGCACCGGCATTAAAAGCCGCCGTATTGCCGGAGCCGACGAAACTGCGTCAAGTATGGCTGAAATTGCGGCAAGACAAGCCATTGAGGCTGCCGCTTGCGCCCCCGAAGATATTGATTTGATTATTGTGGCAACCGGAACGCCGGATCGAGTTTATCCCAGCACCGCTTGTTTATTGCAGCAGCGTTTGGGCATTAAAAACTGTGTCGCCTTTGATGTGCAGGCCGCTTGTTCGGGTTCGATTTTTGCTTTGAGTATTGCCGATCAATACATCAAAACCGGTGCTGCCAAGAAGGTTTTGGTGGTGGGCTCTGAAATCTGTTCCCGCATTGTTGACTGGACAGACCGGGGCACTTGCATCTTGTTTGGCGATGGCGCGGGCGCGGTGTTGCTCTCAGCGTCTGATGAAGCCGGTATTTTATCGACGCATATCCATTCCGACGGCGAATATGAAGATTTATTGTATTGCCCAAATCCTCAGGCCGCTACCGAAGCTAACAAAGATGAAGCCGGTTACATTAATATGCGCGGCAACGAAGTGTTCAAAGTGGCGGTCAATACATTGGGGCGTATCGTCGATGAAACCTTGGCGGCAAATAACATGCAGCAATCTGATATTGATTGGCTAGTGCCGCATCAGGCAAATACCCGGATTATTGCGGCAACGGCAAAAAAATTAAAAATGTCCATGGATCATGTTATTTTGACCCTTGAAAATCAAGGCAATACCTCATCGGCATCGGTGCTGCTGGCGCTCAATGAAGGTATTCGCGACGGCCGTATTCAGCGCGGGCATGTGGTGTTGCTGGAAGCATTTGGGGCAGGCTTCACTTGGGGTTCTGCATTAATTAAATACTGAGCATACTGACATGAATAACCAAATTTATAACTTAGCATTTGTTTTTCCAGGCCAGGGTTCGCAATCGGTCGGTATGTTGGCTGATTTGGCGGTCAGTTATCCTGAGGTCAGGCAAACTTTTGAACGGGCATCGGATGCCTTGGGCAAGGATTTGTGGTCACTTGTTGTCAATGGCCCGGATGACGAACTTAATCAAACGCACAATACCCAGCCAGCCATGTTGGCCGCCGGTGTAGCCGTGTGGGAAATCTGGTGCAAGCACAGCAAGGTGCGTCCGGCGTGGATGGCCGGGCACAGCCTGGGCGAATATACCGCTCTGGTTTGTTCGGATGCGATGTCATTTGAAGATGGCATAAAGCTGGTTGCCGCCAGAGGGCGACTGATGCAGGAAGCCGTGCCTGTTGGCGTTGGCGCAATGGCGGCCATTTTGGGGCTTGAAGACCATGAAGTGGTTAAAGTCTGTGCCGACGCGGCAGGCAGTGAAGTGGTCTCAGCGGTTAATTTTAATTCGCCGGGACAGGTGGTCATTGCCGGTCATGTTGCTGCAGTTGAGCGCGCCATGCTCGGTGCTAAAGCTGCCGGTGCCAAACGTGCGGTACCGCTGCCGGTCAGTGTGCCTTCGCATTGCGCATTAATGGCATCGGCCGCACTACAACTGAATCAGCATTTGCAGAACACCGTTATCGATTCGCCCAAAATGACACTGATTCATAACGTCGATGTCGCCTCTCACAGCGCGCCCGAAGTCATTCGTAACGCCTTGAAAGAACAGCTCTATAAACCGGTGCGCTGGGCGGACAGTATCAAATTTATGCACGATCAGGGCGTTACCTGTTTTGTTGAGTGCGGCCCAGGCAAAGTATTAATTGGCTTGAACAAGCGTATCGCTAAGGATGCCGCGCACTACTCTATTTATGATCCGGACACATTAAACACAGCATTGGAGCAATTTAATGGATAAACAGCCTTCTTTAGATAAACAAGTTGCTTTAGTAACAGGTGCCAGTCGCGGCATCGGTCGCGCCATCGCAGAAAGACTGGCCGAGGATGGTTTCTTTGTCATCGGCACTGCAACCACCGATAGCGGCGCCGATTCAATTAGCGCTTATTTAGGCGAATCAGGCAAAGGCTTAAAGCTAAATGTCGCCAATCCCGACTCTATTGCCGAGGTTATCAAACAGGTTAATGACGACTTTGGCACGCCTGCGGTACTGGTTAATAATGCCGGCATCACCCGCGATAATTTGTTGATGCGGATGAAAGACGAAGAATGGGACGACATTATTAACACCAATCTGACCTCGGTTTTTCGCATGAGCAAAGCGGTGTTGCGCGGCATGATGAAAGCCAAAACCGGCCGTATCATCAATATTTCATCGGTCGTCGGCGCAACCGGCAATGCCGGTCAGGCCAATTATGCGGCAGCCAAAGCCGGCATGGTCGGTTTTGCCAAATCCATGGCTAAAGAGGTCGGATCGCGTAATATCACCATTAACACGGTATCGCCCGGCTTTATCGATACCGATATGACCAAAGAACTGAGCGACGATATTAAAAATGCCTTGTTAACATCAATTCCTCTGTCCCGCTTGGGTAAAGCCGAAGAAATTGCGCATACGGTTTCATTTTTGGCATCAGAGGGCGCGGCTTATATCACCGGTGAAAACATTCATGTCAATGGCGGCATGTTCATGCCTTAATGTTGTGACTTTGTTGCAATATCAAGTATAATTCCCCCGCCGTCTGGAACTTCCGGACACGGGATTTCAAATAAAATCAATAACAATACTAGTGTAAGTCCGAGATTAAGACACTGGGAAACTTACATTGTTTGAGGATAAAAATTATGAGTAATATTGAAGAACGAGTAAAAAAGATTGTTGCAGAACAATTAGGTGTTAAAGAAGATATCGCAACCGATGCTTCATTTGTAGATGACTTAGGTGCTGATTCTCTTGATACGGTTGAACTCGTTATGGCACTTGAAGAAGAATTCGAGTGCGAAATTCCAGACGATGAAGCTGAAAAAATCACCACCGTTCAGCAAGCTATCGATTACGTGGTAAAGAACACTTAAAATCGGTTTTTAGATGATGAACGTGTAGGTTAAATCATCGACCGCATGGCCACATCTGCTCCTGCACTATCGGCATACACGCTTTCGATATGGATTATGCAGGAGCACAAACCGAGAGCAATCGGCGAAACCCATTTTAACGCACACTTGTTGAAGTGAGTTTCGCCTCGATCTGCTCATGCTGTAGACCTTAATGGTTAGCTGCATTCCAGCCTACCTAGCTTAAGCTTTTATCCCCCGCCTTCACTTTTCTTACGGTAAATTACATTGAGTAAACGTCGAGTTGTCATAACTGGATTAGGTGCAATTACGCCTTTAGCTAACACGGTTCCCGCAACATGGGATGGTATTATTAACGGTAAAAGCGGCATAAGCCCTATTGATTCTTTTGATATTTCCCCTTTTTCCACCACTTTTGGCGGTGTGATCAGAAATTTCGACATTAGTCAGTACATTCCCGAAAAAGACGCCAAGCGCATGGATGGTTTTATCCATTACGGTATTGCCGCAGGCTGTCAGGCAATTGAAGATTCAGGTATTGAAGTTACCGAAGCCAATGCCGAACGTATCGGTGTCGCAATAGGCGCGGGCATAGGCGGCATTACCGGCATTGAAGAATGTTATGCGGTTTACGATAAAAGCGGCCCGCGCCGTATCTCGCCGTTTTTCGTCCCCGGCAACATTATCAACATGATTTCAGGCAACCTTTCCATCAAATACGGATTAAAAGGCCCTAACTACGCCATCGTCACCGCCTGTTCCACCGGCACCCATAATATTGGCGATGCTGCGCGTTTAATTAAATACGGCGATGCCGATGTGATGATTGCGGGCGGCGCTGAACGCTGCACCACATCACCGACTGCGATGGGCGGTTTTGCTTCGGCAAAAGCCTTATCCCGGCGCAATGACGACCCGCAAGCGGCCAGCCGCCCGTGGGATAAAGACCGCGACGGCTTTGTGTTAAGCGACGGCGCGGGTGTCGTGGTGCTTGAAGAGCTGGAACACGCCAAAGCGCGTGGCGCAAAAATTTATGCCGAATTGGTCGGTTTTGGCATGAGCGGCGACGCTTACCACATGACCACGCCCTCAGTCGGCGGCGAAGGCGCGGCGCGGTGCATGAGAAATGCCTTGCGCGATGCCGGTTTAAATGCCGATGCGGTTGATTACATTAACGCGCACGGCACCTCAACACCGGCTGGCGATTTGGGCGAAACCCAAGCCATGAAAGCCGCTTTGGGCGAACATGCCTATAAAGTTGCGGTCAGTTCAACAAAGTCGATGATCGGCCATTTATTAGGTGCGGCAGGCGGCATTGAAGCGGTACTGACCGCTTTAAGCATCAAGCATCAAATTGCGCCACCGACCATCAATCTGGAAACACCAGACCCTGAATGCGATCTCGATTACGTGCCGAACACCGCAAGAAACATGAACATCGATATTGCGCTGTCCAACTCGTTTGGTTTTGGCGGTACTAATGGCACCTTGGTTTTTAAGCGTTATCAGTAAGCCATAAGCCGCTAAAAAAACCGTGAATCAAAACCATGATTCTGATCAATGGTGAAAGCAGAACATCCATAGAAATAGCCGATCGCGGTTTTCAATACGGCGACGGCCTGTTTGAAACCATTGAAGTCAGAAACGGACAGCCGGTATTTTTTAAACGCCATCTGCAAAGGTTGAGTTTAGGCTGTCAGCGTTTGCAGATTCCCGTCCCGGATGCACAATTGCTTAGTATTGAAGCCCTTGAGCTTTGCCGCCAAATGCAAGGCACTCAAGCGGTGCTGAAAATAATCGTTACCCGTGGCTCGGGTGGGCGAGGTTATCGCCAACCCGACACTATCCAGCCTACCCGCGTTTTAAGCCTGCATCCTTATCCCGATTATCCCAAAAATTACACAGAGCACGGCATAGTCGCCCGGTTTTGTAGCAGCCGTTTAGGCCTAAATCCAGGCTTGGCGGGCATTAAGCATTTGAACCGGCTCGAACAAGTGATGGCCAGAGCCGAATGGGATGATACGGCTATTCAGGAAGGATTGATGCTGGACATTAACGGGCATCTGATTGAAGGCACTATGAGCAATCTGTTCTACGCTAAAAACCATCGCCTTTACACCGCTGCACTGACACACTCAGGCGTTGCCGGGGTGATGCGCGGTCTGGTCATGCAGCTTGCAGCCGAGCACGATTCCCCCGTCATTGAACATCACTTTACCCCGGATGAGCTGCTTTTGGCTGATGAAATATTCGTCTGCAATTCAATTATCGGCATTTGGCCGGTCAAGCAAATCGAAAATACGCATTTCCCGGTGGGCGCGATAAGTCAAAACATGCAAAGCCGTTTGCAGCAATTTAACCATGACGACGAATAATAAAATCACTCTATTGATCTTATTGGCCTTGATCTGTATTGGCAGCGGCTGGAC
The DNA here is from genome assembly GCA_030699385.1 of Methylobacter sp. Classification (GTDB taxonomy): domain Bacteria; phylum Pseudomonadota; class Gammaproteobacteria; order Methylococcales; family Methylomonadaceae; genus Methylobacter_A. The sequence goes on from JAUYMY010000052.1 coordinate 40,298, forward strand.
GTGGGCGGATTATCAGGCGGCCTTACATAAACCGGCATTAATCGATAAAACCGTTTATGTGGAAATTGAGAAAGGCGACTCGCTGAACCGCATTATCGATAAGCTGTTAGCGCAAAAATTAACGCTGCGGCCGTTTTGGTTCAAGGTCATTGCCTTTCAGGACAGCGCACTTAGAAAGCTCAAAACCGGGGAATATGAATTGACCTCCGGCTTGACCTTGCCGGAAATCATCGCCTTATTTGCTCAGGGCAAAACCAAGCAACATGCCATTACCTTTCCCGAAGGCTGGAGTTTTAAAGAAATACTAAGCGACATTGAACAAAACCCGAATATTAAACACACCGGTGTTGATTTTAAAACCGTCATGGCAAAAATTAAGCCTGATTCGACGGCCTTGATGTCGCCTGAGGGTTTGTTTTTTCCCGACACTTATTTTTTTGAAAAACACACGTCCGATGTGGCGCTGCTAAAACGGGCCTACGGCAAAATGCAGGCGGTTTTGCAACAGGAATGGCAGGGTAAAGCTGAGGGATTGCCGTTTAAAACGCCTTATGAAGCGCTGATTCTGGCGTCTATTGTTGAAAAAGAAACCGGTACTGCTGCGGAAAGGCCGATAATAGCCGGTGTATTTATCCGCCGACTGCAACAGAACATGCTGCTGCAAACCGACCCTACGGTCATTTACGGCATGGGCGAGCATTATCAGGGCGATATTAAAAGCCAGGATTTAACCACGCCCACGCCCTACAACACTTATGTGATTAGCGGCTTGCCGCCCACGCCGATTGCGATGCCGGGGCAGGCGGCCATTCATGCAGTACTGCATCCCGAGCAAGGCGACAGCCTTTATTTTGTCTCTCGTGGTGACGGCAGCCATGTATTTTCAGCGACCTTAAAAGAACATAATGCGGCCGTTGACGAATTTCAAAGGAACAAAAAATGATCAGAGGCAAGTTTATTACGCTGGAAGGCGGCGAAGGCGTGGGCAAGACCACGAATCTGGCGTTTATCAAAGATTATTTGGAGCAACACGACATTCCTGTTGTGGTGACCCGCGAGCCCGGTGGCACAAAGCTTGCCGAAAAAATACGCCAATTATTGCTGGACAAAAAAAGCGAGGCCATTTCGGAACAGGCCGAATTACTGATGATGTTCGCAGCCCGAGCCCAGCATATCAAACACGTTATCGAGCCCGCCTTGGCGCAAGGAAAATGGGTGCTGTGCGATCGGTTTACCGACGCCACTTATGCCTATCAGGGCGGCGGCCGGAATATGAAAATCAGCGTTATCGAAGGCTTGGAAAATTTGGTGCAAGGCAACTTAAGGCCGGATTTAACCTTGCTGTTGGATGCGCCGGTTGAGGTCGGTATAGAACGAGCCGGGAAACGCGGCGCATTTGACCGCTTTGAATCTGAACAAGTCAGTTTTTTTGAAAACGTGCGGCGTGCTTATCTGTTGCAGGCCGAACTGCACCCGGAACGCATCAAAATCGTCAAAGCCAATCAGCCCTTAGTCGAGGTACAGCGGGCGATCGGCGACGTCATGCGTATTTTTCTCGGTCTGAGTGCCAACCATAGTACAACGCCGTCTTGGCATAGAAAACTCACATGATCTTGCCTTGGCAACAGCAAAACTGGGCGCATTTGTGCAGTTATATCGCGCAACAACGCATTCCCCAAGCCTTGCTGATTACCGGCAATAAAGGCTTGGGCAAGCAACAGCTGGCTAATCAGTTTGCGTTTACGCTGTTTTGTGCCACACCCAAAGACGACGGCACTGCCTGCGGCCATTGCAGCAGTTGTTTACTGGTTAAGGCCGAAACACATCCCGATTTCATCGAAGTGCAACCGGAAGAACCCGGCAAAGGCATCGGTATCGACCAGATACGCAGCCTGATTATCCGGCTCACCTTGAAGCCGCAGTTTGCAACCTATCGCGTGGTGATTATCAATCCCGCTGACAAGATGAGCAATGCGGCGGCGAATGCTTTTCTAAAATGCCTGGAAGAGCCGACCGAGCGCACCCTACTGATACTCATCAGCGAAAAACCGGCCAAATTGCCCGCGACTATCATCAGTCGTTGCCAAAAACTGGCGCAGGCAACACCGGATAAAAGCGTCGTAGCGGACTGGTTGGCTGACACATTACCCGGCGATGCAGCGCAAGTGCAATGCAATCTTGCGCTCGCGCAGGGCGCGCCTTTGTTGGCGTTGGCCTACAGCAGCGATCAAACACTAACATCGCGCAACGCCTGTTTCAGTGCCTGGGTGGCGATAGCAAAGCGGCTCAGCTCGCCGGTGATAGTGGCCGAAGACTGGCAAAAACTAGCGCCAGCGCCGTTGTTATTTTGGATGACATCGTGGATTGTCGATTTGATTAAGCAGGCTTACCATCCCCACGCTGAAAATTTATATAACCCTGATTTACAACAGCCCTTGCAGGAACTGGCGCAGCGGCTAGACTTGAAAGGACTTTATAAATTGTATGATTTATTATTGGCCAGTCGGCAACGGCTGGATACCTCAGTCAACAAACAATTATTGTTTGAAGAGCTATTAATCCAATGGCAGCAACTCAACCGGAGTAACTAACAATGTCAGAGGCAGCGCCCGGACAAGGCATATTGTCCCTTTCCATTAAAGACAAAAACGCATTGTACGCATCCTACATGCCCTTCGTGACCAACGGCGGACTGTTTATTCCCACCAACCGCGAATATGAAATGGGCCAGGAAGTGTTTATGTTGCTTAATTTAATGGAAGAAACCGAACGGCTACCGATAGCCGGGAAAATTATCTGGATAACACCGCCCGGTTCCGAAGGCTACAGAGCCAGCGGCGTCGGCGTACAATTTAGCGACCAAGACGGCGGCGTGTCGCGTAACAAGATAGAAAATTACTTGGCCGGTTCTTTAGAAAACGACCGCTCCACACATACCATGTAAACTGATTTCCGAGAAATAATATTCTCTGATGATCTTGGACTTTAGAAAAACAAAGTCCACGCTTATCACGAAAGCCACGAAAATTTCGTGCTTTTTGTGCTTTTCGTGGACAATTATTTAGGGCTGAATTTTTTCGCCCTTTGCCTACTCTTATAAAAACATTCATGCTCATAGATTCCCACTGCCATCTCGACCGTATTGACCTTGCCCCTTATCAAAACGATTTTGCCTGTTTCATGCAGGAAGCGGCGAACAGCCGGATTGAACATTTGCTCTGTATCGCGATAGATTTAGAAGCTTATCCGGCCATGCTGGAGTTGATCGCGCCTTATGCGCAAATATCCGCAACCGTCGGCGTACACCCGAATGTGCAGGACGGCCAAGATCCCAGCGTTGATGAGCTGATTGCATTAGGGCGCGCTGATAAAGTCATCGGCATCGGCGAAACCGGCCTGGATTATTTTCGTACGACTTGCATGGATGCAGGAGGTAGAGCAATGCAGGAGCAATTGCCGAGCGAAGGCAATTTAGGCTGGCAACACCAGCGATTTAGAAATCATATTCAGGCCGCAAAAGCCTTGCAAAAGCCGTTGATTATCCACACCCGTGACGCAAAACACGACACGCTACGCATTTTGGCGGAAGAAGGCGCCGGTGAAGTGGGCGGGATTATTCATTGTTTTACCGAAGACTGGGAATTTGCCGAAAAAGCGCTGGATTTGAATTTTTATATTTCCTTTTCCGGCATCGTCACCTTTAACAGCGCCAAGGAAATACAGGAAGTCGCCAAAAAAGTGCCGGCCGACCGCTTTCTTATCGAAACCGATTCGCCGTATCTCGCGCCGGTGCCGTTCCGTGGCCGTCCCAATTATCCGACTTATGTGCGCCATGTCGCCGAACGGCTCGCGCTGCTACGCGGCACGACGCTGACCAAAATTGCCGACACATCGACCGCGAATTTTTATAATTTATTCAAGTAAAGAATATCCCAGGATGATTGTGAGCTGTAAGAAAAGAGTCCACGAAAATCACAAAAGCCACGAAAAAAAGCAGTAAAAAATAGCCATTTTTTCTGGCAATGGGCTGATGATTTTTATTTTTCAAGGAGACATTCAAATGCGCCCTTCAATAGCGCTGCAAAATCACCGCGACGCAATCCGCGCAATTGCTCTCAGCCATCGCGTTAACAACGTGCGGGTATTTGGTTCTGTGATACGGGGTGACGACACCGAAGATAGCGATCTCGATCTATTGGTTGATCCTACGTCAGAAACTACGCTGATGGATATTGCTAAAATTCAGGTCGAAGTTGCCCGGCTGCTTAATATCACGGTCGATGTGTTGACACCCAGAGCGCTACCTGACAAATTTCGTGACCAGGTAATCAATGAGGCTCGGCCAGTATGAGTAAAAAATTAAACTTTCTTGTAACTACTCAGCGAAAATAGAACACGGATGATACGGATAGTACAGATTTACACAGATTTTTTTAGAATGTGCTGTGCTTTTAATCAGTGACTATCCGTTTAATCAGTGCCATCCGTGTTCTATTTAGTCATTTTTAATAGTCCCTGAGTAATTAAACCTTCTTTACAAATTCCGACTTAAGCTTCATGGCGCCAATGCCGTCTATTTTGCAATCAATATCATGATCGCCATCGACTAGCCTGATGTTTCTGACCTTGGTACCGACTTTGACGACAAGAGACGAGCCTTTTACCTTGAGGTCTTTAATGACGGTAACCGTGTCGCCATCCTGCAACTCATTACCGTTCGCGTCTTTGATGACACGATTGTCATCGCCAGTTTCGGATTGCGCATCTTGCGGCCATTCGTGCGCGCATTCGGGGCAAATGTATTGGGTTCCATCGTTGTAAGTGTATTCTGAGCCACATTTCGGGCACTTGGGTAAGCTAGTCATTAATTTATTTCTATTCAGTTAGTTAAAGTAAAAAAATCATTCTGTGATTGCGGGTTGCAATTGATCAACCGGTTTCAGTCGTTGCGATAAATCCCCCGCGCTTTGTTGTACTGCCGGTTTTCCTTGCAGCCAGTCCACCAGCTCGCCAGAAGCCCATGACATCAGAAAAGCCAGGGAAAATATCAGCGTACCGCGCGTCAGGCCTTTAGGTAAGCCTTGCTGCTCCAAATAATAGCGCAGATAACGGGCCGTGATGAAGAATACCAGCGTGGAGATGATGATATTCGCCGGGGAGGCTAGCGTGAACATTATTGGCTTTTCCCTTGGCTGTTAAAGGCCGCTTCAATTTTTAAAAACTGCTCTTTCCAGTAATTAGCGACCTTCATCGCCTCTTCCTTTTCAGCGCTCAGTTCAGTGATGCGCAGGTTTAAAACCCGGTTCAATTCGGTTAATTTTTTCACCTCATCAATCGACGCTGAAACCCTGTCGTCAGCTTCAACGACTTTTAACAAAGCATCGTTGTCAGCTTCCAAGGCTTTTATCGCGTCCTGTTGTTCGTCGATAATGCTGTTCAACTGAGCTTCGTGCTTATTCCCAGGCCGCTGTTCGGGCTCAGTTTTCTCTACTACAGGCTTGGGTGGTGAAATCTCTTTGATGGCTTTATTCAGGCTTTTTTTGCCGTCTATCACTTCCTTGATCAATTCGGCAGGCGCTTCCTTAACCAGCTTATCGGCCAATTGTTGGGTGCGCTGTCCAACGCCAGATTGCTTAGCCCGTGATGTCGCGCTATCTGATGGCGCCGAGGTGTCTGCAGGGGTTGGCGTATGGGCATTGATCCAACTTTGCGAGGCTGACACGATAGCCGCCGACTGGCCTTGCGTTAAATGTCTACGGTGTAAATTTGACGACAAAATAAATTGGCTGGGATTGTTGCCGAGGTATTCAACCAGAACCGGCTCAATGCCGAGTTCACATAGCGCGCGATAGCGATTGCCGCCATCCAGAATCATGTTATTCAGCGTATAAATAGGATGTGTTTGTCCGTTCAGCTGAATATTTTCTTTTAGCGCACTAAACTCATCGTCGGACATCCGAGGAAAGTAAGTGCATAGCGGGTGTAGTTCCATCGTTTGGTTATTTTTCTGAGTCATTGATTAGCCTTAAATTCGGTCGGCGATTATATCATGACTGTTGCCAATAATTAGGCTCTTCCCGATCCGAAGCAGAGCCGCCGCATTAAAAGCACTTTAAAAACAGATGTTCCATTGAGGTATTTTTAACAACCGCTGAGCAGACAGTGAAAACCGTCAGTGATTGCGCTGTGACATCAATTATTTGCTCCAAATTGGCAATTTTTACAAAATAAACAGCCCTCGCCATCTTTACTTACACCAGAACCTAACCATTACACATCAATAGCTTATAAAATTAAGTTGCTATCATTTAGCTAAATTTATTACCTATGTCAGCCTTAGCTGACAGACAGCCAAGCTTTATTGACTGATAATCAAACAATTTATTTGCCGCTTTAAATCGCTGCAAATGACAAGCCCCCTGCCCTCTTAACTTATATTGGAAACATGGACAGTTCACTTAAATTTTTTAATCCTAAAAAAGCCTCATTCGGCCGCCATGAAACTTTTGCCCTGCGTTACGCTTGGCTAACTAAGGGATTTCAAGCATTTGAACGCAACCCTGCGGTTTTTTCATCGGACGAAGCCACCATTGAACTTGGCGTTGGTAAAAACATGGTACATGCCATCAAATATTGGTTGCGCGCCAGCACGATGCTCAAAGACGCCGATGACGGCTTGCTTGCCACCGAACTCGGCAAGGCCATTTTTGCCGAAAAAACCGGCTGGGACCCTTATCTTGAAGACGAAGCGACTATTTGGCTGCTGCACTGGCTAATTGCGACCCATTCAGAATTAGCCACCGCTTGGTATTGGTTTTTTAACGGCTTCCATAAGCCCGAATTTACCAGCGAGGAAGCCGCCGACGCCTTGGCCGATTTTGTTAACAGCAATTTATCCGGCAAACATTCAGAAAAAACCGTCAGGCAAGAAATAGCCATGATTTTACGCATGTACAGCCCGCCCAAGCTCAACGCACACGCTGAACTTGAAGAAGGTCTGGACGCCCCGTTAAGCTCATTAAAATTAGTCAGCGCCAGCGAACATGCCCATTTTTACCGTTCAGCATCCGCCTCGCGACCGCATCTGCCGATCAGCGTCATCGGCTACGCCATTAACGAAGTTTTCAACCTGAGCCGCATACAAATAATGCCGATAAACGAATTGATGTACGGCCAAAAACAGCAAGTGGCTATCGGCGGCGTGTTTCGGCTGACAGAAAACGCATTGCTGGCAAAGCTGGAAAACCTGGTCGAAACCTACCCCGCACATTTTCAGCTCAACGAAACCGCCGGCCTTCATCAGCTCGCCAGACTCAACGACAACATGGCCTCGTTAGACTTTCTGCGCCACTATTACCAACCTCAAGCATGAAGACTGACGACATGGACAACATACAACTGGACACCCATTACACCCGCTCAATTAACCTTGAACGCGATGCCGATTCTTCCGCCATCCTCAACGCCTATATCCCCACCTCACGCGCCATTCAAACGCTAGACCGGATTGCCGACACCTTCAGCCAAAAATCAGCGCCTAGAGCGTGGTCATTAATCGGCCCTTACGGCTCAGGAAAATCATCCTTTGCCGTGTTTTTAGCGCACTTGCTGGAAGACCAAGAGCGTCAAAACAACCTCGCGGCTGAAACTATTTTAAAGCGCCATAACGCCCCGGTGGCCGAAAAAATCATCGCCCACACCAGCGGCAGCAATGCTTATTGCATCGTATTGTTAACCGGCAGCCCCGAATCATTAAGCCGGCGCTTTGTCGATGCGCTGTACCAAGCCGCTGTTCGTTATTGGGACAAAGGACGTGCGCCCGGCATTGTTCAAGCCCTTAACCAAGCCAGACAACAGCCGCCAAGCACTAGCGAAATCATCGACTTGCTAAAAAAGCTCCAACAAGCCGTCAGCCATAAATCAGGCAAAGGCCTGCTCATTGTCATTGACGAACTCGGCAAATTTTTAGAATACGAAGCGCGCCATTCCGGCGCCAACGATATTTTTTTACTGCAAGAACTGGCAGAGCTGGCTTATCAAGACAGCGACGCCAACATTCTGTTAGTGGTGCTGATGCACCAAGCGTTTGAGCAATACGCAAAAGGTTTAAGCACTGCGCTGAAAAATGAATGGAGCAAAGTGCAAGGGCGTTTCGAGAGCATTCCCTTCCTTGAATCCGCCGAACAAACCTTACGCGTTGTCGCGGCCGCCTTCCGTAACCGCCTGACACCGGCGCAACAGCGCGACATAAACCGCCAAACCAAAAACATTATTAGCGTATTAGCCCAGCAAAACGCCTTACTGCCCGGCCTGAGCGCCGAACCCGCCAGCGAAATTTTAAGCCAATGCTATCCGCTACATCCGCTAGCCGCGCTGATTTTGCCGACGCTGTGCCAAAAAGTCGCGCAAAACGAAAGAACCTTATTCAGCTATTTGGGCAGCCAAGAATATTTTGGTTTTAAACATGGCATTCAGCGGCTACAAAAAATCGGCGACTGGGTGCTGCCGTGGGAAATTTTTGAATATTTCATTCACAACCAACCCTTAGCCACCACCGACCACCTGACCCACCGGCGCTGGGCCGAAGTCATGACTGCACTGGATCGTTTAGGCGATGCCGAAGAAGCAGAAATACAGCTGCTAAAAACCATCGGCCTGTTTAACATCATCGGCAGTCAAGCTGGCTTTAAAGCAAGTTTGGCCTGTTTAAAACTATGTTTTCCGGCAAGCGTCAATGTCGAACAACTGCTAACCAGTCTACAAAAAAAAGCCATCATCAACTACCGGCACTTCAGTTCCGAATACCGGATTTGGGAAGGCAGCGATTTTGATTTAGAGGCCGCTGTAGAAGAAACCGTGCAACAACTAGGCCGTTTCAACCTAGCCGAAACACTCACCCGCCGTAACAAATTGCCGCCCATTGTCGCCAGAAAATATTCCATACAACACGGAACCCTGCGCGTTTTTAGCCTTTTTTACATCGACGCGAACAGTAAAAAAGACTTTTATCAACACAGCGACCAACCCAGAATCCTGTTCTTTTTATCCGAAAACCAAGACGACACCGCGCTATTTAACAGCCAAGTCAACAAACACAGCAACGCCCTAACAATCTATGTACTCTGCGATAACGCCGCCCAACTTAAAGCCATCGTCGCCGAAACCATTGCCTTAGAAAACATACAAACTGAACGCGCCGAAATCAAAGCCGATCCGGTCGCACAGCGCGAATTAAAAGACCGGCTAGCCACCAGCAAACAAACCGAAGCCGAACTATTAAGCCGCTATTTGGACCACCCCGAAACAAACACATGGTACTGGCAAGGCCAACGCTTAACCTTAACCGGCCAGCGTCAACTGCAACATCAACTGTCCGAAGTGCTGGAAAACGTTTATGACCAAGCGCCATTAATTAAAAACGAACTGGTCAACCGCAACAAAGTATCCGGCCAAGCCAATGGCGCCAAAAACAAACTGATTGCCGCCTTATTAACCCACGCCCATGTAGAAGATTTGGGCTTTGACCCGGACAAATACCCCGCCGAAAAAACCATCTACCGCGCCGTATTTAAAGAACCCGGCCTGCATATCGAACACAACGGCGTTTGGCAACTGGCCAATCCGAGCGACAACAACCGCTACCACTTCGCCAAGGTCTGGCGCGGCATCAGCCAATTTTTAGCCGACAGCAGCGCGCCGAAAAAATTAACCGAACTGTACGCACTGATGGAAAAACCGCCCTACGGCGTACAAAAAGGCGTGTCATCGTTATTGTTTGTCGCCTATTACCTAGCCAACCAACGCTCGCTGGCACTGTACGAAAGCGGCGTATTTTGCCCGGTCGTCAGCCAGGAACTGTTTGAAATCTTAGCCAAACGGCCCGAACTGTTTACCCTTGAAGCCTTCGACTTTAGCGGCATCAGAGCCGACCTGTTCAACCGCTACCTGGAAAAACTCATCGGCAAAGTGCCCGAACACAGCACCCTGCTCGACATCATCAAACCCTTAGCCAAATTTATCGCCCAACTACCTGCCTACACCCTGGCGACAAAAAAACTCGATAAACAAACCATTGCCGTGCGTGACGCCTTCCAAAGCACACAAAGCCCGATGACCTTACTATTTAAAACCCTGCCTGAAGCCTGCGGTTATCCCGCCTACCTCGGCACCTACCTAACAGACAATGACCCTGGCGAATTTTTAAATGCACTGGTTGGCCATTTAAAACGGCTTAACCAAGCCTACACCGATTTATTAGACGATTTTCAACAGCAACTTGCCGCCGCCTTAAAAGAACCCGCCGGGATAAGCCTGAATGAACTGAGAACCCGCATCAACCAAAAATATGCCGACTTAGAACATTACACCGTAGACAAACAAGGGCTTGTAGCCTTTATCTTGCGCCTGCAAAACAACAAAGAAACCGACACCGCCTGGCTTGAATCGGTCGCCGCCTTTTTGGGCAAATTACCGCCGGATAAATGGCTGCTCACTAACAGCCTGGACGCCGAATATCGCCTGATTGAATTTAGCGAACGGCTGCGGCAACTGGCCTTAGTCCACTCGCATCAAGCAACCGCCAAAGGCCAAGCCACCTTATTTCGAGTGGTCAGCCAAAACGGCGAAAACGATCAAATCGCCTATTTAAATGATGAGCTGATAAAACAAGCCAAAACCATGGTCAATAAACTGCCGCCAGAGTTTAAAAATGCTGATAAACAATTACAACTAGCCATTATTTCGCAGTTACTTAGTGAAATGCAGGCTATGGAAGCCCCATGATCATGTCTTATTTAAGACAGTTGTATCGTTCCCACGCTTCCGGCGTGGGAATGCATCCAGCAACGCTCCAGCGTTGCGAAAGGAGCGATTGTTTTGGATGGAAATAATCATTGCAATGATACGGGACGCGGAGCGTCCATGACTGCATTCCCACGCCGGAGCGCTCATGTTTATACACAAGTATTCCGGTTCACAATTTTAGGCGTTTGGGAACGCGTGAAAATAGATGAAATTTGTGAGAGCGGCCACCCGGCCGCGAACAATCGCGC
>JAUYMY010000053.1 GCA_030699385.1 Methylobacter sp.
GCATAGCCACTGCGACCCTTCCAGGGTCGTGTATTTTTTTACCTCGTACCGGGGGTGTCGCTGCGCTCAACCCCCGGCTAACGGCTGGCAAACCCTCCGGGTTGCATTTATGTTATCCATGCACTTGTGTATAACGATGAGAGCTCCAGCTTGGTAACGCATACCCTCAAGCTCTGCTTGATGTTCACCTGCAAGCAGAGCTTGAGGGTAGTCATTCACGCAAAAATGTCGGGTTACGCTACGCTAACCCGATCTACAAGCCTAATCATTAAACTCACTTTTGGAGCAACTGCTAATGAATAAATTATACTTACTGACTTTCTGTTCGTTGGCTTTATGCCAGCCAGTTCTTGCAACAGCAGCGCCGATACGCAGCACTGACGGCAGCGCCTCAAACGCCGACATCAGCGCATTATTAACCACACCCAATGCGCCTTCCGGCTCTGCCAGGACGTTCAATACCACAGATCCGCTGCAGCTCAGTTTTACACTAAATATTGATCCGGCCGATAGCGGTCAACGACGTAAACTTTATCTGGCAGCGCTGCATAACGGCGACTGGTTTATGCTCGACAGCCATCATAACTGGCAGCCCTGGAATGCGAACGTAGCCGAACTTATCAGCTTTGACGAAAGGCTTTTAGCCAAAGAAGAACAGATAAATGTACTAAATCAGCAAGCGCTATTAAGCGGCGAATTTGTTGTTTATGCCGGTTATGCCAATGCTAACGGCGGCATTATCCATAATGCCGAGCCGTTAAGTTTTTATGTGTTCGACGCTAAAGATGCCGCACTCAAACCGTTTTATACCGAGGACATGCGCAACCATTACTTACGGCAAGCGCTGCAAGGACAATATCAGTATCCTTTGCTGCCCATGCCGTTTCCAATAGCGAGTGGCGCAGCCGATGACAGCAGCACCGAAGCGGCCAAAACCTCGACCACCAACCTGCAAGAAACCGGGGTTGATGAAGCAGACAGCATTAAAACCGACAATAATCAGCTGTACGCCTTAACCGCTTGTGCTGCACAAGATCAAAGCGCTAATTGCATTAATCATTATCAACTCAGCGACAATCCGGCCTCGGCTCAGCTACTCGACAGCACCGCGTTGGCCTCTGATGTCGCTGCTGAAAGCTTATATTTAAGCCACGAAAACCCAGCGCAACCGGCCACCTTAATCAGCCTCGGCAGTCAGCAAAACAACCTGTATAAAATCATGCCCCCCATCGATTCGATTTGGCCAAATCCCGGCTTTTGGCAAGAACCGCGCACTGATGCGGTGTTTTATAATGTGACCGAATCCGGGTTGACACAAACGCATCACATCCGCCTGGACGGCTCACTGATTTCAAGCCGCCGCATTAACAGCACGCTGTATTTAATTACCCGTTCTACCCCATCGCTTGAACAACTCACGCCCAACATCACCATTGACGGCGTAAAGCAGGCATTAACCGACGCTCAGAACTGCTATTTACCGCCCGCCTCGGCCACGCAATACCCCGAAGCGTCTATCATTACCGTGACCGCCGTAGCCATCGACCAGCCGGCGCAATTTAGTTCGCGTTGTATCGTCGGGCAAACAGAAACAGTTTATATGTCGACCAAAAATCTCTATCTGGCGACAACGCGTTATCCCTATATCAGCGCTGAATCGGGGTTATTATCGGCAGCAACGATCCGCTATCAGCCGGAACATAGCACGCAACTGCACAAATTTGCCTTAGACGGTTTAAGCGTCGACTATCGCGGTTCCGGTGATGTTAAAGGTCACTTGGGCTGGGAAGAGGACAAAAAATCATTCCGCATGGGTGAAGATAACGACACCTTACGCATTGCCACCTCTATCGGCGAAACCTGGGAGGGCAATGCCTCAACCAGCGTCAGCCTGTTGCAGGAACAAAACCAACAATTACAGGAAGTCGGCCGCCTGGATAATTTAGGCAAGCCGGGCGAACGTTTATATGCCGCGCGCTTTATTGGCAAGCGCGGATTTTTAGTCACCTTCCGTTTAACCGACCCTTTATATATCCTCGACCTGGAAAATCCTAGCCAGCCTAAAATAGCGGGCGAATTGGAAATCAACGGCTATTCAGATTATTTGCATCCGATTGGCGAAAATTTTCTGCTCGGCATCGGCAAAGATGCCATTGTCGACAATAACGCCACCGATAACGGCGGACGCGGCGCCTGGTATCAAGGCGTTAAATTATCCTTGTTTGATATTAGCAACGCGGCGGCACCCCGCGAAGTTGACCAACTGGTGTTAGGCAAGCGCGGCAGCGAATCCGATGCGTTATATGACCATCATGCACTGGCTTATTTACCGCCGCAACAAGACACACCGGCGCGATTAGCATTGCCTTTGCGTCTGCATAACGGCGCTTCATCTAACGGCAGTACCGGTGCTGCCACCTATTACGACTGGAGCAGCACCGGGCTGCATGTTTTTGATATTGACATCGTATCGGCAACGCCGACTATCCGCAGCGTTGGGCAAATCATCAGCGAACAAGCGCCGGCGCAAACCGACAGTTATTTTCCGTGGAGCGACCGCGCCGTTTTACATGATAAAAGCGCGCATTATCTTCACGGCGGCAACATTTATTCTGAGCATTTTGATTAGCTAGGTAGGCGTAGCGTAACCCGACATTTTTGCGTTAATAAGTCGGGTTACGGCTAGCGCCTTTCATGCCCTTTAGGGTAAAACCCGACCCGGCTACTTCGCCGGACGGGGCATGTTGCCCCGTCCGAAACGTTTTATGTTCGCATCAAAACGTTGCAACGGGGTACATACCCCGTCGCGCGTTCGGCTAAGCCGCCCGCAATTCTTCATGCAATACTTTACGCAGCTGAAATTAAGCGTATTGATTCGCCGCGCAGGGTGTAGACCACAACCAGTAGCCGCGCCTGATGGCTCATACCCAGTAATTGCCAGCGGCTTTCACCTTTGGCATCGGTATCTTCAAAGACCAATGCCTGCGGGTCAATCAATATTTTTGCGTGAATAAGTCGGGTTACGGCTAGCGCCTAACCTACCCAACTGGGAACGAGACAAAAGTTGTGGGAGCGGCCACCCGGCCGCGAACAGCGCGTAATTGTTCGCGGCCAGTGACCGCTCCCACAATCTGCCTCGCTCCCAAGCCGTAGCTCTCATCGTTATACACAAGTACATGGATAACATAAATGCAACCCGGAGGGTTTGCCAACCATTAGCCGGGGGTTGAGCATAGCGACACCCCCGGATAGCGGTGAAAAAACACACGACCCTGGAAGGGTCGCAGTTGCCATGTTGAGTAAGCGTAAAAAAAAATCATCACTTGATTTATAAACACATTCTATTTCAGATGCTCGCTGCGCCCCCTTCAGGGTCGGAACATTGTTGTCGCGGCTATCCGGGGGTGTCGCTGCGCTCAACCCTCGGCTAATGGCTTAAACCCCTCCAGGGTTTCAAATGCTCAATGAACAACTTGTGTATAACGATGAAAGCCGTAGCTTGGGAGTGACTACCCTCAAGCTCTGCTTGCCGTGTATTTAATTGGCGCCTGTCCCCAATTCACCCTTCCGTCGCGCGTTCGACACCAAAAGCTTTGTTAATCCGGAAAAAATGTCTTATCAGTAAGCTGTTCCAAATTCCACGGACATTGCTTAGGAAAAATATCTGGACGTAAACCTGTTTCATGGCTTGCCTTTAAAGATGCGTATTCGTAAGCATCCGCCAAAATTGTAGCAATCTCAGATTTTAAACAGGGATTCTGTTCAAGGACTTTTTGAAACTTTAAACGCTGTTCAATAATGATGTAACTCCAGCTATTACCACGCCTAGCCGGTTGATAATGCCATTTAAGCATGTGAAGCAAAAGAACAGACAGCCGACTTTCTAACGCGCGCTTTTCACTTCTGCCCATTGTTTCCACTTCTTCTATCAGATTATCTATATCCAAATCAGTTAAACGCCCTGCCTTGAGCAAAGCCGCCTGTTCTTGCGTCCAACCGTAAAAATATTGCTTATAATTAATCATAAAATACTCTTTTTCGTTACGTTACATTATTTAGAAAATTAATAATCGTCGCCTTATTTTCATTGTAATTTCGCCGGACGGGGCATGCTGCCCCGTCCGAAATGTTTTATGTTCGCATCAAAACGTTGCAACGGGGTACATACCCCGTCCCGCGTTCGTTTTTTTACAACCAAGCAGAGCTTGAGGGTATGCATTCCCAAGTTGGAACTTGGGAACGAGACAGCCAGCTTTATTTAACCGCAGAGTCTCGCAGAGTTAAGCGCAGAGTATCGCTGAGTTTTTTCAGCCCTGTAGAATTAGCGTAGCGTAACCCGATATTTTTGCGTGAATAAGTCGGGTTACGGCTAGCGCCTAACCTACCCGACTGGGAAAGAGACACACAACAAAAAACCGCCACGGTTTCCCGGCGGCGGTTTGTTTGGATGAAATGTCGAGTTAAGCTAGTGCTAACTCGACCTTAGTTTTATTCCTTCGCCGGACGGGGCATGTTGCCCCGTCCGAAACGTTTTATGTTCGCATCAAAACGTTGCAACGGGGTACATACCCCGTCGCGCGTTCGGTCGGGTTACGGCTAACGCCTAACCCGACCTACCCGGCTTGGGCACAAGACATTAATATTGCAACACACAAACACTATTTAGCGTAGTTTGCGAGCCAACTGACCCCGTTATTCCGACAGTGCAATAAGGCGTCTTGTTGCCTTTTTTCTCACCCGTAAAAGTAACATTGTTGTAATTTGTAGAAATATCACAGCTAAATGTTGTTGTAGTCGATGTGCAAGAAATAGGTGTACTCATAATGCCATCGGTTGCAGTGACATTAGGTGCCTGATTAGTGCCTGTTATCGTGCCATTAAGAATGTAACGTGGCGGGGTAGCGAGTGTAAGCGAACAGCTTCCCGTTAGATTTGGACTTCCAGTTAGGGTTGCCGTGCAATCTCCTGAAGTACCGCTTGGAGTTGTTGCGCTAGCAGTAAGTACATTTGCCTTTGTTGTTCCTGAGCACGAGTAGGTTGTATAGGTTAAATCGGGTGCGCAAGTTACATCAGCAAGACCTCCGAGCGCTTTAACTACAGTTCCTGAAACTCCGTTAGTAACAGTGACTGTCAAGGTATAATTTTTTGTTGCTAAATTATTACAATAGGTTGTGTTATCTATGCCATCTACCGTATTGGCATTTGTTCGACTCACTGTTTTGCCAGGCAAGCTGGTAACTCCCAGCTTACTAGCGGCTATCGCACATCCTGCTGCCAATTTAGTGAATGTATTGAAGCGACTGACAATTAAAAAATCTTGGCAGCTATAAGATCGATTAATACCTTGCTCAACACCGTTATACATGCCTTTATATTTTCGTGCGGTTGATGCAGGCGATGGATTGGGATTTGCTAATATTTCTTCCAAAAAACAAACACTTTCCTTATTTCCACCCGTATCGTTGAGATTGATTGGACCTATGTTACCCCGCCAGCCACCAAGTCCCACTATAGCATCAGCAACTGGCGGATTAAGGCACGTTGTTGAATCATTAGTACCGCTGGGTATAGTCGTTGTATAACCCGCTCCTGCCGTACTACCATTACAATTTCCCCCAGTATAGCAGACGTAAGGTCTTTGTTGTACCCCATTACCCTGATTATAAACACAGTACATATCCTCGCGGTTATAATCGATTTCAATATCATCTAGGTTATTGGTGGTATGAACCGTACCTGCAACACTGAGAACGACCCCGCCTCGGAAGCGATGAACTAAAGTAGCCGTACCGTCAGGCGTAGGCATTGTTGCTAGGTCAAGCATATTCTGACCATCGCCTATGCCGCCCACCATATTATCGGTGTATAGTTGAATGGTCTCATTGCCGGCGACATTATCTAAGTTGACTCTTTTTGTATAAAGACGAATTGGGGTAGTAGGAGCGGGTGTCGCGTTATTGACCTCGTATCGTAAATCAATATCGAAAGGATTCAAACCTGCTTTATATTCGACCAATCTCGCCGTCAACGCGCCGCCGCCATCAAGGCGATACATCTTGCCAGTCGCAGTTTCCGTAATTAAATTACCCCCTAGCGAAGTATAGCCAGACTTTAATGTTGTACCATTTGCTTCGAATGGCTTTATTACATCGAGCGCTCGTTCAGAGGCTTTTTCGTTCGGACTTGGCGATCCTATACCCGGCCCTGTCAAATGACTAAGTTCGCCACTCCCACTGCCAAGCCCTGCGGTATTAGAGGCTTCGACGTAACCAATTTGGCTGGTCAATGCAACCTGTTGATCTGCATTGGCGCCCCAAGACACAGAAACATTGAGGCCAATTCTGGGGGTTGCAGGCGCTGCACCACTAATTTGGGTAATTTGCCAACTGCGTGTAAAAGTTGCATTAGAGCCGGTAACAGTATCCGTGACTGGGTTAGTTGCAGCCACTGGAAACTGTCCACGCGTAACGTAGTTGCGTAACTCTTCTATTTTTTGCTCGGCCAACACCATGCCTTCAGCACGGGTTTTGTTCGTGGCACTTTCTGACATAAAGCCGCCTTGCATAGAGGCGGTAGCAAGCAAACCCAATGCTACGACGACGGTGGTAATCAGCACTTCGATCAGCCCAATACCTCGGCTGTGTTTTTTGTAGGCATTTGTTCTCATAAATTTTCTCCGTGTTAAATTGTGATTACCAGTCGCGCAATGAGCCTGCAATAACTCCGGTCAAACCGGGCGTAATTCCCCCGGTACCGGTACCGACACCAAAAGGCCTGTAAACGAGAGTCACCGTTCCTGCACCTCTATTAACGCCGTTCTCTGTAACAATGCTGCCCGATATTTTAGGGGAACCTGCGCCGGTCAGTTGCCCGGTCACATAAATGACACCAAAAATATCACCACCGGTTAAATCAAAATCGCCGTCAACTAATAATAAGGCAGGTGAAGTTGCTGTACCGATGCCATTATTACCACCAAAACTGGCGTTACCTTGAACATAGATAATTCCGGTTTTACCGTCGAGATTGCTGCTACTTGCCCCTGAAGCAAAATATTGCCCGGTACTTTGAGCAGATCGGGCTATTTCAGCCTTGGCAACACCGGGGAAAAACATATCAAAGAAAGTGCCTGGACCATCACCTGCACCGCCTGCCGCTTTATTTGCCACTGTTGCAGCCTTAGCCGTTGCCAATTTCCCATCATCTGCATATATATCAGTACCTGTACCTAAGCCACTGTTTGACACTTTTTGAACATTGGGTATTGACGGCGATGTTTGAGTGGTGGTTAGCCAGTCACTGGCAAGCGCTGTACCAGTGGGCGTTGTTGTCGAGGTTATTTCCAAATCAACCGGGCGGATATAAGTTTCTATCGCACCAGAATTGAGATCAACAGGGCCTCCAGACCAAATATTGATGTCGTTATAACGGTTAATGAGCTGAGCGCTACCGGTTAATCCAACCGAACCACCCGATACTAGCGATTGAGCTGGACCATTACCTCCCATCAGTGAGCGGTTGCCCACGCATTGCGTCATGGTGCGCTGGGCGATACCATCATCGCTATAGCCGGTGGAGATAATCATGCCTGCTGTGGTTGCACCGTTGACTGTTACGCAGGCGGTGTTGACAGTTACTCCCCAAGGTGCAAGTGTAGATGCAGGATATGAGGGTGTGGTATAGGGTCTAGCTGTAGTGTTATCAATGCAAACCCGCGCCCTGCCATTTGCTAAGGGTAGTAAATAATTTGCAATCCATGCAGGCCGCGCGGGCGGGCCAATCAATGCAACCGGCGGGGCATTACAGGCAAATGTTGTGCTGGTGTCGCCAAAAAAAGCCAACGCATAATCCATGCCTGCATTGGCCGCCGCTAGCGCTTGACTGGTGCGATAATTACTTGCCGACATTTTGGTTTCAGTTAATACTGTTTTGGCGGTCAAAAAGGTTACTAGCGTAACGCTGATAATAAGCACTACTGCGGTTAAAAGCGTTGCTGCGCCACGTTGGCGGCTTATTGTTAGGTTGTTGGTTTTCATGCCGGATACCTTAACTGGATGTGGCTACGGTTGCGTAAAAACGCGGTCGTTTCTGATTTTTACTGAGTTGGTGATAGTTTTAGTAACTGCTGCATCATTAGCAACTACGCCTGTTATCACTATATTGACTTGGCGGGTTTCTAAAGCTCGTTGTCCAGTCACTAAATATCCTACCGTTGCATTGGCGCAAAGTGTATTAGAGGGCGCTGCTAGACTGGCAGTATTCAGACATTTACTGGTGGCGGGTAATGCAGGGACAGTTCCAGCGGCGGCTATAGCATTAAAACTGAATTCGAGGCGGGTAATGTCAAGCTGTTCACCACTATTGTCGTTAATACTCAAGGCTTGCCATACGCCGTCCGCGCAATTGGCTGTTGTGGTTCCGGTTAGGCGCATTTCAATAATGCCCCTATTCCCGGCTATAGTTGACCTCCGAAAACCGTAATATTCGTTAGCGTCAACATCATCGGTAAAAACGGCAGGTGTTAATACGCCGCTGCCGTTAGCATCGTAAGTATATAAAATGCAATCATTTGTGGTGTTTACGGTAAGAATTTGCGCGTTGGTCGTTGCCGCTGTAAATGGATTGATTTGACTATTAGCACCGGCAACAGCGCCGCCCCAATAGCCCGCCCGCCGAATATCATTCATCATTAATTGCATCGCTGAATCGAGATCGTAATTTAATCTCGCAGACCTTAATGTGTCTGTGCTGCCTCTTATGGCTGTAACATAGATGCCAATGGTTGCGGAAATAACGATCAACCCTATTAACAAGGAAATCATTATTTCTATCAACGTAACGCCAGTTTGTTTTTTCATGATATTACCTTTAGTAATCAGCAGTTTTGATAACCGGATAATCCATTTGAACCGGCAATATTGCAAATCCTTACACGACCAACGGGAGCTATAACCACTTTTGCAATATAGTTAGCCGAACTTAACTCAATTCTTCCGTTGCTTCTGGCTTCGCCTCTTCTAAAATCGAACCCTGTCCCTGTCGTAGAAAAGCCAAAAAAAGCAGCGGTAGTCATTGTAATGCCAGAAAATTGTGTACTGTCTGCGGTTCTAATATTGCAATTACTTGTGGCTGCAGCAGCGCAGCCATTGCTAACATGCTGAGCCACACAGGTACCAAGCGGTATGAATATTTGGTAAGACCAAGTAGCACCCGTGGTAAAGGACGCTTGAAGATTACAACTTTGCTTGATTGTTTCGGTTCGCATCCACTGCATATCTGACTTTAGCGCCTCTACTGCTTGCTTCAGCCGGTTACGCTCAAGCATGTCCTGATAAGAAGGCACCGCTATTGCCGCTAAAATACCGATTATAGCCACGACTATCATCACCTCAAGCAAGGTAAATCCGGTGTTTTTTTGTCTATTCATGTCCCACCACCTTTTTTATGTAAAGTAATTATAGTTTATTATTGTTGTATGTCTGTTAGCGGGATTGCATTTTTTAATTTTAGGTCGTTCTTGAATTTAGTTTGGCTAAGCATCTGTTGTGCTATATTTGCTGTCATTAAATAACTTTAAAGGTAAGGGGATGTTATGTACACATTTAAACGCAGTTCGGGTTTTACGTTGATTGAGTTGATGGTCACGGTGGCGATTATCGGGATTTTGGCGAGTATTGCTTATCCGGCTTATACGGATTATGTGATCAGGGCAAAGCGGTCTGATGGGAAGGCGGCGTTGTTGAGCTTGCAGTTGGCGCAGGAGAAATATCGGGCAAATTGTATTCAATATGCGACGACGATTAACACAACGGCTGGCGCTAATCCGAGTTGTGTTGCGGGAAACTATTCTTTAGTCGGCAAGACGACTTCGCCAGATGGCAAATACACGATTGCGATAGCAGCCACTCCGGCCCCATCCGGCACTACATATAAACTGACTGCTGCGCCGCTCAGTCCATTTGCAGATGCAAAATGTGGTACGTTGGAAATTACACATTCACCAACAGGAGACAGTAAAACGGTAACAGGTACGGGTTTGACTAAGGAAGAATGCTGGGGCAAGTGACGCTTGCGTTGGTTCTGAGTTGCGGACGCTCCAGCTTCGCGGGATGCATTCCCACGCTCCGCCCTCATGTTTATACACAAGTATTCCGGTTCACAATTTTAGTCGTTTGGGAACACGTGAAAATAGATGAAATTTGTGGGAGCGGCCACCCGGCCGCAAACAATCGCGCACTATTCGCGGCCGGGTGGCCGCTCCCACAATTTATGTATAACGATGAGCGCAACGTGGGCGGATGATGGAGGAAGCGGTAATGAGCAGGCATGACAATGACAGTGATTCTAACACCGATCACCCGGACCAGCCGGGTGTGGCGAGTCCGCATAAAGACAGATTGCCGGTAAGCCTCGAAAAAAATATCACGGGCAAGGAAAACACGGTCATTGATGACGCGACTGTCCTGGACCGCGAGAAACAGGTCATTGCCAGAGAAAGTGCAACCGACTTGAGGGAAGAGAAAGTCGCTTCGCGAGAACAGGTTATCCATCGGCGCGAAGGGCAAATCATCTCGCATGACCAGAAAATACGCGCAGCAGAGACGCTGCAGGCTGCATCCGATGATCATATGACTTTGTTGCTGCAAGTGAACGAAAATCTGGTTATCGCGACTATTGAAGCACAGAAACAGGCTGCGGAAGCCCAAATTGCTAAAGATCAGATGGATTATTTAGCCCATCACGATGTGCTCACGGGTTTGCCTAACCGGATATTGCTGCAGGACCGCCTTAATCAGTCGATTGAGTTTGCCCATCGTCAAGACAGGCAATTTGCCGTGCTGTTTATGGATCTGGATCGGTTTAAAGAGATTAACGACTCACTCGGACATGCGGCGGGTGACCAGTTGCTGCAATCGATTGCGCAACGTCTGGTCGCCTGTGTGCGTCACTCGGACACGGTCAGTCGTCAGGGGGGGGATGAATTTGTACTGATACTGTTCGATATTGAACAAGAGGAGGATGCAGCGTTCTCCGCACAAAAAATGCTCAAATCGGTTGCCCAGCCTCATTGTATTGAGGGGCACGATCTCCATATCAATGTGAGTATCGGCATCAGCATCTACCCAAACGATGGTCTGGATGCAGAAATGTTGATCAAGAATGCCGACACCGCGATGTACCATGCCAAAGAAAACGGACGTAACAATTACAAATTTTTTGAGCAAGGCATGAATGAACGGGAGGTTCGTCGGCAGTCCATTGAAGCCGACCTACGTAGCGCATTGGAACAGCAGGAGTTTGTCTTGCATTACCAGCCGAAAATAAACCTTCACAGCGGCGCGATTGTCGGCATCGAGGCGCTAATCCGCTGGCAGCATCCCAAATTGGGACTGCTGCAGCCAACAGAGTTCCTGTCTATCGCCGAAGACTGCGGATTGATTCTGCCAATCGGCCGCTGGGTTCGGCATGAAACCTGCCGCCAGAACCGGATGTGGCAGCAGGCCGGGTTGCCTGCGGTCACTGTTTCCGTCAATACCTCAGCACTTGAATTCCGAGACAGGGATTTTCTTAAAAACATACACGAAAACCTTGAAAATAGCGGTTTGGAGTCGCGCTATTTGGAAATTGAGTTAACCGAAACTGTGCTTATCCGTGATCCCGAGTCTACGGGGTTGGTGTTGCATGCGCTTTCAGACCTGGGTGTAAAAATTGCGATTGACAACTTTGGCACCGGTTATTCCAGCCTAAGTTGTCTGACACAGTTTCCGATTGACACCTTAAAAATTGACCGGTCGTTCGTGGAGCAGATGGCTGCCAACGCTAACAGTGACGCCATCGTCAATGCTGTGATTAGTTTGAGTAAAAGCCTCAATAAACGCGTCACTGCAGAGGGGGTGGAAACATCAGAGCAGTTCGCCTTGCTTCGGGCGCTGCAGTGTGATGAGGGACAAGGTTACTATTTTAGCCATCCGGTGACAGTAGAGGCGTTTACAGGCTTATTGCAGTCCGGCGTTTCTCTTAGTTTTCCCGATTGATGATGCAACGCTTACGTGGCTTTGGTTTTTCTGAACGGGTAGTTTGGAGGGTATGATCCAATCGGTGGGGTTGAGGGCGCCCTGTTTGATCTTGTTGCTGTCGACTTGAAAGGTTCTGCTTGAATCCGGCGATATTAAAAGCTTGCAGGGAGGCAGCAGGCGGTCGAATTCTGTTTTAACGACCTGATAGCATTCGCAGACGCGCGCTTCCAAGCCCAGCCTGTCCAGCACGGTGATGTGGCCACGGTAGTAGTTAATCAATCCCGCTTGCTGTAATTTTCTGGCGGCTTCAGTGATGCCTTCGCGGCGTACCCCCAGCATATCGGCAATTGAGCTGTGCGTTATAGTCAGCTCATTGTTGCTAAGCCGGTCGATGCTTAGCAACAACCAGCGGCATAGCTGCTGATCGATTACATGATGCCGGTTACAGACTGCTGTTTGCGCCATCTGGGTAATCAACGCTTGAGTATAACGTAGTAACAAATTATGCAATGTACTGTAACGCCGCCCCCCCTGGCGACGAAATTCCTGTAACAGTAGATGGCCACGTAGCCTATAGGCATAGCCCGCGTTCCGTACTACAACCTGATTCGGCATAGTCCCGCCTCCCATAAATAGCGGCACGCCGATAATGCCTTCGTTGCCGATCACGGCGACTTCGGCCGATGCGCCATCCTTCGTGATATAAAGCAACGATACGATGCCGGTCGTAGGAAAATAAGCATAATGCAACTCATCGCCAGACTCGTAGAGCACTTTGCCGGGCGGCATCCAGACAAGTTCCAGATAAGGGGAAATGCGCATGTATTCAGTTGCGGACAGGTTTGCAAGAAGTTGGTTTTGTTGGAGGGTATATGATTCAGTCATAAGTAACATCCCTATTGGTGGCTTAAGATTACATAATGTGATTAGCTTAAAAAATAAAGGGTATTGTGTAGATGTTTGTAGGATATTGAATTGAATCTTGTCAATCAATAAGCGCTATTACCTATTTTGCCAATCAGTTTAACTATTGCCCTCGGTTCGGTTGTTTTTTTATAACTGTATGATTATTAATGGTTAATTTAGACGTTTTTGCTGGAAAACAACAGGTGGCCGCATTATAATAGACTGAATCTATTGACCTTTAAAAAAATGAGCGAACCGTCGGTATTGGATGAACAGACTTCTTTTTCTTCCCGTAGCGCGCCCGTCTTTATATATTTTGAACGGTTAATTTTTCGGTTTTTTGGAGCGAAAACCGAAAAATATGCCGGGTGAAGTATATAAACTTGCACAAGTTAAATCATGCTCATTCCTAGTCATTTTTTCTGCTGCAACCAATAATCAAGCGTGCCGGCATCGGTGAGTTCGCCAAACTGGCCGCCGCTGACATAAACATGGCCGTTTTTAACGCCTAAATAATGCTGCGTGGACGGATAATAACGGGTGTAAAAGCCATCCCTCTCGACAGAATTTTGATGTTCAGGGAATAATTCGGGATAGCTGGTTTCGGCCCAGTCGAACAAGTCGTTAACTTTGGCTAAATCCAGCGGCGGGTGCTCGCTCAGCATTAAAGCATTGGCACGGGTTTTGGCGCTAACCGCATCGCGCAGTCGTTGTGTGGAGTTGCCCCCGGTTAGCGCGTCCTGTTCATCGCTGTAAGCTTGTTTGAGCAATTTCAACGAGGCGTGATAAGGAATCAGTTTGCCTGCTTCCATCACTTCGATGGCATCTTCGGTTTCCGCCAGCGCCAGTTTCACCATGTCGGCGGCGTTATCTTGTTGGCCATTGGCAAATAAGGCCAGCGCTTTAGTATCCAAATCATTGGAGCTGCGGATATTTTCCATCACGTTCAGCGTTCGTAAAAACAACGCAATCGCGGTAACCTGGCTCGATTCCAGTTTGATGCAGCGGGTACAAACAGACTCTGGCTTATTGGGGTCGGCAGGTTCGGCACCGGGCGATTTATGAAACACCGGGCTGTTGTAATAGGCGATGGCTTCTTCCAATGTGTTGACCGAGTTGTTATGGAAATAAGGTGCGGTATCGGCAGCTTCAATCACCGAGGTCATATTGAATTCACCGTTGCCGTAACAGTTTTTGTCACTGCTGGAGCCGCAATCTTCGCGCTCGTTCAGGCCAAAACCGCCATCCACTTGGGCAGGCGACCAAACCAGTCGCGCCGGGTCATCCGGCATGTTTTCAACGCCGGTATCGCGGTTGCCGTTGGCAAAAGTGGTCGAGCTGTTGGCGCCTGCATTAAAATGACAGCCTTTGCATTGGCCGGTACCAATGGCTTTGCTGTGGAACAGATCGCGGCCCCGTTGCACTATCGTCGAAGAAAAATTCATGTTATCCAAATCAGGATCGACCGAGCGGCCTAAGGACAGCATATAGGCTTCCAGTGCATCCAGTTCGTCATCCGTGGGCAGACGAAAATCAATATTTTCTTGCCGCGCCAGCGTTTTTGGCATGTGCTGAATAATCGCGCCTACAGTAAACAGGCGCAGCGAACCGTCGCCGGTACTGCCGTCAGCCGACCAGCCTAGCGCATGAGTCACTGCGTGCCCTTCTTTTTCCGGTTCAGGCAGCAGCGAGGTCGATAAGGCTAGTAAATGCGGCGCGCTTCTAAACACCGGCGCTTTGTCGAAACCGTTGCTGTTGACCAGAAACAAGCCTAATTGGCGCAATAATTTAGGATTTTCCAACGCGCTCAGTTCGGGATTGGCTTCAGCCACAAACAGCGGATCGTCATCCGGCAAGCTGGCAATATAGCCGGGGTCAATGGTGTGATTATTGTCTTCACGATGGCAGGTTGCGCAGGTTCTGCCATTGCCGCCAAAAGTTTCATGCAAAAACAGTTCGCGTCCTCTGGCGATTTGTTCGGTTAATGCCGCATCCAAATCGAGTGTCGGCGTATCGGCCAAGGCCGGTTTTGGCAGTAAAAAAGCAAACGGCGGCGCAGCGTCGGGCTTTTTTGCGTCGGGCAAATGACCAATACCGGCAATGGCCCAGTATTTATCGGCGTAATACAGCTTTTGCATGAAATCCGGTTCACCGCTCAGCATCGCAGCACTAGCTGGCTGCCCGGCTTCTGTCAGCACGATGCGTTTAATATAAAAGCCTTGTAATGCCTGTCTGTCCAGTTGTGTTTCCAGGCTGTGCTTGTCGCCGCTAAAATGCAGCTCGCCGAGTGCTTTTTCCAGTGCTGGCTGTGCTTTGTTATCGCTGCCGCCCAGCAACCAAAGGCTATAAATCTTTTTAGAATCGAGTCCTTGCGCGTGCGCTGTCATCCAACCATTTAATAAATTAACGTTAACTACGGCGTGTGCCTGGGTTTGTTGACTGGAAAATGCTTTGGGAAAACGTAGCGTTATAGCCAGATTTTCAGCGCCTTGCCGGCTGTCAACACTGGATTTCCAGCGTTCATAGGCAACCACTAAATGCTCGGCATTACCCATGCCCAGTACCGCGCGTGTCTCGCTGCTCATCTGCTGGGTGAAGGCGAACAAAGAACCGCCTAAAAATACCGCGATGGTGACCAGTATTAACTTTTTCTGCATTTTTCTTATCATGGGGTTATTTTTCAATTGATTGCGATGAGCTCGGCGCGAACAGTACAGTTGTTCGCGGCCGGGTGGTCGCTCCCACAACGCGTATTTAACGATGAACGCGGGAGTGCTGTAAAAAATTCAACTGCAAGAATAACGCCATGTTAAAAAAAATCTTCTATCGCACAGTCGCAGGCTTTGCTGGCCATTAAACGAAAATGCTAATTTAATTAAACTGTGTCATTTAACGCATAAAAAATAGGTCATATCACGCATTTTTCCCGCTAAACCCGGCACAAAAAAGCAGATAAGCAATATTAACAAACACTTAAATGGTCGGCATGAAACCTGCTTTAAATTAGGGTTCAAACTGTAATATTGAGCCTTACAGCCCACTTAAACCAAATCTGTTGATTTTTTATAACACCATGAATAAACGCTATCGTTTTGCTTTTTTTGCGCCTGTGAGTCTAGCGCTGATGTTTACGTTGACACCCGCTTTAGCCGATAAACCCAGCAAGGATAAAGAACAAGACACCGAAACCGAACAGGACGACATTAAAAACCTGGACACAATGGTTATCGTCGGCGAAGTCATTGATCCGCCGTTTGAGTCAAAAACCTTGGTTCGTTCCAATTTGGGCATGGCCAATGATGGCGCTGAACTGCTAAAACAAACACCGGGTATTTCGTTAATTCGTCAGGGCGGCACCGGCAGCGATCCGGTTTTTCGGGGTTTAGGCGGCAGCCGGTTGAATACTATCATCGACGGAGTGCCGTTCGGCGGCGCTTGCAACCACCGCATGGACCCGGCAACGTCTTACATCAAACCCGGCTCGTTTAAAAGTTTCGACCTGTTGCAAGGCCCGCAATCGGTACGTAGCGGCAACAGCATTACCGGCGCGGTGCGTTTTGAGCGCGATGACATTCGCTTTGACGACCCCGGCATTAAAACCTACAACAGCTATTTATACGGCAGCTTTAATCGCCAGGACATCACCACCAACGATTCGGCGGGCTTTGAATACGGTTATTTCAATTATTCCGGCAACCGTACACGCGGCGGCAATTATGAAGACGGTAACGGCGAAACCGTGCAGCAAACCCAATATGACACCTGGAGCGACCGTTATGCAGTCGGCTTTACCCCGGATGAAGATACTTCGCTCGAATTTGCCTTGCAGCGCAGCAACGGCTTTATGGGCAATGCCACCATACACATGGATGCGACTAGTCTGGATAGGGACAATTACACCGCTCATTTCAAACGCAAAAACATCAGCACCTGGCTGAAAAACATGGATTTGCAATACAGCTACACCGCTGTCGATCATTACATGGACAACTTCACTCTGCGCCCGTTAAAGCCGGGCCATGAATTTGTCATTATGGGGCAGGATTGGGAACAAAATTTTGTCAAAAATGAACTGACTTTTGAGCTGCATAAAGATATTGAATTGATCACCGGCGTTGAATACCGAAAAGACAAATACGGCGCCAATGCGGTCGGCGGCAATCCGCGTTTTGTGCCGATTCCGAATATGGAAAACGTGCCTAAAACACATATTCTGGATTTTGAGAACTTCGCCGGTTATGCGGAATTAGCCTATCACATGAACGACCAATTGCGCTGGGTCACCGGTTTACGTGGCGACACCTTACGTACCGACACCGGCACCATGAAGGCAGGCGGTGAAACCAGTAATATCGTGTTATCCGGCTCCAATAAAGATCGGCATCAGGACATGTTCGGCGCATTTGCACGCGGCGAATATGAATTTGAAACCGTGCCGATGCAACTGTCTCTCGGTTACGGCCATGCCGAGAGAGCGCACGATTTTTGGGAGGTTTACAGCATGGACGCCTTTGCTTTAAACGCCGAACGCAATAACGAACTCGATGGCAAGCTGAGTTATCAGGGCGACAAACTGAAAGCGCAGGTGTCGGCTTTTTACAGCCGGATTGATGATTTTATTTTGGTTTATCGTGGTTCAAGTGCGGCTAATATTGATGCGGAACGTGCCGGCGGCGAGTTTTCGGTGGAATATCCGTTAACTGAAGAAT
Organism: Methylobacter sp.; assembly: GCA_030699385.1. Taxonomy (GTDB): domain Bacteria; phylum Pseudomonadota; class Gammaproteobacteria; order Methylococcales; family Methylomonadaceae; genus Methylobacter_A. The sequence goes on from JAUYMY010000053.1 coordinate 17,633, forward strand.
TCAGCGTCAGCGGCAATACGTCTTATGTTTACGGGCAAAACCTGACGCAAGATGTTGCTCTTGCGCAAACGCCGCCGTTGGAAGGCACGCTCGGCTTAAATTATGCGCAAGGCCCGTTCAGGGCATCGTTTAAACAACGTCTGGTCGCCGAACAAACCCGCATCCATTCCGGCTACGGCAATGTGCTGGCGCTGGATTCGACAGAAACAGCGGGCTTTATGACTTCATCGCTGCAACTCGGTTATAAGCCGATTAAAGCTGTGGATCTTAATTTCGGTATCGATAACCTGTTTAACAAAGATTACAGTGAGCATTTAAACCGGGTCGGTTCAGCCACCGTTGCAGGCCCCGCACCGACCAAGCTGATTGAACCGGGTCGTGCAATCTGGGGACGGGTTAGCGTAGATTTTGATTATTGATTGTCCTCTGCAGGCTTGGTTATTTCAGCCATTCGATAATATGGTCTTCGAGGTCATCAATGTCGGCCTCTTTCATTGCGTAACTACTGATTGAAACCCCGGCATCCTGAACGCTGTCGGGATTTTTTGACAGCAGTGGATGCCAGTCCGGCAGTTCTTCGCCATCGGTTAATAAACGATAAGCGCAGGTTGTCGGCAGCCAAGTATATTCGGTAAAATCGTGTTGTTTTAAGTCCAAACATTCGGGCACTAATGTAGTGCGTTCGCTATAGCGGGTGCAGCGGCAAGTGTCCAAATCAATCAGATTGCAAACCACGCTGGTAAAGTAAATGTCGCCGGTGTCTTCGTCTTCCAGCTTATGCAGGCAGCATTTGCCGCAGTTATCGCATAACGACTCCCATTCTTCGGTGGTCATTTCGGCGAGTGTCTTGGTTTTCCAAAAGCTCATCTGTGTATCCTCATTAATTAAACAGTTCCCAGACCGGTTTGATGTTTTCTGGCAAGGGCGCAAGTCGGCCTAATTCTATCCATTGGTTACTGGGGTTGTGAAAGTCGGAACCGACAGAGCCGGTCAGTTCAAAGCGGGTGGCGTAAGCCGCTACGGTTTTTATTTCATCGCTATTGTAGCGGCCGGTGACGACTTCTATGCCGAGTCCGCCGGCTTCTTTGAAAGCAGCTAACAGCCGTTTCATCCAGCTGGCGGTCAGATTGTAGCGTAACGGGTGCGCCAATACGGCAACGCCGCCAGATTCCGTAATCCAGTTAATTGCCAGTGCCATATCAGACCAGGTTGTTGCTACGAACGCGGATTTACCGGCGCCCAGATAGCGGTCGAAGGCTTCTTGTTGGGTGGAAACATGAAATTGCGACAGCAAAAAATCGGCAAAATGGCTGCGGGTAATCATGCCTTCGCCTGCGGCTTTTTTGACGGCCTCCAGTGCGCCGGGAATGCGCTTTTTTTCCAGTTTGTCGGCAATTTTTTCGGCACGCTCCATGCGCATGATTTGCAGATTTTGAGTGGCTTCGCGTAGCGGCGGGTAGTCGGGGTCAATGCCCAGGCCGACGATGTGCAGGCATTTGTTTTGCCAACTGGTGGACAGTTCAATGCCGGGGATTAAATGAATGCCAGCCGCTGTTGCCGCCAGCCGCGCCTCGTCGAGTCCGGCAACGGTGTCGTGATCGGTTAAAGCCAGCGCGGTGACGCCTTGTTCGTGGGCGCGTTGCACCAATGCCGTCGGCGATAAGGCGCCGTCGGAGGCGGTTGAGTGGCAATGCAAGTCGTAATTTTCAGGCATGGTATTTAGGTTAAAGGTTCAAGGCGGAAGGTTCAAGGAAGTTCATTTTTGATTTTTCACCTTGAACCCTGAAACCTAAAACCAGCCTCACTGATATTCACCGTAAAGTTTGGCATACAGGCCGTTTTGGGTGAGCAGGGTTTCATGCTGTCCGTGTTCGCAAATTTGGCCTTGTTCAAACACATAAACATGGTCGGCCTGTTTAACGGCGCTGAGGCGATGGGCAATGATGATGGTGGTGCGGCCTTGTAAAAACGCTGTCATCGCCTGATGCAGTTTGTGTTCGGTTTCGGTGTCCAGCGCGGAGGTGGCTTCGTCGAGGATGACGATTTTGGGGTCGGCGACTATCATTCTGGCAATGGCCATGCGTTGCCGCTGGCCGCCGGAAAGCCGCATGCCTAAACGGCCGACGATAGTGTCCAGGCCGTCATGCAGGTTCTGCACTGTATCTTTCAATTGCGCGATAGCCAGGGCGTTCCATAAGACGTCGTCGGTGGCCGCTTTACCCAGAGTCAGGTTGGCGCGGATGCTGTCGTTAAACAATACCGGGTGTTGCAATACGGTGACGACATTTTCCCTGACCACTTCCAGGCCGATGCGGTCGATGGGCACCTCGTCGAAATAGATCTGCCCGGAATCAGGCGGATACAGGCCGATTAGAGTTTGTATCAAGGTTGATTTGCCGCCGCCGCTGGCGCCGACCAGGGCTACTTTTTCACCGGCATTGATTTTTAACTGTATGCCGTCGAGGATTTTTTCTTCACTGTAGCTAAAATGCAGGTTTTCCACGCGCAGGGACACGGTTTTTTTGTTTAAAAATGGGTTTTCCAGATGCGGATAATGCGGTTCCTGTTTCAGCGCATTCAGTCGGTTGATACGGATTAACGCGGCTTTGGCAGCATAAAAGGCATATTGTATGCTTAATATTTCCTGCACCGGCGCCATCATGAACCACAAATAGCCGAATACCGCGAGCATTTGCCCGATGCTGAGGTCGGAATAAAACACCATCAACATGGCGCAGGCGCGGAAAATATCAAAGCCGAACAAGAACACTAAAAAGCTTAAACGCGATGCGGCGTCGCTTTTCCATGCGAAGGCGGTGGAAAAATCCTTGACCGAGCGCGCCGATTCAATCAGCTGCTGGCAATAATGTTTTTCGCGGTTGCTGGCGCGGATTTGATGGATGGCTTCCAGAGTTTCGGTCAGTGCTTGCTGGAATACTTCGTAAGCGGAGTTTTCCTTTGATTTTAAGTCTTTAACGCGGGAACCGACTACGCGGGTGAAATAAATCACCACCGGATTGAGCAGCAGGATGAACAAACCCAGTTGCCAGTGCATCCATAATAAAACCACGGCGGTGCCGATAATAGTCAGTGCGGCAACCAGCAGTTTACTGACGGTGGAGCCGATAAAAGTGTCTACGGTATCGAGGTCTTTGATCAAGTGACTGACGACAGTGCCGGTGCCCAGGCTTTCGTATTCAGCCATGGAAATATTTTGCAAATGTCCGATTAACTGGCTGCGGATGCGAAAGACGATGTCTTTGGCAATGCAGGAAAATTGCCGCGATTGAATGATATTGAAAATAATCGCAATAATGCGCAGTACGACGCTGATCAGCAATACCACGCCAATATAAAGTATGGGCGTCTGCCAATCGACGGGAAACAGGCGGTTGACGCTTTGCGTGATGATGCCGGGTTTATGCAGCAACACTTCGTCGACCAGTAACGGCATTAGCAACGGCACTGGAACACTGGCAATGGTCGCTAAAATGGCGATAAAATGAGAGGCGATCAGCTCTTTTTTGTGTTCTACAGCAATTCGGTAAAGGGTGTTCCAGTTATAATGGGGGGCGGCCTGTTTCGATTGCACGGGATTAGATAGGAATGTTTGCAGAGCGCGCGATTATAACATCTTTAGGATTATGAACCATGAAACACCTGCGTCGAAATCTGCTGTTGTGCCTGATTTTTTTTTCCGGCACGGTGCTGGCTAATGCGCTAGATCAGCAAAGAAATGATTTTGTGCAGGCGGAAAAACGCCTTGCCCAAGGTGATAGGGCAGAATTCATGCGCATCAGCGCCGGTTTGATTGATTACCCGCTGTATCCCTATTTGCAATACCAGTGGCTGCAAGACAATTTGCAACAAACCGAGCCTGTTCAGGCTTTTTTAACGGCGTACAAAGATACCCGTTATGCCGGATTATTGCGCTCAAAATGGTTGGGTTATCTGGCTGAAAATCAGCGTTGGCATGATTTTATCCGTCATTATCAAGCCAGTTCCAATAAGGCTATTGAATGTCAGCATCGTTTGGCCGTTTACAACACGGGCGACACAAGGCTGGGCATCAATGGCGCTAAACGCTTGTGGCTGACCGGCGATGCCATGCCAAAGGAATGTGATGCGCTGTGGTCGGTATTGATGTTGTCGCCCGACTTTAGCCCGGAGCTGATTTGGCAGCGCTTTGAACTGGCTTTAAGTAAGGATAATGTTGCCGTGGCCGAATCGGTGCGCCGCCTGATGAGTCCGGCCGATCAGCTCGTTGCCGATAGCTGGTTGCAGGTTCATAAAAAGCCTGCGTTGATTGAAACCAACGGCTTTTTGACCGCGTCAATGGGGCGGCTTTTTGCCCACGGTGTCAGTCGATTGGCAAAGTCCGATTTAAATTTGGCGGTTAAGCTTTGGGATGAGAGAAAACAGGCTTTTCAGCTGGATGAGCAAACGGTGCAGCAGCTGGAGAGACAGCTTGCACTGAGTCTGGCGCGTAATCGTCATGCGGCAGCTTACCATCGCTTGAGCCAGCTATTAGCGGCTGATGCCGAAATCACTGAATGGAAATTGAGAGCCGCGTTACTGGAGCAAAATTGGGCTCATGTCGCCGAGGCGCTGGCGGGATTGACGGCTGAGGAAAGGTTGGAACCTAAATGGCAATATTGGCAAGCCAGGACGTTGGAGAAAAACGGAGACATTCTGCAGGCTCAGGCGGTTTACACTAAACTCGCCGAAGACCGGAGTTTTTACGGTTTTATGGCTGCCGATAATGTTAATCAGCCTTACCGCTTTGCCAATAATCCGATTTTTCCGGCGGAAAATGCACTCGAAAATTTGGCCAATGAGCTCGATTTTAAAATGGTCAGTGAGCTGAAAGCGCTGAATCGGAATGCCGAAGCCGAGCGGCAATGGTGGTATGCGATAAAGAAGCTGGACAAGGAGAGGCTTACGCTTGCGGCCAAATTGGCGCAACGCTGGCATTGGGATCAAGTCGCTATTGCGACCTTGGTTAAAGCCGATTATTGGGATGATCTGGGCTTGCGTTTTCCGGTTTATTATGCGGATCAGGTGCGCAATAACGCGATGTTACAACAGGTTGAGCCGGCCATTGTTTTTGGCCTGATCCGGCAAGAAAGCATTTTTAATAAGGATGCCGAATCAGCGGTCGGCGCACTCGGCTTAATGCAGATTATGCCCAAAACAGGGATGCAGATAGCCCGAGAATTGAAAGAAAAATGGCAATCGGAGCAAAGCCTGTTCAGTCCCGATGTGAATGTCAGGTACGGCGCTTTTTATTACAAAAAACTGCTGAACCGTTTTCAGGGTCATGCAGCATTGGCTGCTGCCGCTTATAATGCAGGGCAGGGTAGGGTAGCAAAATGGCTGCCGAGTGTCGGAGCCATGCCCGCAGATATTTGGATTGAGACCATTCCTTTTAAAGAAACCCGAAAATATGTGACCTCGGTACTGGCTTACGCCATTATTTATCAACAACTCACACTGGATACATCGCTACGGTGTTTACTGCCTGATGCTGCTAATTGCACTCCCGCAATTGAAAAAAAGGGCTTGAAGATAAAGGACTTGATGCTTGATGTGCTGTCCGGCTAAAAATTGAGCTGATTTTTTTTAGTGTCTGTTAGATAATGCACGATTTAAAATAATAATAATTGCCTAGGATAGATATAACAGTATGGGGAAACAGCACAGTTTTACGCGCGAAGAATTGTTGAAGTCCGGCAGAGGCGAACTGTACGGGCCGAAAAATGCGCAATTGCCTTTGCCGAATATGTTAATGATGGATCGTATTATCCATATCTCCGATGAAGGCGGTACCTACGGCAAAGGCGAAATCATTGCTGAGCTGGATATAACGCCTGATTTATGGTTTTTCGACTGCCACTTTCAGGGCGACCCTGTGATGCCTGGTTGCTTGGGTCTGGATGCAATGTGGCAGTTGGTCGGTTTCTTTTTGTGCTGGATGGGCGGTCCCGGTAAAGGACGTGCTTTGGGTGTAGGCGAGGTTAAATTCACAGGTCAAGTATTGCCTACCGCCAAAAAAGTGACTTATCGGGTCAATTTAAAAAGATTGATAATGCGGAAGCTGGTTATGGGTATCGCTGATGCCACCATGGAAGTTGATGGCAAAGTGATTTATGAGGCCACTGATTTACGGGTGGGTCTATTTACTTCCACAGAAGATTTTTAGGGACGTTAGCAAATGAAAAGAGTCGTAGTTACCGGTTTAGGCATTGTTTCCAGCATAGGGAATAACCGCACAGAGGTTGTCGATTCCCTTAAAGAAGGCCGTTCAGGCATCGCTTTTGCCGATGTTTATCAGGAAATGGGTTTTCGCAGTCATATCCACGGGCCTATTAATATTGATTTAGACGAACACATCGATCGTAAAATAAAACGTTTTATGGGTGATGGCGCGGCGTTTAACTATATCGCGATGCAGCAAGCCATTGAAGACTCCGGTCTCGGTGACGATGACGTGTCGAACTACCGAACCGGTCTGGTCATGGGTTCCGGCGGTCCTTCAACGTCAAACATTGTCGATGCGGCCGATATTTTGCGCGAAAAAGGCATTAAAAAAGTGGGTCCCTATATGGTGCCCAGAAGCATGTCCAGCACCAATACCGCTTGCTTGGCGACACCTTATAAAATCAAAGGCGTCAATTACACCATCAGTTCTGCCTGTGCGACCAGTGCTCACTGTATCGGCCATGCGATGGAACTGATACAGATGGGCAAACAGGACGTGGTATTTGCCGGCGGCGGCGAAGAAGTGCATTGGTCGATGTCGATGCTGTTTGACGCGATGGGCGCGTTGTCGTCTAAATACAACGACACGCCAACAACGGCATCACGGCCTTATGACGAAACCCGCGACGGCTTTGTTATTTCCGGCGGCGGCGGTGTGTTGGTGATTGAAGAACTGGAACATGCCAAAGCGCGTGGCGCGAAAATCTATGCCGAACTGACCGGCTATGGCGCAACTTCTGATGGTTATGACATGGTGCAACCGTCCGGTGAAGGCGCAGTGCGTTGTATGCAACAGGCGATGGCGACTATCGGCGACAGCAAAATCGATTACATCAATGCCCACGGCACCAGTACGCCGGTTGGCGATACCAAAGAACTCGAAGCCTTGCGTACCGTGTTCGGGGCAGACAACGTGCCGTTAGTCAGCTCGACAAAATCACTGACCGGCCATGCCTTAGGCGCGGCGGGCGTTAATGAGGCGATTTATTCATTGTTAATGATGGAAGAAAATTTCCTCAGCGCCTCGGCCAATATCAACCAGCTTGATCCGGGTGCAGCAGGCATTCCTATCGTGCGCGAACGTCAAGATAACATGACCTTGAACACTATCATGTCGAACAGCTTCGGCTTTGGCGGCACCAACGCGACACTGATCTTTCAGCGTTACAACGGTTAATGCTTGATGTCGCGAGAGTTCGGATAATTTATATAGCACACGGATGGCACGGATAAGACGGATTTAAACGGATTTAGCTTTTTTATCCGTGTTAATCGGTCAAATCCGTACTATCCGTGTGCTGATTTTTAGTTTCCTTTTTTCAAATACCTCATATCTCTGACCATGTCAGATCCAAACCAAAAATCCCGAACCCAGTTTAACAAGCTGCAAAAGAAATTGCGCCACACTGTCGGCGATGCGATTGCCGATTACAACATGATAGAAAACGGCGACAAAATCATGGTGTGCCTGTCCGGCGGCAAGGATTCGTTCACCCTGCTGGACATCCTGATGCACTTGCAACAGACCGCGCCGGTTGAGTTTGAACTGATCGCGGTCAACCTGGATCAAAAACAGCCCGGTTTCCCCGAACACGTCTTGCCGGAATATCTGGCATCGTTGGGCGTGCCTTATCATATTATCGAAAAAGACACTTACAGCGTGGTCAAGCGGGTTATCCCCGAGGGCAACACCACCTGCGGCCTGTGTTCGCGCTTGCGGCGCGGCACCTTGTACGGTTATGCCGAAGCCAATAATATTACCAAAATAGCCTTGGGCCACCACCGTGACGACATTCTGGAAACCTTTTTTCTGAATATTTTTTACGGCGGCAAATTAAAAGCCATGCCGCCCAAGCTATTAAGCGATGACAAGAAAAACATCATCATCCGGCCTTTGGCCTACACCCGCGAAAAAGACATCGAACGTCTGGCGGTTTTTAAAAATTACCCGATTATCCCCTGCAACCTGTGCGGCTCGCAGGAAAACCTGCAACGCCAAGCCATGAAAATGATGTTAAAGGGTTGGGATAAACAGTTTCCGGGACGTTTGGAAACCATATTCACCAGCCTGAAGAATGTCGCGCCCTCGCAACTGGCTGATACGCAGTTATTCGATTTTGCCGGGCTAACGCGCAGCCAACAAGTTGAAGAGCACGTCATGAACTTTAGCGCCAGGGAGGGTAGCCAGTCGGGAACTGGCGCGGCGAGTGCCAGGGATGCTGTGAATGTCGGATTGGACGTTTTAGCGCAGTGAGGCAAATTATTCTGTTTACCGATTTTGGGCCCTCCGGCCCTTATCTCGGGCAAATGGAATCGGTGTTACAGCAAACAGCGCCGCATGTGCCTGTTATTAATCTGCTGAGCAATGCGCCAACCGCCGATCCTCGTTTAAGTGCCTATCTCCTGGCCGCATTGCGGCATAGTTTTCCTGTCAACAGCATTTTTCTCGCCGTGGTTGATCCCGGTGTCGGCGGCGAACGTAAAGCCGTGGTGTTGCAGGCTGGCGGACAAACTTTTGTCGGGCCGGATAACGGCTTGTTGAACACCGTTGCCGTTCAATCCCAACACACGCAATGGTCGGAAATTATCTGGCGACCGGAACCGTGCTCGATGAGTTTTCATGGCCGTGATATTTTTGCCCCGATTGTCGCAAAGCTGGCCATCAATGCAGCCGATGATCTATTACGTCCATTCGATCGCAATGATTTAAGCGCCTGGCCGCACGATTTGGCGGAAATCATTTATTTCGATCATTACGGCAATGCCATGACCGGCTTACGTTACCGGGAATCTTATGCTGGTGAAACGCTAATTCTCAATGGACTTGCCATCGAACAAGCCGACACCTTCGGCTCAGTCCAAGAACAGCAGGCTTTCTGGTATAAAAATTCCTGTGGCTTGATTGAAATTGCGGTTAATAAAGGTCGTGCAAAGCAGCAACTGAATCTCAAATTGGGGGTATCCATTGTTTTCGCCCCATGTTCCGACCCATAGCTAGCCGGACAAATCGCTAACTCGGGATGAACCGCCTTGGCTAATAGTTTATAATCACGCCCACTCACGTTTTTACCGGCCTGCGCCGGGTCTCGATTGTCACTAATTAAATACATCTCATGCAAGAAATAAATCCGATCAAAAACAAAATAGCCGACTTAAAAAACCGTGGCGATGCCCTTAGGAGGTATCTTTGACTTCGACATCAAGAGCGAGCGATTAGTCGAAGTTTTAAGGGAGCTGGAAAATCCGAAAATTTGGGACAATCCGGACGAAGCGCAGGCCTTAGGCAAAGAGCGCGGCCAGCTGGAAGTCATCGTTAATACCATTAACGATTTGGAACGCGGCCTTTCTGATGCCGAAGAACTGCTGCTGATGGCGGTTGAAGAAGACGATGAAGACACGGTTGAAACCGTGGTCGACGACCTGGAGCACTTTGAAAAACGGGTCGCAGAGCTGGAATTTCGCCGTATGTTTTCCGGGCAAATGGATGCCAACAACGCCTTTTTGGACATACAGTCAGGTTCCGGCGGTACCGAGGCGCAGGACTGGGCGTCCATCATCGAGCGCATGTATTTGCGTTGGGGCGAGCGCAAAGGCTTTAAAACCGAGTTAATTGAAGAATCGCAAGGCGACGTGGCCGGTATTAAAAGCGCCACCATCAAATTTGAAGGCGAATATGCGTTCGGCTGGCTACGCACTGAAACCGGCGTCCATCGCTTGGTTAGAAAATCACCGTTCGATTCGGGCAATCGCCGCCATACCTCGTTTGCGTCGGTATTCGTGTCGCCCGAAATCGACGACGATATCGACATCGACATCAATCCCGCCGACATTCGCGTCGACGTGTACCGTGCCAGCGGCGCGGGCGGCCAGCATATCAACAAAACCGAATCGGCGGTGCGGATGACCCACAACCCGACCGGCATTGTCGTGCAATGCCAAAGCGACCGTTCGCAGCATAAAAACCGCGACACCGCGATGAAGCAATTGAAAGCCAAATTGTACGAGCTGGAAATGCGCAAACGCAGCGAAACGGCGCAGGCATTGGAAGATACCAAGTCGGATATAGGCTGGGGCAGCCAGATTCGTTCTTATGTACTGGATCAATCACGGATAAAGGATTTGCGCACCAGCGCCGAAACCGGCAACACCCAGGCGGTTTTGGATGGCGATCTGGATCAGTTTATTGAGGCTAGTTTGAAGAGTGGTTTGTAGTATTGTTTCATAAATTATAATCAAAACTTCAGCTATTAATTAGACGCGAAATTGTTAGATAAATGATATTAAGTGAATAAATATGACTAATAATGAATTGATTGACGTCACAGATAAAGCAAAGAAAAATGAATTGCTGGATCAAGAAATAAATACGACTAGAAATGGCTTATCAACAGATAGATTAGATATGTCTTTTGGTGAAATTATCAGTATGTATGAGCGTAACGAAATCATTATCAATCCAGATTTTCAACGTTTATTTCGATGGGACAATGAACAGCAGACTCGATTTATCGAATCATTATTATTAGGTATTCCTATACCTCCTATTTTTGTTGCAGAAATAAGTCAAGGCGATGACTCAGGTAAATGGGAGTTAGTAGATGGTTTACAAAGAATTTCAACCGTCTTATCTTTTTTCGGAGAGCTTAACACGCTACCTGATAAAAATAACTGGACCTTATCAGAAGGTGGGTTAATAAAAACATTAAACGGTTACTCACTTAATTCACTACCACTTAAATATCAATTAAATATTAGACGTGCAGCATGTCGAATTGAAATTATAAAATGGAACAGTAAGATTGATATGCGATATGAATTATTTAAGCGTGTTAATAGTTCTGGCGAACCCATTACAGAGCAAGAACTCAGAAACTGTATTTTTCGTCCACAATCTAATAAGTTTAATGATTTTTTAAAAGACTTGGCTGCAACGCAAAACTTTAAAGAATTAACATCACCTACAGAAAAACAAATAGAACAACTCTATTTGCAAGAGTTAGTGTTACGGTTTTTTTCTTTATATGAAGTTGCAAAAAGTGACAGTCCTGCAAAGGAAAAAATAAATGAAGTTATTTCTTCTTATATGACTTCTTATATGCAAGAGGCTATTAAAGACAATGCATTTGATTATAAAGGAGGTAAGCAATTATTTGTTGAACTTGTAGAATTATTATCACCGATTGGAAAGAATTTATTCAAGGGAACAAATAATACAGGTCCATTTTCTACCAGCATTTACGATATTGTTATGGTGGGTATTGCATTAAACTTAAATTATTATAAAGAAATGAAATCTGCTGACCTTGCTAAGTTTATAGAAGATACTAAAAATGACCCTGAATTCACAAAATTAAGAGGTGCCGGGATTGCGACAAACAGCAAAGGAAGAGTAGCTAAACGTATTGAACTGACCAGGAAATTTTTTAAGCCATCAATCTAATGAGCTTTCTTGAAGAGAAAATAAGCCATGAAATAAAATGGCGGACTGACGAAATAGCAACGCTTAAATTTCTACCGTTTCATTCTCATCTATCTGATGAGCAAAAGCAGATATTAAAAAAACACACAATCCCCGCCTTATATTCTTTATGGGAGGGATTTGTTAAAGATGCGTTTACTCATTATATAAAAGAGATTAATAGCTTAAACATTACGTTTGATAAAATTGCCCCGGAACTTTTGGCTCATAGTATCGATACTCATTACCTTAGAAATAAGCACTATCTAAACGAAATACCAAAAGATTTTCAAAAAAGCATCAAACGGATAACCTATTTTGTTAATGCCTTTAAAGAAGACGTTAGTAGAAATATAGTTGTAATTCCAGCAACATTGCCTACAGAATCAAACATTAACTATGATGTTATAACAAAACTTTTAATAAGGTTTAATTTAGAGATTCTACCTAAAGAACCTTTTGAAAAAAACTTGAACAAACTGTTAATGTATAGGAATAGCTTCGCTCATGGGGATTTTAGCATTCCGATAAAAACACAGACCATAGATGAGTTTAGCCAATTAGTGATTGATCTAATGAGTGAGGTGTTATTAAAAATAGACGATGGCTATACAAATAAAACTTACTTGATAAATAGGATTGATTAATAAAATGACTGATTCATCTATAACCAGAGTAGTCAATATTGATCGACAAGAAAACTGCGATATTTATATCGGTAGAGGTTCAGATTGGGGGAATCCTTATGCCATAGGAATTGATGGCGATAGGGACGAAGTCATAAGAAAATACCAATATGATTTTGAGCGTGGTTACCTCAAAAGCAGTAAAGAACAGTTATTGAAATTACGCGGTAAAATCCTAGGTTGTCATTGTAAACCTGCCGCTTGTCATGGTGATATTTTAGCTAATTACCTAAATTCACTTGATGATGGGAAGTGAGCTAGTGTTTAGGATGAAAAATGAATATATTTCCTAAACATCAGTTAATAATATTGTATTAACCATTTACGTTCTAACGCACTCAGCGTTACTTTTAAATTAAAACTATTAAAACCATGTCAGAAATTGAGCACGACGAACAAGAACAAATCAAACAACGCCGCAGCAAATTAAACGAGTTACGCGAAAACGGCGGCATTGCTTTTCCTACCGATTTTCGCCGCAATGTAGTTGCAGGCGAGTTGCTGGCCGAATACGGCGAAAAATCCAAGGAAGAACTCGAAGCCGAACCCTTGCGGGTAAAACTGGCCGGTCGGATGATGACGCGGCGGGTGATGGGCAAGGCCAGTTTTGCGCATATTCAGGATATGTCCGGGCAAATGCAGCTCTATGTAACTCGCGATGCACTGCCCGAAAGTTTTTACAACGAGCAGTTTAAAAAGTGGGATATTGGCGACATCGTCGGCGCGGAAGGCGTTCTGTTCAAAACCCAGACCGGCGAATTGAGCGTCAAGGTTGACGATATTCGCCTGCTGACCAAAGCCTTGCGTCCGTTGCCCGAAAAATTCCACGGCATTGCCGATCAGGAAATCAAATACCGCCAGCGTTACCTGGATTTGATCATGAGCGAGCAATCGCGCAATACTTTTTTGATCCGTTCCAAAGTGGTCGCTTATATCCGTCAGTTTTTGATTGAGCGCAATTTTCTGGAAGTCGAAACGCCGATGATGCAAATGATTCCCGGCGGAGCCACAGCGCGTCCTTTTACCACCTTCCATAACGCCCTGGATATGGAACTGTATTTGCGTATCGCGCCGGAATTGTATTTAAAGCGTCTGGTGGTCGGCGGTTTTGAGCGGGTGTTTGAAATCAACCGCAATTTCCGCAACGAAGGTTTGTCGACGCGGCATAACCCCGAATTTACCATGCTGGAGTTTTATCAGGCTTACGCGGAATATGGCGATTTGATGGATTTGACCGAAGCCATGCTGCGCGGCGTTGCCGTTGAAGTGTTGGGGCAAACCGAGATTACTTATCAAGGCGAACAATACGATTTTGGCAAGCCGTTCGACCGCATGACCGTGGTTGAGTCGATTTTGCATTTCAATCCCGAATTGACGGCGGAAAATCTGGCTACCCGTGAAGCGGCGGTTGAAGTCGCTAATAAGCTGAATATTCCGGTCAAGGACGGTTACGGTCTGGGCAAAATTCAGATTGAGATATTTGAGAAAACCGTGGAAAGCCGCTTGATGAATCCGACTTTTATTACCGCGTATCCGGTTGAAGTATCGCCGTTGGCGCGGCGCAATGACGACGACCCGCATGTGACTGACCGCTTTGAATTCTTTGTCGGTGGTCGCGAAATCGCCAACGGTTTTACCGAGTTGAACGATGCCGAAGACCAAGCGGCGCGTTTCCAAAAACAGGTCGAAGAAAAAGAGGCCGGTGATATTGAAGCCATGCATTTTGATGCCGACTATATTGTTGCGCTGGAACACGGGATGCCGCCGACGGCGGGTGAAGGCATAGGCATCGACCGCCTGGTCATGTTGTTTGCCGATGCGCCGTCAATCCGCGATGTATTGTTGTTTCCGCACATGCGGCCTAAGGGTTGATTCCGGGTGTGGGCACAGCTCCCACCTAATTGCTTCTATTAGGCTATTTCCTGAAAAAGACATACTAAAAATTGTCCACGAAAAGCACGAAAAAACACGAAAATTTCGTGGTTTTCGTGGTTTTCGTGCTTTTCGTGCTTTTCGTGGACTTTATCTTTTACAACCTATGGATCATCAAGGGATGTTATTTCCCGTAAATGGCCTTATCTCAAAACTCGTCCTTCAATTTTCTGACTGCCGCAAAAACCTCCACCGGTTTTTTGCCCACTCTCTGAACCGTTTCCTGCAATTCCAAGCCGTCCTCCCTGAAAAACGGATTGGTCGCCAATTCCTGTTCTATCGTTGACGGCACTGTCGGCAGATTTTTTGCCCTGAGCTGATTGATAACCTCCATCCGTTGCTTTAACTGCAAATTCCCCGGCTCCACCGTTAACGCAAAGCGGCCATTGGCTTGCGTGTATTCATGCGCGCAATAGATTTGGGTGGCTGCCGGTAGCGTTTTTAATGTCTGCAACGATTGCCACATCTGCTCGGCAGTGCCTTCAAACAAGCGGCCGCAGCCCATCACAAACAAGGTGTCGCCGCAAAACAGCGCGTTGTCGTCTGCAAAATGATAAACAACATGACCGCTGGTGTGGCCGGGGGTTGAGATAACCCTGGCTGAATGGCGGCCCAGCGTGATTGCCTCGCCGTCGACCACGCCGCGATCGATGCCGGGGATTCTATGCTGGTCGGCCAGCGCCGCAATCACGGTGCAGCCGGTAAGTTGTTTCAGCTCCAGGTTGCCGCCGACATGGTCACCGTGATGGTGGGTGTTCAAAATCGCGGTCAAACGCCAGTTGTTTTTTGCCAGAGCATCCAGCACCGGCTGGGCGACAGCGGGGTCGACAACCGCTGTGTCGCCGGATACCGTATCGTGAAGCAGATAAATGTAGTTGTCATTCAATACAGGCAGTTGCAGTATGGTCAACATTTTTACACCTCGTTAGTTTCAAAGCAGCGGCGGACAGCTGCAAAATACATGGCGGTCGCCATAAACATTATCGATACGCCCAACCGACGGCCAGTATTTATCGTCATGCTGGTCGTTGTTGGGAAAGAAGGCTTGTTGTTTCGAATAAGGCAGCGTCCATTTTTCCAACAATAAACGGTGTGTGTGCGGCGCATTGTGCAGCAGGTTGTTTTCGGGGTCGGCTTCACCGGTTTCTATCGCCTTGATTTCCTCGCGGATGGCGATTAACGCGGCGCAAAAACGGTCGATTTCGGTTTTGTCTTCGCTTTCGGTCGGTTCTATCATCAAGGTGTCAGCAACCGGGAATGACATGGTGGGCGCATGAAAGCCGTAGTCAATCAGGCGCTTGGCAATGTCTTCGACGCTGACATTGCAGCTTTTTTTAAATGCGTGGCAATCGATGATGCATTCGTGCGCCACCCAGCCGTTTTTGCCGGTGTATAAAATCGGGTAATGCGGCGCTAGCCGTTTGGCGATGTAATTGGCGTTCAGGATGGCGGTCAGGGTTGCGCGTTTTAATCCGGCGGCGCCCATCATCGCGATATAGGCCCAGGAAATGGTGTAAATGCTGGCCGAACCCCACGGCGCGGCGGACACCGTGCCGATGGTGCCATGAACGCCTTTGGCCGGATTGACGCCTTCAACCACCGGATGGTCGGGCAAAAACGGCGCCAAATGCGCGCCGACACCTATAGGCCCTACGCCGGGTCCGCCGCCGCCGTGCGGAATGCAGAAGGTTTTATGCAGATTAAGGTGGGCGACATCGGCACCGATTTTGCCGGGACGGCTTAAACCCACTAATGCATTAAAATTGGCGCCATCCAGATAAACCTGCCCGCCGTGTTGGTGGATTAAGTCGCAAATCTCGCGGAAGGCCTGCTCGAACACGCCGTGTGTGGACGGGTAGGTAATCATCAGTGCGGCCAGCGTGTCTTGGTATTCGGCGGTTTTTGTGCGCAAGTCCTCCAGGCTGACATTGCCGTTGTCATCGCAGGCGACGACAACGACGGTAAGCCCCGCCATCGTGGCGCTGGCCGGATTGGTGCCGTGCGCGGAGGCAGGGATCAGGCAAATGTTGCGCTGCGCCTCGCCCCGCACTTCATGGTATTTGCGGATGACCAGCAAACCGGTGTATTCGCCCTGGGAACCGGCGTTGGGTTGCAACGAAAACGCATCAAAACCGGTCAGGTCGCAAAGCATGTCTTCCAGTTCGGCAAACATTTGCTGATAGCCGTGGGTCTGGTACAGCGGCGCGAACGGATGCACGGCGTTGAATTCATAATAGGAAATAGTCTGCATTTCGGTGGCGGCATTCAGCTTCATGGTGCAGGAACCCAACGGTATCATCGATCGGTCCAGCGCTATGTCGCGCCGGGCCAAACGGCGCATATAACGCATCATCTCGGTTTCCGAATGGTAGCGCTCGAACACCGGATGTTGCAGGATAAGATCATCACGCAACAAGGTGTCCGGGATACATTCGCCGACGGTTGCATCCAGGGCATTAATATCGGGCAGGTCTGCCGTGGACGCTGCAAACACCTGCCAGACATCCCTTAAATTGCCCCGCGTGGTGGTTTCGTCCAGCGAAATGCCGATATGGTCGGCATCGATCACGCGCAGGTTGATATTGGCTTCTGCGGCTTGCGCGGCAATGCGTTTCGCCCGGTTCGGGGTGCTGATGACCAGGGTGTCGAAATAACACTGGCTCAACACCTGATGACCCAATTGGCTAATGCCTGCCGCCAGAATCTGCGTGTAGCGATGCACCCGCCCTGCAATCAGGCGCAAGCCTTCCGCGCCGTGGTAAACCGCATAGAATCCTGTGATCACCGCTAGCAGCACCTGCGAGGTGCAGATATTGCTGGTGGCCTTGTCGCGGCGGATATGCTGCTCGCGGGTTTGCAGCGCCATGCGCAAGGCCGGTTGTCCGTGGCTGTCTTTGGACACGCCGATGATGCGGCCGGGCATCGAGCGTTTGTATTCATCCTTGGTCGCAAAATACGCGGCATGGGGGCCGCCGTAACCCATCGGCACGCCAAAGCGCTGGGAGTTGCCGACCACAATATCGACGCCGAATTCGGCAGGCGGTTTCAGCAGCACCAGCGCCAGCAAATCCGCCGCCACCGTGACCAGCGCCGCTTTGGCCTGGGCAATTTGGGTAACAGCGGATAAATCGTTTATTTCGCCTTTGCCGCCGGGATATTGCAGCAACAGCGCAAAAAAATCGTGTTGTTCCAGATTGTGATAAGGGTCGGCGACGATAACCTGATAACCCAAAGAACGGGCGCGGGTCTGGATGACGGCAATGGTCTGCGGGTGACAATCCTGATCGACAAAAATACTGTTGGCCGGACTCTTGGACAGGCGCCGCGACATGGTCATCGCTTCTGCCGCCGCAGTGGCCTCGTCGAGCAATGAGGCGTTGGCGAGTTCCATGCCGGTCAAATCGAGTGTGACTTGCTGAAAAGTGAGCAGCGCTTCCAGCCGCCCCTGGCTGACTTCGGCCTGATAAGGCGTGTATGCGGTGTACCAACCGGGGTTTTCCAGCACATTGCGCTTGATGACCGCAGGCATAATAGTGTCGTAATAACCCATGCCAATCATTGAGGTGAACACTTTATTGCGTTCGCGCATGTTGCGCAGATACTTGATCACCGCCCGCTCGCTAATGGTTTCAGTCAGTTTTAACGGCTCATGGTTGAGGATATTGGCCGGAATAGCCAGTTCGATAATGTCTTCCAGCTCGCTGATGCCGAGTTCAGCCAGCATGTCTGTGGTTTGCTGGGGATTAGGGCCGATGTGGCGGTTAATGAAATTACCGCGCATTTCCAGTTGGGTCAGGCTAGGACGGGATGTGGGCATGAGATGTACCTACTTGGCAGTTAGCAAAGCAGGCATTGTCCACGAAAGACACGAAAAGCACGAAAAAAATATGGGCAATGATGGCTTTTCATTACCCGCAGGCAACGTTAAACCGTTCAAACCAACTAAGGCGATTTCCGAGAAATAACATCCTTGATGATCATGGTCTGTAAAAAATAAAGTCCACGCTTAACACGAAAGCCACGAAATTTTCGTGTTTTTTCGTGCTTTTCGTGGACAATTTTTGGTATGTCTTTTTCAGGCAATTGCTTAAGCACTGAATGGTCATTGAAAGTATTTTATTCCCAACGAAGACCACGAGGTTTTATTTTTCGTGCCTTTTGTGCTTTTCGTGGACATTATTATTTTTTATCGGCGCACTAAACACGCTGAACCAGTAAATTTACCAATATCTGCTCATAAATAGCAGATAAAACCGCCAAATCTTCCACGCCGACGTGTTCGTTAATTTTATGTATGCTTTCATTTAACGGGCCGAGTTCGATAACTTGTGCGCCGGTCGGGGCGATAAAACGCCCGTCTGAGGTGCCGCCACCGGTATCGTCCAGGGTTTCAAAGTCGGTCACGGTTTTGATCGCGGCATGAGCGGCATCGATTAATGCGCCCGGTTGGGTTAAAAATGGATTGCCGGACAAACGCCATTCGAGTTCATAGTTGAAGTCGTATTTGTCCAATATGGCGTGGGTGCGTTGCTTGATGGTTTCTTCATTTAATTCAGTGCAAAAACGCAGGTTAAATTGCACGTTGACGCTGCCGGGGATGATGTTTTCGGCGCCGGTTCCGGCGTTTATATTGGACACCTGCAAACTGGTCGGCGGGAAAAAGGCATTGCCGTGATCCCAAATTTCTTCAGTCAGCTCTTTTAAGGCCGGGGCGAAGCTGTGTATTGGATTGTCGGCTAATTCAGGATAAGCGACGTGGCCTTGTATGCCGGCAATGGTCAGTTTGGCGCATAATGAACCCCGCCTCCCGACGCGAATCACGTCACCGATTTTTTTGTCGCTGGACGGTTCGCCGACCAGACACCAATCTATTTTTTCGTTGCGTTGTTCCAGCACTTCGACGACTTTAACCACGCCGTTAGTGGCAATGCCTTCTTCGTCGCTGGTCATCATCACCGCGATAGAGCCTTGATGATCCGGGTGTTTGGCAATAAAACGCTCGACCGCAGTAATAAAGCAGGCGATGCCGCCTTTCATATCGGCAGCGCCGCGTCCATACAGTTTGCCGTCAATAATGGTCGGTTCAAACGGCGGTGAAAGCCAGGCTTCCAATGGGCCGGTAGGTACAACGTCAGTGTGGCCGAGGAAGGTCAACAACGGCTTGGTATTACCGCGCCTGAGCCAGATATTTTGGGTGTCGTCAAAGTCCAGACGTTCTTCTTTGAAGCCCAGTTTGGTTAAACGCGCAGCCAGTACATCTTGGCAACCCGCGTCTTGTGGGGTGACCGATTCGCGGCTGATCAGGTCTTTAAGTAGTTCTAGGGTGTCGCTCATGGTCATTCGGTTTGTTGGTTATTTTGTCGTTTTATAATTCCCACGCTCTGGCGCTCGTCTTTAGTTCACCGTTTTAGGCATTTGGGAACGAGTACGCATGTGGGAGCGGTCACCGGCCGCGAACAATACTGCTCTGTTCGTGGCCGGGTGGCCGCTCCCACAGTTATCCGTATCCTATGGTTTTTTGTGCATAGCCAAGTCGGCATAGCTATCCTCTTTAGCGCTAAACCCCAAGATTAGTTTATCGCCAACATCCAAAACCGGGCGCTTAATCAAGGTGGGCGTAGCCAGCATCAACTGCAGCGCTTTTTCCTGGGTCAAATCGCTTTGCTGCTCGGCGCTGAGCTGCCGCCAGCTGGTGCTGCTGCGGTTAAGCAGTTTGTTCCAATCTAAATGCGCGGCAAAATGCTGTAACAATTCGGGCGTGATGCCGTCGGCCCGAAAATCGTGGAAGCTATAGGCGATGCCGTGTTGATCGAGCCAATTGCGCGCTTTTTTAACCGTGTCGCAGTTTTTGATGCCGTACAGCGTGGTCATGATTTTACAATTGGCTGTTCAGCAATTCGTCGATGCTGGGCAGTTGTTTGTCGGATTTGCAGCGGTTTTTGTAAAGATCAACAAATTCCATAAAGGCTTGTTCTAAGTCGGCCAGAATTTCTTCTTCGTTTTCGCGCTCATCTTCAGGCACGTCGTCGGATTCCAGATATTCGTGTTGCAACGCGACTTCGCTGTTTAAAGCCAGTGTGGCGTAAATGATGGCATTGTTGGTGATTTGTTCGCTCATGGTATTTGACCTGGTTAATGTATTGGAAAAAGTGGGGAAAGATCAGTCTTGTTCTCTAAAACGAACAGTCAAACCTTGTAAAAAATTCCGCAGAATCTGATCGCCGCATTCGCGGTGATGTTTGTGGTCTTTTTTTCGGAAAAAAGAGCTGAGTTCGCCTTTGGACAGTTCAAAATCGGCGAGTTTTAAGGTCGTCAGCATATCTTCTTCTTTAAATTCCAGTGCGATACGCAGTTTTTTAAGAATGGTGTTATTGGTAAGTGGTTCCGGCTTTTTAGCTTCTGCCGGAGGATTTTCCTGCTTGCCTCTTCGGTAGATAATCAGCCCGTCTAAAAACTGTTCCATCAGCTTGTTATTTAGCGGCACATAATCGGCTTCGTTATCTTTTTTTAGCAGCGGCAGCAATTGCTCCCGGCTTATTTCAGCGTCGCCCAAGGCAAAAATGGCTATCATGTCCTGATCTTTCAGCTCTAAAGCGTAGCGCAACCGGCGTAATACATCGTTGTTTATCATGGCGTTATGGGGTTGTGTCGATTAGGATGACGGAAGAGATATTTAAATCCTCCGCACGATACATAGGCGAAGGGTGCATAACGTAAACGTAATGCACCCGACACAATTAATCCCGCAACAACTCATTAATGCCGGTTTTGCTACGGGTACGTTCATCAACTTGTTTGATGATCACCGCGCAGTACAGGCTGTATTTGCCATCAGCAGAAGGCAGGTTGCCGGATACCACCACGGAACCGGCCGGAATGCGGCCATAGCTGATTTCGCCGGTCATGCGGTTGAAAATTTTGGTGCTTTGGCCGATGTAAACGCCCATGGAAATGACGCAGCCGTCTTCAACAATGACGCCTTCGACGATTTCGGAACGTGCGCCGATAAAGCAATTGTCGCCGATAATGGTGGGGTTGGCCTGCAAAGGCTCCAAGACGCCGCCGATGCCGACGCCGCCGGACAAATGCACGTTTTTGCCAATTTGTGCGCAAGAACCGACCGTCACCCAGGTGTCAACCATGGTGCCGCTGTCCACATAAGCGCCGATATTGACATAAGACGGCATTAAAATGGCACCCGGCGCAATGTAGGAACCGTGACGCGCAACCGCGTTGGGTACCACGCGCACTCCGGCTTTGGCGAAATCTTCTTCGCTGTAATTCGAGTATTTGCACTCGACTTTATCGTAATAACGGGTGTTGCCGCCATCCATCAGACGGTTGTCGTTAATGCGGAAAGACAACAGCACGGCTTTTTTCAGCCATTGATGCGTCACCCAATCGCCATCGATTTTTTCAGCGACGCGCAAGGTGCCGCTATCGAGCTGTTTGAGTACATCAGTGACAGCGCCGCGCACTTCGGCAGTGGCGTTAGCCGGGGTGATGTCGGCACGAATTTCAAAAGCAGCGTTAATAATTTGTTCTAGTTGTGACATGGTTTTTTCTACAAAGAGTTAAGGAAAATTTTAATACGGTTGGCGGCGTCTTTACATTCCTCCAAGGGCGCAACCAAGGCAATTCTGACATGGTTAAGGCCGGGATTGATGCCGTCAAAATCGCGGGATAGAAAGCTTCCGGGCAGCACGGTGATGTTTTGCTGGGCGAATAATTGCTTGGCGAATTCGGTATCGGCAATCGGCGTTTTCAACCAGACATAAAAACTCGCCGGCGGCTTGATGACGGTGCAAACGTCGCCCAGAAGTTCGATAAAGGCGGCGAATTTTTCCCGGTACAAACGCCGGTTTTCAACAACGTGAGCCTCATCCTGCCACGCCTGAATGCTGGCATGTTGCGTCGGCAACGGCATCGCGCAGCCGTGGTAAGTCCGGTAGTGAAAATAGGCTTTCAGCAGTTCAGAATCGCCTGCGACAAAGCCCGAGCGCAAGCCCGGCGCATTGGAGCGTTTGGACAAGCTGTGAAAAACCACGCAGCGTTTGAAGGCCGTGTTGCCCCTATTATAAGCGGTTTGCAGCAAGCCCGGCGGCGGGTTATTTTCGTCATCGTAAATTTCGCTGTAGCACTCGTCGGAAGCAATGACAAAATCGTATTTTTCCGCCATTTTTAACAGCTTTTCGAGGCTGGCTTGATCAATTACCGCGCCGGTCGGGTTGCCGGGCGAACAGATATAAATCAGCTGGCAGCGTTGCCAGATTTCTTCCGCCACCGCATCAAAATCCGGTAAATAAGCGGATTCTTCCAGCGTGTTCAGAAAATAAGGTTCAGCCCCCGCCAGTAACGCCGCGCCTTCGTAAATCTGATAAAACGGGTTCGGCATGATCACCACAGGCTTTATCGCCAGGGATGGTGTGTATGCCGAAAGCCTGTCGGGAACAGGCTCGGTTATCGCCAGGGATGGTGTGTATGCCGCAGGCCTGTCGGGAACAGGCGCGGTTATCGCCAGGGATGGTGTGTATGCCGCAGGCCTGTCGGGAACAGGCGCGGTAACAGTCGAATCAATCAAACATTGGGCAAACGAAAACAGCGCTTCACGCGTGCCGTTGACCGGCAAAACCTGAGTTTCTGCATCAATAAAATCAGCCGGAATCTGAAAACGTCGGCTAATCCAACCGGTAATCGCCTGTCTAAGTTCCAAAATGCCTTTGGTGGTCGGATAGTTAGATAAACCGTGCAAATGGGTTAACAGTGCTTCCTGAATCAAATGCGGCGTGGCATGGGTCGGCTCGCCCATTGACAGAGCGATATGCGCCTTGTCTTTAGGCGGAACAATGCCGTGTTTAAGTTGCGCCAGTTTCTCGAACGGGTAAGGGTGCAGGTGTTTTAAATTGGGAGTCATTAATTACAACGCGGTTGTTTGCCTTGTGCCTGAGCTTGCTGAAATATTCCCATTGCTTTCGGCATCAGTCGTTCCAATTCCTGAATGCGGGTGGCATGGGAGGGATGAGTCGACATAAATTCCATAGGTTGTTGGCCTTGCGAGGCCTGCGCCATTTTCTGCCACAAACTGATGCTTTGCCGAGGATCAAAACCGGCTTTGGCCATTAAATCCAGACCGATGGCGTCGGCTTCGCTCTCATGGGTGCGGCTGTAAGGCATTAAGATGCCGTATTCCGCGCCAATACCGAGCAGGCCTAAAGCGGCTTGGCCCATCGCAGTTTGCGGTGCGCTGACCGCTTGCACGATGCTCATGCCCGAACTCACCGCCATTTGTTGCGAGGCGCGTTCATTGCTGTGTTTGGCGAGAACGTGGCCGATTTCATGGCCGATCACCGAGGCTAATTGATCCTGGTTATTAACCAGCGCCAGCATTCCGGTATGAACGCCGATTTTATTGCCGGGCAGGGCGAAGGCGTTGGGGGTTTTGTCTTCAAATACCACCACTTCCCAATTGCCGCCGACTATCTGTGTCATAGCCCCGGCAATGCAGCTGGCGGTTCGATTGTACTGATTATTGCTGCTGACTGGTTTTTGCTGTTTTAAATCGTTAAAAGCCTGCAAGCCCATCTGATCGATTTGCGCATCGGGCATAAAAATAAACTGATTTCTACCTGTAGGACTGGTGATACAGGCACTGAGTAAGCAGGCAGTCATTAAAGCGGGTAATGTTTTTTTGAACTTTAGCATAACAATGGCCGGTAGTTTCAAGGTAACGGTCATTTTAACGTAACTTGTTATCTGGAGTTTAAAAATGTAAGTAAGTAAATAATTGTCCACGAAAGGCACGAAAAAACACGAAATTTTCGTGGACTCTATTTTTTTACATTCTAAGATCACGGAGAATAAAACTTCGTGTTCTCCGTGTTCTCCGTGGTGATAGTCTTTTTGTCTATTTAGCCTTTACGCTTTTTAGACTTGTCTTTTGCCGCCGGTACTTCAGCAGCTAGTTCAGGATTATAGGACTTATAATCCGGCGCAATGCTGATTAATGTCGTCAACAACGCCGCCACATAGGGAACGGCTTGTACCGAAAGAATTGCTATCCATAATCTGCCGCTGAAATTATCGAAATGCTCTATCGATGCCATCATGCCGATTGCCACACTTAGCAAGGTCAATAACAGCAGTTCCTGGCGGATTGTGAACAATCCGGCCAGCAAGGCACCGTGCTGTTCAAACTTCGGTGTGCGCATAAACGGTTTGCCGGAGGTGAACAAACCCTGCAAAGTGCCTTTGGCGACGGTATGCGTTAACGACAAGCCTGATAGCGATGCGCCTAATGATTGCCAGACGGAACACGGTACACGCGCCTGATACAGCCATAAACCACGCATGATTTTAAAGCTGAATATACCCACGGTCGGCAATAAAAAGGCATTGGCCGGCAATTCGCTGTGAATCGGGTCGTATAAAATCACGGCGGTTAAAGCCAAGCTGGTCATGGTAAATAGCAATGCCAGCGCATCGGAAAACCACGGCAGCCAACCGGCAATAAAGTAATATTTTTGCGCGGATGTCAGCTTGGGTTCTTTCGACGGCAAAAAGCTGCGCCAATGGGCTTTGATGATTTGCATTGCGCCGTAAACCCAGCGATAGCGTTGTGTCATGTAACCAGACATGGTGTCGGGCATGACGCCTTTGCCGAACGAATCTTTGACGTAAACCGAATCGTAGCCCGCTTCATACAAGCGCAAACCCAGTTCGCTGTCTTCGCAGATACACCACTCCGACCAGTTGCCGACTTCGAGTAATGCCGACTTTCTGATCATGGTCATGGTGCCATGCTGGATAATCGCGTTGTACTCGTTTCGTTGCACCATGCCGATATTGAAAAAGCCGGCATATTCCCAGTAACAAAACGATTTAAACGCGCTCTGGTCGCGGTCGCGATAATCTTGCGGTGATTGTATAAAGCCGACATTTTCATTGTCGAAATAAGGCACCATGCAGTTTAGCCAGTCCGGCGACAGGATGTAATCGCTGTCGATCACCGCGATAATTTCGGCATCGGCTGCGGTTTGTTCCAGTGCATGGTTAATTGCACCGGCTTTAAAGCCCGGCCAGTTTTCCAGATGGAAAAATCTAAATTTTGGCCCCAGGCGTTCGCAATCGGCTTTCACCGGTTCCCACACCGCCGGGTCTTTGGTGTTGTTGTCCATCACCAACACTTCCAGATTGGGGTAATCCACCCTGTCTAATGCCTCCAAGGTCATCCGCACCATATCGGGCGGCTCGTTATGAATCGGCAAATGCAGCGACACCTTGGGATATTTAAACTCAGGCGAGGGTTTTAGCGGCTGAAAAGTCCGGGCCGTGTTTCGATGCCAAACGACCTCGGCTATTTCCAGCGATTCGATTAACAAGATCACGGCGGCCATGACCTGCATCAGAATCAGGATGCCCCAAAATACCATCGATAAGTGGGTTTGGTATTGCTGGGCACCTATCGACACCGACCAGAAGATAGTCGATGCGGCCAAATTGGCAATCAGGCCGAAAAACAGCAGACCCGGCAGTTTTAAGCTGCTGCGGGTAAACAAAAACAAGCCCATTAACACGACACTGAAAATAGCCGCACCGACAGCCCAATGTTTCCAGTTGGGCATGGTAATGACAGCACCGTCCATCGGATATTTGGGCTGCCGATCGGCATTAAAAATTCCCCAATAAGCGCCGGCGGAACCTTCCAAAGACATTTTCCAGGGCTGGTCAAACGCTTCTACGATATAGTAATTGACTTTTTCGGTATCGGCGCGATTAAGAAATTCGCGTAGGAATTTCGCCTGATTCGAGACCGATGCGGTGGCATGTTTAAAGGGTTGGCCGTCCGAAGGCCAGCCGACTTCGGTAATAACAATAGGCTTGTTAGGGTAGGCTTGTTGCACGGCATGATAACGGTCGAACACATAGTCGACCGCATCTTCGGCCGCGATGCCTTCCCAGTAAGGCAGAATATGTACGGCGATAAAATCGACTTCGGCAACCAGTTCGGGATGTTTCATCCACTCAGCCCAGGTTTCTGAGGTACTGACCGGCCGCCAGGTGTTTTTCTTCACTTCCCGGATATATTCAATCAGTTGTTCCGGTGGAATCTCGGCGCGGAGCAGAACTTCGTTGCCCACCATAATGCGGACAATGTTCGGATTAGGCTGACGGGCAACATTAATTAAGGTTTCGATTTCCTGGCGGTTTTTTTCAAGATTACCGTCAATCCAGGCACCTACCGTGGTATTCAGATTATGTTTGGCGGCCAATTCGGGAATCTTGTCCAGACCTTTAAGCACGCTGTAAGTACGGACGGCATGTACTTTATTGGCTAGCAAACTTAAATCATGGTCAATATCTTCGGCGCTGGGATAGGTATTGCTGGTTTGCGTGTCCTGCTTTCTCATGGGGTCGAAAGTGACGCCCATGGTGGTTTTTGTCCAGGGTTGTAATTGCAAGGGATTGTTAACATAACTCCAAATACTGAAGTTAATGAAGACGATCAGGGCGAGAGCTATGACGGTAACTATCTTGGTTTTCATTTAGGTGTCTGGTTGTTTTCTGGACTGTGGAAAATATCTGATTGATTGGGGTTTGAAAGATCGTACCGTGATTGCCTGCATTCCTTTAGACAATCACGTTACTGCCAGGTTAAACCTGGCTTTTATAAAACAGTTCGGCTGGCGTTCCCACGAAGCCCGGTTATTTTTTTATGTAAAGGTCAGTAATGGTGCCGGTAATCATTTCAGCGGCAAAGCCAAAAGTTTCTGACAAGGTTGGATGGGGGTGGATAGTCAGGCCAATGTCTTCGGCATCGGCACCCATTTCCAGCGCCAGCACCGCTTCGGCAATCAATTCACCTGCATTGGTGCCGACTATGCCCGCACCCAGTATCCTGCCGGTTTGCTTATCGCAAAGCATTTTGGTCAAGCCTTCCTTGCGGCCAATACTCAAGGAACGGCCACTGGCTGCCCACGGGAACACCGCTTTATCATATTCAATGCCCTGTTGTTTCGCCTGATTTTCGGTCAATCCCATCCAGGCTATTTCAGGGTCGGTATAGGCCACTGAAGGGATGGTTAAAGCATCGAATCCGGCTTTATGACCGGCCGCGACTTCGCCAGCTACTTTGCCTTCATGTACCGCTTTATGCGCCAGCATCGGATTGCCGACAATGTCGCCAATGGCAAAGATATGCGGCACGTTAGTGCGCTGTTGCTTGTCAACGCTGATGAAACCGGCATCATCGACAGTCACGCCAGCCAATTCTGCACCGATCAGCTTGCCGTTGGGCCTACGCCCTACCGCAACCAAGACTGCATCAAACAATTCTGATTCCGGCGCGCTTTTACCGTCAAAGGCAACTTTCAAACCTTCTTTGTCGGCTTCAATCGAAGTGACCCGAGTGCTTAACCAAATGTTTTTATATTGCTTTTTAATGCGTCGATACAGCGGCATTACTAAATCATTGTCGCAACCGGGAATGATTTGCTCCATCAGCTCAACCACGCTGATTTCGGAACCGAGCGCATGATAAACCGTGGCCATTTCCAGACCGATGATACCGCCGCCGACAATCAGCAGTTTTTTCGGGATTTCGGTTAAGGCCAGCGCATCGGTCGAATCCCATAAACGCGGGTCGTCATGCGGAAAACTGGGTATTTTGGTCGGTTGCGAACCGGCGGCAATAATCGCCTGGTCAAAGCTGATGGTATTAACCCCGGCTTCTGTTTGTACTTCTACCGTGTTAGCGCCGGTAAATTTGCCGCTGCCTTGTATCAGCGTTATTTTGCGCTGCTTGACCAAACGGGCAAGGCCGTCATTCAAGCCTGTGCTAACGCTTTGTTTCCAAGCGCGAATCTTGTCCAAATCAATCTTTGGCTTGCCGAAACTGACGCCGTGTTGCTCGAATTCATCGGCTTCATGAATGACTAGCGCGGTGTGCAGCAAGGCTTTGGACGGGATACAGCCGACATTGAGACAGACGCCGCCCAGCACCGGATAACGCTCGACCAATACCACTTGTTTGCCTAGATCGGCAGCGCGAAATGCCGCCGTGTAACCGCCGGGGCCGCCGCCTAATACCAAAACTTCTGCGTGCGTCGTCGACTCGTTAGTCGCTGTATTGGCGTCCATAGTATTCCCTTTTGATTAAATAAAATTAAAGTAACAAGCGGCGAATATCGCCCAAATACTGTTTGATTGCAGCCATGAAGCGCGCGCCTTCGACGCCGTCAATGACACGGTGGTCGTAGGTCAAATCGAGCGGCAACATCAGCCTGGGCAAAAATTCTTTGCCATCCCAAACCGGCTGCATTTTGGCACGGGTAACGCCAAGTATCGCTACTTCCGGGGCATTGACAATCGGGGTAAAAGCAGTGCCGCCGATACCGCCAAGGCTGGAAATGGTGATGCAACCGCCCTGCATCTCGGCGGGCATTAGTTTGCCCAGCCGGGCTTTGCCGCTTTTTTCCGCCAATTCGGCAGTCAATTCGTTGACGCCTTTGCGGTTAACGTCTCTTAATACCGGCACGACTAGGCCATTGGGCGTATCGACGGCAATGCCGACATTGACGTATTTTTTCAGTATCAGTTTTTCGCCGTCAGCGGACAGCGAGGCGTTAAATTGCGGAAATTGCTCCATTGCCGCAACCAAGGCTTTAATGATGAACACCAGGCCGGTGACTTTGACCTCGTCTTTGCCTTTTTCGGCATTCAGCGCCACGCGGAACGCTTCCATTTCGGTGATGTCGGCTTCGTCATGGTAAGTGACCATCGGCAGATTCAGCCAGACCCTGCTCAGGTTTTGCCCGGTCAGGCGTTTGATCTTGCTGAGCTTTTGTTCTTCTGTCTCGCCGAATTGGGAGAAATCGACACTCGGCATCGCCGGAATGCCGCTGCCGCTGGGTGCGGTGCCTTCGGTCATCGCCTTCTTGACGAAATTTTTCACATCGTCTTTTAAAATGCGCCCTTTGCGGCCGCTGCCGGTGCTTATTTTGTTAATGTCAACGCCCAGTTCGCGGGCAAACAGCCGGACTGCCGGTGTGGCGTGAGCCGCTTTGCCTGAGGCATTGGCAGGCACAGGTTCGGCTTTCACCTCAACTGCTTTCTCCGGCGCTGCTACAACGGTTGGTGCTGCCGGTTGCTCGGCTGCCGCAACGCTGGCTTCTTCTGTTTCAGCGACACTTGACGGCGCCGCTTCAGTCGGCAACAACGTCACTATCAGCGTGCCTTCGGATACTTTATCACCGGCTTTAATAAACAATTCCTGCACAATGCCGGCGGCGCTGGCAGGCAAATCCATGCTGGCCTTGTCAGTTTCAAGTATCGCCAGCGTTTGTTCCAGTTTTACCGCATCGCCCGGTTTAACCAACACGTCCACGACGTCGATATTTTCGACATTGCCAACGTCAGGAACCTTTATTTCAATTAGATCAGCCATATTTGTGTCCTTCCGTTAAATTAGCCAGGGAGCGGTGACATCGGGGTTTATGCCGTATTTGGCAATCGCCACATCAATTTTAGCGGCATCGAACTGCCCCAAATCTGCCAGGCTTTTAAGTGCGGCAATGGTGACATGATAGCGGTCTACCTCGAAAAACCGGCGCAGATTTTCGCGGGTATCGGAACGGCCAAAACCGTCGGTGCCGAGCACGGTATAAGGCGCGGAAATTAAACCGCGAATCTGTTCGGCAAAGGCGCGGGTGTAATCGCTGGCGGCAATCACAGGGCCTTCCGCTTTGCCAAGACAATGCGCGACATGGGGTTGTTTGGGCGTTTCGGTCGGATGCAGACGGTTCCAACGCTCACAGATTTGGCCGTTTCTGGCCAACTCGGTAAAGCTGGTGCAGCTCCATAAATCGGCTTCCACACCCCAGTCCTTGCTTAACAATTCAGCGGCCGCTTCGACTTCGCGGAAAATCGTGCCTGAACCCAGCAATTGAACTTTAGGGGATTTCTTAGCGCCTTTTTTAAAGCTGTACATGCCTTTAAGAATATCCAATTCTGCGCCTTTGGGCATAGCCGGATGGGCATAGTTTTCGTTCATTACGGTGATGTAATAGAACACGTCTTCCTGCTCGACATACATGCGACGCAGGCCGTCCTGGATAATTACCGCCAATTCGTAGGCATAAGTTGGATCGTAAGATACGCAGTTAGGCACGGTGGCCGACATCAAATGGCTGTGGCCATCTTCATGCTGCAGGCCTTCGCCGTTCAGCGTGGTGCGTCCAGCGGTGCCGCCCATTAAAAAGCCACGGGTGCGTTGATCGGCAGCCGCCCAAATCAAATCGCCAACGCGTTGGAAACCGAACATCGAATAATAAATGAAGAACGGAATCATCGGCACGTTATGGGTCGAATAAGACGTGCCCGCCGCAATCCAGTCGCACAATCCGCCCGCTTCATTGATGCCTTCCTGCAAGACCTGGCCGTGTTTGTCTTCTTTGTAAAACATCAGTTGGTCGGCATCTTGCGGAGTGTACAACTGGCCGACCTGCGACCAGATGCCCAGTTGCCGGAACATGCCTTCCATGCCGAAAGTTCTGGATTCGTCAGGCACAATCGGCACCACGCGTTTGCCGATATTTTGATCTTTAGTCAGAATATTAAGCAAACGCACAAAAGCCATGGTGGTCGAGGTTTCACGGCCTTCGCCGCTGGCTTCCAACAGCGGTTTGAAATCGTTCAATACCGGCACATCCAGAGCATAGGATTTGGCTCTTCTCGCAGGCAAATCGCCGCCTAATTCTTCACGGCGTTTTTTCATGTAGGCCAATTCTTTTGAGCCTTCGGGGAAACTCAAATAAGGCAGGTTCGGCAATTCTTCATCAGTCACCGGCAAAGAATAACGGCTGCGGAAATTACTTAACGAACTCGGGCTCATTTTTTTCTGTTGATGCGAGATGTTCTGCGCTTCGCCGGAATCGCCCATGCCATAGCCTTTAATGGTTTTGGCTAGAATCACAGTCGGCTGGCCTTTATGGTTAACCGCCGCATGGAACGCGGCAAATACTTTAACCGGATCATGACCGCCGCGATTCAGTTCGTAAATATCGCGGTCTGACCAATCGGACACCATGGCTTTCAGTTCCGGCGAATTAAAGAAATGTTCGCGCACATAAGCGCCGTCTTTCGCCTTAAACGTTTGGTAATCGCCGTCAACACAAGTCATCATCCGCGCTGCCAACAGGCCGTCTTTATCACGCGCCAACAGTGAATCCCAGCGCTGCCCCCAAACCAGTTTGATCACATTCCAACCAGCACCACGGAACTCGCTTTCGAGTTCCTGAATAATCTTGCCGTTGCCGCGTACCGGGCCATCCAGGCGTTGCAGATTGCAATTGACCACAAAAATCAGGTTATCCAGCTTTTCCCGACCGGCCATGCCGATAGCGCCCAACGATTCGGGCTCGTCAGTTTCGCCATCGCCGAGAAAACTCCACACCTTGCGGTTTGAGGTATCGGCAAAACCTCTATCCTGCAAATAGCGCATAAAACGCGCCTGATAAATCGCCATAATCGGGCCAAGACCCATAGACACAGTAGGAAATTGCCAGAAATCAGGCATCAGCCAAGGATGCGGATAAGAGGGCAGGCCATTGCCGTTGACTTCCTGGCGGAAATTGTCCATCTGTTCCAGCGTCAGGCGTCCCAGCAAAAACGCGCGGGCATAATCGCCCGGGGTTAAATGGCCTTGGGTAAAAATTAAATCGCCGTCATGTTGGTCTGAAGGTGCATGCCAAAAATGATTGTAGCCAATATCATATAAAGTCGCCGCCGAAGCAAAACTGGCAATGTGCCCGCCGACGTTGGTGTGCTTGTTCGCCCTTAACACCATCATCATTGCATTCCAGCGCACATAAGCGCGAATACGGTGCTCTATATCGATGTCGCCGGGAAGCTGCGCCTGTTGTTCCACCGGAATGGTGTTGAGGTAGGCGGTATTGGCGCTGAATGGAATATCGAATCCGGCCTGCCGCGTGATCTCAACCAAGCGTTCAATCAGAAAATGTACGCGCTCACTGCCATCGTGCTCCAGCACGGCTTGCAGCGCTTCAACCCATTCCCTGGTTTCTGCGGGATCTATGTCATTTTTTCCGGTGATTTTTGAGATTAAACTGTTGGTCATTGATTGATCCTGTTGCTGCGGATAGGCATGAATTTTGAGTTGTTAAAGTTACCCATAGGGCACAAGCGCGTAAAAAATGCGGCATTTTACTAAAATAGCGCAAACAAGACCAGAACTGCTCTGTTATTGGACATAGTATAAACAATGCAAGGCCGATAATGCACCCGTTTTAGTCATTTCGCTATCGTAACAAGTCCGGCTAATTTAGCTTTCTCCAGCCGGATGTTTGTTTTTTTATGGCTTCAGCGTTTATTATAAAAAATTACGCGACCACTTTTTACCCAACGGGGCTCATGCATGGACACACTGTTAATAATTAAAGCCATTATTCTGGGCATTGTTGAGGGCTTGACCGAATTTTTGCCAATCTCCAGCACAGGGCATTTAATCCTGGTCGGCGACTTGCTCGATTTTAATGATGACAAAGGCAAATTATTTTCCATTGTCATTCAGGTCGGCGCCATTCTGGCGGTGTGCTGGGAATATCGCGTCAAAATCGCCACCGTCGTTAAAGGCTTGCCCAGCTCTGCGGCGGCGCGAAAATTCGCCTTTAATTTGATTATTGCTTTCATGCCGCTGGCAACCTTGGGGCTGCTGTTCGGAAAACACATTAAAGCCATGTTATTCAAGCCGATACCGGTGGCGCTGGCATTTATTATCGGCGCATTAGTGATTATATGGGCAGAAAAACGCGAACATAAAATTCGCATTGTTGAGATTGAAGACTTGTCAGCATGGGATGCCTTAAAACTCGGCTTTGCCCAGGCTTTTGCGCTGATTCCAGGCACATCGCGTTCCGGCGCGACCATCATCGGCGGCCTGTTGTTCGGGCTATCGCGCAAAGCGGCCACTGAATTTTCGTTTTTTCTGGCGATTCCGACGCTGATTGCCGCCAGCATTTACGATTTGTACAAACACCGCGATTTATTGGATTTAGCCACCGACGCACCTTATTTTGCCGCCGGCTTGATCACCGCATTTTTCAGCGCGCTGTTAGCCATCAAAGCCTTATTGCGATATATCAGCCACCATGATTTTATTATTTTTGCCTGGTACCGCATCGCCTTCGGCCTGATTGTCATCGCCACCTCGTACAGCGGCTTGGTGCAATGGACGGTTGATTGACATAACGGATCTGAATTTACTGAAAAGATAGTCCACGAAAAGCACAAAAAACACGAAAAGCCAAAAGCAGTCATCTTTGTTTTTTTACCCCTACGATCATCAGGGGGCATTAGGCCATCTCCGAGAAATAACATCCCTTGATGATCATGATATGTAAAAAATAAAGTCCACGAAAAGCACGAAAAACACGAAAAATTTCGTGGCTTTCGTGCTTTTCGTGGACAATTCCTGGTATGTCTTTTTCAGGAAATGGCCTTATTTCTCAGGAATCACCTAATACTCCTAGGCGAGTTCAGGTTTTTTTGTATAATCGAGTTCATTTTTCGATTGTCATTCCATCATGCAGACCCCTTTTAAGACTATTGGTATCATCGGCAAACCCAGCGATCCCGGCATCGCCGCGACCTTGACCGCGCTGCATGTTTTTTTGACTCAACACCAGTACACCGTGATTGTTGCCAAAGACAGCGCCGGTTTCATCGACCATCCCGCTGTTAACGTCTGCGCGATAGACACACTGGGCCAGCATTGCGATCTGGTCATTGCGGTTGGCGGCGACGGCACTTTTTTGGCCGCCGCCCGCGCTATCGTCGCTTACGATATTCCGTTGATTGGCATTAATCTGGGGCGACTGGGTTTTCTGGTCGACATCTCGCCCGACGAGCTGTCCGACAAGCTGCTTTATATTCTGCAAGGCCATTACACAGAAGAAAAACGTCATTTATTGCGCACCAAAATTATCCGTGACGGGCAGGTGATACACGAAGAAACGGCGGTCAACGAGGTGGTTATCCATCGCTGGGTTACGCCGAGCATGATAGAAATCATCACCAAAATCGACAATGTGTTTTTAAATTCGCAACGCTCCGACGGCTTGATTGTGTCCACGCCAACCGGATCGACCGCTTATTCCTTGTCTGCGGGCGGGCCGATTTTGCATCCGGCGTTAAACGCGCTGGTCTTAGTGCCGCTTAATCCCCATACGCTGTCGAACCGGCCTATTGTCATCAACGACAGCGCCGAAATTGAAATCAGTTTTTGCCAGACTAAACAAATCAACGCCTTGGTGACTTGCGATCATATTGAAATCCCTGAAGTTTTAATCAGCGATAAAATTTTGATTAAAAAGGAACCGAAACCGATTAGAATTTTGCATCCGGAAGGCCATGATTTTTTCTATATACTCAGGCACAAATTAAACTGGAGCAGTGGTTACCACACAGACAATCATGCTATTGAACCTTAATATTATCGACCTTGCGGTCGTTAAATCATTAGACCTCGACTTGGAACAAGGCATGTCGGTGCTGACCGGCGAAACCGGCGCCGGCAAGTCTATTTTATTGACCGCGTTAGGACTCGCTTTGGGCGACCGCGCCGATTCCGGCTACGTGCGCCCGAATAGCAAACGCGCCGAAATCAACCTGGAATTTGATTTGGCCGATGCGCCGTTGGCACAGCTTTGGTTGAAAGACAATGAATTGGACGCCGAGCAGCAATGTCTGATTCGCCGTGTGGTCAATGCCGATGGCCGTTCCAAGGCTTACATCAACAACCGCCCGGTGACCTTGCAGGCCTTGCAGGAGCTGAGCGAAAAGCTGGTTGAAATCCACGGCCAACACGCGCATTTGACCTTGCTCAACCCTGACGAGCAACGCCGCCTGCTCGATGCTTACGCCAAAAACCAGCCGCTGCTGGACAGTGTCAACGCCTGTTTCCGGCAATGGCAGCAAACCAGCAAGGAACTCGCCAGCCTGATTAAATCCAGCACCGACCAAAGCGAGCGCGAAGAATTGCTGCGTTATCAACTGGACGAGTTGCAACAATTGGATTTGGCTAATTTCAGTTATGCCGAGCTGTCGGAAGAACACGCCAAACTGGCCAATCTGGGGCAGATTTTAAGCACCGGCCAAACCCAGGTTGATTTGCTCTACGAAAACGACCGGCAATCGGTCAACCACCAGCTAAACCAAAGCCTCAGTGAATTAAGCCACCTTGCCCAATTTGCACCGGAATTAAACGAAATCTGCACCATGCTCTCCGAAGCGCAGATTCAGGTTGAAGAAGCGTCACTGCAATTGCGCCGTTTTCTGGAGGCACAGGAAGCCGACCCGCAACGTCTGGACGACATCGAAAACCGGATCGGCATTGTGCAAAATCTGAGCCGCAAACATCACGTAAGCCCTGATGAATTGCCGGAACTGGTTAATAAGCTGGAACATGAACTCGACAGCCTCGCGCACAGCAGCGAACGCATCGAAGCCTTGACCGCCGCCAGCGCAACACTGCTGGCCGACTACCAGCAACAGGCCGCAGAGCTGTCCGTACAGCGCAAACTGAGCGGCCAAAAACTGCAACAACAAATTTCCGCGATGATTAAAGAATTGGGCATGCCGCAAGGCGAGTTTCTGGTTGACATTGCCGCCTTGGACAGCGCCACGCCCAAATTGAACGGCAAAGATAAAATAGAATTCCTGGTCAGCGCCAATCCCGGCCTACCGGCAAAACCACTGGTCAAAGTCGCTTCCGGCGGCGAATTGTCACGCATCAGCTTGGCGATTCAAGTCACCACGTCCAGTGATAAAACCACCCCGACGATGATTTTTGATGAGGTAGATTCAGGCATAGGCGGAGGCATTGCCGAAATCGTCGGACAAAAACTGCGCAGCTTAAGCCATAACCGGCAAGTTATGTGCGTCACTCACCTTCCACAAGTCGCTGCACAAGCGCATCACCACCTCTACGTTGAAAAAAACAACCAAACCGATGTAACCTCTTCCTCAGTGCGCTTGCTGGACACCCAGGAGCGCATCGAAGAAATTGCCAGAATGCTGGGCGGTATCCATATCACCGCCAACACGCTGGCACATGCTCAAGAAATGTTGTTTCACTCAGATTTCGGCACACAGCCGGAACATACAATTACAGGGAACTAAAACCATGAACAGATTTCCAGCAGAATGGGAAAAACAATCCGCCGTATTGATCGCATGGCCGCATAAAACCGGCGATTTTCGCAACCTCGATGCCGTAGAACAATCCTACAGCGTGATTAGCGACACCATCAGCCAGTACCAAAAACTGCTTATCGTCTGCCGTGATGACAGCCATCAACAGCATATCCAAAGTTTAATCAGCACTAACACCAACATCGAATTCATCCACGCCGCCGTCAATGACATTTGGGTCAGGGACACCGTGTTTCTTAGCGTCGAAAAAGACGGCGTGATCACCCATCTGAACTTCCTGTTCAATGGCTGGGGCGGGAAATATTCGCACCAAAACGACAACGACCTGAATCATAAACTGCTCAATGCCAAACCGTTTAAAGGCGCCAGCCATACCGATGTGGATTTTATCCTGGAAGGCGGCAGCGTCGAAAGCGACGGCATCGACACCTTATTGACCACCAAACAATGCCTGTTAAACCCGAACCGGAACAAAGGCTTGAGCCAGCAGGAAATAGAACAGCAACTGTTGCAAAATCTGGGTGCCAAACGGGTATTCTGGCTGGATCAAGAAAATCTGACCGGCGACGACACCGATGCCCATATCGATACGCTGGCGCGTTTTTGCAGCGCCGACACCATCGCCTACACCAGCTGCGATGACCCGGAAGATCCGCATTACAACAGCCTGAAGTTCATGGAAACGCAGCTGCAAGCGCTCAGGACGCAAGATGGCGACGTTTACCATTTGGTGCCGTTACCGTTGCCGAAGCCTATTTATGATGAAGACGAGCAACAACTCCCGGCCAATTATGCCAATTTTTTAATCATCAACCATGCCGTGCTGGTGCCATCCTACGGCGACCCGATGGATGCGGTAGCCTTGCAGCGCCTCGCTGCTTGTTTCCCTGATCGCAAGCTTATCAGCGTTCCCTGCCAGCCCTTGGTGCATCAATACGGCAGTCTGCATTGCATGACCATGCAGTTTCCTGAGGGCATACCTAAAGTACAAGTCACCGCTTAATCTGCGAACAGATTAAGTCTATTTTTATCCGTTCGATCAGGTCAGGTAATTATCCAAAAGAGGTTACCTGACCACCTGGCCTTGGTATCTTGCCAACATGAAAAATAAAGCGCCGTACAAACCTGCCCAGCATAGATTGCTAATAATAGCTGTCGTAGTTGCGGCTTTATGCGCCCCCACTGTTTATGCAGATTGTGGCAAAAATAAAATCTTGTTTTCTTGTCCTACGATTAAAGGCAAGAAAATTGAAGTGTGCGATTCCGGAAAAACGATTGATTATTCGTTTGGCAAAGCACAGAAAAAACCAGAAATCGCTATTAAAATCCCGCGTGAAAAAGCATCGACATTTCAATGGGCAGGTATAGGACGTTATGAATCTTATGCTATCGACATCCCCAATGGTAAAGCGACTTACAACGTTTTCTGGGGTGTGGACCGGCTCAGTGATGAGCATGCTGTTGAAGCCGGGGTTAATGTATTGATCGACCAAAAGTTAATGACAACGGTTAAGTGTTCTGGCGAAAATATTGTTAATAATATCCAAGGCCTTGATCTAAAAGCGACAGAGTGAGCGATTTTTGTTATCCGTCTCAGCGGCTTCTTTTAATATTTCGCATTCGAAGCCGAATAGGGCGATGACGTTTTATCAAAATATCTCCCGCTATGCCCACTCCGCACACAAACTCTCGGCCTGCTCCAACACCAATTGCACGGCCTCTTCTTGTTGCGCAGGCGGGTATTTATATTTGCGCAGTATCCGTTTCACCATCAATCTCAGGCTGGCACGAACACTTTCGCGCACCGACCAATCGACACTGGTGCTTTTGCGTAAACTTTCCGCCAGTTCATGGGCGATAAGCTTCAGGGTTTCATCACCCAGTTCGCGCACCGACTCTTCGTTATTAGCCAGAGCATCATAAAAAGCCAGTTCGTCATTGTTAAGGCCAAGGTCGTCGCCTCGGCTCACCGCTTCTTTAAACTTCTTCGCCATCTGTATCAGCTCTTCCATGACTTGCGCAGTTTCGATGGAACGGTTCTGATAACGCTTGATGACGTTGGCGAGCAACTCTGAAAACTTGTTCTGTTGCACGACATTACTGGCAAATCGGCTTTTAATTTCCCCTTCCAACAAACGCTCCAGCAATTCTACCGCCAGATTACGCTCCGGCAGATTGCGCACGTCGTTTAGAAAGTCTTCGTCCAGAATACCGATATTCGGCTTATCCAGACCGACGGCGTTGAAAATATCGACCACTTCTTCCGACACCACCGCCGCGCCGATAATCTGGCGTATTGCCAGTTCGCGCTGTTCATTGCTTTTCTTTTTGCTGCTGACTTCCTTCTTGGTCAGCAACACCTTAACCGCCTGGAAGAAGGCCACTTCTTCACGCACCGCTTTAGCTTCATCCAGCGTACAACATAAAGTAAAGGCTTTCGACATCGCCAAGGCCGTATCACCGAAGCGCTTTTTGCCGTCCTTGATGCCGAGTATATGGTTGGCGGTTTTCGCCAGCATCGTGTGGCCGCCGGTCAGGAATTCGCTGTAATCAAATTGATGCAGCAGAGCGCGCAGAATATCGATTTTTTCTTCCAGCACCGCGTAGGCTTCATAAGCATCGACCGTCAGACGTCCGCGCCCCTTGCTGGCGGTGTATTCCTTTAACGCTTGTTGCAGGTCATTGGCGATACCGATGTAATCAACCACCAAGCCGCCTTGTTTGTCGCGGAATACCCGATTGACTCGGGCAATGGCCTGCATCAGGTTATGGCCTTTCATCGGCTTGTCTACGTACATCGTATGTACGCACGGCGCATCAAAGCCGGTCAGCCACATATCACGCACAATCACCAGCCGCATCGGATCATCGGGGTCTTTGAAGCGTTTTTCCAGTCGTTTTTTGACTTGCTTGGAATAGATATGCGGCCTTAACAACGCCTTGTCGCTGGCGGAACCGGTCATTACCACCTTGATGACACCCTTTTCCGGGTCTTCATCATGCCAATCCGGCCGCAAGGCGATGATCGCGTTATACAGATGCACAGCGATGTCACGGCTCATCGCGACAATCATGGCTTTACCCGCTTGCGCTTGGCTGCGTTCTTCAAAGTGCGCCACCAGATCGGCCGCCACTTGCTGAATGCGCGGCTCAGCACCGACAATGCCTTCCAGCGCTGCCCAGCGGCTTTTTAATCGGGCTTGCTGATCCTCTTCTTCATCTTCCGCCAGCTCGTCCACTTCCGTATCAATGTCCGGTAATGACTCGGCTTTTAAGCCCAATTTAGCCAAGCGTGACTCAAAATAAATGGCAACCGTAGCGCCATCATCCCGCGCCTGCTGCATATCGTAGATATGGATGTAATCACCAAATACCGCACGTGTATCGCGGTCTTCGGAAGACACCGGCGTACCGGTAAAAGCGACAAAAGTGGCATTAGGCAACGCATCACGCAAATGCTGAGCATAGCCCACTTGATAATAGGCCGCCCCATCTGCGACAGCGCCGGGTTGCGCCGACGGGGCGAGGTTTAACACGCCATCCCGTGGCTTTCGAGTTTTAAGCTTGGCAGCAAAACCGTACTGGGTGCGGTGCGCTTCATCAGCAATGACCACAATATTATGCCGCGCCGATAGCACCGGAAAATTGTCTTCATCTTCACCCGGCATAAACTTCTGGATAGTGGCAAACACGATACCGCCGGACGGGCGATTCGCTAACTTGGCGCGTAAATCCTGCCGGGTTTCGCCCTGTATCGGTTGTTCGCGCAATAAATCCTGCGCCAGCGAAAACACGCCAAACAATTGCCCATCCAGATCATTGCGGTCGGTAATCACTACGATAGTCGGATTCTCCATCGCCACCTCGCGCATTACACGAGCGGCAAAGCAGGTCATGGTGATGCTTTTTCCGGAACCTTGGGTATGCCAAACCACACCGCCTTTTTGACTGCCGCCGGGCCTGGATGCCGCGATGACCTGACTGATGGCCAAACGCACCGCATGAAATTGGTGATACCCGGCGATCTTCTTCACCAGCGTGCCGTCATCTTCAAACAGCACAAAAAAGCGCAAAAAATCCAGCAAATAAACCGGCGCCAATACCCCGCGAATCAGCGTCTCCAGCTCATTAAATTGACCCAGTGGATCAAGCGTCACCCCGTCGATGGTACGCCAAGCCATAAAGCGCTCCGCATCAGCAGACAAGGAACCCATCAGCGCTTCCGTGCCATCCGACACCACCAGTATTTCGTTGTACTGGAACACCTCCGCTATCTGTTCCTTGTAAGTTTGTATCTGCTCGTAAGCTTTCCAAACATCGGCGCTCATGTCGGCCGGGTTCTTCAACTCCAGCAACACCAGCGGCAAACCGTTAACGAATAAAATAATATCCGGGCGGCGGGTCACTTTGGCGCCTTTAATCGAAAACTGATTAATCGCCAGCCACTCATTGGCCGTGGCATCCTCAAAGTCGATCAACCGGACAAAATCGCCGCGCGTCTCGCCGTCTTGTTGATATTGCACCGGCACACCATTGACTAACAGCCGATGAAAATGACGATTAGCCGCCAACAATACCGGCGTATCCAGATTCAGCACCTGCTGCAACGCATCTTCACGAGCAACCTGCGGCACCCGAGGATTAAGCCGGTTGATCGCATCGCGCAAACGTTGCACCAAAACCACCTGAACGTAATTGCTGCGCTCCGGCGCATTGCCATCAACTGCAATATCAGGGCCATAGACAGCCGTATAGCCGACATCCGCCAGCCAGGCTAAAGTTTCTTGTTCCAGTTGGTCTTCGGTCATTTGTTCACTTCCATTTCGCCAAATATATTAAATGCTGCTGAGTATAGAAAAAGGAATTTTTTATACATCAAAGCAAGCAGAAAATTCTTTCCAGTCGGTTTTTGCTCACGTTTGTCACAGTAAAAAGCTTTACATGACTCTCTTATCATGTAAAAAATGTTAGTTATTTTTAACATGATAAGAGAGTCATGTTAAAAACATCAGCATGATGTCAGCGCACCAAGATATCGAAAAAAGCATCATTGATATAATAATTCTCCCTCCACACCGCCTGCTCCCGTAATAAACCTGCCTCGGTCAGTGCTCGCAAATACTTGGTGCAAGTCTGTCTTGAACCCAGCCCGGCTTCTTCCAGAAATCGAACTTTGCAGTAAGGGTGGCGAAATACCACATCCAAAATACCTGCCACTTGCACCTTCGGCAACACTCCTTCCGCTCGGGCAGCCGCATCACGCATCAACGCCTCAATCGCCACGATACGCGCGCAAGTCACATGCGACGTGCTCTCTACCGCACGCAACATGAACAACACCCAGGGTTCCCACTCGCCACGCTCGGTCACGCCAGCCAAACCCCGGTAGTAATCGCCCTTGTTATCCATGATGTAGCGCGACAAATATACAATCGGTACATCGAGCAGTTTTTCGGATAGCAGCAGCAAAATATTCAAAATTCGCCCCACCCGACCATTGCCGTCGGGGAACGGGTGTATCGCTTCAAACTGGTAATGCATCACCGCCAGACGCACCAACGGATCCAGTTCGGATGGCTCGTTGATAAATCGCTCCAAATTCGCCAGCTTGTCACGAATTACCTTTTCGCCTTCCGGCGGGGTGTAAATCGTTTCGCCCATTGGATTGGACAAATGCGTACCCGGTAAACGGCGCAAACCGTCATCCGCCTGCTTCACAACACGATATAAATTTTCGAACAATCGCGTGGTCAGCGGCATATCGTCCTTTACCCACTGAAACCCTGCCCACAGCGCATCCTTGTAATGCAACACCTCTTTGGTCGGCGCATCGGCGCCTTCGCCATTGTTGGCAAAACCTCGAAACAGCGCATCGTTGGTGGTGACGATATTTTCAATTTCCGATGACAGCTTGGCTTCCTGTAGCCCCAGCGCCTGTATCAACACAGCCTGATTGGGCAATTGCCGTGCCGCGCCTTTCAAATCGGCCAAGGCGGCACGCGCGGCGATGGTCTGTTTCAATACAGCCTTGGTTTCCAAGTCAAGCTGCGGCGGCAACAAAGGCAAATCGTTGTAGGGCTGGTTACGGTCAAATGGCATTAGGAGGCCTCGTTCAAGTGAGTTTCGGTATCGGGCAGGCGGAGTTGGCCGGAGATTAGGCGGGGGAGTAAGGTGTCGCGGAGGGTGGCTAGGGTTTGGGCTTGATCAGAATTAGTTTGTCGACGACAAGCAAGTGATTCTGCGATTTCCGAATAAATAAGCAGTATATTAATTGGCGGACAT
This sequence comes from Methylobacter sp., assembly GCA_030699385.1. Lineage (GTDB taxonomy): Bacteria > Pseudomonadota > Gammaproteobacteria > Methylococcales > Methylomonadaceae > Methylobacter_A. The sequence goes on from JAUYMY010000053.1 coordinate 60,479, forward strand.
GCAAATTGAAAAGATCCAATGCCATCTTTTGATAAATGTAAAACTGTTGTTCCCGAAGTATGTGCAAAAGTATGGGATTGAAATACATCTGTTCTGAACAAACCATACAGATATTGCCGATTCATAACTCGTGGGGTTGGCCTGACAATACCGACATCCAAAGAAGCCACAAGGGTTTGATAGTCTGAAACTCCTACAACAATTGCTGGTTTTCCGATTAACTCAGCGGCTTGTGTTACATCCGTATATGCAACAATTAGATCGCCAGGCTCTACAACTTGATTTGGCTTATAAGAACCTTTGTAAGGTTTAAAGCCATCCATGCGAAATCCGCCACCACGTTCAAATGATTTCAATGACACAAGTGCCGTGTGATGAGATTCTGCCAATTCAGAACTTTTGTAGGACTTTCCTTTTATCACTTCAGCTACTTCAGAAATTCTCGTAACCTGCCATCCACTCGGCACCAAGCCCAGTTCTGATTCTTCAAAGCTGTCGGGGAAGAGCGCGGCGGTTTCGGCATCCATACCTTCCGGCTCGCGGCCTTGCTGTTTGGCATACACCGGGTCGAAGTCCACGAACCAGGATTTAAACAGCGCCTGGGCGATAGCTTCGAGGGTGGCGTTGGTTTCGCGTAGCAAGGAAATCCGGTCGTCGAGTACCTCCAATAATTCAACAATATTGTCCTGATCGGGTCGTGGCGGCAATCGAAGCTGAATCGAGTATATGTAATTTCTATTTAACGATGGCTGCGCACTGCCAGAGTTATAAGCGGCAAGATCTAGCGTCTGTAAAACGTAGTAAGCGAATCGCGGACTGTTGCCCAAGAAGTCGGTGACGTAAAGACATGTGTTATGCGGCCAAAAATCAACATTGGAACAATGTACGCGCCCGATTGATGCTCCGCTCCTTCCAATCACGACCCCCGGACCGCTTGCCTTAGCCTTGTTGTGGGTGCCATTCTGTCCAGCAGAACCCATAACTGGTATTACCCCCGGCAGTTGTTCGCTTGCAGTTAGATCGTGTCCTCGTTGTAAACGGACAAATTCACCTAAGGTACAGTCCTTCCAATCAAAACTCATACCCCAATCCTCCCATCTTCTGTCTTAGCATCCTGCACCACCACATAATTGTCTGCAATTTCGGCATGAAAATCGTTGGGAATCCTCGCCCAATCGACCAATTGCACAATGATGGGCAGGTTGCTTTCCGAAAACGCCTCGATGACCTCGTAAAGATTGTTTTGTCCACGGCTCAAGTCTTCAGGCTGGCGCACCACTAAATCAAGATCGCTGGCTTCGTAATAATCGCCGTTGACCCGACTGCCATACGCCCAAACTTCCGCGCATGGTAAATGTGTCTGCAAAATGGTTTGAACCATGTGCAAATAGCGCGCCGGCAAATGTAATTTAGAGGTTTCAACGACTGACATTGTCCGCCTCTTTGCCCAATTTACGTTCTAAAACATCAGCTAAGGTTGCAATGTCCTGTAAAAAAGCAGGAATCAGTATCAGTGTTTCGTTAGCAAACTGTTCGCCGTAATCGTGCGCGGTGTTATTGCGGTTGTCGCGATAAGAGAACCAGCGCTCGACTTCGGGCAGCGTTAGCAAATCATGTACGGCGGCCAGTCGCAGAATGTCTTTAACCGGTGTGGATTCTAATTTCTTGCCGCCGTGACCATAGGCTTTTAGCGCTTTCTTGAGTAATTTAAACGCAGTTTCTTGGGTTAGCTCGTAACCCTTAATAATGGCGTTGCGAAAGACCTCCTGCTCAATACTGTCGCCTTCGGCTTGTTGATAAAACCGCAGCGAGGATTCCAAGGTTTTCATACATCGTCGCAGTTGATTGATATTCAAATACAGCATGGTTTTACCTCCATTGGGATGCGTTGTTTGACATTAAAATTCATAGCCCAACAAAGCGTGACGGGGTTTGCAACCCCGTCACTCACGTTTTGAAAGCCATTGAAGTATTCAAACATTTCGGTCGGGGTTGCAAACCCCGACCAGCATCGGGGTATTTTTAGATCGTGCGTTTGTGCCACCGCTTGTGGCACAAATTGTTCAGGTTGCGGATAGGCGCGGTAAAAACCCAGCATGCGCTTGAGGTTGCGCTCGGAAAAACCTTTGAGCTCTGGCAATTCGTTGTGCAAATCAATGGCTAGTTTAGGAATTACTCCGGCTCCCCAGCCTTTTTCTTGCTGCCGGGTATGCAATACTTGGCCGATTTCCCAATATAGCCGTAATAATTCGGCGTTCACCGCCAACAAGGCACGTACTTGGGCGCCCTGAATTCGAGTCTTGATGTCAGTCAACAGGTAACTGTAGAACTGCATGTCAGAACTCATACCCCAACCCTCCCAACTTCTGCCGTATCAACTGATCCAATTCCGCGCCTTTCGCCATCTGCTCGCCCAGGGTTTCGGTCAGCTTTTGCATTTTCTCGGCAAAGGCTTCGTCATCGTCTTCAACCGCTTCTGCACCGACGTAGCGACCGGGCGTTAAAACATGGCCGTGTTCGGCGATTTCTGCCAGGGTGACGCTGCGACAGTAGCCAGCGACATCGGCGTAGGCTTCGCCTGAATGGCTCTCGCCACGCCATGCGGCCACGGTATTGGCAATTCTATCAATAACTTCATCGGTAAATTCGCATTGCACCCGGCTGATCATGCTGCCGAGTTTACGGGCGTCGATGAACAGGACTTCGCCTTGCCGGGCGCGTTTTTCCTTGACCAGAAACCACAGGCAGGCGGGGATTTGGGTGTTAAAAAACAGCTGGCCGGGCAGGGCGATCATCACCTCCACTTTGTCAGCATCGACCATCGCGCGGCGAATGTCGCCTTCGCTGTTTTGGCTGGACGACATGGAGCCATTAGCCAATACGATACCGGCGCGGCCTGTCGGTTTAAGGTGATACAGCATGTGTTGCAGCCACGCGTAGTTGGCATTGCCCAGTGGCGGCGTACCATAAACCCAGCGCGGGTCGCCCTCCAGACTGCCGTGCCACCAATCGGAGATATTGAACGGCGGATTGGCAAGCACAAAATCGGCGCGCAGATCGGGGTGTTGGTCACGCACAAAGGTGTCGGCAGGCTCTTTGCCCAAATTGAAGTCGATGCCGCGAATGGCCAGATTCATCGCCGCCAAGCGCCAAGTAGTCGGGTTGGCTTCCTGTCCGTAGATAGAAACATCGCCTAACTTGCCGCCGTGGGCTTCAATAAATCTTTCAGATTGCACAAACATGCCGCCGGAGCCGCAGCAAGGGTCATACACTTGACCCTGATGCGGGGCAAGTACCGCGACTAAGGTTTTAACGATAGACGCAGGCGTGTAAAACTGTCCGCCGCGCTTACCTTCAGCACTGGCAAACTGACCCAGAAAATATTCATACACTTGCCCCAGCAGATCGCGGGCATGATTTTTAGCGGTATCGGTCGATTCGCCAAAGCCGATTTGTGAGACCAGATCAACCAGTTCGCCCAGTTTGCCGTCGGGCAGTTGCACACGGGCATAGCGTTTGTCGAGGATGCCTTTGAGCTTGGGATTTTCAGTTTCAATCAGTGACAAGGCGTCGTCGATACGCTTGCCGATGTCTGCTTGCTTAGCCTGAGCGCGTAAACTCTCCCAACGCGCCGCTTCCGGCACCCAGAATACATTGACCTCTTTATAATAATCGCGGTCTTCAAGTTCTGCATGAATCAAATCGGCGTCGGTATCGCCCAGATAGTAATCGTCCTGGCTATCGGCAAACTTACGCGTGAGTTCAGCGCGGCGGGTTTGGAAGGTGTCGGAGATGTATTTAACAAAGATCAGGCCGAGCACAATGTGCTTGTATTCGGCAGCGTCCATGTTAGCGCGCAGCTTGTCAGCAGTCGCCCAGAGTGTTTTTTTAATGTCTTCGATCATGCGCTTTTGTTTATCGGATTGGGAAGGGTGCATGGCGCATCTTTATAACACCATAACGGACTTTTAGGCGGAATAATCGGCGGCCTCAAGCCCGTCCCTCCACAGACTCAAGCGTAATCTGTTCTGCTGGTTGGCCTGAGTCGTTATATTAATGAAAAGTTACCAAGCTCGCTTACAGTTGATTAATCAGTTGCAGTTCATGCGGATAAGGCGACATGTAATAAGATTCTTCTATGTACGGGTCGGGCGTCTTGCGAAAATGATGTTTAAGCAGCGTTAACGGCACAATCAGCGGGACGTAGCCATTGCGGTAACGCTCGATGACTTCGCACAATTCGGCTTTATCGTCGGCGCTCAAGTCCTTTTTTAGATAGCCTTGTATGTGCTGCAAGACATTGACGTGATTCTTGCGGCTAGCCACCTTTTTTAACGCGGTCATCAGTTGCAAAATATACTGTTCCGCCACTTGGGTAATATTGGTTTTGGTCACGCCCGCTAATAGCTGGCCCAGATCGCGGTAATCTTCATGGCTCATGATAATCAGCTTATGCCGCGCATGAAATTTGGTCAGGCCGGCAGGCGTTAAGCCTTCATCAAGCATCGTTTTCCAGCGATGCAGCACATAAACGCGCTGGATAAAATTCTCGCGCAAACCGGCATCACCAAGCCGGCCTTCTTCTTCCACCGGCAACAGCGGATGATTTTTCATCATTTCCCGTGCATAAATGCCGACGCCGTCTTTATGCGGCTGTGCGCCGACATAAACTTTGACCCGTTCCATGCCGCAACTGGGCGAATCCTTTTTTAAAATATAACCGCACAAACCGTCGAGCAGTTCTTTTTGGTGTTCGGCATAATTGCGTAAGCGCTCGGTGACATCCATCTCAGTGTCTTTAATGCCGACACAGTGCACTTCATTTTCGATTTTGACCAAATGGATAGTCGGTCGCGGCGTCCCTAAGCCGATGCCGACTTCCGGGCAAATGGGTTGAAAGTCAAAGTATTCGCTCAGGGTTCCGGTAATATACGAATCCCGTTTGTGGCCGCCGTCAAAACGGACATTTTGGCCTAATAAACAACTGCTGATACCGATAGGAATTTTTTTCATAAGTTTTAATACCGATTGAAATTTTGATTTATTGACAGGATGATAACGCTGATGCAGCTGATGCGTTTTTATCGGGTGTTTTCTTGCTGAATTGACGTTCACTCCTATAAAGTAGCCATTATGACTTCTATCCCTTTATTGATTACCACGCCACATCCTTGCAGTTATTTGGACAACGAGCAAGCGCAATTGGCCTTTGTCGATCCCGTGTTCGGGCTTAGCACCTCCATTTACTCCTATCTGATTGCTCATGGTTTCCGGCGTAGCGGCGATGAACTTTATCGTCCGCAGTGTCTGCAATGCAGGCAATGTGTGCCGGTGCGCCTAGCCGTTACGCAATTTAAACCCAATCGCCGACAAAAACGTTGTCGGCAAAAAAACCGGGATACCGTCGTTGTTGTCAAAGCGGCCGCCTTTGAACAGGCTCATTATGATCTTTATCTGCGCTACCAAAACCAGCGTCATGCCGGCGGTAATATGGCAAACACCCGGCCCGATGAGTACATGAATTTTTTAAGCAGCGCATGGTGCAACAGCCAATTTGTCGAGTTTTTTTGTGCCGGTGAGCTTGCCGCCGTGGCTATTGTAGACCAACTTGATAATGCCTTGTCTGCTGTTTATACCTTTTTTGATCCCAAGTTTTCCAGCTACAGTCCTGGCGTTTATGCGGTGTTATGGCAAATACAGCAAGCGCAAAAGCAGGGGCTTGAGTGGTTGTATCTGGGTTTTTGGATTGCTGATTGCGACAAAATGAATTACAAAGCGCAATACCAGCCTTTACAGGGGTTTATTAACCGACAGTGGTCTGTTTTAGATGCAGACTTTTTTGAACCACGTGGCCGGTAGCGGTAGGTGGCGATAATGATTTTAAATAAAAAGGACAGGCAAGCATGGCCAAGCTAAAAAACGAACCTCAATTGCTTAAAAAAGCGTTGGAGGTTGCTGAAAATTATGCACAAAATCGCGGTTATGCGCATTTTGCCGCAACTGATTCGGCAAAGGACAAGATTGAATGTATTTATCGCTTACTGGTCAATGACCGGCTTATTCAGCCCTTGGCGCTCGATCAGGAAAATGGGGTGAATATGAAGCATAAGCTGGCCTTATGGATAGCGCGGCAGTTACCCAAAGACCATCCGTTGTTGAAATAAGGTAATGTCTAATAAAGAATGCCCCTGATAATCGAAAGCTGTAGAAAAACAGAGTCCACGAAAATCACAAAAAAAAGAAGTAAAAATAATAGCTTCGCTTATTTTCGTATCGCATGGAGATACCTGCTTTTGGTTTTTCGTGCTTTTCGTGTTTTTCGTGGACAATTATTTGGGGCTGTTTTTTCAGAAAATCGCCTAAGGGCTGATTATCGTTTTCAGTTGTCGTTATTTTTTGCATAACTTAACGCACCGAGCAGGGCTACTTCGGGGTTGGTGCAGACCTTAATCGATAACTTCTGCAATACCTGTCGGCAGCGGCCTTTGGTTAAAAAACCGCGCATAAATTCACCTTGTTGCAACACCGGCAATATTTTTGCCGCAATACCGCCCGCTAAATAAATGCCGCCATAAGGCAGGCATTTTAGTGCTAGGTTTCCGGCTTCTGCACCATAAATCCGGCAAAACAGCGATAACGCTTCGACACACAAGGCGTCGCTTCCGGCAACGCCGGCTTCGCCAATGACGGCAGCCGGATCGCGTTCAAGCATTTGGCGTTCGGTTTGCGGATTAATGGCCGACTCGTTAGCGTGTTTGAGAAATTGATAAATATTAATCAAGCCTTCGCCGGATAACAGCAGCTCATAGCTGACATGCTCGGGGTGTTTTTTCATCAGGTGCCTGAGTAGGGCTATTTCCTGCTCATTATGGGGCGCAAAATCGGCATGGCCGCCTTCGCTGGCCAGTACGTGATGCGCGGCACCATCCCAAGCGACAATGGCCTCGCCCAAGCCGGTACCGGCGGCCAGCACGGCAATATTGCCGGGTTGGCTGTGCGCATCGGCATTCAATTCAACAAGCTGCTGTTTCGGCAAATCCAGCAAGCCCCAGGCGGTCGCTTCCAAGTCATTTAATAACCAGACTTTTTCGCTATTAACGCGCGCACCAATTTCGCGGCTGTCGAGTATCCACGGTAAATTGGTGGTTGCGCAACGGCCCTTATCGACGACACCCGCGACGCCGATACACACAGCGGCTATCGCTGCGTTGTCGACCTTGGCTAAAAATACGCTTAATAAGGCATTAAAGGTTGAGTAGTCAGCACTGGAAAATTGCTGTTTTTTTAGGCAGTTAACGCCATCAAACAGCGCCAGGATGGTTTTTGTGCCACCGACATCGCCCGCCAAAATCATTTTGCGTCTTCGTAGCTGTTAACGATTTCAACATGCTTTTCAGCATCAAAACTCACCACTTGATACGGGTCTGTTTTACCGCCCATTTCCATGCCGGGACTGCCGGTCACCATGCCGGGAACAGATAAGCCTGTAATTTTTGGCTTAGTGGTTAACATTTTTTTAATGTCATCGGCGGGAACATGGCCTTCGACCGCATAACCCTCAACGACAGCGGTATGGCAGGAAGCCAGTTGTTCAGTGATGCCGTATTTATCTTTGACCGCCTGCACGTCATTAGTCACGATGTCCTGCACTTTAAAATTATTTTGCTTCAAATGGTCTATCCATTTGCCGCAGCAGGTGCAGGTGGGGCTTCTGTGTACCACAATATCAATCGGCTTATCTTCGGCTTTAATGCTGACGTTGCCCGCTAACAAGCCGATTGCTAAAAAGAGTTTTAATGATTTCATAATTTACGACCTCTACCGTCTATTTTTCTGAATGATAAATCCGGCTGTGTTCATGTACCGCATCAACCATGGCTTTAACGTGATCGGGATTCATGTCGGGCAAAATGCCATGCCCTAAATTGAACACATGGCCTGAACCTGCGCCGTATTTGTGCAAAATGGTTTTGACTTTTTCTGTGATGATTTCAGGGTTGGCATACAACGCCACTGGGTCCATATTGCCCTGTAAGGCCACTTTATCGCCAACGCGGGCGCGCGCCAAACCTATATCGGTCTGCCAATCCAGTCCTAGCGCATCATAGCCGGAATCGGCCATTGCTTCCAGCCAAAGCCCGCCGCCTTTGGTAAACAAAATCGTTGGGATTTGTCGGCCGTCTACCGCGGTGTCAAGTTGCGCCCTGACTTGTTTGGCGTAATACAAGGAAAATTCGGCATAATCTTCGCTGGTCAACATGCCGCCCCAGGTGTCGAACAACATTACCGCCTGCGCACCTGCCGCAATTTGGGCATTCAAATAGCTGGCTACCGATTGCGCCAATTTATCCAGCATAATGTGCATTAATTTAGGCTGTTCGTACATCATGCTTTTGACTTTTTGGAAACATTTGCTGCTGCCGCCTTCAACCATGTAAGTCGCCAATGTCCACGGACTGCCGGAAAAGCCAATTAACGGCACACTACCTTGCAGGTTTTTCCGTATCAGGCGCACGGCGTCAATCACATAACGTAGTTCTATCTCTGGGTCGGGAATCGGCAATTTATGCACATCTGCCGCCGTTCTGACCGGATGGCTGAATTTAGGCCCTTCGCCTTCGGTAAAATAAAGCCCCAAACCCATCGCGTCGGGAATGGTCAATATGTCCGAAAACAAGATTGCGGCGTCAAAATCGAAGCGGCGCAAGGGCTGCAAGGTGACCTCGCAGGCCAGTTCGGGATTAGTACACAGATCTAAAAAACTACCGGCCTGTTCCCTGACTTTTCTATATTCCGGCAAATAACGCCCCGCTTGGCGCATCATCCAAATCGGTGTGTAGTCAACAGGTTGTTTTAGCAGCGCTCTAATAAAGGTGTCGTTTTTTAATGCAGTCATGATCATTTAGTTGTGGTTATTTGGAATGGCGGATTCAGCACGAAGAGCGCGAAGGCAATTATTTTTCGTAACTATTCAATAGAACACGGATGGAACTGATACCCTCTGGGGCACAAGTAAAACGGATAATCACTGATTAAAAGCACGGCCTATTTTAAAAAAAATCCGTGTAAATCCGTCTGATCTGTGTTTTTCCGTGTTCTATTTTTTTCGCTGAGTAGTTACATAATATTTTCAATAGATTAAAAAACGTTGGCTACCTGTTTATGTAACGCTGGCGCGTGGAAACGGTAGCGGTCTTATTCCTTCTTCACTAAGGCATTGCGGAATTCAAAAGGCAGGGATTGTTTGGCTCTATTAGCCGATGCGGCATCAGGATAGGCGCCGTAATATAAAACAAACCTTTCCTGACCCTTGATCAGCGTTTTAATGGTTTTAATATCCGGTTCCATCGCCGGATATTTTTTGACTATGCTGTTAACCGATGCCTGCTTCGATAATACGATCAGTTGCAAGGTAAAATGCTTTGCTGATGCTATCGACGCAGGTTCAGTTGGCGGTAAAAGTTCAGCCAAGGGTTTTGGGTCATGGCCTTTGGCTTGCATTTCTTGCCTTAGTTTTTCCTGTGCTGCCCAAAGTTGCTCCGCTGTTTTTGGCGGTGTGCCGGTGTCTGGTTTATGCTCAACCTGTTCGGCTGTAGGTTCCGGCTTTGGTTTCGGCTTTGGTTCTGGTTTTATTTCAGGCTTCAGTGCTGGTTTTGTTTCGGGCTTTGGCACTGTTTTAACTTTCTGTTTTTCAACGCTAGGCAACTCAATCGCGGCCGGTTTTAATGGTTGTTCCGAGATTTCTTTCGTTTCTGTCGGAAGCGGGGCTTTAGTCACAGCGGCGCTTTCTAGCAGCGTTTTTACTTCGGACACAAAGGCGGGATGATTATCTTTAGGGTTAGTGGTTTCGATTGGCGCTACTGTCTGTTCCGGTAAGGTCTGTTCGGGGGCTTCAATAACCGGTTCAACCGGAAGCACTGGCGGCGCCGGTGGCGCCGGTGGCGCTATTGCAAGCTCGTCTGCCACCTGCTCAACTTTTACATCGGCTTTATCGGTGTCTTTCGACAACAACAGCCATTGCGCGCCAACGGCTATGCCAATGGCGGTGGCAACCGCTAAAGGAAGCTGCCAGGTTAATTTTCCACCGCCTCGTTTAGCGCCGGATAAACCCGATACGGCTTCAATAATGCGCCCCGGAACGCCATGCGTTTCCCGGTAAACATGCGCTATCATGTTGTCGTTAATCGCTTTAAACGTTAAATTTGCAGCGGGTTTTAATGACAGATGCTGTAAAAAATCGCCGCACTGTTTTTCAGATAAGGTTGGAATTTCGACAATATGGCAATCATCAACGGCACGGTCGGTTCCGCGTTTTACCTGCAATTCGTCATGCGTTAAGGCGAAGATAACCTTTAACGCAGGATTAGCAATGGCATATTGTATGACGGCGGCAATTAAACCCGGCACCAAGGCACCGGCATTATCAATAATCAGAATCAGCTGTTTATGTTGTTCTTGATAGCGCGCCAAGGTGATTGCCAGTGCTTGTTCGCGGCTAATGGCTTGGGCCAAGTGCCGCTGAATCGCTTCAAAACTGAGATTGGCATCACCTTGCATCAGGCAATATTGCCATACTTCGGTTCGGCGCTCTTGTAACACCGTCAGCAGCGTTGTTTTGCCAATGCCTTCAGGGCCGCAAACGACCAGCGAGTGCGGTAAATTTGCCAGCAGATGAAGCAATAAATCCAGCTTTTGCGTGCGCTCCTTGGTGATCAGGGCATAATCAAGCGTACTGGTCGAGCCGGCAGTTGTTGGCTCAGCCGGTTGTCGTTTTGCCTGATAAGTAAAAGTATCATCTTCTACCATAAGTATTCAGTGTCATTTTTAATAAGTCTTGGGGGACGTCTACGGGCAAGGTGGCCAGACCGATTCTTTGTAACAGAATCAGCCTGATTTGGCCGTCTACATTCTTTTTGTCTACTGCCATTAAGTCAAGAAAACGCGCTGAATCAATTTGCTCAGGCGGTTCTACCGGTAATCCGGCGCGTTTAAATAAGGCAATGATTCTGTCGACATCGGCATCAGTCAGCCAGCCTTTGCGCCGGGATAAATCCGCCGCCTGGCAGGTGCCAATAGCAACCGCTTCGCCGTGCAGATAAGTGCCGTAACCGGCGCCGGTTTCAATTGCATGACCAAAGGTATGGCCTAAATTTAAGGTTGCGCGGATACCGGTTTCGGTTTCATCTTCAGCGACGATTTCGGCTTTATTCATGCATGAGCGTTCAATGGCATAAGCCAGCGCCGGCTTATCTCTGGCCAGCAACGCGTCGATATTGTTTTCCAGCCAGACAAAAAAGTCTGCATCCCTGATCAGGCCGTATTTGATCACTTCGGCCAAGCCAGCCGCTAATTGGCGGTCATCGAGTGTGTCCAGCAGATCAGCGTCGGCGATGACGCATTGCGGCTGGTAAAAAGCGCCGATCATGTTTTTACCCAACGGATGATTCACGCCGGTTTTACCGCCCACCGATGAATCAACCTGTGCCAGCAAGGTCGTGGGGATTTGCAAAAAAGCAATGCCACGTTGATAACAAGCCGCAGCAAAACCGCCCATATCGCCGATAACACCGCCGCCCAAGGCAATCAAGGTCGCATTACGGCTAAATTTGCAGGCCAGCAATTTATCGAAAATTTGGCTGACAAAATCCAAAGTTTTGAATTGCTCGCCATCCGGCAAAATCACGGTTTCGACCTGATAGTCCTGCAGGTTTTTTAGTACGGCATCGAGATACAACGGCGCAATGGTTTCATTGCTCACCACGACAATCTGTTTGGACTTGATATGGCGAGTGAACAGTTCGGTCTGGCTCAATAAAGCAGAGCCAATATAGATTGGGTAACTACGGTCACCTAATTCAACCAGTAATTTTTTCATGTTGAGTAATGTCTGTGGCTCGGATTAGCGTTAGCTTAAGTGAAAAAGCCGGGGAGCGGTCATGCGGTCGTGAGCTGGGTAGCGGGAAAATAGCGCTGATGTTCGCGTCGAGGTCGGCTGCTGCCAGTCGAGTTAACGGTTGACGGCTTGGTATTCCTCTAAGATGCGACTGACCACATCTTTGCTCTGCAACACGCCTGTGTCGATTTTAAAATCGGCGCAAGACAAATACAACGGCTCACGTTGCTCGAATAAGCTTTCTATACGATCTCGGGGATTGTCTGTTTTGAGTAGCGGACGTTGAGTATCGCGGCGTGTGCGTTCCAGTATCCGTTCGACTGAGCATTGCAGGTAGACGATGAAACCGTTTTCTTTGAGTAGCCTGCGGTTTTCGTCGCGCAAAATCGCACCGCCGCCGGTTGCCAGCACAATGCCTTGCATTTGCGTCAATTGTTCAATCATTTTCTGCTCTCTGTCTCTGAAGCCTTCTTCACCCTCAAATTCAAAGATAGTCGGAATATCGACCCCAGTGCGTTCTTCAATGGCTTTGTCACTGTCATAAAAAGGCACTGACAGTGCTCTGGCTAATTGTCGGCCTATTGTGGTTTTTCCTGCCCCCATTAGACCCACTAAATATATATTTTCTGATCGCGTCATGACCTGCCTTCCTTGCTAAGTTAAACCGTTAAAAATTGGGCATTATGCCTCTTTTTCGCTTCAAGTAGAAGCAATCAATCGTTTTCTATGGATTTTTGCGCTGACAAAACTCAATCATTACACGCCAAATCATGAGGCATCAGGATTTTAGGTTGGGGCTGTTGTAATTCTTGACTAAAAAACTAGGTATAGTCATAATTTAGTCCAACTCCATTTTTTATAGCGTGTGTGTATGACTAATCCAATTGTTTTTTCCGATAGTGCCGCTTCCAAGGTAAGCGAATTAATTGCTGAGGAAGGTAATGATAATCTGAAGTTGCGGGTTTATGTTTCTGGTGGCGGCTGTTCAGGTTTTCAGTATGGTTTTACCTTTGACGAAGAGGTCAATGAAGATGATACCCGTGTTGAAAATGGCGGTGTGACGGTGTTGATTGATGCGATGAGTATTCAATATTTAACCGGCGCCGAGATTGATTACAAAGAAGATTTATCCGGTTCGCAGTTTGTTATCCGTAACCCTAACGCGACCACGACTTGTGGTTGCGGATCGTCTTTTTCTGCTTAATTGTTTCCCCCTTTCTCGGGCGGCAGTGATGCCGCCTTTTTTGTTGCCTGATAAATCCCGCCAAGAATCACTGAATTGTTCGCACCAGTGACTTCCTTAACATTGCCTGGTAGCTTGTTCATTGTTTGTCTGGCTAACCACGCAAATGCCATGGCTTCGACATGATCGGGATGAAGGCCGTAGTGTTCGGTCGATTCGACAGGGCATCCGCTGTTTTGTTGTATCAGTTCCATTAAATAAGCATTATGACTACCGCCGCCGCAAATCAATATGCGCTCGGTCGTCGGTGCGTGTTTTTTGATCGCATCGCAAATGGTTATTGCGGTCAAAAAACATAAGCTGGCCTGCACGTCTTCCGCTTTGCAACTGAAAGCATCGAAATATTGGTAAAGCCAAGGCAGCGAAAAATACTCTTTGCCGGTGCTTTTGGGCGGGGCGGTATTGAAATAGCCGTCTTGTTTTAATAGCGTGATTAAGTCGTGATTGATGTGGCCGCTTTTAGCCCAAGCGCCGTTTTTGTCGTAGGCTAGGTTACGTTGCAGTTTTATCCATAAATCCATCAAGGTGTTGCCGGGGCCGGTATCAAAGCCAATGACAGCAGCGGACGGATTGCAAGATAACACGGTGATATTGGCAATGCCACCGATATTGACGATGCAGCGGTGTTCGTCCGGGTGCTGAAATACGGCTTGGTGAAAGGCCGGAACAAGCGGCGCGCCTTGGCCTTTTACGGCAATGTCCCGACGTCTGAAATCGGCCACGGTGGTAATGCCGGTCAGTTCGGCAATGATATTGGGGTCGCCAATTTGCAGGGAAAAAGGCAATTTGATGCCGGGCGCATGGTAGACAGTGAGGCCGTGACTGCCGATAGCCTGAACGGATTCGGCTGGAATATGGGCTTTAGCCAGCACCTTGTTAGCGGCTTCAGCGAATAAGATGCCCAGCTGGGTATCCATTGCCCCGTATTCTTTTAGCGAGATCAGTGCGTCAGGCTTACTGAGTCGTTGTAGGGTTTGCTGTATGTCGTTAGGTAAGGGCAGGTAGTCAAAGCTGAGTAGATTGATTTTATTGTCTTTAACATCAATGAGGGCGGCATCAATACCATCTAAGCTGGTGCCAGACATCAGGCCAATATAAAGCTCAGACATGGCTTTGCCTTAATCAAATCGGGATGGTGAAACGGATGCAGGCGGTAGCGCCGTTGCCGAGTGATTTTTCGCAAATAAGCTTTTGGCTTTGACTTGAAGCAGTTGGGCAAGAAATGGCTGGGTTTGCGTCTTGAAATCAGCCAGCAGCGCGCTGTTAATAGGCATTGAGTGCGGCACTTTAACGGTTTCCGGGTCGCGATAAAGTCCATCAACATGAAATTCATAATGCAAGTGGGGGCCGGTTGCCAAACCGGATTGGCCGACATAACCGATGACTTCGCCCTGTTTAACATGATTACCCTCTGCCAAGCCTTTTTTGAAACCGGACATGTGCGCGTACAGCGTTTCATAGCGATCATTATGTTGAATGACGATGGCTTGTCCATAGGCGCCTTTTCGGCCCAAAAAGGTGATGGTGCCGTCACCGGTTGTTTTGATTGGGGTGCCCACTCTTGCAGCGTAGTCGATGCCTTTATGCGCGCGAATCCTGTTCAAAATGGGATGCTTACGGTGCATATCAAAATGAGAGCTGATTTTTATAAAATCAACGGGTGAGGTTAGGAATGCCCTTTGCAGTGATTGTCCGTCCGGCGTGTAATAGCTGGCGGCACCGGATTCATCAATGTATCGAATGGCCGTGTAAGGTGAGCCTTGGTTGATAAATTCGGCGGCAATAATTTCATCAGTATCGGTTTCTATGCCGTTGACTATTTTTTTGCCGTAAACAACAGTGAATTGATCGCCGGGGCGTAAATTAGTAGCAAAATCAATATCCCAGGCAAATACATCGGTCAGTTGCAAAATGAGTTCTTTTGATAAGCCAACTTCGAGTCCATCCAGAAATAAGGAGGTTTCTATAGCAACATGAGCGGTGTTAGTGGTTGTGATTTGTTTCTGGTCGAAAGTGAGTGGATGAAATTGTTTGTCATTATTTTGCTGAACAAGTTGATCTGATTCGCTGTTGTCTAACTTTAGTTCGCTAAGTAGGGGCGTGTGCTGCCGTTCTTTGCGTTCTTTATAAGGAGGTTCTGGTTCCGATGATTTGGAAGAAATAATCGTATGTTTTCTGTATGTAGGTTCAAGCCCAGCAGAGGCATGATCGGTGTGTTTGGATTTAACTGAAGTCAGAGCCGACTTAGTGTTTTTTGTTTTTGTAGCGGCCAGTGTTTGATTTTTTTTCGTGGATTTTTCTGTATGTGTGGATTTGGCTGCAACGGGTGTTTTGTCGTTTTTTAGTTTGCTTGTGGTGAGTGTTTGTTTTTTGGTAAGCGACTTTTTTGAAGACGTTACTTTGACGGTTGTTTTGGCGCTAGCGTCTTTGCTTGGCGCGACGGTATTTTTTTTGTTAGAAGGCTTTAATGTGACGCTGGTCTTTTTGGTGGTAGATGTCGATTTAGCGGCAGTTACCGCGTTCTTCTTGCTAACGGTTGTGGTGTTTTTGGTATGAACGGTGGTGGCGTGAGCTGTTCTGGTCGTCGCGCTTTTGCTGGCGGGTTTTGCTTGGACGTGGCCAGCTACCGAAAAGGCTAGGCTGATGCCAAAGAGCATGGATGTATAGATTTTATTTTTCACTAGGCTAAATAATTGAAATTTAGGTAAATCATAGAAATTAATGAATTTATGCGCTTATTTTAAGGGGTTTTAAGTGTTTTTACCAATTTACAATAGGCAAAGTTTTTATTCAGAGAGCGGGTTATTAATTCTATAATGAATATTTTGTAACTATTTTGGAGAGAAAACTTGCAAGAGGACGTATTGGCACACCTGCTTAGAGGAACTGACGAGGTTTTGGTTAAGCAAGAATTAATTAAAAAGTTGGAAGAGGGGCGGCCTCTTCGTATTAAGGCTGGTTTTGATCCGACAGCTCCTGATTTACATTTGGGGCATACCGTACTGATTAATAAGTTAAAGCAGTTTCAAGATCTCGGACATGAGGTGTTGTTTCTAATTGGCGATTTTACCGGCATGATAGGCGATCCAACCGGGAAAAACGTGACGCGTAAGCCCTTAACTCGGGACGAGGTGATTGATAATGCGCGAACCTATGAGGAGCAAATTTTCAAAATCCTGGATCCGACTAAAACACTGGTGATGTTTAATTCAAGCTGGATGAATGCGATGTCGCCGGCTGACTTGATTCAATTGGCAGCAAAGCATACCGTGGCCAGAATGTTGGAGCGGGATGATTTCAGCAAGCGCTTTAAAGGAGGGCAACCGATTGCGATACATGAATTTTTGTATCCATTGATACAGGGCTATGACTCAGTGGCAATGAAAGCTGATGTGGAATTGGGCGGTACTGATCAAAAGTTTAACTTATTAGTAGGGCGACAGTTGCAAGAGGCTTTTGGGCAAAAACCTCAGGTTGTTATGACCATGCCTATATTAGAAGGATTGGACGGCGTGCAAAAAATGTCCAAGTCGCTGAATAATTATGTGGGCATAGCGGATTCCGCTGATGACATGTTTGGCAAATTAATGTCTATATCGGATGAGTTGATGTGGCGTTATTTTGAATTGCTGAGTTTTCGCCCAATGACTGAAATAGCGTTGTGGGCAGAAGAATGCAAGCAAGGGGCAAATCCACGTAACTATAAAGTAAAGCTGGCTCAAGAAATCATAGAGAGATTCCATGATGCGTCTGCGGCGGTTAAAGCATTGGAAAACTTTGAGGCCAGATTTCAGCGTGGCGCAATGCCCGATGAAATGGATGAGTTGGAATTAAAAATTGACGGGCAAAGTTACGGTATCGCCAATTTATTGAAAGATGCCGGATTGACGGAGAGTACGTCTGAATCTAATCGCATGATAAAACAAGGTGCGGTAAAAATTGATGGTGAAAAGGTTTCCGATTCAAAGCTGGAAATTCCTGTGGGTAGTCAGCATGTGTATCAAGTGGGAAAAAGAAAGTTTGCGCGGGTGAAAATAACCGCTTGACGCATTTCTGATAAATTGTATAATAGCCAGCTGTTCAGGGCTTCGGTCGTTAACAGGAGGTTGGTAAGAAGAAAAAAGTTAACAATGATGTTGACAAGTTGGTTGGCTAGGTTATAATGGTCGGCTT